>CAWJTH010000066.1:0-74974 GCA_963845495.1 uncultured Chitinophagaceae bacterium
GAAGTGGTTCATACACCCGCTCCCGATTTTGTGCCAAGCGATACGAGCGGCTTACAAGTGGGCCAAAAGGTGGAGCACCAAAAGTTTGGTTTCGGTATTGTAAAACTAACCGAAGGCAGCGCCCACAATCCAGTAGCAACGGTCGTTTTCGAACAAAACGGCGAAAAAAAAATTATGCTGAATTATGCGAAATTGAGGATTGTGGAATAGTGAAATTTATTACAAATACACCAAATCAATACAATTTAAATTGTATTGATTTGGTGTATTTGTGGCAAACAAAACTTTATAGTAAATTTGTAAAAACGGCTTCAATGATTCGGCAAACAATAATACCAACAGAAAATATTTATGCGCTTACTATTCCAGATGAATGGATTGGTAAAAGTGTAACTATTGTGTACGATAAAGAATGGATTGAATCAGAGATAAAACCATTGCCTAAAACTAAAAAACCGAGTGATTTATTTGCAGATTGCAGGGTTGATTTAAGCAATTTTGTTTTCAATCGAGACGAAGCAAACGAATATGAATAAGATAGCGCTTGACACAAATGTGCTAATATATTTGTTTGATGCAAATGATATTTTAAAGAGAGAAAAAGCAGATACTTTAATTTTATCCAACCCTTTTATTCCAGCACAAGTTATTAGTGAGTTTTTGAACGTAAGCAAACGATTGCTTAAACTGTCCAAACTTGAAATTTTACAAAAATGTCGTGAAGCTATTGGATATTGTATCATTATTCCCACTACACAAGAAATTTTGCAACATGCCGAATTGCTTATTGTAAAATATGATTTTCAATTGTTTGATTCCATCATTATAGCTAGCGCTCTAGCTGCACAATGTTCCATATTATATACCGAAGACATGCATCATAGCTTAATAAATCCTTTAAAATTGTAGTCTATTTTTAAGAAATGGCTATTGTTTAAAGATGAAATAATTTAACCTTACCTATTTTTCCACCGCACTCAACGCCAACCTCACAAATTCGCCCAATTTTGCCGGCTCCAACCAGCGAACAATTAATACCAAATCGTGTTCATTATCAATCACAATATAATTGCCCCCAAAGCCGTTGGCATAATAAATATTTTTTGAACCGCCGCCCAAATCATTTGCTTGGTTCGTCCACCACATAAAACCATACGATTTATTGGCTGCCGATGGCTGACCAACGGAATTTACCCATTGTTCGGAAATCAATTGCTGGTTTTTCCATTTGCCTTTTCTTAAAAACAATAACCCAAATCTTGCTTGGTCTAAAGTATTGATAAACAATCCACCACCGTGATGGCCGCCACCACTTACTGATTGCACCATTGTTCCATCCATATTCACAAATGCATTGTCGTAACCGTACCAGCGCCAAGTGGTAGAAGCGCCAATCGGATCCATTATTTTATCCTTTAAAATTACCGGCAACGGCTTGCGCCAAACTTGTAATAACGAATAGGCCAATAAATTAACCCGCACATCATTGTATTTAAACACAGTGCCAGGTTCGTTTAATTTCCTGTTTTTCCAATCGTCGATGCCACCTTCTTTTGGCGGACGGTCGGCCCAATCGTATACATCAAAAAGACAACCGCTCCAATCAGAGGATTGCGTTAATAAATGTCGCCAAGTGATTTTTGAATTGTGTTCACCTTCAAATTTATCATCCCAAACATATTGGTTTACGTGGTCATCAATGCTGTGAATCAAATGATTATCCACTGCTAACCCAGCTACTGTCGAGAGGTAACTTTTCGTAACGCTAAAAGTCATATCAACCCGATTAATATCACCCCATTGTGCCACGATATAGCCATTTTTTAAAATAATACCGGCAGGTTTACCCCTTTGCTTGGTTGGCCCCAGCAATTTGTAATCCGGTTCCCGTGCATACGATTTTAAATTGGCAATCCTCAAATCATAATCAATTTTCACTTCGTTTTGGATGGCAAAATTTACGGCGCTGTCAATTATACTGGCGTTCAATTTTAGTTCTGTTGGCTTTTTTGTTTGCCAAACCGAATCAGGATAATATAATTGCTGGGCATAAAGTTGGCATGAAAATATGCCTAGCGTAATGACAAATGCAATTTTAATAGAATAAATGACTTTCATGAATATGTCTGGATTAGTAAAACCGTAAATACTTAAACAATTTACAGCCCACCAAATTTAAATATTTCTTTTGGGCTGGGCCATTTAGAAGTATCGCATTGAATTGTGGAAAATAGGCATTGGTACATCTTACTTCAAAATAACGTTCATGCGTATCCCGCTTTTAAGTCTCTGCCTTTTGTTTGCTTACTATTCGAAAGCACAAACAGCCAACATCTTAAAAACAATAGCACATCACCGCATTGCGGAGCAAAAAACCATCCATGTTTTTGTGGCGCTTTGCGATAATAAATATCAAGGCATTGTTCCCGTACCGGCAAAAATCGGTAATGGACAAGATCCTTTCAACAATCTTTATTGGGGCTGCGATTTAGGCATCAAAACCTATTTTAAAAAAAGCGCTTCGTGGCAATTGATAAAAACAATCCCTTCGCCGCAGGCGCACATATTGGAACGTTGCATTTTTAAAAATAAAAGTACCAACGCTTGGTTGGTGGCAGATGCCTACGACGGCCAATTTATTAAACAATGTACTCAAGCTTTTTTATTGGCCTGTTCGGGCAACGGCACAGAAGAATTAAAAATGGATGATGGAAAGAAAATAACTATCGGAGGTAGTGCCGATTTGTTAGCCTATATCGGTCATGATGGATTGATGGATTTTAGGTTAACCGAAAAATACACTGCACAGGATACGTTGAAACGGGAAACCATCATTCTTGCCTGTGTCAGCAAATCCTATTTCGCTCCCTTTATTAAACAAACCAATGCCACACCGCTTGTGTGGAGCACTGGTTTGATGGCACCCGAAGCCTACACCTTACACGACGCCTTAAATGCATGGTTGGCAAAACAATCTACCGACATTATAAGACAAAAAGCTGCGGAAGCGTATGCCAAATATCAAAAATGCTCGGTAAAAGCAGCAAAAAAATTATTGGTAACAGGTTGGTAATCCTAAAATATTATTTCCCCAACAAAACCCTAAACCCAATCAACAAGTCGTTAAATAAATTATTATTTAATGTAGATGAAAACCCAAATGAATTGCGTGTCGCTTTGTTATCAACAGCATTAGATGTCACATAATGATGTGTACCGGCACTATAATCAATAGCTAATACGTTGGGTATAATAACGTCAACCAGCAATCTTTTACTCAATTTATAACTGATGCCCGGCGACATACCAAAAGAAAAAACGGCACTTTTGTCGGTTTCATACATCGCATTTTGATCGTACGTAATTTTATTGTCGTAATAAATACCAGTAATTGTACCAGCAAATGTGAAATAAACGTTTTTAGCTATCGGCTTAAAACATTGCTTTGAAATATTTAATCCATAATTATTGCCGGTAGCTTTTTCTACGCCATATGTTGTTGTTAAAAAATTATTCGAACTGTGGCCATAAATTATCCCAAAAGAATAAACGGTCTTTTCGCTTTTAAAAACACCAACTGTTGGGTTAATACTAATTGCACTATTATTGGTGTAACCGTTACTGGCACTAGGTGTTGCGCTGGTTGTGCCGAACGATAAATTGCCGCCCAACAACACATCGCCGGCTTTAAACTGTGCACTAGCACAAAAGCAAATAAAAAACACTGTAAAAAGGGGTAAAATTATTTTTTTCATGGAGATTGTTTCCATCAAATATTTATGAAAAAAATGAAATTAAGCACTTATTAATTTGCTTTAACTAAATATTATACTGATTATAAGCAAGATAGAAATAAAAATCTAATATAAAACCGTGCCATTACATTACCATATTAACCAATTTACCTACGGTTTTAAGTTTTGGGAAGACTATCTTTTAGCAGCAGGAATTGGGCTTTTGTGCGTCCGCCTGAGGCGGATCAAGTAGGGTTTTTCATGGCATCAGCTTTATTGCAAGCCGCAATGTTTCGCTTTATCTGCTTCAAAAACCTGACAGGGCTTGTATTTTTGCCCTGTCAGGGTTTCTCCATTTTCACAAACGCTGCAATAGCAAAAAAATTCTCTTGCTCTACGAAGCGTCCTCGCTTCGTAGGCTTATTCTATCGCCTCCGGCGATACCAACTCAAAACCCACTAAATTTGCACCCCCTTTAAAAATGCTACATTTTACCTCCATAAAAGAACTCATCAACCTGCTGTACCGCGAACGGGACGTGCTGAACGAACTGTTTGAAAAACGCCGGTTGCAAGTGCGTGCCGACGATATTCTTCGCTTGGCCGATGATGATTTTGACCGCATCAGCCGTTTATTCGATTATAGTTTACTGCTCCAAAACGGCCCGCTGGTGGAACTGGAAGACCGTTTGCTCGACTTTTTCGAAAGCATTTTGTCGGTAAACGAAGACATCAACACCACTTACATCCAAGAAAACATAAAGGCCGTAAAAGAGAACATCTTTTATTTTATGGAGGAAGGCCACAGCACCCGCCGCGAAGGTTACATGAAACGCATCAAAAGCGACTTCAGGAAAATGGGCGTTACCGTGCTACGCAATATCTTGGAACTGAGTCGAAACATCGAACACGTGTACAAATCGGAGCCCACTTTTAGCATCAAAAAAAAGAAGCTGGAAGTGTACGACGATAAACGTGGCGACATCCAATCGCTCATCCACCAACTCTATCATTTGATGGAAGAAGAGGAAAAACTCTTTTTTAAATCGGCCACGGACGAAGAATTGCAGCGCATTTTGGTAACCGTAAAAAAGCAATTAAAAGAAGCTCAACACAATCTTCTCGAAATACAAACACAAATTATTTATTATCTCAATAAGATTAAGGAACAAAGTGCTTTGGTGGAACATTTGCACCACGTAAAGCATTTAAAAGACCAATTTGAACTCCGCAACCGTAGTAATATTGAAGAAGTTTTAGCGGCTGAAAATGCACTTTGTTTGTTGCCCTCGCCAAGTATGCAAATACGATTAAGCTTGGAAAAAATGGAGCAGGACGATGTGTTCGACAGCATCAAAAAAGTAAACCAACGCTTAAAACGTAAAAGTCAAGGCAATTTATTGTTGGCCGCCGCATTAAGCAGCGATGATATTGACACACACGAAGAACAAGAAATTTATGTAGATCCACGTACGATTAAAGATAGTTTTAAAGCTGGCCGAAATCATTTGTTTGATTTTGTGATGAATTATAATTATCCGCGGCCAATGGATTTAAACGAAAAAATTACCATGTATTGCACCATTATTTCATTGTTTGAAGATGAATTAAATATAACCGATGAATTTAGGATATATAATAATGAAGTGGAATATGCATTGGTTTTACCTGAATAGATGACGGATGACGGTTGGTGGATGGCGGACTTAAATTATAATCTTCTTGCCTTCTAACTTCTCAACTTCAAGTAAAACTATTAAAAATCTAACGACTAAGTACTAACGACTAATTACTTTTTATGGTACCACAAACACAACGCATATTCGACATTTTAAGCAAAGGCCAATTTATTAGCAGCAATAGCATTGACGCCGACATGCGCATGCTATATAATGTGACCGAAGAAAACTTTGAAGACTTAAACGAATATTTTGAACATATTGGCTTGCAATTGCAAAAGGGCAACGAGTATTTTTATTTCAGCAGAAAAGAAAACAAAAGCGATCTAGAACGTAAGGTGGAACAAGCTTTCCGCTGGATTGATGTGGTTGATTTTTTTAAAACTTATGATGCCGCTTTTTCTTCTGGTTTTCGTTTTACGCCAGCCGCCATTGCGGAGCAATGCAAAGTGGATGTAAGATTAAAAAACAAATTAGAAACCATGCGCAAAACAACCGGCGAAGGCAGTTATCAAGAACGGGTTAAAAGATTGGTTAAAGATTTGGTAAGCGACAGCTACGCTGAATTGGAAAATGAATTAGAAGAAGCTTATAAGGTTTCATCTTCCTTTCATTATTTGGAGCAATTAATTATGAAGATTCAGGTGGTGCAAGAGGGGTAATCCCAATTAAATCCCAATAAAAAAATCGAAATTCCAACAATTTAAACTTCACTTAATTATTTCAAATTGTTTTATAATTAAATGTTGTACTAAAAATTAGGAGTTAAATAATTAAATTTTGAAATAAAAAGTCCCAAAGGGACGACATATAATAGCATCGGGCAAAGCCCGATGAAAACGGACGGCAAAACACCAAATCAAATAAACATTTTGGTTTGAATTGATTAAAACACAATGAGAAATTTAAATAAAATAATTTTAATAAATAGCGCTAACGTTCCCTATGCCGAGGTTGAATTAAATGGGAACGTGCATTTTATTGGCACACAAGGCGTGGGTAAAAGCACTATTTTACGTTGCATCCTTTTCTTTTATAATGCCGATACACAACGCTTGGGGATTAGCAAAGAAAAGAAACCTTTTAGCGATTACTATTTTGGCTACGGCAACTCATTTATGGTGTACGAAGTAAGCCATGAATTTAAACCGTTTTGCATTATTTTATACCGCAACATGGGCAAGGTTTGCTATCGTTTTGTGGAAAGCGCTTACGACAAAAAATGGATGCTGCCTGCTGGCAAACAACCCGATAACTGGGCTAAAATAAGAGAGCAACTCGATAAACAAAAAATCGGTTACAGCACGCAGGTAGATCGTTATGAAGACTATCGGAATATTTTATACGGCAACACGCAAAGCATGCCAAAATTTAGGCAGTTTGGCTTGCTGGAAAGTAAGAGCTACGGCAATATTCCACGCACCATCCAAAACGTGTTTTTGAACAGTAGTTTAAGTGCTGATTTTATTAAACAAACCATTATTGATTCGCTGGGCGATGATCCTTTTACCATCGATTTAAGGGTTTGGGAAAGCCGCCACTTACGCAGTTTTGAAACCGAATACAACGATATTGTTGAGTTTAGAAAAGAAGGAACGGCCAAGAAAATAAAACAAGTTGCCGAGCATTACGACACCTGCATGCAATTGGATGCGCAAAAGCAACAATTGGCCTATCATTTAGGCGCAGCCTTACTTTCAGCCAATAAACATTTACGGATACAGCAGCAGGAACAAGAAGTTTTGTTGCAAAAAAGGGATGGATTGAAAGCAAAAATCCAAAGTTTGCAAGCCTTGCACGAAGAGAAAAAACGCAAATGGCTAAACGAAGCTGGTGTGTTAGATGATAAATTAAAATCGGCCCGTACCCTACAAAAAAAATACGAAGAAAGGAATATTGACAGCATTTTACAACGCGTTGAAAACCGTAAAGAAATAGAGCAACAACGCAAACAAACCGAGACAGAAAGACGTAATTTGACGGCTAAATTCGAAAGTTTGGATGCACAATTTTCGGTACGCTTCCAAAGCTTGGAAACAGAATTGGCTAACGCACAAACTTCACTTCGGGAAAATCAAACTAAGTTGCAATTAATTACTATCCAAAAAAAGGAAGAAATTGAATTGCAGTGGGCAAAATGGAACACACAATGGCAACAACAAAGGCAAGAAAGCATCGATGTTTGGCAAGAACAAACCGATAACCTTCGCCAGCAAAAAAACGAGTTGGAAAAAGAATTGCACTCCATCAAACAAAAAAAATATTACGAGGCTGAATTACAAGAGTTACAACAACAGCAACACCATTCCAAACAACAAATAATTGAGCAGCAATCTGAAATAAAATTATCGCTAAAAGATGTTGAGCAATTACAAAATGAATGGGGCCAGAAAACAGAATTAGCTGAAAAAGATATTCAATTTAAAAAGCAGCAATACGAATTAGATGTTGCGAATTTTGTAAAAGATATTAAAGTAATTACCGACAAATTAGCTGCTGTAAAAGGATCGTTTTTTGAATGGTTAAATGAGCATAAAAAAGGTTGGGAAAATACCATCGGCAAAGTTGCTGCTGAACATATTTTATTAAATCAGCAATTAGAACCAGCCAATAATAATAATGGTAATTTCTTCGGAATAAATATTGATTTAGAGGCTTTGCCTGCCATGCAATTTAAACCAGACGCATTAGTACGCCAAAAAAATGCGCTGGATGATAAATGGCAACAAACCCGTAAAGTTTGGAACCAAACGGAAAAACTGCACGAAGAAGAAAAGGACAAATTAAGGCGCAAATATCAACCGCAAATAAATGCGCTAAAAAATAGTTTAAAAGAAAAAGAATATAAAGCCGATCAATTAAAATTTCAGATAAAAGCAATTGATGTAAAAAAGGATGAATGGTTGCGCAAAGCTGAAGAAACAAAAGAAGCTGATATTACCAATATAAAAAAACATATTTCTATTTTGGTAGATGAACTGGAAGTTCACCAAAAAAAGAGAAATGATTTGATTGAGGATTACAATAAAAAACAAGCCGCCAAATTAAAAGACAAGCAAAAACGCATCGACGCTTTACAAAAAGAAGAAGCAACTCAAATAGCTGAATTGCAAGCTGAGTATGAATTGTATAAAAATAATTGGCAGCAAAAAAAGCTTCAAATTGAACTGGAAAAAGAAGCTACGCTTAAAGGAAAAGGATTAGATACCGACAAATTAAAACAAGTTGAAACCCGTATTGCCGAAATAGAAAATGAATTAAAATTTATTGATGACAACCGTGATTTGGCAACTGAATATAGAAAAGATAAAAAAGAATTAATTGATAAAATTGAAGACTTTAAAAGCGATAAACAAATAATTGACGATAAATTAAATGCGGCTGATGAAAAGCATAAAAACGATACAGCTAAAGTTTTAATTGCGTTAGATGAACAAGAACTGCAATTAAAAACAATTGAATTTGCGATAAAAGATAATAACGAACAATTAAAAGAATATGAACGTTTCCGCCCGACGCCTGTGTATGCGGAGTTGGCTGAATTAATTGAGAATCCGGGCAATTTTACTGCTACGGAAGACATCCGCACATTAAAAGATAAATTACACAATAACAAAAATGAACGTGTAAATAGGGAAGAAGATTTAAGAAAAGCCATCAATCAATTTACCGGATTATTTAAAGCAGAAAATACATTTGGCTTTCCAACACAATTTGCGGAATATAGTAGTTATTTAAATTTTGCAAGGGAATTAAATTCATTTGTGGATGATGACCGCATCAGCGAATTTGAAAAACGTGTCAATCAAAAATATGCAGATGCATTGCGCAGCTTGAGTAAAGATGCTGGTGAATTAATGGGCCGCGAAGGCGATATCCAAAAAATCATCAGCAACATAAATAAAGATTTTAGGGAAAAGAATTTTGTGGGTGCTATTAGTTTAATTGAAATGCAACTAAAAGACAGCGCCAATAAAATTGTGCAGGTATTAAAGCGCATCAAAATATTTGCCGATGAAAACCAACACGATATTGGAGAATTTAATTTATTTAGCAGCAGTAACCAGGAACAAAAAAATAAAGAAGCAATCCAATTACTCAATTCGTTATTAAAAGAAATGCGTGAATATCGGCAGGATATTATTTTCTTGAGCGATAGCTTTGAACTGCAATTCCGCATTATTGAAAACCAAAACGATACCGGTTGGGTAGAAAAAGTAACAAATGTGGGTAGCGAAGGCACAGATATTTTGGTAAAAGCCATGATCAATATTATGTTGCTAAATGTGTTTAAAGAAAGTGCTAGCCGTAACAAATTCAAGGATTTCCGGTTGCATTGCATGATGGATGAAATTGGAAAATTGCACCCAAACAATGTGCGTGGCATTTTACAATTTGCCAACGATCGGAATATTTTATTGATTAATGGCAGCCCCACAGAAAATGATGCACTGGCTTATAAACACATTTATAAATTAAGTAAAGATGAAAAACGGATGACGAGGATTACACGGATTGTAAGTAAGGTTGGATAACTTTAGATGACGGTTAGCGGATGGTAGATGACGGACTTAAATTCAAAATTCGCTTATAAATAATTATTATGTATTACTTTAGTTTGCAATTTCATTTATATGAAAATCTCTTTAAAATTTGCACAGCAATTAAATAGTTTAATGCAAGGAAATCTCCTTGCATTTTCTTTGTTTAATAAAAGAGAAATTGAACTATTTATTCTTGATCAAATTCTTCAAATAAAATTATTTGGCCGGAATAAAAAAATGGTTTCAATTGTTGATAAACATCAATTAACCAACTATTTAAAACATAAATTTGGCATAAATAACTTAACAGAATATATTTTATTATTACAAAATGGACATGCAACTGTTGTTGATGCGTCAAAACATGCAAGTAATAGTAAAATAAAATCAATCCGAAATATTACTGGCTTTTTGGTTAATAGTATTCAACCAATCGATACATCAATAAATGGCCAAGCAATTCAATTGCCAATGCCGCTTGGAACACATTGTTTTATAAGCAGTTACAAAAACTTTATCGTATCTAAAAATGTAATAATCGTCGGCATAGAAAATGCAGGCAATTTTATTAATTTAAATGCGCAAGCATATTTGTTTGACGATGCAGATTATTTATTTGTAAGCCGTTATCCACAAAGTGGTGATTTAATTAAATGGCTTGTTTCAATTTCTAATAAATACTTGCATTTTGGTGATTTCGATTTAGCGGGCATGCATATTTATTTGCACGAAATAAAAAAACATTTGGGTGAACGTGCATCTTATTTTTTGCCCAATAATTTAGCAGTATTGTTTGATAAATATGCCAACAAAAAATTGTTTGATGTACAATATCAAAAATACAGGAACAATAATTTTAAAGATTACTCCGAATTAAAACCTTTAGCAGATATTATTTATGAGACTGGCAAATGTGTAGAGCAACAGGTATTGATTCAGGACAAGTAAAAAGTAAAAAAATGCAAGTTGTTATTACCATTTTAACTGCAAAATTCAGCTCAGCTTTTCGGCGGCGCAGGCAAATCGACACCAGCAGCCATTAGTGCCTCAAATATTTCAATCATGGCGGCGCTGCGCAAACTGCCCGCAGTCGATAAATCTGGCACCCAAAACATAATTCGCACATCAATAGATTTTTCCGCAAACGCTTGTACAATAATTACCGGTGCCGGCGCATGTAAAATATTTTCATTTTTTTCCAACACTTCTTGTATCAATGTTTTTACCATCGGCACGTTAGAATTATAAGGAACACCGATAATAAATTCAACGCGTTTATTGCGGTTTTGCATCGTCCAATTTATCAAATGTTGCGACAATAAATCACCGTTTGGAATAATTATATCGGCGCCATCGCCACTTTTTATTGTGCTGCTGCGCACACCAATTTCTTTTACCGTACCGGCTTTGTTGCCAATTTCAATTTGGTCGCCCACTTGTATGGGTTGTTCAAAGGCAATAATTACGCCCGACACCAAATTGTTCACAATGTTTTGTAATCCAAAACCTATGCCCACACTCAATGCGCCAATCATAATGCTTAGTTTATCAAGCGGAATGCCCGCTGCGGCAATGGCTATAAAAAAACCAAGTGCCCAAACCGCCAATCGTATTAACAACAACATAGAGCCTAACGAACTTCTTTTGCCGGTCGATTTTGCCGCATCGTGTGCAAAAAAGAAATTGATAAATTTTGAGATAACCGTTGAAATCCAAATAATTACAAAAAATACCGCTACGCTTTGGAAAGTAAACGTCATGCTGCCAATGTTTCTTTCTTGGCTAAAAAAGATGCCCATTAAGGTGGTAAACAAATCATACAATGCCAAGTTTCTGATTAAAGAAACCAGCCAAACCGCAATGGCCAGCACCCATAACACCTTTTTAAAGCGGTGCTGCAATTCTTTGTAATTGATAAATTCAGAAAAACGACTTTCTTGATAGGCTTCCGATTGTATAAAAATTGCCTCCAACACCATGGTGCAAAAAACTTTCAATGCTAACCCTAACATTAAACATTGTATAGCGCTTATGCCAAAAATTTTGGCTAACGAAGTTCTTCCCGTTAAATCAAAAACAACCGACAATACCACTTGCGCCAACGTAAAAATAATCAGCGCTTTGCTGGCTGAAGATTCTTCCATAACCACAAAATATGGATTTTTTGTGCTGATTAATTTAATGCAAACAGCAATTAAAACCAAATCTGCCACAAAAAGCAGCCAGCGTTCGCCAAAGGCAGATTCTAGTAAGACATCGTCTAACGCATAATATATCCAAAGGGCGCAAAGCAAGAACCAGATTAACTTTGACTGTTTTGTAAGGTAAGGAAACAATAAAAAACTTAGTGTCGCAATCCTCAAAAACTCCATAACATGCAAAAACGACATAGTTGGATTGGCAAACAAAAATGGTGCATAAGTAAACAAACCCATTAAGCAACCAATCAACACACTTCGTTTAAAAAAAATAACTTGTTGCAAAATATCGTTTGCGTTTTCCGTCCTTTTTATGCGCCGCATGTTAGATAAACACCAAGCCGTAATAAAAATAAACAACAGCAAGCAAAGCGAAACCACGTCCCATTTATCGTTCACATAAATAGAAATAATTTTAACCGACCGTTGTAAAGCTTCCAACATAATAGCGCCCAAAGGCCGGCGATAATCTGCTGCATTTGCAGCAAACAACGGCGGTTCTTCTTCTTGCCACATCGCTGTTTTTAGCGCAATTGTTTGGTAGGTCATGTCAGAAATAACGTCGTTTGCCTGCAATAAAGCAACCGAAACTCTGTTCCGCATTAAGTTTACTTGGCTTATGGTACGTTGTTGCAAAGTATCCAGTTGAAAAACTTCATTGCTAACATCGCTCAATTGCGATTGAAGCACCGAGTCGGGCACATGGGCTTCTAAAATCGGATCGTTAATAATAATTTTTACATCGTTGTTATTTTGTGTAAGCTGTTTGCTGTAATTGTCTAAATTGGATTGATATGATGTTAATTTTTCAGACGTTTCTTTTAAAAGAATCACAGCGCTGTTCAATCCGCGAAGGTTCCACGGCCTGCCGCTTTTTGCCAATCTATCTTTAAATGTTTTTAACCGTTTCTCAATGTCTGGCAATGCTTTGGTAACATTTGAAAGGTTTATTTTTCTGCGCACAAACGAGTTGTCACGATCAATTGTTAGCGTGTACGATTTTACTTTGTTCACTAAAAATGGCACAATCGTATCGCTCTTCATTTCTGCCAATAGCGAGTCGTGTTTTTTGCGGGAAGCACTTTGTGCAATATCTTTTTTTATGGAGAAAAGAAAAACAATACATAATAAAAAGGAAAAGGATGTTTTACGAAAAGCCATTACTTCACTATATTTTAAAAAATGATAAACGATTAAACTTGCAAATTTTACTTTAAAAAAAGCAATAATTAAGTGTGAAGTGTTTGCATGTTGAAATTATCGGGCAAAGGTTATCTCGAAAACGAGAAATTTGTATAAAATATCTTAAACCGTTTTACATGTTTTATATTCAATCTTTTACGTTTAGCCCTATCGAAGAAAACACTTATGTACTTTGGAACGATGATAAGGATGGTATTATTATCGACCCCGGCTGCTATCACCCCAGCGAAAAAAGCGAATTAGCTGATTTTATTGATGAAAATTTATTAACGCCCAAATTATTGCTTAATACGCATTGCCACTTAGACCATGTGTTTGGTGAAAAGTTTGTTGCTGAAAAATATGGCTTAACTCCTCATTTTCATGCCAATGAAAAAATGGTGATGGAAATGGCCGAAATGGCTGGAGATATGTGGGGGATGCCTTTCGAAAATTACAAGGGGCCAATTGAATTATTACAACCAAACCAAGAAATAAAATTAGGTTACGATATTTTAAAAGTATTGTTTACGCCTGGCCATTCTCCAGGCCATGTTTGTTTTTATTGTGAAACGCAAGGTTTTGTTATTGGTGGCGATGTGTTGTTTAAAGGTAGCATTGGCCGAACCGACTTGCCCGGCGGTAATCATCAAGTGTTGATTGAAAGTATTGAAAATCAATTGCTTACCTTGCCTGACAGCACTAGAGTTTTTAGCGGCCACGGCGGCGTAACAACTATTGGAAATGAACGATTTGGAAATCCTTATTTAAATAGTTGATCGCCACAGATTAAACACAGAATATTTTTTTAAAATTTACTGCTAGCGACAGTTTGCATTAAACAAGTCTTTAACAAGTATTTCTGTGTTTAATCTGTGAATCAGTGGCAATTCTGTGAATTAGTGGCAATTCTATAAATCTGTAGCAATGAAAAGAATAAATATTTCAAGTGGCTCAAAATGGGAAGATATTGTTGGTTATAGCCGTGCGGTGCGGGTAGGAAATGTGATAGAAGTAGCCGGAACCACGGCGGTAGATGAGGCCGGAAATGTGGTGGGCGAAAACGATTTATATGTACAAACGGCATTTGTTTTACAAAAAATAGAAAAAGCGCTGATTGAGGCTGGTGCTGGATTACAGCATATTGTTCGCACCCGTGCTTTTGTAACCGATATTGCTAAATGGGAGCAATTTGGCAAAGCACACGGCGAAGTTTTTATAACCATCAAACCAGTATCAACATTGGTGGAAGTAAAAGCTTTGATTGACCCAAGGCTGATAATCGAAATAGAAGCAACTGCCATAATTAATGGATAATTTAATAATGGATAATTAATAATTCGCCAACATCATTCAAGGCTTTGTCTAAACTACAAAGTAGCAACATCTAACTACCTGAACATGCAAAAAGTTGAACATATAGGCATAGCAGTCAATCGATTATCAAACAGTATCCCTTTGTTTGAAGCATTGCTCAATTCGCCTTGCTACAAAACCGAAATTGTGGAAAGCGAAAATGTAAACACTGCTTTTTTTAGGCAAGGTGATACAAAAATTGAATTATTGGAAAGCTTGGACGCCGATGGTTTAATTGCAAAATTTATTGCCAAAAAAGGGGAAGGTATGCACCACATTGCTTTTGAAACGGATGATATTATAAACGAAATGGAAAGATTAAAAAAAGCTGGTTTCATTTTATTGAATGATGCACCAAAATTGGGCGCAGACAATAAACTCGTTTGTTTTCTTCACCCCAAAAATACCAATGGCGTGTTAGTGGAATTATGCCAAGAAATTAAAACGTGAGACGTGAAAAGGCAAACGTAAAAACCTTAAAATAAATGCCTAATTTTTATGGTTGTTTTTCACGTTTCACTTCTTGCTTTTCACGTTTCCCCTATTTTTACCACTAAATAAATTTCTATGAAAAATACGCCTTTTACCGAAAAACATATAGCATTAAAAGCCAAAATGGCCGAGTTTGCAGGTTATAATATGCCTATTAGTTATAGCGGTATTAACGATGAACATGCCGCGGTTCGCAACAACGCCGGCGTTTTTGATGTTAGCCACATGGGCGAATTTATTTTAAAAGGTGAAAATGCCCTTGATTTAATACAACGCGTTACCAGCAACGATGCCAGCAAATTAACCAACGGAAAGGCACAATATAGTTGCCTACCCAACAAAACGGGCGGCATTGTAGACGATCTAATTGTGTATTGTTTGGAGGAAAATAAAAGCTATTTGTTAGTGGTAAATGCCAGTAATATTGAAAAAGATTGGGATTGGATCAACAGCTTTAATGATAAAAATGTGGAGATGCACAACATTAGCGATAAAACCTGTTTGCTGGCCATCCAAGGACCGAATGCCTGTAAAATTTTGCAACCACTTGTAGATGTGGACATTATGAACCTTAAATATTACACATTTGTACGTGGCACTTTTGCTGGCGTGCCAAACGTTATCATCAGCGCTACGGGTTACACAGGCAGCGGTGGTGTTGAAATTTATTTTGAAGATGCCGGCGATAACGCCACCAAAATTTGGGATGCCATTTTTGAAATTGGCACACCACAAGGATTAAAACCAATCGGACTTGCCGCAAGGGATACGCTTCGTTTAGAAATGGGTTATTGCTTGTATGGAAATGATATTGACGATACTACTTCGCCGTTCGAAGCGGGATTGGGTTGGATCACAAAGTTCACTAAACCATTTACCAACAGCGAATTTTTACAGCAGCAAAAAGCGGAAGGCGTTACCAAAAAATTGGTTGGTTTCGAAATGGTTGACCGAGGCATTCCGCGTCACCACCACGAAATTAAAGATGCCGATGGCAATCTTATCGGCCAGGTTACCAGTGGCACACAAGCGCCGAGTTTAAACAAAGCAATTGGCATGGGCTACGTTAGCACGCCATTTTCACATATCGATGCAGAAATTTTTGTGGATGTTAGGGGCAAATTGGTAAAAGCGAAAGTGGTAAAAATGCCATTTAGTTAAATTTCAATAAGGAAATTTTAAAATCCAATTAGCTTCATATCGAGCATTTTATTAAAAATGCTTTAAATTGAATTGTTTTAACTTTGGTAAAATTGATGTTATGACGACACTGACAATTGATACGGATAAATTACCACAACTTGAAGAGCTGAGAAAGGTTGCAAGGGAAAATAAAATACATGTTTCTTATACGCCCGAGGCTATACGGATGATGGCCAAATTTAATATTACAAACGGTACTGCCATTGCAAAAATGATGGAATATGTTGCCGCAAATGGTGGATTAACAAGTTTTGGCGACGCTTCAGAGTGGCAAAGGGAAACCAGAAAAGACAAAGTATTGTTTGGGAGGGAAGATGACTAATGGTTATTGATAGCAACATTATTATTTATGGAGCAAATTCTGGAAATCCAGTTATAATAAATTATTTGATGGGTAAACTCGTTTTATGTAGTCAAATTTCTTTGGTAGAAACTTTAGGATATCATAAAATAACCGAAAAAGAAAAAGAAAACATAAATCAGTTATTATCGCTTGCTGTTATTGTTGCCATTGATGATGAGGTTATTGCAGCTGCTGTTGAAATTCGGCAATCAAAGAAAATGTCGCTGGGCGATTCAATAATTGCAGCAACTGCATTGCATTATGATTATCCATTATTTACAAACAATGAAAAAGATTTTATTGGTATTCCAAATCTTCAAGTAGTTGCGCTTTCTTCTATTATTTAATGTCCATCCTCCAAATTACCACCATCATCAAAGCTCCAGTCCAGCGGGTTTTTGATTTAAGCAGAAGTATCGATTTACATAAAATTTCAACGGCTTCCACCAACGAGGAAGCCGTTGCCGGTATTACAACCGGCTTAATCAATTTAAATGAAACCGTTACCTGGCAAGCGTTCCATCTTTTCAAAAAAAGAAAAATGACGGTAAAAATTACCGCCATTGAATCGCCTACTTATTTTAAAGATGAAATGATAGCAGGTGATTTTAAATCATTCCAACATCAACATCACTTTAAAACCATTGCCGAAGGCACAGAAATGATGGATATTTTGGCGTTTGAAAGTCCGTTTGGTTTGCTGGGGAAATTGATGGATGTCGTTTTTATGAAGCATTATTTACATCATTTTTTAACGCTACGCAATGCTACCATTAAGCAGTTTGCTGAAGGTGAAGATTGGAAAAAACTACTTGTGAATTAACGTTAACCAATAAAAAGGAAAACACAAAATTACTTTGTATACCTTCTTTTTACTTTCTGCCTTTGTGGTTCAAAAAATGTTCCTTTAAATTGCGGCCTATTCAAATTCAATTTTCTAATTAAAACCAATATATTTTGCCACTTCCCGCTTTACATACTTGCCTATCGCCAGCGCTTTTGAATCTTTATGATTTGCAACATACCGTGGTGGTAGTTATTGATGTTTTTCGTGCCACAAGTACCATTGCCGCAGCTTTGCACAATGGTGCCGCTAAAATAATTCCGGTTGATTCTGTTGAAAAATGTATTGCTACCGGCGTACTTACCGGCGGCATTACCGCAGGTGAAAGGGACGGAAAAGTAATCCCCGGATTAAAACATGGCAATTCTCCGTTAGAATATCCACGCAGCTTTATTGAAGGAAAAACCTTGGTATTAACTACCACCAACGGAACAAAATTATTGCACATGGCCTTGGCAAAAGGTGCTGATACAGTTATAACTGGCTCATTCCCAAACATTAGTGCAGTATGCGACTATTTAGTTGCTTCCGGCAAAAATGTATTATTAGGCTGTGCAGGGTGGAAGGATCTGGTAAACGTGGAAGACACCCTTTTTGCTGGTGCTGTTATTAGTAGGATAAAAGAACATTTTATTATTCCTTGCGACGCAAGCCTTACTGCTACTACTTTGTACGAAATGCAAAAAGATAATTTGTGGGGATTTGTACAAAAAGCTACGCATTATCACCGCTTGGCCATGTACGGTTTAGAAGCCGATATGAAATTTTGCATAACGCCGGATGTGTCGAATGTTTTGTGTGTGTATGAAAATGGGGATCTGATTGCCAGATAATTTCAAATAAATTCCAAATAGAAAATTCCAAATTCCAACATTTTTGAAATAAAATATTTTTGTGATGTTCAAATTATTGGGATTTGGAATTTGTCTATCGGATTTAAGTTCTTACTGGAATTTATTTTGGAATTTGTTGTGTTTCTTCTTTCGAAATATCAACCATTGCGTAGCGGCGAACATTGTTTAGCGTCATTTCATCCAATACATCAACCGTATTTTTAAGGTTACAATTGCTGGTTGGTTTAATTACCACCATCAGTTTTTCATCATCGCCGTTGAATTTTATTAAATTTCTTTTTAGCGAAAGAATCACTTGCCGAATGCTATTTTCACCGTTAAAATCAGCGGATAATATTTGTCCTTTTTTCTGTGCTGTAGCAAAATCGCCTTGGTAATAAAAAACCTTGTTGGCATCTGGCATTAGGGTTAATGCGCCGCTTTGTGGCTGTTGATTTGGCGGATCAACATCTTTCGGTAAATTCACTTTCATTGCTTTTTGCATACCCATGGTGGTGGTAAATACAAAAAATGTGATGAGCAAAAAACCTAAGTCTACCATTGGTGTAAGATCTACACGGGTTGCATGTTTTTTGCGTTTGCCGTTTTGCTGATTGTTGGAAGTAATTTCAGCCATAGTTGTAGGTTTTATTTACTGTTAAGAGAAAACGGCCGATTGTTTTCCATAAAACTAAAATCATTTTTATTTGGCTCGTTAAAAATCGCCGGAGGCGATATAATAGCAAGTACGAGGCGAAGACGCCTCGTACAGCAAAAACCTCGTACAGCAAAATCTATGTCATCTCCATTATCCATTGTCAATTATTGCATTATCCATTGTTCGCTATCTTTATCGCATGATTTTAATTGTTGCCACTACCAATCGAAAAAATTCAAAGACCTATAAAGTGGCCGAATATTACCAGCAATTACTGCAACGCTTCGATGCCGATGCTGAAATTTTAGCCCTTGAAAACTTACCATCTGATTTTGCTTTTAGCGCCCTTTACGAAAACATGGGCAAAAACAAAGATTTCAATCATTATAAAGAAAAAATGGATGCTGCAGATAAATACGTGTTTATTGTACCGGAATACAACGGTTCTTTTCCCGGCGTTTTAAAAACGTTTATCGATGGATTGGGTTGGCCCAATTCCATCAGTAAAAAAAAGGCTGCTTTTGTGGGCATTAGCGATGGTGTACTTGGTGGTGCACATGCATTGAGCCATTTAACGGATGTTTTCCATTACTTGGGCTGCCACGTTTTATCCAATATCGTACGCATCCCTTTCATGAAAAAAAATTTTACCGATGGTGAGATACAGGATGAATTTATTAGGCAATTGATGAATGAACAGGCGAAAGGGCTAATTGATTTTTAAATAAGTATCTTATTATCAATTTAGTAAATATAAGTTTTAATGCGTTTACCACGAACATTAGCTATCGTTTTTATTGTTATTGCTTTGCTAGCAATCAGCCGCAATTTTATGTCGCGGGGCGACGGACCCAGCATTTTCGATGTTCCCAAAACCTTGGAAAAAGAAAAATCGAGCATCACTGTATTTTATTATGGTAACACCAACGGTGCCGAAATATTTAGCATTGTAAAAGATGGCGGTGCCGATGACCGCTTATATCTTGAACCTGCTAATAAAAATTTAACTATTCCGGCAAGTTTCTTAAAACTAAAGGATAGTGGTTATGTATTGAAGCTTTACGGCTCATATTATAAAGGAAAAGCAATACCAGAGCGGTTTTTAAACATCCAACCCAAACCAGAAAAGTACCCTGTTTTCCGTTACGAAAGTTTGGAAATGGTGAAGGAATAAACTAAATCAACCCAATACCTTTTGTAAAAAATCCTTTGTTGAAGCCGTTACATCATCGGTATTTTCCAATGCTTTGATATAGGCTGTTCCAATAATAGCACCGTTTGAGTGGGCGCATGCATCGTCAAAGCTTTGCTTGTCTTTTATGCCAAAACCAACTAAAATCGGGTTGCTTAAATGCAGGTTTTCCAACTTTTGCAAATAAGTTGAAACGGAAACAAAATTTTTATCGGTGCCAGTGGTGGACGATGAAGACACGGCGTATAAAAAACCGGTACTGCGTTTATCCAATTCTTTAATGCGTTCTTCGCTCGTTTCCGGCGTTACCAAAAAAACAAAATCAAGGTTATTTTTTTTGATGATGTCGCCATATTCAGCATCAAATTCATACATCGGTAAATCAGGCAAAATCAACCCGTCAACACCAACCCTGGCTGCTTCCTTGCAAAATTTCTCAAACCCATATTGCAAAACCGGGTTCATGTAGCCCATCAACAAAACAGGCAAATGTATGGCCTGCCTAAAATTTTCCAGCTGTTGAAACAGTTTTTTGATGGTCATTCCGCCTTCCAGCGCAATATTGCCACTAGCTTGTATTACAGGTCCATCCGCCAAAGGATCGCTGTAAGGCATGCCCAATTCAATTAAATCGGCACCGTTATCTTGCAAAGCCTTCATCACGGCAAGCGTACTATCGGGTTTAGGATAACCTGCCGTGCAATACATGTTTAGCACCTTGTTTTTTTTCCTGTCGAACAACTCTTTTAACCTCTCCATCTTATTTATTTTCCGCAAAATAACGGCATAAGCAGATAAATAAGTAATTGGGTAAATAAGTAAATGAGATAAGTTTCAGAATAACCTATTTACCCAATTACTTATTTCTTGTATTATTAGTCAATACTTTCAATTTTCATTTTTATTTCGTACGGTTTTCCGTTCCTAAAAATAATCAGTTTTATCTTTTTGTTCGCGTTTTGCAACAACGACTTCATAGCAGTAAAAGTCATGCCGATACGGCCATCAATCGAAAAAACTTCATCCTCACTTTTCAATCCGGCTTTTTCGGCCGGCGAATTTTTCATGACGTCGCCTACTAACACCTTCCCGTCATCAATATACAATTCCATTCCAGTGTACGAATAATCGAAAGCATCCCGAAAATGACTATTGGGTATCAAGTGAATTTCACTTTTCGGATAATTAAGGGTAACATTAAAATGTCGCAGCAAATCAGCACCTATCAATCCGCCAAGCGATGGGTAACTGGTCACATTATATTCATCATCAAAAACATAAGTTGGAACTTTTTTGAATTTATAAGGCCCTAACCGCATTTCTTTGGTAGTAGTTATTTGCATGGCTTTTTTGCCGCCAAGCCCTTCGGCCACCGTTTCCACCATTTTTTTCTTTTTAGGATAAATGGCACTGTCCAATGTAAAATCTTTTGACAACAACAAACAAAGACCGCCGCCCGTGTCTAAATAAAATCGATGGCGGATATCCCTAATTTCTTTTATATCAGCCGATTGTATCGGCAAACTGTTAAATGCAGGACGTAGCAATGTGCCGCCGCGGTTATATTTGAAAGCACCTGGCGAAAAAAACTTAAGCGTTTGCGAATCATAATCTATTTGAATAATGTAACGCCGAATAAGGCTGTAACCGATTATCCCGTCAATTTTTATCCCATAAATTCCATCTAACAAACTGTAATTATTGATGTGAAAATCCAAAGAATCTGCGGTTATACCTGGTAAATGCAAAGTATGGTGCATGGCAAAATCTACCTGCCTAATACCACCAATACCGCGGATGGTTTTATCGCTATGCACCGATGCTAAATTGAATTCAACCGCGGTGCTGCTATCTATTGAAATACCGCCGCTGCCGGTATCCAAAATAAAGTTGAGTGAATCTTTGTGGTTGTCCAACGTGGCATGTATTAAAATAACGCCGCCGTTTAGTTGTTCAAATTTAAATTTAGACAATACTTTGGCTGATGGTAAAGCTATAATTTCTTGCGCTTTGCAATACATACCAAACAATAGCAAAGCAAGGGGTAATAAATATTTTTTAGTCATTGTAGTTAGCTGCTGGTCAAAATAAGATTCAATAAGTCATTAATTTATTCATTTTTATTTTCTATATCATTACAAGGTAGACGATTTGTGCAGGCTTTCCAAACCATTCATATAAATGCAAGTTTCGTGGCGTAAATTTGCGGGTTGTTCAGCGGAAAAGGGATTATATTTTTTAAATAATCTTTTTTTACCGAACAATTTTATCAGCATATTTATTTATACATTATGAATTTAGCAAACCTGTACGAAAGGGCTTTAAATTTTGAATTTTTGAGTGTTGAGGAAGGTGTTTTTTTGTTTGAAAATGCACCACTTACCGATTTGATGTTTGTTGCAAACGAACTCCGCAAAAAGCAAGTGCCACACGGCAAAGTAACTTGGCAGATTGACCGTAATGTAAACACCACTAATGTTTGTATAGCCAATTGCAAGTTTTGTAATTTTTACCGTATTCCCGGCCATGCCGATGCCTATATTACTGATATTGAAACGTATAAGAAAAAAATTGATGAAACTTTGCGTTGGGGCGGCGATCAACTTTTGTTACAAGGTGGCCACCACCCGGGGCTTGGCCTTGATTTTTATGTAAACTTATTTAAGGAGCTGAAAAGGTTATATCCTAACATAAAATTGCATACGCTTGGGCCACCCGAAGTAGCCCATATTACCAAATTAGCAAAAAGCACCCATGCCGAAGTTTTAAGGGCCCTAAAAGATGCTGGCATGGATAGTCTTCCCGGTGCTGGTGCCGAAATTTTAACCGACCGTGTACGCCGCCTTATTAGCAAAGGCAAATGTGGCGGCCAAGAATGGCTGGATGTAATGCACGAAGCACACAAATTAAACCTGCCAACCAGTGCTACCATGATGTTTGGCCATGTGGAAACTATCCGTGAACGCTTTGAACATTTGGAAAAAATACGTGCCGTACAGGCAATGAAACCCGAAGGCACTTATGGTTTTATGGCATTTATTCCCTGGACTTTCCAAGATGTGGACACTTTGCTGACCCGCATCCGCGGGGTACACAACTTAACCACCAGCGAAGAATACATCCGCATGATTGCGCTTAGCCGCATTATGTTGCCTAATATTAAAAACATACAAGCCAGTTGGCTAACGGTTGGTAAAGCAGTAGCGCAACTTTGCTTAAATGCCGGTGCAAACGATTTTGGAAGCATTATGTTGGAAGAAAATGTGGTAAGCGCCGCTGGTGCGCCGCACCGTTTTACTTACAAAGGCATCCAAGAATCCATTCGTGCCGCAGGTTTTGAACCGCAGCTACGTAACCAGCGTTACGAATGGCGTGAAATCCCGGCCACGATCGAGGAACAAGTGGTGGATTATTGATTAATCCCAAGAAAAAAAACGCAAAACCCCAATCATTTTATTTTACGACAATACTCGGCGTCCAAGCAAGTGGACGCCTTTTTTTATTATTAAAATTTATTTTTCATATTTATTTTTTGTAGCATAACTTCCAAGCCAAGTTTTATGGCTTTTGATGCCATATACTTTTGAACTTACTGTACTGCTTTAAGCAATAATTATTGGGATTTGGAATTTTCTTATTTGGAATTTAATCTTGGAAATTTAAAATGAAAGACTTTTTAAAAAATTATAAGGGCATTTTATTGTTGATCGGGGGAATTGTTGTGGGTTGTGTCTTAGGCATTTTATTTGGCGAAAGAACCATCATTATAAAACCCATTGGCGATATTTTTTTGAACCTACTTTTTACCGCAGTTGTGCCGTTGGTATTTTTTTGTATCTCGTCATCTATCGCTAACATCCAGCGGTCGCAGCAATTTGGGAAACTGATTGGCGCAATGATGGCCGTATTTATTGTTACGGTTTTAATTGCGGCTTTTGTTACGGTTGTTGGTGCATGGCTTTATCCCATGCATCATTTGGCAGCAAGCCACACCATGCCCGATCCCGGAAGCATGGAGAAGAAAAACATTGGCGAGCAAATAACAGGACTGCTTACTACTGGCGAATTTTACCAGCTTTTATCACGAAAAAGCATGTTGGCACTTATTATTTTTTCTGTGCTTATTGGTTTTGCGGTGCAACATGCTGGAGAAAAAGGAAAAGCATTCCGTGATTTTTTAAGTTCAGCAAACGAGGTATTGACCCAGTTTCTTAAGATTATTATGGTCATTGCGCCAATAGGCTTGGGCTGTTATTTTGCTTATCAAGTTGGCACCTTAGGCCCACAAATGCTTGGTACTTATGGCAGATCGATGATCCTTTTTCATGGTGTGGGCATCTTTTATTATATCGTTTTGTTTAGTGTGTATGCATTTTTAGCAGCTGGCCGGAAAGGAATTCCTATTTTTTGGAAAAATAATATCGTACCATCCGCTACAGCTTTGGGCACTTGTAGCAGTATTGCCACATTACCCGCCAATTTAGAAGCGGTAAAAAGGATTGGCGTGCCAGACTACATTGCCAGTTTAGTAATGCCGCTTGGAGCCTCGTTACATAAAGAAGGGTCAGCCATTTCTTCCATTATAAAAATTGTGGTACTGTTTGCCATTTACCAACGTCCGTTTATGGATGTTGAAACCATTGCCTTTGCCTTGGGCATTAGCGTAATTGTAAGCATGGTAGAAGGCGGCATACCAAACGGTGGCTATGTTGGTGAAATATTGGAAATTTCTATTTATGGTTTTCCGCCAGATGCTTTGCCGGTAGCCATTTTAATCGGCACCTTGGTCGATCCGTTGGCTACTTTACTAAATGCCACCGGTGATAATGTTACCGCCATGCTAATAACAAGATTAGTGGAAGGCAAAAACTGGCTAAAACAAGTAGCTATGCCTGAAGAGCCGATGTCGTAAATCTTTTTACAGAAAATCCTATTAACCTAGTAATAACTTACATAGGTAGAAATACCTGAAAAAACCAGGTATTTCTACCTATGTATTTTGCGCATTTATAAGCTTGTTTTGTTGTTGTTTTAATGATACCATTTTTGTTTGATAAACAAAAACGAAATACAAACCCGCCGCTAATCACCTGTAAAAACAACAGTTACATCCACTATGCACACACACCAATTTACATCTTCATAACTAATTTATTCAAACACAAAAAATCAATTCTGACACAAACAGAAATCTCACAACCGTCAAGTATTTTTGTATCATCCATCGCACAAACAAAAGGCTACCCTAAAAGGTCGCCTTTTTGTTTTACTGAGTAGTAAATAGTGTAAAATAAAAACCTCCCGCTAAAGGAGGTTTTTATTTAAATGATATTTCTTTAATGCTTTACAGGGGGTCTAGCTGGAGTCCTAGCTGGTGTTTGTTGTCCTTGAGGCTGCTGCTGGTCTTGCTGTGGAATTTTTATACCCAATTTCTTTAAAACCGCAGGTATTAAATTATCGGCAGGCGGTGCAGAATACAAGTTTTCCATTTTAAAAACATACGTATAGCCACCTTCTTTTACAACGGCATTAAAAGCAGTAGCCAACTTTTCTTGGAATGGCTGCAACAATTCGCCTTGTTTGCTTTGCATTTGCTGTTGTGCATACTGATCCCAATTTTGCAATAGATAAAATTGCTGAATCAAATCTTTCTTTTTTTGATCGTAAATCCTAGCTTTTACCAAAGTAACACTGTCAGCCTTTAAGGTACTATCGTTCCTATAAAATTCAGCAGTCCTAAACTCTTTTTCAGCGCCCAAAGAATCTTGTTGAAAAACGGCTAAAGCAGTATCAATTTTACCGATGCCAGGCATCATGCTCAATACTGTTTTGTCGTCAAAATATCCAAATTTGTTTTGTGCTGTTGCTTTTTGATTGCCACCAAACATAATGGCCATGGCAAGCGCAGCCACCGCGAATAACTTTTTCATTTTTGTAATTGTAGTAATTGCTTTTTTGTTTTTTTAAAATTATGAGAAATTCCTAATGGAAAAATTCCAACATCATTATGTGAAAGTGAGATTGGGCATTGAGCAAAACTTTGCGTTTTCGTTTTGCTTTACATTTATTTTACGCCCAAAGCACGAAGCACATCTTCGCTTTTGTCTAGTTTTGGGTCGGCAAATATAACAGTTATTCCCTCCGATTTATCTAAAATAAAATCATAAGAACGGTCTGCTGCCATCTTTTGTACTGCTGTGTAAACCTTATCCTGTATGGGTTTTATCAATTTTTGCCGCTCTTTAAATAGATCGCCTTCAAACCCAAACCGCTTTTTTTGCAAATCCCTAACTTCTTTTTCTTTGTTGAACAATTCGTCTTCTCGTTTCTTTTTCAAATCATCACTTAGCATAACCTGCTCAGCATCAAAATTGCGGTACATTTTGTTCAACTCTTCTTGTTTTGCATCTATTTCCTTTTGCCAAGTATTTGCCGTTGCGTCTAATTGCGCTTGTGCCGCTTTATAATCGGGTACCCTGTCTAAAATAAATTTTGTATCGATGATGGCATAGCGCTGTGCTGATGCCGCAAAACCAATTGCAATAAAAAAACAAAATGCAACAACTGCCTTTTTCATGTGACGATTTTTTAGGTTTAAGAATTTGTAGCTTACGTTTTAAACGTATGGCGGCAAATTATGGCATTTACCAAAATTCTTTTCACATTTTTTTAATAATCCTTAATTAACCAGCCCACAATGCAAAGACCTTATTTTTCATCTAAACATTTCTACATCAAAACAGCAATCTGACGATTTACGTTTCACGACTGCCAATCCTTATTCTGGCTCATAACCTAGCATAAACGTAAACTTGGCGGCATTTTTAATACCTTGTCCAGGTTGCAGCCTATCGATACCAACACCATAATCAAAACCCAATAAACCAAACATCGGTAAGAAAAAGCGCATACCCAAACCTACGCTACGGCGCAATTGGAAGGGATTATATTCTGACATGCTATACCAACCATTTGCGGCTTCTGCCCAAACCATAGCATAAATGGTGCTGCTTGGGTTGGTACTAATTGGGTACCGTAATTCAGCAGTATATTTATTAAAGATGGTAAAGAATTTAGACGCACCTGATTGATCAGGATTGACTTTTGGATCAGAAGTTTGATAAACCGGATAACCGCGTTGTGAAATAATGTCGTATCCTAGCAACGCAAAGTTGTTGCTTAAGCCGGCATCGCCTAATTGGTAACGTTCAAACGGTGATACTTGCAATTTGTTGTTGTATCGACCATTGAAACCCATCTTCGCTGCCAAGCGTAAAACAAATGGGTGGCTTTCTGCTCCAGTTATTTTACTTAAAGGCAAATACCAATCACCTGTAAAGCGCCATTTATGTAACTCCACTAATTTATATAGTTCGGAGGGATCGTCATAATTTAAGTTTTTACGCACCAAACTCCATGGTGGGGTAAACTGTACGCTTAAAGCAAAGTTAGAACCACTTCTAGGGAAGGTTGGTTGGTCGATTGAATTACGCTGCAACCCTAATTTAAAACTTAAGTTGGTGCTGGTTCCGTTATTAAACCCAGAGAAAATAGCATAGTTTTTCAGTTGGTATTCGGTAAGGTTTACAGAATACAATAAGCTAAAAAAGTCATCGGGCCATTTCAATTGTTTACCCAAACTTACGCCCACACCCGATGTTCTGATATATGAATTATTTGCCGCCGCACTAGTGTAAGTTCCAGTTGTGGCGTCGTATGCGTTAGCATATTTGGTTGTGTACAAACTAACTGTAAATGGGTTTTTGTGTTTCCCACCTAACCATGGTTCGGTAAAGCTTGCATTATAGCTTTGGAACGCACGACCATTACTTTGCACCCTTAAACTCAACTTTTGGCCATCTCCGCTTGGTAATGGCTGCCATGCCGATTTCTTAAAAATATTATGGATCGAGAAGTTGTTAAAAGTAACACCAAGCGTACCGGTCAGCCCGATGCCGCCGCCCCAGCCTGCCGATAATTCCAACTGATCACTACTTTTTTCTTCAACCGACCAAGTAATATCCACCGTACCATCATCTTGGTTCGGAACAATGTTTGGTGCAATTTTTTCTTGGTTAAAAAAGCTAAGGTTTGCTAACTCTCGTTGCGTACGGATCAATAATTGGCGGCTGAATTTATCGCCTGGATTTGTGCGTAATTCACGGCGGATAACGTGTTCCTTTGTTTTTTCGTTGCCTACAATATTTACATTTTTAATGGTGGCCTGCGGTCCTTCCACCAATTTTATTTCATGGTCAATAGTGTCGTTATAAACTGCTGTTTCAGTAATTTCTGTATGAAAAAACAAATAACCATCATCCATATAATAGCCGCTGATATCACCACCCTCTTGCGACATTTCCTTACCAACCCTTTTGTTTAACAATTCCAAATTATACACATCACCTTTTTTGATGCGTAAAATTTGTTGCAAAACACTGTCAGGATATTTTGTATTTCCTTTAAAAACAATATTCCCAAAAAAGTATTGATGTCCTTCATCCACCTTAATATCAATGTTTAGGTTACCATTTCTATTATAATAGGTAGTGTCGTCAACAATCCTGGCATCGCGGTAGCCTATACTATTATAATATGCCAACAACTTATCTTTATCATCTTCATACTTTTTTTGGTTGAACTTGGCATTTACAAAAGGCTTAATCCGAAGGTATGGATCTAAGAAAGCCTTGGTTTTGCTAGGATACATAAAACCCATATCCTGTACATAATGCTTAAAAGTATATACTGTTTTGGGGGAATAAACCGAAGAATCGTACACAGGTGTTGATGAAAACCTGCCTTTCATTTTTGTGTCCTTAAACTGCTTCACGAACGTTTTATCTGTAATGGCGATATTTCCCGTAGGGTTGATATTTTCGATTTTTACTTTGTTACCCTTTGTTATGTAAATAGCAAAATCGCGGCTGTTGGCGGTTCTTGTACTTTGAGATTCAACAATTTTAACGTTGGTATTGCGATACCCTTTTTCGTCATAAAACTTTTTAATCGCCTCAATGGCGTTTTGTTTCATACTTTCGGTAATTACCCTTTGTTTTACCAATCCAGTTTTGGTAGTCAATTCATCCGATTGGCTTTTGCCGGTATTCACGAAAACAAAACTTCCTAACCTTGGCCTTTCTTCAACAGTTATTTCAAGGTCAATAATGTTTGGCGGAGTAAGCTTTGTAATATAAATAGCTACGTTGCTAAAATAATTTTGCCCCCACAAATTATTGATGACTTTACTGAAATTATCACCACCGGGTATCATCACCCTTTCTCCCTTATTAATGTTTGCGATGGATAACAGCAATGCTTGGTCAAAATACCTGTTTCCGGTAACGGTAACGGTACCAACCCGGTATTCTTTTGGCTGTGTTTGTTTAAATATATTTTCTAAATCTGTATCAACCGATGTGGTAGAATCTGGTATTTGTGCAAAGGCATGTGTACAACAAACCAATGCTATAAAAGCTGTTAGCGATAAAATCTTACCAAATGGTTGCATGCAGTATTTTTTTGGAGCCCGTAATTTTTAAGGCGTATGGGCGGCAAATTAACAGCTAATATTAAAACTGTTTGTTAAAAGGGATAAGAAGTGACCGTTTAGGCGATAGTAAGTATAAATAATTTGCAAATTATAACAATATTGATCCTTCTTCTTGGATTTGAGCGCCGGTTTTTCCAAATCTCCGCTCACGTGCCTGAAAATCGAGTATGGCTTCGTACAAATCTTTTTTTCTGAAATCAGGCCAGCGGGTATCGGTAAAATAAAGTTCGGCATAAGCCAATTGATACAATAAAAAATTGCTGATCCTAAATTCACCGCTGGTGCGAATCATCAATTCGGGATCAGGATATGCACTGGTGTACAAATGATTTTTTAAAACATCGGGTGTAATCTCGGAAGATTTTAATAAGCCGGCTTCCACATCTTGCGCAATACTTTTTACGGCATTCACCAATTCCCAACGGCCGCTGTAGCTTAGCGCCATTATCAATTGCAACCCTGTATTTTTCCCGGTTATTTCCAATGCTTCGTCCAATTCTTGGTTGGCATAAGTTGGAAGCATGTTGCGGTCGCCGATTACCTGAAGTTTGATATTGTTTTTATTCAGCGTTTCGGTTTCCTTGCGGATAGTATCCACCAATAATTCCATTAAACCGCTAACTTCATTTTGCGGCCTGTCCCAATTTTCTGTACTAAAAGCATATAAGGTTAGGAATTCGATACCAATTTCAGCGCAACCTTCTACAATATTGCGAACACTTTCAACCCCATGAAAATGACCGACCAAGCGGTCGTGGCCCTTTTCTTGGGCCCATCTTCCGTTGCCATCCATTATAATAGCAATGTGACGGGGAAGCCTGTTTCTATCGATTTTTTCTAATGGATCACTCATATCCTATAGTTTTAGGAAGGCGCAAATGTAGTGAAATAAGATGTAGCAATGTCTGATTTTGGATGTAGTGATATCTGATTTGTTAAGATGTTGGATTCAAAAATCCAGCTAATGGCTAAAGAGATTTGAAGACTTTGTTTTCAATAAATCAATCAGCTTTACATCAGACAGCTTTATATCATTACCGCTCCAACATTCTTAACGACGTTCTATATTTTGATGGCAGCAACCCAAATTTTATTGATTTGAGCAACTTTGTGTGTTTCACTTTTTTATAAAGCAGCAATATGCTTTTAAAGAAAGGTGACGTTGAAAACGGTAACAGAACTGCTACTTGTTTAGGCACCAATAATTGTTGAACCTGAATTAAAACATGGTAACGAAAGCCAAGGTGCAATTTATATTGAGCGAATAAATCTTTAGTTAAATTACTGTAAACCAAGTCGTTATATAAATGTTCTTCTCTTGATTTTTGCCAATCAGAAAAATTATGAGGAAGATCAGCCAGTCCCATTTCTTGGCCAACCCTTGCAAAAACATAGAAAACTTCTTCTTTTTCCGCTAAGGAAAGTTTTCGTTCCAGCAATTCAAAAGCGGCTATTGAATAATAAATAAGCATGTATAGCACATCCCGATATGCCCAATCTGGTATAGCGGCACCGCGGCTATTTTCAACGTGTTTATGAATTTGCGTGATTGATCTAATAGCCAACAGGGCTTTTTTTTCTTCCTGAAAAATAATTTTATGCGCATATACCACGGTAGAAAATAAGCGCCCAATTGGGTCTTTTGGCAATTTGCCCGTGAAATAAAGCCAATCAACCGCTTTGTTCAAAGCAAATTCGGCCGCCGAACCACCAAATATAAAAAGAATCGTATCGGTTTTGCCCCAAATTTCACGCACAATTGAACCTTTTTGTACAAAATCGATATCCTCCTTTTGAGACTTTTGTATTGAGTCGGTGGTAAAATTCATAAATAATTTTACTTTTAAAATTTAAGCACTTTGAAATACAAAGTAAAATTAGATATTTCTTCCCAATATTTTATAAGAATCTTGTGAAAATAAAAAAGGAAAAAAGCGTTTTGCTCTTTTCCTTTCCTAATTGTTGATTTCCAAATTACTGTATCGTTAAATCTGCCGCTGCGGCATCATCAACAAACCAGTGCAACTGCCCGATTGGTTTTATTATTTGCGAAGGATATTTTTGCGGGTTGTAATCGCCGTCCAAAACTTCTTGCAAAGTGGCTGCTTTTTTATCGCCTGTTGCTAAAAAGGCAACGCAGGCTGCTTTATTTACCACCACTGCCGTAAGTGTAATTCGGTACATATCTTGTGCAGGAACCCATGGTGCCGCTACCCATTTTTCTTTTTCAAACATCAAATCACCGCCGGGGAACAACGATAAGGTATGCCCATCATCGCCCATACCTAAAAAAACAAGGTCGAAGGTGGTGAGTGGTGAGCGGTGAGTGGTGAGTGAATCGCCGGTATTTTCTGCATCAAAATATTGATGCAATGTTTTTTCATATTCCATGGCTGATTCTTCAGCAGGAATATCAGTTTTCATAATGTGGATATTTTCTTTTTTAACCGGCACATGGTTTAGCAAGGTGTCGAAAGCCATTTTTGTATTGCTCCGGTCGTCGGTCATTGGCACATAACGCTCATCCCCAAAAAAAACGTGTATTTTTTCCCAATCAATTTTGGTTTTGTAGGCATCCGTTGCTAACAATTCGTGCAAACTTTTTGGCGTGCTGCCACCGCTTAATGCAATAGTGAAATGATCCTTTTTTTGCAACACTTCGTGCACATAATGCACCAGCCAATCGGCAACATCATGGCTAAAATTTGCAGGGTCTTTTGAAATATGTAATTGCATCTTTTGTAGTTTTAAAAATTTGATGTCTTAAAAAAAGTAAATAAGTAATTGCGTAAATAGGTAATTATACTTTTCCCATTTACCCAATTACCTATTTACTCAATTACATTTATTTTACCAAACCGGCATGCTTACCCAATTGTGACCGTCTCGGGCAATCAAACCTTCTGAATCTTCTGGGCCCCAACTGTCTGGGGCATAGTTCGGAAAGTTTACCGGCACACGGCTTTCCCATGTTTCAATAATCGGCATTACAATTTTCCAAGCTGCTTCCACTTGGTCGGCACGCATAAATTGGGTGGCGTTGCCTTCCATAATATCCAACAATAAGGTTTCGTACGCTTCCGGTTCTTTATCTTTAAATTCTTCTTTGTAATTGAATGTCATTTCAACAGGATTTAGCGTCATCGATTGGCCCGGCCTTTTGGCTTGAAAACGGATCCTGATATCCATTGCTGGCTGAATAGTGATAGTTAAACGATTGCTGCGCCAGGTTTCTGCTGCTTCCGATGGGAATGCATAATGCGGAGCATCCTTAAAATCAACCGTAATAATGGTAGTTTTTTGGTGAAGATATTTTCCCGTACGTACATAAATAGGAACGCCTTGCCAACGCCAATTGTCGACAAAAAACTTGACAGCCGCAAAAGTTTCAGTAGTTGATTGTGGATTTACCTTGTCTTCTTCGCGATAACCTTTTACTTTATTGCCTTTTATCCAGCCTGGGCCGTATTGGCCGCGAACGGCGTAACTGGCAACTTCTTCATTTTTAATTTTGCGGATGGCATTCAACACGTCCACTTTTTTGTTACGGATTTCGTTGGCGTCAAAATTTACCGGAGCTTCCATACAAATCATGCAAACCAATTGCAAAATATGGTTTTGCACCATATCCCGCAAAGCGCCGCTCCTTTCATAATAATCGGCACGACCCTCTAAACCAACCGTTTCTGAAGCGGTAATTTGGATATGTTCTATATAATTGCGGTTCCAAATCGGTTCAAATAAAGTATTTGCAAACCGCAGCGCCAAAATGTTCTGCACGGCTTCTTTACCTAAATAGTGATCAATGCGGTAAATCTGTTCTTCATCGAACATGCTCATTAACAGCTTATTAAGTTCTTGGGCGCTTTTTAAATCGTGGCCGAAAGGTTTTTCTACTACAATCCTAACATTGTGCTTGTCTTTGCACAAATTTAGTTTGCCCAAGTTGGTAGCAATTTGCGGCACCAATTGCGGAGCAACCGACAAGTAAAAAATTACGTTTGGATGTAGGTTCCATTCTTTTTCCTTGGCCGCAACCATGTCGGTTATTTGGTTATAATCTGATTCTTTTCCTACGTCTAACGATTGATAGGCCATTTTTTGGGTAAATTCTTCCCAATGACCGTTTTCTTGTCCTTTGCGGCGGCTAAATTCATCGATTCCCTTTTTTAAATGTTCGGCAAAGCTTTCGTTGGTGTATGGCGACCGGCCAACACCTACCACAAAAAACTGTTCTGGCATGTAGCCATCTAAAAACAAATTATAAAGTGCGGGGGTAAGCTTGCGGAAATTAAGATCGCCGCTTCCACCAAATATATAAATAAGCGATGCTGGGGGTTTTACTATTGAAGGCATAATCTTTTGATTTAAAAAAAATATAAGAAACGAAAAAGTAATTAGGTAAATAGGTAATTGAGTAACTAGGCCAAAAAATTACTTATTTACCTATTTACTAATTACTGGTTTTTATTCCCACTCAGTATGAAAAATACCTGGTTTATCAATTCGTTGATAAGTATGGGCGCCAAAAAAATCACGTTGCGCTTGCAATAAATTAATCGGCATCCTTTCGTTGGTGTAGTTGTCGAAATAAGTAAGCGCTGCGCAAAGTGCGGTTGCGCCAATGCCATTTTGCAAGGCATCGGTTGCCACTAAACGCAAATCGTGTACATTGGCTTTCAATTCGTTAGACATTTTTTCGTCCAACAAAATATTGCTTAATTGAGGATTGGCTTGATAAGCTGCATAAAATGTTTCCAACAAAACCGAGCGGATAATGCAACCTCCACGCCAAACTTTTACGGCATCTTGCATAGGAATATCCATTTTCATATCAGCCGAAGCATGCGTTAACATGGCCAAACCTTGTGCATAACAAAGAATAATAGACGCAAATAAAGCGCTGCCAATTTGTGCAATCATTTTTTCTTTATCGCCTTCAAAATGAGCAGGAACCGCAGGTTGATACATTTCATGCGCCTTAATTCTCTCATCTTTAAAAGCACTTACGGTACGCATGGCAACGGCCATATCAATATTTGGGATGGCAACGCCAAGGTTCATCGCTTCTTGGCTCGTCCATTTTCCGGTTCCTTTTGAACCAGCTTTATCTAAAATTTTATCTACCAAAAATCCATCACCACCATCATCTTTTTTAGTGAAGATTTGAGCGGTAATTTCTATCAAATAAGATTTTAACGGGCCTTCGTTCCATTTTGCAAAAACCTCATGCAAAGCGTCGTTATCCAGTCCCAGCCTGCGTTTTAAGATATCATAAGTTTCGCTAATCAATTGCATAATGGCATATTCAATACCATTGTGTACCATTTTTACATAATGGCCGGCGGCATCTTTACCCATGTAAGCTACGCACGGTTCGCCATTTACTTTGGCAGAAATGGCTTCCAAAACGGGCTTTACTTCGTTCCAAGCTTCCACATCGCCGCCTGGCATAATGGCCGGACCGCTACGTGCACCGCTTTCGCCACCACTAACACCCATCCCCATAAAATGGAAGCCTTTTTCTTCCACATATTTTACACGGCGCAGCGTATCTGCAAAATAAGAATTGCCCCCATCAATTACAATATCACCTTTTTCTAAAAAAGGCAACACGCTTTCGATCACATCATCCACTGGTTTGCCGGCCGGTACCAGCATAATCATTTTACGTGGCGTTTTTAAACCTTGCACCATTTCTTCCATGGTGCCAACACCTTTAACGGTTGTGCCCGCCGTAGCTTTTGACTCAAGCGAACTTCCTTTTGCCAAATCTTTGTCAAAACCAATCACGGCAAACCCATGGTCGGCCATGTTCAACAAAAGGTTTTGCCCCATTACGCCGAGGCCGATCATACCGAAATCATATTGCGTGCTTGCCATAAAAAAATTTTGTAATGAAAGCCTAAACAACCTATTGACTATAAAGTTCAAAAGTAACAGTTGGTTGTTTATGAATAAAAATTGTTTTGCATAAATATTAATAAATAATTTATTTAAGGATAATTTTTGAAATTTTACTTAAAAAATATCCTGCCAATTGACAGCGTAAACCTTTGATATTTATCTTATTGCAAGTAAAACATACTAATCTTTTACAATCGGCTTATCAATCTTTTATTACTTTAACGATGTTCTCTTTGCCATTTATCAATGCTTTTAATTGATAAACCCCGTTGGCAAACATCGATACATTCAATGATTCTTGTTGCATAAAACCAGTGCCGGTTACTTGTTGTTGCAGCAATAATTTGCCGGTAACATCGTACAGCATTATTTTTACTACACTGTTTGCGGTGGCTGAAAAAGCAAGCTGGAGCTTGGTTTTTACCGGATTTGGAAAAACCAACAAATCGCTTTTATCGCCAAAAACAATTGCCCTTGTTTCGCTGTAAGAAAAATGGCCGTCTTTGTCGATCAATTTAATGCGATAATAACGGATGCCCGATTTGTTGTTGGCATTATCTATAAACGAATAATTATTGATGGCAAGATTATTGGCAGTAACCGAGCCGATTTTTACAAACAAAACCGATGGCCCGCCCAAAGCCATTTCCACATCGTATTGTAACACATTTTGTTCGTTGGCAGTTGCCCAATTTAATTGCACATCGTTGTTAACCAACTTATTAGCAGAAAAAGAAAGCCATTGTGCGGGTAGGGCAAGATTTTGTGTTGTCCCGTCATTCAGCCAAAATTCTGAAAAATTATTTACGCTAAATTCAGCATAATAACCTTGCGCATACGGCACTTTTTTTACGGTTGTGCTGGGCAAAAAGCTAAAACTGCCGGTATTGTCGTCGGCCAACGTACCGTTTTCTTTGCTATTGTCCGCATCATCGTATTTTGTAATACCAAGTTTTGTGTAATCTGCCGGAGGCGTGCAGGCTGTGCAACCCGTTGCGTTGCGCAACGCTTCCACTTCTTTGTCTAAAAAATAAAACCTTACCGTAACAGGTGCAGCGGTGGTTGTGGTTGCGGGTTGTATGGTAATATTCCTATCAGCATAATACTGTTTACCATCATTTCTAACAGCGGCATTATTTATCCAAGCTTTTGTGGCCGTGCTGCCAAGCGTATTATTATTTGGTAAAATACTAGTAATCAATTGATTATTATCAATAAAATCAATTTGATTATTGCCGCTTACATTTTGTGTTATTATGTTTGAGCTATTGCCAGCATTATCGAAAATATCAAAAGCCTTATCATAAATATGGATATCGTCTATCGCAATTCCTTCATAATCGGTTCCAATATCTGAAGTTAACACGAAACGCAACCGAAGGTTATCATATTTTGGAAGTGCGATTGTCGCTACGTGCCAATTGGTTTTTGCGCTATCCCAAGTGTTGTTATTGGCATTATTGTACCAGTTTGTACCTTGTCCGGCTGCGCCCAATTTTATCCAGTTTATGCCATCGGTGCTATATTCCAGCGAAGCTGTGTCGCAAACATCGGGGCGGCAATATTCTATTTTATAGGCCATCGCAAAACTGAGCGTTGGGTTGGTTAACGCAGCCACATTAAAACACGGCGAATAAAGGTAACTCTGCTCCTCATCGTTATAATCGCCAGTAAGATTTGTTTTCCAAGCATGTGTGCCGCTTGCCGCCGTTTTTATATTAAAACTTTGCGGCAAACCATATTGCCAACTGCTATTTTTTCCACCCGTATAAAAATTGCCGTTATCCGTTTCAAAATCTTGAAAATAAGGAAAGCTGGCAATGGTAGGAACTGTTGTAATTTGTACAGAAGTGGTATCGTTTCCACGGTATTCATCCGCTGTATCACTTACCCAAACTTTTATGTTATGTTGACCATTGGCGGTTAAATCCGCCGTATGTGTAAATGTATATAACTCATTGCCGCACAGGTTATTATAGCCGCCCACGCAAGGCACGTATTCGGTATAAATTGTGCCACCATCCACTTGTAAATTAACCGGAATATTAGTACCGCCGCTATTTGCAATGGTAGATGAAACATAAACCGTAACAGGCGTTGCAGACACAGTACTACAATTATTGGGAGCCGTTGGCGATTGCAGGGAAACGGCAAAATCGCGGGTTACTTTGTATAATTGAATGTCATCCAACGATATACCGCCATAATGTTCATTGTCGCCCATGCCCAAAATACTATTTTGGCCAAAGCGGATTTGTGCCGAACTCGAAATTTGATAAGGCGTATTGATATAAGTTTTGGTAAGATTTAATGATTTGATGGGATACCAAACGCCATCTTGCATCGGCTGGTTGTCATAAGCCTGATATTGGCCCAATTTTACCCAAGGTGCATTTTCGTTTGGCCTAAACCAAATATAATTATCGCCGCCTGGCAATTGAAAACTACCATGGGTTTTAAAATAAAGATCCATCCGCAGTTCATCGGTATTGGAATAATTGGAGAGATTGAAAGTGCCCAATGCATAATTGGTGCTGCCTCCGGCAATGTATTGATTTACGTCGATGGTTAAAGCATTATTGCCGCTTCGGGCAATGCCTGCGTCAACAAAAGTGCGGATCCGCCCAGCGGTTGTATTGGTTGAAAAATCCCAACGATCCAACGAATCTAAACCAACAATGTTGGCATTATAAGCTTTAGCCGGTGCCGCATCAAAATTTTCGATGTGTGGTGTTGACAAATCAATTGGACTGTTGGCCAATTGTTTAATGGTGCTGCGCAAAGTATCATTTGCTGAAATCGGATCAGTAGCGTTATTTTTTACTATTGCGGTAATAATATAAGTGCTTGGCAAGGAAAGGTCAACAGCCGGAAAACTATACGTAGCGGTACTTCCACCAGCAATAGTTGTTGAAATATGTTGGGACATAAAAGTCCCACCGTTTATGTTGTACAACACATCAAAATTGCTGATCGGAATAACATCTAAGTTTTTTACTCGAACCGTTACAATTGTATTCGGGGTAAGTGCGGTGGAAGTAAATTGCCTTCCGGTAATTGGGCTAGCGATGGAATCCAATTTTAAATCGCCACTACTAATGCCCAATGTACAGCCACCAACATTGGGTTGATAGGCTTGCCCATCGGTTCGTTTTCCAAAAAGCCCACCCTTTCTTGGCCGCATGGCAAACCAATAAACCGAATCTTTATTCAACCCCGAAACGATAAACGAATCTGCCGTAGTGATGCCGATCGAAACCATGTCCGGCCCTTGTTTCATTTGTATTTCATAATCATCGGCACCGTTTACCGCAGGCCACTTTATTTTGCAATAGCCTTCGCATTGTTCGGCTGTTGGCGCAAACGAAAAATTGACGGGATCCATAATTGAAAAAGCAGGCGTGGTATAAGTAAACGAAGTGCCGTTTTCTGAGATACGTAGCCTAGCTTTTGAAGTTGGGGTTATGGTTGTGGGAATCGACCAACCATAAGCTGGATCTGTACCTGCAATGCTGGATGTTATATTATTCCAGGTTGCACCACTATCAACCGAATATTCCAAAGTCCGCAGGTTGTTGGGTGTTCCGTAATCATACCAATAAACACCTATTAAATCGCCCGGCGAATATGTATCGTTTGCAAAAGGCACGCCGATATGCAAGCCTTGAGTTAAAAGATCGTATGATACAACGTAGGCCTGCAAAGGATTTACGTTAATAGCAGTTCCTTTTATACGGATAGTATAATTGCCCGCTACAGGATTATTGATGACTACCTGTTCGTTGTTATTGAAGTGATCTACGCCGGTTGTTGATGCATTGGCCACATTGGCAGGCAAAGTATCTAATATTTGAGGATAAACGATGTTGTTAGACGGATCAATAACCTCTAAATCTAAATCGTTTACCAAAGCATGGCTGGCAAAAGCCGCGGCGGCGGGATCGTGCCAATAAACCAAAACTTTTAATTGCCCTATGCCAGCAGGAACCGCAATCGTTTGATTTTGAACACTTCCCGTACCAATGCTGTCGAGATAATAATGATTGTTGTGTAAAATATCCAAACTTCTTTCTACGTTCAACAGGCCATGTCCGGTACTAAAATCAATACCAGTGTTACCAATGTCCATTGCGCCGTTCATTAAAATATTTTTAATCAAATCGCTTTTGGGGTTGGCACCCGCATGTGTTTTTCGATATTGTTCAACCAATAATGCCGCTGCCCCTGTTACTGCGGGGGCAGCTATGCTTGAACCATAATCTTGGGCATAGCCACCACCGTTTATTGGTGAGATAGACCCTGCGTATCCCATCATGTCGGGTTTCAGGCGGCCATCGCTAAGCGGACCCGTGCTATTAAATTTGCTGGGGGTGTAATCGCCATTTTCTTGGCCCACCGAAATAACATTTTTGGCACTTTGGTAACCGCTTAATACCGTACCGTAAGCAAATGGATAATTGCCGACTTGCTGATTTCCGCTATTGCCAGCTGCAAAAACATTCAACAATTCAGGATATTGAAATGCTTGAAGATCCAACGATCTGCTGTACAAGTCATAACCACCAAAATAATTTGGGTCGTCATAATCAACACCATAACTGTTGTTGGTGGCAACCATGCCAAAATCGTTAATGTAAGTGCCCGCATTTTGCCAAATCCGGCTAAATAATTGACTTACAATTTTAGCAGAAGGAGCGGCACCACGGCTCAAAAAGCGGTTGATTCCTGCCCCAGCCATCGTTCCAGCCACGTGTGTATCGTGTTCGTTGTATTGAAAACCAGAGCGATCTGTAACGCGGTCCATTAAATCAATATGGTCAGAAGGGTTTCCATCATCGCCAATACCAATCGTTACACCTGCACCGCTTAAGCCATAACCGCCCAAGTTTGTTGGTGCCGCAGCAATGCTATTGTAGGAATACTCACGACTATAATTGTCTAAGTTTTTGTCTTTTAAATGGGCTGGTTCCAGCCATTCTACAAAAGGGATGGCAGCTAGTTTGCTAATATTTTCAACGTTTGTTTGGCATTGTAGCACCGCATCATTTTCCATAAAATTGGGTACAATGGTAAAACCGCTATCTGCCATTATTTGCTTTGCCAAACTAATATTGATTCCCTCGTTTATTTTAACCAGTATATTTTGCTTGCCGCTTTTTTGTAAATTATTATATTTAAACAAAAGCAATTGTGGGCTAATTTTATTTTGGGGCGATAAAAAAGCAATGGATTGAACATTCAATTGTTGCAGGCTATTTTTGTCCAGTTCGTTGGTAAGCGAAGCGGAATAAGCATTGGGCGGAATAAATCCATGCAATAAAATACCTTGCCTTTGCATTTGGTCTTTTATAGCCTTGGTAACTGGCCCATTAAATTGAAGGATAACAAAGTGTTTGTTGTCTATCATTTTTTGTTGATGCCAAAAACCATTGATATTCAACGTATTAATATCTTGTATTTGCTGCTTACCACTTTTACCCAACGGCAAAAAATGCTGTGCAATTGAAATAGGCACAATGGCAATACAAGTTAAAAAAGAAAAAAGTTTTTTCATTTTAGGCTTTGCAATTAGTCAACTTAATTTAAAATTACACAAAAACAAAATTCTAAAAATAAAAATCCAAATTCCAACAGATCCTATGTTCGATATGAACATTTAGGTTATTGGGATTTGGATTTTTATTTATTGGTACTTATTACTTCAATTTATTTAAACCAACTGCTGTACATTACATAATTATTCGCAATCCTATTTATTTCACCTTCAATTTTTTCCTGCGAAACATCTTTTACTTTTTTAGCGGGAATACCGGCAAAAATACTACCCGCAGGTACGTGTGTGCCTTCCAGCAAAACCGCACCAGCGGCAATAATGCTGTTGCTTTCCACCACACAAGCATCCATAATTATTGCGCCCATGCCCACCAGCACATTGTCGTGCAAGGTACAACCATGCACAATAGCATGATGCCCGATACTAACGTTATTGCCAATTACTGTGGCATGTTTCAAATAAGTGCAATGGATGCAGGCTCCATCTTGCACGTTTACTTTATTGCCCATTTTAATACTGTTCACGTCGCCGCGGATAACTGAATTAAACCAAAAACTGCAATCTTCGCCGGTTTGCACATCGCCAACAATAGTGGCATTTTCGGCAATAAAATTATTTTGGCCAAAGGTTGGGGCAACGCCTTTTACGGGGAGGATGATGGGCATTTAAAATATGAATTATGGATACAAATTAAAAAAATTTACCAATCCAAAGCCTCGGGTGAAGCAAGGAAAAGATTGTCTAGTTCACTATCTATTTTTGAGAGGATCTTTCTTTTGTGCCAACGTTGCATTTCTTTCCAAACCGTCGGATGGCATTCTTGTTGTAAGTTCTCAATTAAACCTTCTAACACTTGGAAATTAGCGCCCTTTAATTTTTTATCTGTATAAACGTAAAGACGTGATTTGTAATTTTCAAACGCTGTTTTTCGAGCTATGCGCAGGTATTCTCTTTGTTCATTTAATCGAAGAATCTTATTAAATGTATAATCTGCTTTTAAATATTCATCTGTTCCCTTTTGTGCAATTATTACAAATTTGAATGTAGAACTTATATCTAAAATGCAATAATCCATCGGATCTTCAAATCTAGGATTAATAAGTACTGGCTTACCATTGATCGGTTCAATTAATTCTTCACCAACTTTTACATTTAACAGTTCAAGGGCTCCATTATCATCTCTAAAAACAGCAAATTGGTTATTTTTTGGACCGTTACACGTTCCGCAAGCGTACACATAGTTTTCCCATTCAAAACATTTTTCTGGATATAAGGCTTTTGGACAAATATGTTCTACTTCATCCGCCTTTGAATCTTCGCAATACACGCATCTTTCTGCACCACTGCACAATTCAATTAGCTTGGTTTTTACTTTATTAAAAGTGGGGTTGCCTTTTCTATTTTTATTTTCGAAAGAGATTTTAGCTTTAATAATTTTTTCTTGAAATGTACCAAGCCTATCTATTTCGTTTTGCCAAGCTTTTAATTTGTCCATTACATCTTGCTCAGGCAAAATATCTTCTCTCAGTTTAATCATTTTAACTTTGTTGATTCTGTTGGAAAAAATGATTGCAATCGCTCACGCTCATTTTCTTCGTCTTGGGTGATGGTTTCGAATACTGATTTAATATTTAGTTCAGCAAGTTCATTTAACTTTTCATCCGATTCTTTAGAAATACTCACATTTTTACCAAACAATTCCGTTCCATAAGCGTCCAATACATTTCCATAAATAAGTCTTTCCCTATCTATGCCCGTTACTTCTCCGGAAATTTGGTCGGAGCCAGATACAGCTAACCGCCAAATACTTCCATTTTCACCACAAGCCCTACAAATCAATGGACTATGTGTGGTAACAATAAATTGAATATTGGGAAAATATTTTGTAAACCATTGGCCAATACGAGCTTGCCAAGTTGGATGTAAATGAGCATCTATTTCATCTATTAAAACTACTCCTGTAACTGGGATAGTCATTTTACCTTTATGAATATCTATAAAAATGTCATCTGAATTGAAAGTTTCTACCATTTGTCTGATCAATTCAAGCGTAAGACTAAGAATTGATCGATAGCCATCACTTAGTTTGTTTATATCAACTTCAACGTCTTTTATATCCTTAAAAAATACACCTTCGGAATCAATACGTGATAGTTTTACGCCATTCGGCAAAAAGTCTTCTGAGTTAATTAATTTTTTTATTTCGTTTATTATCAGTCCTTTTTTTTTATTTTCTAATACTTTAAACTGCAAACTTTTCAACCAATTTAACACTTCAGATAAAGCAACATCCTCCCCAAATAAGGATAAATGTGCCGCCAATTTTTTAAATGATAAATTTTTAAAAAATTCTTCCCATTGATAGCTACCGCCACTTAATCTTCTAAATGGTCCAAAACCAGAAGAAAACCATTTACTTGCTGGCCCCATTATTTTTGAATAGTCACTTTCTGCAAAACTTGAAGAATTATTAAATTCTAATAGCACTATTCCATTATTGTAACGGTCAATTAAATTCAATCCAATATGAATATAATCTTTGTGATTGAGCTTTACGAATCCTATTAATTCTTCTCCGATTATTTGAAGGCTAATATGACCCATTCTTGTTTTATCTAACAGCCAATCTTTCCAATTTAAACGAAGGCCATTTGCTTGTATTTCTCCCATCAAAGCTAACGCTATGCACTGAATAAGGGTTGTCTTGCCACTACCATTATCACCAATTAAAACATGCCAACCTTCTTTGTTTCTAAAATCTATAAAGAAATCAGGAGGAAAGGAACGGATATTTCTTAGATGTACTTGTTTGATATACATAATTATAATTTCTACTTTACAAATATACCACAACAAAAATCCATTTTTGCAGCATGACCAACCGTCAACTTTTTTTATCGCACGTTGCCCAAACCAGCCCAGCACCAATCGGCCTCGAAATTGTAAAAGCCAAAGGCTGTAGTTTGTGGGATGTGGACGGTAAAGAATACATCGACCTGATTGCCGGATTTAGCGTTAGCAATATTGGCCATGGCAACCAAGCGGTGATCGATGCCATCACCCACCAAATAAACCAGCACATGCATTTAATGGTATATGGTGAAATTATCCAAAGTCCGCAGGTAAAATATGCCAAACGTTTGACTGAATTTTTGCCCCAACACCTTGATTGTGTTTATTTTACCAACAGCGGCACCGAAGCAACAGAAGGTGCCATGAAGTTAGCCAAGCGTTTTACCGGACGAACACAAATGATAGCTTTTAAAAACAGTTACCATGGCAGCACGCAAGGCGCATTAAGTATTATGGGCAATGAATATTTTCGCAATGCTTACCGGCCATTGTTGCCAGATATTTTGCACCTTGATTTTAATGATGTTGCCTGCATCGACCAAATTACCCATAAAACGGCTTGCGTAATCATGGAAACCGTGCAGGCTGAGGCTGGTGTTGTACAGCCAAGCTCCGCTTGGATCCAAGCCATTCGTAAAAAATGTACTGAAACGGGAACTATGTTAGTGCTTGACGAAATACAAACCGGCTTCGGCCGAACTGGAACTTTATGGGCTTTCGAACAATTTGGCATTGTGCCAGATATTTTATTGCTGGGCAAAGCTTTGGGCGGCGGCATGCCGCTGGGCGCTTTTATTTCGTCTCAAGCAATTATGAACACGCTAACATTCAATCCGGTGTTGGGCCATATCAGCACTTTTGCAGGCCATCCGGTAAGTTGTGCCGCGGGGTTGGCTGCTTTTGAAGAATTAATACGGATGGCGGATGGCAGATGGCGGATGGCGGAAAGCAGGTTGACGGTTGACAGTTTACAGTTGACAGAGATACAAGTATTTACAGTCAAACAACCGCCATCTACCATCCACCATCTACAATTTGTTTCAGCAAAAGAAAAATTGTTCCACCAACTGCTCATCCACCCCAAAATAAAAAAAATAAGAAGTGCCGGATTGCTAATGGCCATTGAGTTTGATTGTTTTGAAACCAACCACGCCATCATACAAAAATGTTTACAAAACGGAATAATCACCGACTGGTTTTTATTTGGTAGCCAATGTATGCGCATTGCGCCGCCGTTGATTATTTCGGAAGATGAAATAAGAAAAGCTTGTGGAATAATATTGGAAGCTTGCGAAACCAGTAAATAAGTAAATGGGTAATTAGGTAATTGGTGGAACAAAACCCAATTACCTAATTACCCATTTACTTATTTACCTTCTACGAAGTAGGTGGCGTTGTCGGTTCCGTTTTTTTGCCAAACAAATTGTTCAACATTTCTTCCGCTTGTGGGAAATGTTCTTTCAAGGCATCGGCGCCTTTTTCTTTCAGATCATTAAAATAATCTTTGGCTTTATCGGCGGCGGCTTCGGCATCGTTTTGCAAGCCTTGTGCTTTTGCTTTTAAATTATCACTCATTTTTTGCTTTTCTTCATCCGTCATGCTCATGTATTTGTGAATAGCCAATCCTGCTGCAGCACCCAATAAAAAGGTAGCAATGTGTTTTCCGAAAAACATATTTATAAATTTAGGAAAACAAGGTAAGTGAAAATGGATAATTGATAATGGGTTAATGGATAATTATAACAATTTAGATTTTTTTATAACATACGACTTGCTCTATATCGTTCATTATCATTATCCATCAATTCATTATTCATTGTTCATTTGGCCATTATCCATTAATTCTTATCCATTATCCATTACCCCTTTATCTTTGCCTACTTTTTTGATAGACAATGAGCAGCAATCCAACGAAAACACTACAAGATGTAGTTATAAAATTTGCCGGCGATAGTGGCGACGGCATGCAATTAACAGGTACGCAATTCACTAACAATACGGCTTTGCTAGGCAACGATTTGGCTACTTTTCCTGATTTTCCGGCCGAAATACGTGCCCCAATCGGCACATTGCCCGGTGTAAGCGGTTACCAACTCCGTTTCAGTAGCGATAGGGTTTACACGCCCGGCGATATTTGTGACGTATTGGTAGTAATGAATGCGGCGGCGTTAAAGGTAAACATGAAATCCATAAAAAAAGGTGGGCGCATTATTGTGAACACTGATGGTTTCGATAGTAAAAATTTGCGATTGGCCAATTATCCAGAAGGTGTTAATCCATTGGATGACAATAGTTTAACTAATTATGAGGTAATAAAAATTGATGTTACCAAGTTAACCCGTGAGGCCTTGAAAGACTTCCAAATGGGTACGAAAGAAAAAGATAGGGCCAAAAATATGTTTGTGTTGGGCTACTTATATTGGATGTACAACCGCGACATGGACAATACCCTTACTTTTTTGCGTGACAAATTTGGCAAGAAGGATGACATTTTGCAAAGCAACATCAAAGCCATACAAGCCGGTTATAATTATGGCGATACCACCGAAACCTTCACCACTCGCTACACGGTTGAAAAAGCCAAAATGACGCCCGGCCATTACCGCAGCATTATGGGTAACCAATCGTTAAGTTATGGTTTGATTGCCGCCTCGCAAAAAAGCGGTTTGCAATTGTTCCTTGGTTCTTATCCCATTACGCCGGCTTCTGATATTTTGCACGAATTGAGCAAACAGAAAGCTTTTGGTGTAAAAACTTTTCAGGCAGAAGATGAAATTGCAGCTATTACCTCGGCAATCGGCGCATCTTATGGCGGCTTGTTAGGATTAACTACAACTTCTGGTCCTGGCATGGCGTTGAAAGCCGAAGCCATGGGCTTGGCAGTGATGTTGGAAATTCCGTTGTTGATCGTAAATATCCAACGTGGCGGTCCATCAACCGGATTGCCGACCAAAACGGAACAAAGCGATTTGTTGCAGGCTTATTATGGTCGTAACGGCGAATGTCCGATGCCAATAATTAGCTGCAGCACCCCAAGCGATTGTTTTGAAGTAGCTTTTGAAGCCGTCCGCATTGCGGTGCAGCACATGACGCCGGTTATTTTATTGAGCGATGGATATATTGCCAACGGTGCCGAACCTTGGAAATTTCCTGAAGAAGCTGATTTGCCCAATATCGAAGTAAAATTTAAAACTGAACTGGGCGACCACGAGGATAAATTCCAGCCTTATTTGCGGGATGAAAAATTAGCCCGGCCTTGGGCTGTGCCCGGAACGCCGGCTTTGGAACACCGCATCGGTGGTTTGGAAAAACAGAATATTACGGGCAACATTAGCTATGATCCTGATAATCACCAGTTAATGGTAAAAATCCGTCAAGAAAAAGTTGATAAAATTGCCGATTATATTCCCGAACAAAAATTGGACAACGGCCCTGAAAAAGGCAAAGTGTTGATTTTGGGTTGGGGCAGTACTTATGGCGCTATTAAAACCGCTGTTACTGAATTATTGGCGGAAGGTTATGCAGTGGCGCATGCGCATTTACGTTATGTACGTCCGTTCCCAAAAAATTTGGGTCAAATCCTTAAAAATTATGAACATGTGTTGATTCCAGAAATCAATAACGGCCAACTTATAAAAATTATCCGCGACCAATATTTAGTAGATGCTAAAGGCTATAACAAAATAATGGGCGTGCCTATTACCAAAGGCGAATTAATAGACACGGTGAAAAAAATGCTTCACGTACAAGTGTATTAAGCAAGTACAAAGTAGTTAGATATTAGTATTTAGATAAGAAGGACAAGAAATAAATTTCTTGTCCTTTTTATTTAAAACCACTCGGCAAGCCCAGATAGTATATTAAAAATCAAATAGTTACGGTTCTATCTAACTACTAAGTACTAACTACTAACTACTAAGTACCTTGCGCTAGCCACCAAACATTACCAAACGGATCTTTTAAACCGGCGCTTAATCCATACTCCCGTTCACCGACTTCCAATGCGGAAACAGCTCCATTTGCTAACCCAAGTTCGTATGTTTTCTTTACATCCTCCACAAACAAAAACATACCGCCCGGAAAAGGTTGATACGTTTCAGTTGCATCGGCAAACATTACCGTAGCCTTACCAATCGTTATTTCGCCATGCATAATTACGCCTTCGCTTCGCGGCACCGTTAATTGCACTTTTGCACCAAAAACTTTATCGGTAAACTCAATAAATTCATTTGCGCCTTCCACAATTAGGTAAGGCATTATCGGCAAGTAATAATTTGGCTGTTCCATAATTTAAAGATAAAACACATTGGTAGCGAAACAAAGCAACAGCTTCATAATTTTTTTGGGTTCCTTAAACTTTTTTGTGTCACGAAACGCTCCTCGTTTCGTTTCATCGGAACGTCTCGCCTGATAAAGACTTTTATTTTGCACTCAAAAGTTTAAACAACTTCTAGATCAACCAAATCCGATTATATTTATCGCCACTTTATTTAAATTTTGCAACCTATCTTTTAAAACACCGTATAAATGATGAAGTTTTCGTTTGCCATTTTGGCTTGCCTACTTACCTTTTCCAAAACGCATGCCCAGCAAAAATTGCCTGATAATATGTTTTATCAGAAACTACCCAATGGCTTGGATGTGTTGGTAGTGGAAGACAATAGCGTGCCGCTGGCCACTATTATGATTACGGTAAAAAATGGCGCTTATACCGAAACGCCTGAGTTTAACGGACTTAGCCATTTGTATGAACACATGTTTTTTAAGGCCAACAAAGATTACAGCAGCCAAGAAGCTTTTTTTAACGAAGTGGGAAAGTTGGGCATCAAATTCAATGGCACTACCAGTTTGGAAAAAGTAAATTACTTTTTTACGCTTCCGCAAAAAAACTTAAAAGCCGGATTGAAGTTTATGAATTCAGCCATCCGTTATCCCAAATTCGATAAAAAAGAAATGGAACGGGAAGATGTGGTGGTAGATGCCGAATTTCAACGGGCCGAATCAAACCCTTCTTTTGCATTGACCAATGCGATGGATCACCATCTTTGGGGCGATTTGTACAGCCGTAAAAATGTACCGGGCACGCACGATGTGATACAATCGGCTACGCCCGATTTAATGAATGTTATTAAGGAAAAATATTATTATCCCAACAATTCGATGTTGAGCATTTCTGGCGATGTGAACCATGAAGAAGTATTTAAAACGGTTGAAAAAATCTTCGGCAATTGGTCTGCTTCCAAATTTGACCCGTTTGAAAAATGGCCGGTACCGGAATTTAAACCGCTAGAAAAAACGGATTGCTTTATTGTGGAATCGCAAAATACCAATGTGCCAATTGTGGAAATGTGTTGGGAAGGCCCCGATACACGAAAAGATGTCCATTCAACTTATGTGGCCGATGTTTTTTCGTACATCCTTAACCAAAATTCTTCCAAGTTTAGCCAAGCGCTTTTGCAATCGGGCTTAGCCTTGCAACAAGAAATTAATTATCTTACCCTAAGCCATACCGGGCCGATTACGCTTTTTTTGGTTCCCAACCCCGATAAGGTGGAGGAATGTATGAAAGTGGTAAAACAACAAATGGCACTTTTTGATAGCGATGATTATTGGACAGACGAACAAATTGAAACGGCCCGACGCATTTTAGAAATCCATCAAATCAGGGAACAGGAGGTCACTTCTACTTTTTCTGAAGTGCTATCTTTTTGGTGGGCATCGGCTTCGTTTGATTATTTTACTACCTACAACGACAATTTAAAAAAAGTGACAAGGGCTGATATTCAAGCTTATGTGCGCAAATATATCAAAAACCAACCGTATTGCGCCGGCCTTTTAATTAACCCCGAATTGAAAGCAAAACTAAATCCACAAACATTTTTTAAAGCTGATTAACCCGACATGAAAAAAACATTAATTACCCTTTTATTATTTGTTTTTACAGCTTCGCTGGTAAAGGCGCAAACAACATCGTTTGATGTGGATGGTATTAAAGTAATTTTTAAACCAACGGTTAAAGAGATTATCAGCGTCCGCATTTTTTATCGCGGTGGTGTAACAAATTATCCCGCCGAAAAAGCCGGCATCGAAAACCTAACCTTAAATGCCGTAACAGAATGCGGCAGTAAAAAGTACAATAGCAATGTTTGTAGAGATTTGAAAGATAAAGACGGTATTGTATTCGACGGTACTTCTACTTACGATTATGGCGAAATATCGCTTGATTGTATTTCAAAATATTTTAACGAGGCTTGGGATTTGTTTGGAAACGCCGTTGTAAATCCCATTTTCGATGCCGATGAATTGGCGTTATTAAAAAACAAATTGATTTCCGAAGCAAATGTGGCGCAGTCAAACCCTGATTACCACATCCATTCAATGGACATGAAAAACGCGTTTAAAGGCACGCCTTACGAAATTGATCCGAAAGGTAAGGCGGAGACAATCAATGGTTTAAGCGTTGATGAACTAAAAAAATATTACAAAAGCATATTAAACAAGAACCAAATTTTCATAGTAATTGCTGGTAAAATCTCACAGGAAGAAATTCTAAATAAGATAAAATCCACTTTTGCCTCCATTCCTTCATTTTCATATCAAACCCAAACCTATACGGCACCCGTTTGGAGCGAAAGCAAATTAGTGGTTGAAAAAAAGGAATTGGCGACCAACTACATCAGCGCAATCATGAACGCACCAGAAGTAAACAGTCCCGATTACTTGGCTTTTCGTTTGGGAATTTCCGGATTGGAAGGGGCTTTGTTCCAAACGCTTCGCACCAAACTCAACCTTTCTTACAACCCCAGCGCAGACTGCGAAATGCTTAAAATGCCGTATGCCGAAATGCACCTTAGCACAGCCCACCCTAGCCAAGCTGTACAAGAAATGGTGAAACAATTAAACTTGGTGAAAGGATCAACTGTTTCGGCGGGCGGTTTGGAAGAAATGAAAAACAGCTATATCGTGTCTAATTATATGAAGGAGCAAAGCTCATCTGCCATTACCGAAAGTTTGGGAAAATCAGAAATTTTGGGCGGTTGGGGATATGCCGACCAATTACCAACCTTGTTGGAAAGCATTGATCCCCAACAAATTCAACGGGTATTGAACAAATATATTTTGGGCATCCGGTGGAGTTGTTTGGGTTCATCGCCGGAATTGGAGCAATAAAAATCTCTTACAAATATCCTAATTAACCTAAATTGCTAGTTATAAATTAACACATAGAAACATAGCGCTGTTAGAGAAATAGTTTAAAAAATAGCTTTTCAAGAAGTAGCATTGTATCTTGGGTTTAACGGCACAAAACGTTCCTACGGAACGAGGGCAAAGCATCTAAATATAATTTTGCTACTACCAACGAAATGTTCCTACGGAACAAAAACAGTGTTTCCTTGTTCCATAGGAACATTTGGTTGGTAATGGCTTAGGTCGGTGGTCGTCATAGTAAATGCTCGTTCCGTAGGAACGTCTCGTGCTGCGAACAAATTTTAAACAACAAGCATCTGATTATCAGTAAATACATCCAAAACTCAAGTTATCTTAAACCTATGTGCCTATGTGTTTAGCAACTTGAGTTAATTAAAAAACAAAGCTTTTATAAATCTATAAAAGCGTTGCTTTTTAATTGACACAATTAGGGGGTCAAATCATATTCAATTACATCTTCTTTTGAAATATTGGCTCGTATTTCAATTTTTTTGGTAAGTGTAAAAACCTTTTCCGGTTGTATTTTTTTCCAATAATTGCCGGTATCCCATTTTCCGTTTCCGTTTTCGTCGTACAATATCCGTATTTCGTAGGTGCCTGGTTCCACCAAATCTCTGCTCCAAACCCTAGTTGTTAGCGGCTCCGACCGTACAATTGCATCGTTTAAAATCCATAGCATAACCGGATGTTTGCTTAAATCCAGCTTGGCAAAGTCAATCCTGTATGATCCGTAAGCGCTTTCTGATTTTGTTTTAAAGGGAATGGTATCGTTGCGGCTGGTGGTATTGCCGGCAGAATCTGTTGCTACGCCTTTTATCAATACCAATTTATAAAAAACCCTTTCCTTCCAAGGCTGGCTGATGCTGATAGTTTTTCTGGTAGAATCCAGCACCAGCTTCACGTTTGGAATAGGATTGTATTTTTCATCAGCCAAAATAAATTTAGAAGAATCGAAAGTTTGCAACGGTTTTGAAAACGTAACTTTTAAATCGCCCAGCAAATCTTGCTCGCCGTCTTGCAAATTAATTTGAAAACGTAGCCTTTTATCTTCCTTTTTTTCTTCTTTTGGCGGCGCAGCTTTGGCAAAAGGATTTGGTGTTGTGGAAGCGCCTTTACCACTTTTGGGCTTTTCTTTTTCGCCTACAAATGCATACAAGTTTATCGGATTATTATTTTGACGGATTGTTACTGCCTTTTCAGCAAAAGCAAACAAAATAGCATTATCGGTATATTTTTTAAAGCCCTCGTCTTTTAAGGCAAACAAACCATAAGTGCCGGCGGGTAAATTGGTAAACCTGTAATTTCCTTTTCCGTCTAGCTTGGCTACATATCTTGGTTTATCTTTCGCCACGGCTGAATCGTCTAAATTCCGATGTAATACCACAATCAATGTACTATCTACTTTCCCGGTTTCGGCCAGCATCACCCTGCCTGTTAATGTTAGTGAATCGATATAACGACCTGTTGAAAAAGCATAAGTAAAATTTTTATACACATTCCCTTCGTTTACATCTTTAATAGCATTGCCAAAATTGAAACTGTAAGTGGTATTTGGTTCAAGCGTGTCCCAAATTTTGATATTCACATCACGAAGCTTTCCAACTATAAGCGGCATTTTTTTGGGTGTGGGCGATACAATAACATTTTGGTAGGGATTATCAACCGTTACATATTCGTTAAACTCAAGTACAATATTTTTTCCCTGAAAATTTGTGGCGTTTTGTACAGGTACCGACCGGATTAAAACCGGGGGCAAAGAATCTCGTGGGCCGCCAAGCGGCGGAATGATATTGGCGCAGCCGACAGTTGAAGCTATCTCGATAAGAGCAAGTGCTATAAAAAAATAAAGTATAATTTGTTTTTTCATGGATGGCTGCAAACTTAACACTGTTGTACTCTTTTGTAAACTAACGATGACGTTTTGCCTGTTAAATTTTTAATGAAAATCGGCTTTTAAAATTGCATTAAGTATTTTGCGGAACCGCTTATGAAATCTAGAATATTTCTTTTATTTCTACATTGTGTTGTTTTTTTTCAATTGGGAAACGCACAACAATGTACGACACTTGGCCAAACACCCGGTACAGCATTTCCTGTTTGCGGCACAAATTTATTTAAACAAACCACGGTGCCTTTTTGCAGCAATGGCAACATGCCAAATGGTTGTAACGATGGTGCCAGCTACGCTGATAAAAACCCATATTGGTATAAATTTACCTGTTTTACTGCCGGCACATTAGGCTTCGAAATTAAGCCCGATAATCAAAATGATGATTACGATTGGGTATTATTTGATGTAACAGGCCGCGATATTAGCGAAGTTTACACAAACGTTTCGCTGGTAGTATGCGACAACTGGTCATCCAATCCTGATTCTACAGGAACTTCGGCCAAAGGCACAGGCAGAGAAAATTGCGCAGGGCCCGCCTTTCCAAATCAATCTGCCATGCCTACGCTTATTGTTGGTCACAATTATTTGTTGATGGTAAGCCATTATACCGATACGCAAAATGGTTATTCACTATCATTTAGTGGCGGCACTGCCAGCATTACCGATCCAACCAATCCATCTTTTCAATCAGCACGGGCCATTTGCGACGGCCAAACCATGACGGTAAAATTGAACAAGAAAATGAAATGTAGCAGCTTATCGGCAAATGGCAGTGATTTTACCGTAACCCCAAACCGTTCGCCCATTGTTTCGGCGGTTGGTGTTGGCTGTAGTTTGGGTTTTGATACCGATTCCATTATTCTTTCTTTAGCCACTCCTTTGCCCGTGGGCAATTACATTATTGCTGCACAAAACGGTGTGGATGGCAATACCATGCTTGATAATTGCAGCCAACAAATACCAATTGGCGACAATAAAACGGTAACCGTTACGCCACAATTTCCCACGCCCATGGATAGCATTACGCCTGTGGCATGTGCGCCTAGTGTATTGTATTTGGTTTTTACGAAACCGATGCGGTGTAATTCCGTGGCTTTAGATGGTAGCGATTTTTCAATAACAGGCCCAAGCACGGTAAATATTTCTAGTGCCGCAGGTATGTGCGATAGTAGCGGTACGGGATATATTTTACATGTAAACTTGGCAACACCCATTTCGGTTGCCGGTATTTACACCATCACCCTAAAAACTGGTAGCGATGGCAACACCATTATTAACGAATGCGGCCAACCTACGGCGGCTGGTTCGTTTTTAAATTTTGTGGGATACGATACTGTTTCGGCTAATTTTTCTGTCAACGCAAATTATAGCTGTTTGAAAGATACCATCAATTGCTTTCACGATGGCCGAAACGGCGTTACCAGTTGGCATTGGGCTTTTGATAACGGCACTACAAGCATTTTGCAAAACCCGCCAGCACAAATTTATAGCAGCGATGGCGCTAAAAATATAACGCTGGCGGTATCAAACGGTGTTTGTACTGATACGGTTAGCGCCAATATCCAAATTGCCAACACCATTGCCGTAAAAGCCGGAATGATAGCGCCAACTTATGTTTGCCCGAACGATACCGCTGTTTTTAAAGATTCGAGCCAAGGCAAAATAACCAGTTGGTATTGGGATTTTGGCAACGGAAACACCAGTACTATTCAAAATCCAGCGGCGCAATACTTCCAGCCTACTAACATCAGTGCTTTGTTAACGGCTAAATTAATAGTCAGCAACGCATATTGCGCTGATACAACAGCCAAAAGATATACGCTGGTAAACAATTGTTATGTAGATGTACCCACCGGGTTTACGCCAAATGGCGATGGATTGAATGATTATCTTTATCCTTTAAATGCCTACAAAGCAGATAATTTAATTTTTAGGGTTTACAACCGCTTGGGGCAACTTTTGTACGAAACCAAGGATTGGACGCAAAAATGGGATGGCCGATATCATGGTGAATTGCAACCAACCGGCACTTATGTTTGGATGTTACAATACACCAACCACGATACCGGCAAAAAAATTAATTTAAGCGGCACTTCCGTTTTAATTCGGTGATCTTGGAGATTGTTAATCGCCGAAAAAGTAATTGAGTAAATGGGTAAATAGGTAATCAAGACTTTTTAAATAATCCCTCAATTACTTATTTACCCATTTACTTAATTACTTACTTAAGCCTGCGCAAATTTTCTCCACAATACTTGGGCCTTCGTAAATAAAGCCTGTCCAAACCTGAACCAGTGTTGCGCCGGCATCCAATTTTTCCTTGGCATCTTCTGCTGTAAAAATTCCGCCACTGGCAATAATTGGAATACTTCCGTTGGTTTTTTGGTGGATGTATTGAACCATCTCAGTACATCTTGCTTGCACAGGTTTCCCGCTTACACCACCGGCGCCGGCTTCTGCCGCTCTTATTTTTCCGGCATCTGAAAGTTTGGTTCGGTCTAAAGTGGTATTGGCTGCCACCAATCCGTCCAACTTAATTTCTTGAGCCAAATCTATCACATCATCTAATTGCGATTGGGTGAGATCGGGAGCAATTTTTAGTAAAATGGGCCTCTGGCCCGTGGCTTGTTCTACATTTATTCCTTGTAAGTGCGTCAATATTTTACGAAGCGATTCTTTTTCTTGCAATTCCCGAAGGCCGGGCGTGTTGGGGCTACTTACATTTACCACAAAATAATCAACATACGGGTGCAAAGCCCTAAAACATTTATCATAGTCGAGATAAGCGTATTCATTTGGCGTGTCTTTGTTTTTGCCGATGTTGCCGCCGAGTACCAGCTTTTGGCTTTGAGCCTTGTCACTAACTTGCTCCTTGTAGCTTGTCCCTTGCGCCTTGTCCCTTGCTTTTTTCCATTTTTCCAACCTTTCTGCCACTACTTCCACGCCATCATTGTTAAAACCCATCCTGTTCAACAGTGCTTTATCTTCCGGCAGGCGAAAAAGGCGGGGTTTATCATTTCCTGCCTGCGGCCTTGGTGTTACGGTTCCAATTTCAACATGGCCAAAACCAAGGATTTCCAGTTCGCGGAGATATTTGGCATTTTTATCAAAACCTGCGGCCAAACCAACGGGATTGGAGAACTCAAAACCGAACGCTTTAAGTTTTAAGCTTTCAGCTTTGAATTTTTTAGCTAATATTTTGCGGATAAAAGCCACATTGCACAAACGCCTTAACGCATTCATGGAAAAATGATGCACTTTTTCAGCGTCAAAAAGAAAAAGAATAGAACGGAGAATTTGGTACATAGTTGGTTTACTTTCAATTAGTTATGTCTTAGCTGTTTCTTTAATTTTCCATTTACCACCTTTCGCACCGCCAATACGTTCCAGTTTATTGTCGTGTTGCAATATTTTTAAATTCCTTTCGATTGTACGTTGGGTTACACCTATTTTAATAGCTAATTCCGGAATTGTTATCGTTTCATTTTCTTTTATAAAGCCTAAAAGTTTCCCCGACATTTTCCCCGACATTTTCCCCGACATTTCCTTTGATTTCCCAGGCTCTTTTTTTACCTGCTGATTAAATTCAATCACAAATCCTGAAAGATCGTATTTGAATATTGGCGTTGGCAAACTGGCTTTAAGGCAATCGTTAATAATTTTAAGCGTTCCGCGGCCCCAAGCTTCAATCAATCTCGCCCTAAAAAAAGCAGTTGCTAAATCTGGATTAAACGGCTTGGACGGATGCTTGTGCAAAAGGTTTTCTACCGTCCAATGGGCGGGCAATTGACCTTCGTTCCAAAATAAAATTTTATTGTCGTAAACGCTAATCTGGATTGGATTTCCGGTACTATAATCTTTATGCACAATGGCATTTATTAGCGCTTCGCGAAGTGCGGTTTCTGGAAAAGGATATTCCTCCACCCTATTTAATTTTTCGTAGCGGATGCTTGCACGCAAATATTTAGACAACAGTAATTCCATTGTCTTTTCAACCTGCCCAAAAGGATGCCCATGGATATCATCTTGAAAAAGAAGATCATCGTCTGTTTTAAAAAAACCAATTTTTACATACGCACCAGTAACAAATTTTTCCCGATCAGGGTGAAACAATAAAACCGACGCTCGTTTCAAATAAGAGCCGTCGGTTAAATGTAATTTTTCAATAAGCGCATTATTGTTTTCTTCCAAAACTTCTTGGCCTAACCGCTTGGTTTTAGCAGCCTGTTTTCTAAAAGATTGTAAAGCGCTGCCACTTAAATTAGCAATCGACACATTTGGAACCGGAACACCATCCCACCGTTTTCCTTGCTTTTGCAATAGAAATTTATCCAAAGCAACACCTTTCAATTCCTGTTTAGTGCTACCAGTTCTGTAATGATATTGGCCTTTATAACTAACGGGGTATGGATAAGCAGGAACTGTTATTTCTAAAAACTCCTTGTCGTCTTCTTTTTTTAATTCAATATCTATAATAATGCCTAAGATATCTTTAACCTTGTTGGGTATTTCTTCTAACAGCCTTTTTGCGTTAGAAATGCCAACAATTATCCCTATATCGTTAATACCAATGAAAAGCTTTCCACCAAATGCATTGGCAAAACCACAAATCCACTTAATGAATTCATCACGCCATGATTCTTTCCATTCTATGTTTTGACTTTCTTTCATGGGTAGCAACAAAAATAGCCAAACATTTTTCATAGCAATTTTTTCCTATTAACTTTGAAACTGAAATAGTTGCATAAACAACCTTTTTAATTGCAAGTAATAAGCTACAAGTTACAAGAAAGCAAAAGCTTGTTCGGCGCTGACAATTAAAAGGACATCTAAACTTTAAACTCGTAAACTTTTAAACTTTTTAAGCATGCAAGATGCATATATAGTGGCTGGTTACCGCACGGCTGTTGCCAAAAGCAAACGCGGTGGTTTTCGTTTTATGCGGCCCGATGATTTGGCCGTTGAAGTAATCAATGGTTTAATGGCTTCGCTGCCCCAATTGGATAAAAAAAGGGTGGATGATTGTATTGTGGGCAATGCCGTTCCCGAAGCGGAACAAGGTTTGCAGATAGGTCGCATTATTGCCGCAAGGGCTTTGGGCGTTGATGTACCTGGAATGACCGTGAACCGCTATTGCGGCAGCGGATTGGAAACCATTGCCATTGCCACCGCAAAAATTAGGTGTGGCATGGCCGAATGTATTGTGGCGGGTGGCGTAGAAAGTATGAGTTTGGTACCGACGGCCGGTTGGAAGACCGTACCAAATTATACGGTGTCCAGTACTGAACCAGATTATTATTTAAGTATGGGCCTTACCGCCGAAGCCGTTGCAAATGAATACAATGTAAGCCGTGCCGACCAAGATGAATTCAGTTATAACAGCCACCAAAAATCTATTCACGCCATTGAAAATGGCTTTTTTAAATCTGGCATTTTGCCGATTACCGTTGAGCAAGTTTACATCAACGAAAAAGGAAAACGTGCCGTTAAAAATTTTGTGGTTGATACCGATGAAGGTCCACGTCGCGACACCAGTATGGAGGCATTGGCCAAACTAAAACCTGTTTTTGCCGCCAATGGTTCGGTTACTGCGGGCAATAGTTCGCAAACAAGCGATGGTGCAGCTTTTGTGGTGGTGATGAGCGAAAAAATGGTAAACGAATTGGGATTGAAACCGATTGCCCGCTTGGTAAACTGCGTAAGTGCAGGCGTTGAACCCCGCATTATGGGCATTGGCCCAATTGCTGCCGTACCAAAAGTGTTGAAACAAGCAGGCATGAACTTAGGTGATATCGATTTGTTTGAATTGAACGAGGCTTTTGCTTCGCAAAGTTTAGCCGTAATCCGTAAGCTTGATTTGGATCCAAACAAGGTAAACATTAATGGTGGGGCCATTTCGCTTGGCCACCCTTTGGGTTGTACCGGCGCAAAACTAACTATCCAAATGATGAACGATATGCAGCGCCTTAACAAGAAATATGGCATTGTAACCGCTTGTATTGGCGGTGGACAAGGAGTTGCAGGGATTATTGAGCGGATGTAGATTGGAAAATTAAAATTAAAAAAGCAGCTATAAAAATATAGCTGCTTTTTTAATTTTAACTTTTACTTTAATTAATTATCCCAAAATATTCTTGGTGAAAATAAAGTTGAGGCTGGCACATTGGCAGCGTTCAGGTTGTATTCTGTTTGAGGATATTCTAATCTTCTCGGAATATTAGTTCCGGCAGTTGCTTTTAAAGTTGGGAACCCTGTACGGCGCCATAAAGTCCAAGCTTCAGGATTTAAATATAACGCAAGATATTCTTGGGTAGCCACTTGGCCAATTGCTGTACTTGTTGTTGCAGATAATGTTCCGTTTGCGGTAAGGTAGGTAGCTAAAGCAGTAGAAGACACACCTAGTTTATTCATGTTTGCAGTTATAGCGGCTCTATAGAATACTTGTGCAGCGGCGGCGGTTCCGCCCGCATTTAATGTAGCTTCCGCTTTCATAAACAACAATTCATCATAGGTAATATATTCTACAGGAGAATTAACGGATCCATAATAGCTATTTAAACCACCATAATGCCCGTTGGAAAGTCCTTTATCCTCGTTTGCTGGATCTAAATAAATGGAATATCTTGGATCATTTAGTTGCTTAAGCATAGTAGCTATAGGAGCTGTAGAGTATTCGATGTTACCAGCCCTATCCCTGTTATATTGGTACCAAGGGTTTGCTGCGGTTTCATCTGTTCCAAAAATATATTGGGCATTGTCTGTATTTGAAGCAAATGACAAAGCGATTTCTGATAAGGCATTATTCGCCATTGTTGCATTTCCCTTGCTTTGGTGTATGTACAAACGGGCTTTTATAGCATGGCCAAATTTAACCCAACTAGCTGCGTTACCACTATAAATAACATCATCGGCACCAGGTACAATCCCCCCTTTGCTAGAATTATTTAAATATGTGGTGCCCACGTTTATTAAGCTAACGATTGTATCATACAAAGCTTTGGCACTATCATAGGTAGGGTGAATAGAGCCTCCTGGTAAATTAGCTTGAAAAGCTTTAGAATAAGGGACAGCCCCCCATTCATCTACCATTACTTGCAGGTTATACGCCATAATTATCCTCGAAATGCCGCTATACATATTGTATTGCCCTGCGTCAGCAATTGTCATTAAACTGTAGTTATTTTCCAAGGTAGTGGTATACAAGTCACCCCATTCTGTATCAAAAGCCCCTGGGTTATATCCATAAATATAAAAAGAAGCTGTTTGGCTATTAGCACCAAAAATCTGTTGCACCATCATACATGCCGTACGTGCAACATCACCACCTTGGGTATAACCCATACCTGCTTCTACTGTAGACAGTAATAAATTTGGTTTTACAGTGCTTAAAACATTGGGGTTTTGATTGATACTTGTAAAGAACGATTTTTTGCACGATACCATCAACAGCAGTAAGGGGGCAAATATTACTATATTTTTTATCCTATTTGATTTCATAATACTAATATTATTTATTTAAAAAGATTGTTTATAAACCAAGGTTTAAACGAACACCGTATGTTTTAGTACCTGGGCTGTTAAAATAATCCAATCCTTGGTTATTTGATGGGCCAGAAAGACTTGTTTCAGGATCAACGCCGTCATATTTTGTCCACAAAATCACGTTGTTGGCAAAAAAGGTTAAAGAAAGATTGGTAAAAGATTTCTGTCCAAAAATAGTTTTGGGGAATCTACAGGTTAAGCTTACTTGACGCAATCTTGTAAAACCAGCACTTTCGATATCTGTTTCTTGACCTGCGGTAAAGCTATTACCAATATTTTGCCAATAATATTGACTATAAACGGAACTGGTTGTGTTAGCTGCACCTGCGCCGGCCACTTCATTGCCAGATGCATCGTAATGTACCACGTTTCCGTTTGCGTCTAAATGTCCCAGCAACCCTTGGAAAACGGTACTTGTACCTCTGTTTGCGGTAATTCCAGCAGTTCCTTTATTTTTTAATGCGCCTCTTGTACCGTTCCACATTTGGCCGCCATGTTTAATATCTAATTGAAAGCCAAGTGTAAATGCCTTATAATCTAAGCTATTTACAATTGAGCCAATCCAATCGGGGTTAGGATTACCGATTACTAAATTTGGTCCTTGGCCACCCGCTAATGGTTGCGCATAACCAGGATCTGTTTTATCATCATTAATTAAAAGCGGGCTGTTTAAATTATTCAAATCAGTGTGTGGTGTAGTTGCACCATAAATCACTCCAAATGGCTGGCCAGGTATTGCAAAAATACCTGCTTCGCCACCGCCAAAACCACCCATGAAAAACTGATCAACACCAGGATAAAGAGAAACTACTTTACTAATATTGCGAGACCAGTTAAAATTCAAGTTCCAGTTTAAATCTTTTGTTTTTACAGGATTGGTGGTCAATGTAATTTCAAGCCCCTTATTGCTTATAACAGCTGCATTCAGTTCTTCAGACGAAAACCCAGTTGAATAAGGAATACTTACCGGGAAAATAACATCGGTTGATTTGCTATAATAAGCTGTTGCATTTAACCCTATCCTGTTTTTTAGGAACGATAGATCGACACCAAATTCATAAGAACGTGTGTTTTCTGGTTTCAAATTAGGATTGCCAACCACCGAAATTGTTGAACTAATCTGGTAACCCGGTACGCCTCCCAATGGGAAATTAATACCATTTGTCCAGCCATCTTTAAAGGAAGCTGTTGAGTATGATGTAGTTAAACTTTGTGGCAAAGGATCTTTTGCTACATCAGCATAAGATGCCCTTATTTTACCAAAGGAAAGAACTTTGTTATCCTTCAAGCCCTTTAGCTCGGTAAAAACCCAAGATAAACTTGCAGAAGGGTAGAAAAAGGTATTATTAGCTTCAGGAAGTGTGGAAGAAGTTTCCCGGCGGCCTGTTAATGTAAGGTATAAACTCCTTTTATAGTTTAATTCAGCTTGTGCATAATAAGCCATTGTTGTATGTCCAACTTCAAATTCTTTTGCCAAATAAGAATTGGCATTTGAAATATCCAAGAAGCCTGGTACCGCAAGGCTGGTACCTTGTGCAAAAACGGTGTTTTGTGTATTTGTAAAATAGTTATGTCCTAATATTAGCGTTGCATCCCAATCGTCGCCAAATGTTTTGTGCATATTTACCATGAAATCTGAGTTGAATTGCCTATTGTTATAATCAACCAAATAAATAGCACCCGCTGCCGCAACGTTTGAACCGGTATTGTAAGCAATTTTATCAGATTGTGTGTAAACATCGCCGCCTAAACGATAGGTAAGGCTCATCCATTTCAACAATTGATAATCGGCCTGTATGTTACCAAACACCCTATTTAAATTAGATTTGGTTGGATCTTCATTTACCACCCAATACGGGTTATCATACCCACCGCCGCCACGGTAATTTCTTTGTGAACCATCTGGAAACGAATAAGCTAATGGTTGATTAACCGGATCAGAATATCCATTGGCATTATCAAAAGTAACCGGTGTACGAACCAATCCTAGCATCACACCCGATGTATTTGAACCTTGTTGTACTTTATTATTGAGCGAGCCCACATAATTAATTGTGGCAGTTGCATGCAATTTGTCTGTTATTTTCGAATCACCGCTTAAACTAACCGTTGTTTTCGAATATTTTGATGTTGGAATAATACCCGTTTGATAAAGATTACCAAGCGACAATCTATAATTTGATTTATCTGTGGTTCCTGATATTGATATATTGTTGTTGGTACTAAAACCTGTTTGGAAAAAATTATACCTATCGTAAGGTGTAACAGGTATTTTGGCAGCCGCAGAAGAATTGTTCACAATATGACCATGCTTGTCCCAAGTATAATCAGTAGCACCATCCCAAGATAATGTATTGAGGTTAGGCCCCCAAGAAGTTGAGGAACCAGTTTCTGGCCCTTGATAAACGCCATTGCTTCCTTGTGCAAATTGGCTTTGTAATGATGGCAATTGGCTAACTTTATCCATTGCGTTGGCAGAATTAAACGTGATACTTGTGCCACGTTTGCTGCTTCCCTTTTTGGTAGTGATAACCAATACACCATTTGCACCTTGCATGCCGTATAAAGCTGCCGCTGTTGGCCCCTTTAACACATTTATCGATTCAATGTCATCTGGATTAATATCCAATCCGCGATTTGATGGCTGTGCACCACCGGTTAAGCTACCTGCTGCGCCGCCAGCCTGAAACCCAGCATTGGTCGCATCAAAGTTATTGATTGAGTTATCGATAGGAATACCGTCAATAATAATAAGTGGCTGGTTACTTCCAACAATAGAAGTAGAGCCCCTTAAACGGATATATGTTCCCGAACCAGGGTCGCCAGCACTATTTACAACCGTTAAACCGGAAACCTTCCCTTCCATTTCTGAAAGTGCATTACCGCTACCCGATTTATTCAATTGGTCGTTACCAACCGTTTGTGTCGAAATACCCAGTTCACGCTTTTCCCTTTTTATACCTAAAGCCGTTACAACTACTTCACTTAACGTTTTAGTTTCTGCAAACAGAGAAATATTTAAATTTCCGCTGGCCGCCACTTCGGTTGACTCGAAGCCAATTTCGCTTACAACCAGCCTAGCGCCCGGCTTTACCTTAATGTGGAAAACACCATCTAGGCCAGATTTTACACCATTCCTAGTTCCTTTCTCTGTTATTGATGCATTGGGCAACGCCGTGCCGCTTGAATCAGTAACCTTCCCTGTTACTTCAGTTGTTTGGCCGATTGCAAGAATGCTTATAAAAAGCATTGCAACAAGGCCAATTAGAATTTTTCTCATAGTTTTCGAATTTGTTGTTAATACTTACCAAAAAAATTGATATTAAGAATTACTTAACAGTTGTTGACATGCAAATAAATGCAACTGCTGCACGACTTTAATTTTTTTTTGGGAATTTTTTTTTGTACCATACTGGCTGTCAATTTCTTACAATCAAAATGGTAATTTTTTGCTAAAAGATATTCATAAATTTTTTTATCTACGAAATTTTCCGTATATGCATTTTTCAGCCATTAAAAGTCCCGTTTTACCCCATATTTGTTTAGAATAATAAATAAAAAAGCCGGTTATTTCATTTTTCAATGAAATAACCGGCTTTTTATCAAAGTGAGGAAAAACTTGGCAAATTAATTTAACGCGAGTTGGGGATAAGCAGCACAAGTGTTGGAAACTTTTAAACTAGAAAGATAATATCACGCAGGGAGCGCAGAGTTCGCAGAGAAAAGGAGGGAGAATTTGGCAATTCATTTCAATACCACTCCTCTTTTAAAAAATCATACATTTTTCTCTGCGAACTCTGCGTTCCCTGCGTGATAAAAATACTTTTTGGCAATAAAAAATTGCTTCACTTTCAACAGGCAGATATAAATAAATAAATTTTAATGTCAATTGTTTATAATATTCTTACCCCAAACTCCGGTTAATTTAAATCGCTGATCAACCCAATAGCAAAGTCTTCGTTTATTGGCATATCAGCATGCTGTGAAAAATAGGCGTCAACTTTTGCTTGGTCTTGCGGTAAGGCATCTTTTATTGATTTCTTTTTTAGATCTATTTGTTTTAATGTGTTTGTAGCTGGTGCATATATATAATAGGCTGGCTTATCAATATACAAATCGTAATTATGGCCGGTTTCTGTTAGGCCGGTACTGGTATAATTAGCTTTTTCCAATTTTGTAATGATTGTTTTATACAAAGTATATTTTGCTCCTTTAGCCAACACCTGCAATAATTTTGGGTCATTGTTTTGCAATCTTTTTTCAAAAACATATTCCCGGCCATCCGTGTTTAGGTTAAACGATTTGATGATAGCCTTGTCCACTTCAATCATGTTTTTTTTGTCTTGCGTCATCAGCAGGTTTTGCGATATTTTATCAAAATTGAAAAGATAGGAATCGTTTGCAATTGTTGCGCCGCTGCTGTTTACCACATAACCTTTTGCCCATTTGTCAAACAAATAAGGGCTTCCCTGCGTGGCGTCGGTATGTGTAAAAACAGGCATTAAAGACCCGTGATAAAAATTGGCACCCGGCGGCACGCCGGTGCCCATCACCATTGTTTCATCCAAACTGGTTAGGCGTGTACCCGCTGCGTTTGTGGTTACACTATAGCTATTCATGCCCGTGCTGGACGATAGGTTGTTGGTTGCCCGGTAATTATCTATCGAATTGCTGATACTTTGCTGCTCCATAATGGTAGGTTGGCCATTGGTTGCATTTTGCTGCCTGTTGTTAGCGGTAACCTTTACATCAGCCAAATTATTGGTTTCTCTTTTTAGGTTTACGGTTATGCCGGTTTTTCCGTTCACCACAAAACTGGCATTATTAAAACCGATGGCGCTAATGGCAAGCGTATCGTTCATTTTGGTGTTTATGGTAAAATTACCGAGCGAGTCGGCATAAACACCTGTATTTGTTTTCTTTACAAATATGGCCGCAAAAGGAACCGATACGCCGGTATTATCTTTTATTTGGCCCTTAGTTGTAACGGTTTCCGTTTGGGATATGGCGCAAACACATAACAGCAAAAGAAATAAAGTGGTTACCGTTTTCATATTAATGATTTTTAATAGGGCAAATTACCGCAATTACTGTAAATAGCCATTTATGATTGCTTAAATAAGGGAATAAAAAATAGGTAGGGCAATGTGGAAATTAGTGATGTGGCAATGAGCTTGTTGTGCATGTGGCGGGATACTATAAAAAAATTTATTTGTAACAAAGATGAGGCGACCAGTGGGGCCATCTCTTCCTCTTTATACCCAATATTCTAAATATAAAAAAGAGGTTGCCTATTTGATAGCCAACCTCTTTAAAGAGAATTGAATTATAATTTTATTGATGTACAAATGTCTGATCGATCAATCTATCACTTCCAGCACCGCCAGTGGTGTTGTTATATTTGGAAGTTAAATGAAAAGAAGCTTTTTGGGTGGCAGTAGGTTTGGTATAGCTAACAACATAGGTTACAATGTTAGAATAGCCTGCAGCGAAATTGGAGCCGAAATTATAAGTGATGCTCGAAAAATCAGCACTAGCTGTAATATAATAATAAGCAGAGCCACCAACTGGTGCTGGATCCGGAACATTTCCAAAAACCAGCTTTACTGTTTGGGCATCAACGGGGCTTGCCGTAACTGTACCGGAATATGCTGTCGTAGTTCCATCAGTATAGCCTGCAGGAAACGGAGCTGGAGGACCAGCCCATGTTACAGCACCCGTATAATTATACCTGTTTCCTGTTGTGGTATAATTACCGGCTAAAGGATTACCAATAATGTGATAATAAATTGTTCCAAAATTGCCACTGATAGTTTGCCCTTGGGCATTTAATATACTTATAGTACCCAAATAACTTGTTGCAGGGTCAAATTTTGATGCAAAAAATTTAACAGTAAAAGTTACCTGCCTTGTTCCAGCTTTAATTACCCCTGTTTTTACTGATAATGAATAGATAGAATCTGGTATTTTTTGATAGTTTGTTCCGTTAGCAGCGTTGTACGCAGTACGTGCAGAGTCATTTAATCCTACCGTTATCGTTAAATCACTTGATAGCGTATTGATGGAAGCCAAATTAACAACAAATGTTTTAATCGTATCTGCACCTATTACAGCCGCGTCGCTAAAAAAGTCGCTGCCCGCATCTTGTATTTCTACAAGTGTACCAATTTTACCAAGCCCGTCCGAGTTGATCGTTTTGTCTTTTAAACAACCTGCCAGCGCAAGCGCAAAAAAGCAAATTATATACAATATTTTTTTCATGATTATTTTTTAAGAGTTTAGCAATTAGGGCATAAAGAAAACTTTGGAATCTTGGGTAATGGTACCTTGGGCTTTAAAATTGTCGCTGTTAAAGCTTGATTCTGTAGTTGGGTACAAAAACCTATATGGCATGTGCGTAATGGTAGTGCCTGGATAGATAGGGATGGGCAAATTGCTCGGGATGGTCAACCTTCTCCAATCGTCCCAGCTTTCCAACGGATCGTACGTGTTATCAGCTGCCCATTTTTGCATAATGATTGTTTTAATAGGATTGCTGGATGTTGCAAAATTTGTATTATCGCCAGCTTGTGCGGTATAAGCAGTAGCAGCAGCAGCATAATTTGCTACGCCCAATAGCCTGAAAGATTCACTAACACCTGATTGATAAAGTGATGCCGCTGTTGCACCGGTCAACAAACCCCTTTGTACCGCTTCTGCCTGCAAAAAGAAACTTTCTGAAGAAGAAAGCATAATAGAACCTTGGGTTGGCGATTTTAAATAGCCAGCGGTTTGTGTTTTACCAACAGGGTTGCCACCAATTGCAGATATAGTTGTATTATGCTCGGTACCAGAGTTACTACCAAAGGCACGGCCGGTAACAACGCCTGGGCTTATAAGCGTATAAAATAAGGAATCGCGGGGATCGTTTGTACTCTTATAAAAATTTACCGCATAAGTACAAGCCCTAAAATAACTGGTATTGGTACCTGTTCCACCGGTTGTGGTAAAACCAATATCAAGCCACATTGGGTTTAATAATGCATTTGTGTTAGTTGAATAACCTGGATTAACCGTTGCATCGGCGTTTGCACCGATAAAACTAGCTGTTGTAAGCCCGGTTAATTTAGTGGGGATGTAAGCAAGGCCGCCAGCAATTTGTGTAAATTTCAACAGCATCTTAAGCTTCGCCGTATTGGCAAATATTTTCCAATTTGCCATTGTACCGCCATACATTACATCCGCCGAACCAGGATTGTCCGAATTAGCACCTGCACCAATTAATGTGATGGCTGAATCTAATTGGTTGATGCAACTTTTGTACACTGTTTGCGCATCGTCATAAGCTGGAAATGCATTGGAACCTCCGCCGGCAGCTTGCGTATAGGGAATATTGTTGTAACAATCTACCAACCTTGCAAACAAAAACGATTTCATTATTTTAGAAATGGCTACATAGTTGTTACCAGTAGCGGCAGTTCCATAATAAGTTTCAATGTTTTTTAAGTTTTGAATAATTGGATAGGTATTATTCCAGACGGAGGCACCATAATCTGGCGTTAACGTCATGGAAGATGTATTGAAATTGGGGCTGTAATCGCCGCTTACCGACCAATATCCCATTATACAATCAATAATATCGTTGCCCGAAGTAGCGCCGCCACCAGGATTTCCAGCTACAATAACTGCGGCATTGGTTAACGCAGCAGCCAATATAAATTTAGGATCCACCGTTGATGGCGTGTTGGGGTTTGGACTATTAATGTCGAACGTACCCTTTTTACACCCAGCAGCAGATGCCAGTGCAAGCACCGTTGCAGATATATAAATAAATGATTTAATTCTATGTATCATCTTAAAATATTTTTAAGTTTATAATGTAATAGATAAAGTAGCGCTAAAAATTCTAGTTGGTGGCGTTTGGTTTTCTGATGTTCTACCAGCATCGTTACCTATGCCTTCGCTAAATTCAGGATCGGTCCACAGGTTACTTTTTGGCCTGATCATCAATAAGTTACGACCAGAAACAGTAAGCGAAGCATTTTTGATGATCTTAGTTTTAGAAAGCAAGGCTTGAGAAAATTGGTAAGCAATAGCTACTTCTCTAATCTTAAATGCCGCTGCACTTGTCATGTAGTTAGCACCTACACTCCTATAAATACCAGGCCAAAAGTTGAAGTTGGCATCATCCACCATAATATTGGTGTTATCAACATATTTACCGCCTGATAAAACAACAGAATTAGGATAAACAAAACGTTGACGGTTGGTAGAAGCCGATGTTGCGCTGATACCGGTAAAATCCATGTACTGACCGATAGAATTGAAGATTTTGTAACCACCGCGGAAGTCGCCGGTAACATTAAATGTAAAGCGTTTCCATGTAAAGCTAGATGTAAACCCAAAAATATCTTTTGGTGTAACCCTGCCAAAATTGGTAAGGCTAGTACTTTTTGATGGGTTACCTGTAATCGGGTCAACAATTATTTTGCCCGAAGCTGGATCCCTTACCCAATCATAAGTTTGTATTACAGGAAAAGGATTGCCAACTACAGCAAAAGAGTTTGCATTGGTAGTAATATTTGTGTTTACCAAGTTAGCTGGGTCCGTATTTGTTGGAGAAATAGCCAATGATTGAAGATTACCGTTAATTACCGTTACATTATTTACATTGTAGGTATAGTTAAGGTTAACACTCCAAGAAGTATTCCTTGTTTTGATAATGTTTGTCTTTAATTCCAGCTCGATGCCTTTATTAATAGTATTTGCAGCGTTTAACAATGCTTTGTAAAAACCAGAAGAAGATGCAGTGCTTGAAGTTACGATAGCTGAAGTAGTTTCTTGCCTATAAGCAGATGCGGTTAAATAAACCCTGCTTTTAAAGAAGCCTAATTCAACACCTACTTCTTTTTCATGGGTAATTTCTGGTTTAATGCCAGGATTAGAAACAGTCGTATTTTGTAAAAATTGGCCAGTGCTATAACCGCTTCCGTTTGAAACGTAAGTTGGGTTAATTATATAAGCACCGTCGGCAATGTAACTTGATCCACCACCTAACGGAGAAATATTACCGGTAATTGAATAAGCGCCCCTTATTTTAGCGAAGCTGAACACATCGTTTACCAATTTAGGGAAGGCGTCCGTAATTACGAAAGAGGCGTCTACATCATAATAAGGAATATAGCGGTTATCTTTTGAAAGCCTAGAATCTATATCAGTACGGTAAGAACCGTGCAAAAAGGCAAAATTGTTAAAACCAACGGTGGCATCACCAAACATACCAAACTTCCTTGCTTCTAAACTACCATTTAAGGCACTTGGTGTACCAGATACGTTAGATACATTATAAACCGGGAATAACAAAGCGGTTGCAGCGGTGTAGTTATAGCTCTTTAAGTTATCCATATAACTAATACCAGCGTTAGCCCTTACAATGAAATGGCTATTGATGTCTTTACTAAAACCAGCAACAAAATCAGAAGTAAACAAAAGGTTGTTAGCATTTGCATTACGGTAAGTTGCTGGACTTCCGTTTACACCTGCAGAAGTTGCGGTATATTTTGCTGACTCATGCACGGTATCGTAAGCCGAGGCATCATAGTTGGCATAAATTACGCGGTTTTCTGTCCTTGCTGCTGCTGAATAAATGTGCGGAGCACCGGTATATTCATACAAACCGATAATTTCAGTTAATGCACCACGATAAGAAAGCGTTAACCAATCAACTGGTTTTACAGCCAATTGTAAGTTGGCAGAAATATTATGCTCGGTTGATTTGTTACGCTGATTTGCGATATCCCAGTAAGGATTATCAAAATAATCATTGTAGTAGCCATCAAGGGTTGCAAATTTATTGTTTTGCCAATCTTTGTAACTTGTTAAAGGCACATGTGCGGGAGAGTTCATCACGTTTTCGTAAACAGCGCCTGTATTAGTGGTGTTCTTATATTTATAAGTATACGAAACAGAATAATTGGCAGAAAAAATACCATAGGTTTTAGTTCCACCCAACCTTACCGCATCCCTACGGCCAATATCGCCTGGCATAACGGCTTTAGAGTTTACATCTTGCAAACTGATAAAGCTAGAACCATGGTCGTCACCAGATTGGAAGGACATATTATTTTGTGTAGTAGTTCCATTAGCGAAGAAATCACGTTTTTCGTTTGGCCTTGCAGAATAAGGAACCATTTGCACGGTACCGTCTGGTAAAACCCTACCCAATGGTACCATTTTACCGTTAAAACGTGGTCCGTAGCTTTGGTTTTCATAAGGAATATATGTGGTTAGGTCGTTAAAATCATTTACTACGGCTTCACCACCGTTGCTACCGAATGAATTTTGCAAAGCCGGCATATAAGAAACTGCTTCTACTTGCGCAGTGCTTGAAATAGTAAGGCTTGATTTTCCTTTTGTTCCTTTTTTGGTAGTGATCAACATTACACCGTTTGATGCATCTGAACCATAAATGGCAGAAGCACTGGCACCTTTCAAAATGTTGATGTCAACAATATCATCTGGATTAATAGTGCTGATATCGTTATAATAAATAGCACCGTCCACAACAATCAACGCTTGGTTATTACCTGTTAATGAACGGTTACCGCGTAAAGTAACACGAGTTGGTGCAAAAAGACCATTATTGGTAGTACTAATGGTTAAACCAGAAACTTTACCGGTAAGGCCGTTTGCTACACTAATCGGCGCGGCTACTTCTAAATCTTTTCCTGCAACAGTTGCAGCTGAATAACCCAATTCTTTAGCTTGTTTTCTAATACCCAAGGCTGTTACAACCACTTCGTTCAGGTTTTTTGTATCTACGGCCAATGAAACATTTAAATCGCCTGAAGCCAAAACTTCTTTTGTTTCAAAGCCTACTTCGCTTATTTCTAAAACGCTTCCGGCTTTTACAGTGATTTTAAATGTGCCATCTACGGCTGAACTAGTGCCAGATTTTGAACCTTTTACGCGGACAGATGCATTTGGTAATGGTACGCCCGATGCATCAGTGACCTTTCCTGTCACCACTGTTGTTTGTCCAAAAGCAATAATGCAAAAGAGCATCATTGCCATAAGACTGGCTAAGATTTTTCTCATAGTTGTTAAATTTAATTTTGGATTTATTGCCGCTAAAGTAAGGGTTAATTGTGTTGTTAACAATTTTTTATAAGTCAAGCAATATTAATTTTTCAAAAAAAAGGTCTTTTTTTCAAAAAAAACAAAAAAAATGCATTGTTTTTATGCAAAAACGAAAGTTTTCGTACATATTGTCTTTATTTAAATTTAAGCTGAAAATTGCGCTGCAGAAGCATTTTGTTAAAAAAATAGCACTTAAAAAGAGCATCACAAAAAAATAACCCTTTTATAACAAAAAAAAATATTATAGGTAAAAATGATTAAAGTTTTTTAATCCATTGGCCGCTTTAATAACAAGAATGGGTATGACAAGAATTACACACACACACAAAGAGGCAAAGCAGCACGAGGGACTATTTTGCTTTTTTACCAGTTAAATATAGAACCCTTTGCTGCTTTGTGCTTTGTGGTTAACCAAATTGAAATTTTGTGGAGTAACGTTGTAATTAATCCCTATAATTCAATGCCGGTTTTCTATCGCCCAGCAATGCTTTGTATTGGTAATCGCCTTTCATTTCTTTAAATTCCGCCTTGGCTTTATCAATTATACTTTGGTTGGTATATAAATCAATGGCTGTCATGGCCATTGTTTTGGCAGCCACAAACAAACCCTTAATGCCAATTTCGGTTCCACCAGCTGCAACGGCTTGCCAACTGTGCGCAGGCGTACCCGGCACCCAAGTAGCGGCACGCATGCCCACGGTTGGCACAGTGTAACTTACGTCACCAACATCAGTAGAGCCACCACCCGCATCGTTTTCAATTTTCATTGGCTGAACGCTATCGGCAGAACTGATATTTGGAAATGGCGAAAAAGTGTAAGACGATTGAACTTTTTTACCAAAAGCAACTTCTTCGGGCGTATATGCCACGCCACCTGCTTTTTCCAAATCCTTCTGCATTACTTCACCCAAGGTTCTGTTCAGCAATAAATCGTGGGTTCCGCCAATTACTTCATAATCCATGGTAGTGCCGGTACCCAAAGCTGCGCCTTGTGCCGCTTTTACCACCCAATCAAAAATGCGTTTTACTTCTTGCTTTTTTGGATGGCGTACATAATAATATACTTCGGCAAAATCGGGCACAACATTTGGCGCTTTGCCGCCATTTGTAATTACGTAGTGGATACGTGTTTCTTGCGGTATATGTTCCCGCATCATATTCACCATATAATCCATTGATTCTACGGCATCTAATGCGCTTCTGCCCCTATCTGGTGCAGCAGCAGCATGTGCCGAAAGCCCATGGAAACGGAATTTGGCGCTCATATTGGCCAAGGCGCTGGTCATGGTTACACTGTTGGCATCGCCCGGATGCCAGTGAATTACTACATCTACATCGTTAAACAAACCGGCACGCACCAAATATACTTTGCCGCTGCCGCCTTCTTCGGCAGGGCAACCAAATAATTTTACGGTTCCTTTTATTTTGCCTTCGGCCATCAATTTTTTTATTTCGATAGCTGCAGCTACAGACGCCGTTCCAAACAAATGGTGGCCGCAAGCATGGCCAGCTGTTTTGCCTGCCGGAATTTCTCTTTCTGGACTGGCAGTTTGCATAATGCCCGGCAAGGCATCATATTCGGCCAAAATACCGATTACAGGTTTGCCGCTTCCATAAGTTGCCACAAAAGCTGTCGGAATTCCTGCTACACCGGTATCAACAGAAAACCCTGCATCACGCAATGTTTGTTCGTGCAAAGCACTGCTTTTATATTCTTTGTAACCAACCTCGGCGTAATCCCAAATTTTAAGGGCAATTGTTTTGTAATCATCGTGTTTGCTTTGCAGGTCGGTAATGGCTTCATCTTTTAATCCATTGTTTCCTGTGGCAGCTTTTTTTTGGCCAATTACAGAAGTGCCCAAGAAAACCACCCCAAGAAAACCCAACAAAATAGACTTAATCCTCATGTTTAATTTATAATTTAAATTATTTAATAATATAAAAAGAGATACCAGTAAAAGAATTACTGATATCTCTTTTAAATTTAAAAAGCTGCTAACAAAATTGGTTATTTTGGATTTTTTACCGCGTAACTACCTGTTGCCGGGGGATTTAAGGATGTTTCATCATCTGGAACATCCCAATAATCTAAGAAATTATAATTGATGGTTGCTTTCGTGTAAACTGCGCCAGATGTATTGTTTATTACCACGCAGTTTGTTCGGCCACCGCCAGCAGAAATATCATCTAAAACGCCCCACCTTCTTGCGTCGTAAAAAGATAAATCCCTGAAAAGCAATGCCACCCTTCTTTCTTTTCTTAATTCTTCGTAAGCAGCAGTTGCATCGGTTACCACGCCAGAAACAGCCGAAAGGCTGGCGCCTTGATAAGTCCGTACCGCATCTACACTAGCGAGGCCAGTGGCAATATTGCCTAATTTAATGTTTGCTTCAGCTTTCATTAATTCATTTTCTTCATACGATCCAGCCAAAAACAATTCGTAAGCACCAACCGTTTTGCTGCCAACGCCACCAACTGTACCGGCAGTGCTTGACGAAGCAACATCGTTCAGCCTATAACGGGTGCTATAAGTAATACCACCTTTTTGATTTAAATAAGTTGAAGTAAGTACAAAATCAGTAGCTAAGCGTTTATCGCCTGCTTTATAATCTTGGATCAATCTCTCGCTTATTTTATAAGTGGTACTAGTTGGATCGCCTGTTGTTAAAGAAGCCACGTCGCCAGTTGTGGCGCTTAACCAGCTACCAGTTGTAGCCGAACGACCTGTGAAAACATAATCAGTACTGGTTATGCCAGATGCGGTAAGTGTTAAAAGGCTGTTCCAATCGGCCGTTGTCATGGCAGATACACGCTTGTTTACCAATAAATTCCTGGCTTTCATGGTATTGCAATTATGTATAAACATGGTTGGTGTTGGAACTTGCCCCTTACCAACTTGGTTTTGCGAAGCAATAACACCTTTTATGATAGTGGTATAATCTGCAACAACTGTTACAGCATTTAAAGCTGCAATAGCCTTGTCGAAGTTTGCATTTGATTCTGTTATGATATCCGCACTTGATTTATAATTGGCATTATCGCTCAAATAATCGTTTTTGATTAAACCTGCATAATACATTGAACCAGCAA
>CAWJTH010000067.1:0-7202 GCA_963845495.1 uncultured Chitinophagaceae bacterium
ATGGCTCTTCAGCCATTGCTTGGTTGGCCTTCCGGTAACCTCTTTCACAAGTTGCCTAACTTCATACAATAACTGCGCTTTTAGGTCATTAAAGTCGTTTACGGTAAGTAGCTGGTCTTTGTTCAGCATCGGTTGGGGAAACCGCCTATCTATTTCATTTTGCTGTACCTTGTCCATGTATGTCATTTTATTTACACAAAATTGTTATGGTAAAATGTTGTGAAATCACACTACAGACCGAGTACGGAATTATTTTCTCATTTTCAATAGTCATTGAATTGGAAGGAGATTGCCGTTAGCATCGAAAAGAAGTGTCTCCAACCTGCTCATGTTCCTACTAATCTTTTTTTGTGTGACCTTTGCATATCTCTCCGTTGTGCGGATTGACCTATGCCCGAGCATCTTACTCACGGTCGGCAACGGGACGTCGTTCTCAAGGGTTATCGTAGTGGCAAAAGTGTGCCTAGCAATGTGTGTAGTAAGGTCATTTTTTATACCACAACCAATGGCGACTCTTTTCAATAATCTATTATAGTACTGGTTTGAATAAACCGGGATCAACCTGTCATCGATTGCCCTACAGGGATGGTCCTTGTATTTTTCCACTATCTGCGCCGCAATGGGCAACAAGGGTATCTTTTCGGGGCCATCTGTTTTAGTCCTATCGATGCCGATCCATTTTTTTCCATCTATCCCGATAAATATATGCCCAGGTGTCAGGTTACATGCTTCTTCATAGGCATAACCAGTAAAACAACTGAACAGGAAAGCGTCTTTCACCTCGTTCAGTTTATGGCCGAGATCCGAGTTGATGAGCGATATTATCTGGTCCATAACTATAGGGTCTATGTCGGGCTGTATATAGGAACACTTGAAGCTTTGTATCGGGTTCGACAATATCCATCCGTTCACCAATGTCCTGTTAAGCACCTGCTTAAAGTTCTTGATATATTTCATTGAAATGTTGTGGCCGCACCCGTCGACGTTTGTTAGATATTCATACATATTGTTCGCAAACGAGACTGTCATATCATCTAAGGGAAATGTCGTTTTTTTATAATGGTACCATACAAACGATTTGACTTTGTCCTTGGTCATTGTCCATCGCCTGAAGGTAGTGATAGAGCGATGACCGCTCAATACTTTTCTCAGGTAGAATAGTAAAAATTCATACGATGCGTCAATTGTTGTCCATTTTATATCGGTTGCCGCAAAATGTGCGTTCGCCAAGCTAACCAATTTTTCAACTTCATTGGTGAGCAACCTCTTTATAGTATCAAGCTCGGACATCCTGTGATTAAGGGCTATTTCATTCCGGATTTTTTTTGCTTTTTTTACTTCGGCGAAATAGGTAAAGGCTTTCTTTGAGACATCGTCGATGTTTTCTTTTAACTTACCAAAATTTGCTTCTTTTGCTTGCCCGCCGACGTTATGGGATTTGGCGTTCTTTGGAGTTCTGAACGCCTTCATCAGCGCCGCCAATGTTACTTTTTCGTGTTGTGCACCCAATATTAGGAACAGCCTTCCAATCGATGCCTTTGCTTGTTCAAGCTGGACATTAATATTCTTGACATCAACTGAATTGCCTTTGACCTTCTTTTTTGTTATGTCCCATTCGTTGGGATGACATTTCAACGAAAGCGAAGTCTCATTAGAACGACTATCGATAGTTAGCCTAACGTAGATGGGAGCTTTACCATCGGCGGTTAGTTTTTTTCTTTTCAGGAAGAAGAGGACTGAAAGTTTCTGGTTGGTTTTCATTGCTTGCTTTTAAAAGATTTTAAAGCAGACTGAAGAAGTACAAATAATGCCTATCTAAAAAATCGTGGTCCTAAATTAGGACGTCCGATAGGACACCGAAATGGACACCATTTTTTTTGGTTAGATACCTACTCATTCGGTTCCATTTATTCCAAAAACAAACCAAGTTCATATAATTCCAAATAGAAACGGCGCCCGTTGGAGCGCCGTCTGTGAGACCGCTGGGACTCGAACCCAGGGCCCATACATTAAAAGTGTATTGCTCTACCAACTGAGCTACGATCTCATCTTTTTCTATACCCTTTTTTTATTTGGGAGTGCAAAAATAGGGGGCGATGTTTTTACGACCAAATTTTTCTCGATTTTAGTTGCAATTTTTTTAAAATCAAGAGTTTGTCAACGCAAAAATGATCTTGTTGTGTTCCGCAAATTACATTTGCACTTCAATTAATTCTATGCTTACGTATTTTAAAGATAAAGTAGTGGTAGTAACCGGTGGAAGCGATGGTATTGGAAAGGCGCTTGTAATTGCGTTGTTAGCCCAAGGCGCAAAGGTTTCAACTTGTGGCCGCAATAGCGATAAATTATATCAATTGCAGTTGCAACACCCTGATAAACATTTATATACTATGGTGGCCGATGTGAGCAAAGAAACTGATTGTAAACGTTTTATAGACATGACGGTTAAGGAATTTGGACAAGTTGATGTGCTGATTAATAATGCTGGCATTTCCATGCGAGCAATGTTTAGCGAAACATCCTTGGATACGCTCCGCAATGTAATGGACGTTAATTTTTGGGGAACGGTGTATTGTACCAAATTTGCGTTGCCTTATATTACCGAACGCAAAGGCGATATTGTTGGCGTTTCTTCGATAGCTGGCTTTCGGGGGCTTCCAGGCCGTAGCGGCTATTCGGCATCAAAATTTGCGGTAAACGGTTGGTTGGAATCGTTGCGTACCGAATTATTAGAAACAGGCGTTAATGTAATGTGGGTATCGCCTGGATTTACAGCGTCTAATATTCGTAATGCGGCACTTACAAAAGATGGAACGCCTCAAGGATTTACGCCATTGGATGAGGAGCATTTAATGAGTGCCGAAGAGTGTGCTGCCATAACTTTAAAAGCCATTGCCGAAAGAAAACGAAATGTGGTTTATAGTTTTAACGACAAACGCACCGTTTTTGTAAACAAACTTTTTCCGGGACTGGCCGATAAATTGGTCCGCAAATTTTTCTTTAAAAATAACGAATTAGTAAAGTAGTGAGTGGCGAGTGGTGAGTGGTGAATAGTGAATAGAGAAAAAGAATAGTAATATAAGCTTATTTTTTACTTTTTATTTTTACTTTTTAATTCATTTTTATGGAATTATTATTTTCACACATCATACCCAAATGAAAAAGATTGCATTTGTTTTAACCACAATTATTTTGATTGTTGGAATTTTATTTTTTATTCTTTTCAATCATTTTGATAAAGGTTTTGTAAACAATTCTTTTACTTACAATAAAAAAGAATTTTCTTTATCCATAAATAGTTGGGTTAAAAATATTGATTCTATTCCAGTGCCCGATGGTTATAAAAGATTAGCATCTGCACAAAATAGTTTTGCCTTTTATTTGCAACATCTCCCGTTAAAAAAAGATAAAAAGGTTTATTTATTTAACGGCCAAGAAAAGGGAAATCAAAAAGCGCAATTTGCGGTAATTGATATGTCAGTTGGTTCGCAAGATTTACAACAGTGTGCCGATGCTGTAATGCGTTTAAGGGCGGAATATTTTTTTGCAAAAGGCCAAACCGATAGCATTTTATTTAAAGACAACAACGGCAAAATATACAGACTGGTAAAGGGTTCTAGCCGAAAACAATTTAATAGTTATTTAAATACTGTGTTCGGTATGTGCGGGAGTTATAGTTTATCGATGCAATTAAAACCAAAGCCAATAAATGGGATGAAGATTGGTGATGTATTAATTCATGGTGGCTTTCCGGGACATGCGGTAATTGTTGTTGATATGGCCGAAAATAAAGCAACAGGAAAAAAGATTTTTATGATTGCTCAAAGTTATATGCCTGCGCAGGATATCCATGTTTTGGTAAATCCCTATCATCCAACAACTGCTTGGTATGAATTAAATGATGAACCAAAAATTTATACCCCGGAATATGTTTTTTATAATACCGAATTACGTGAATGGTGAGATCGTGAATCGTCAGTCGTGAGTTAGTCTCTGATATTATAAGCATTACAATACAATCTTCAAATTTAATAAAACAATTGAAAATTGAAATTGATGACTTTCATTCACCATTCACCATTCACAATTAAAATTCTTTATCCAATAAAAATCTTCCTTTCTCTTTTAATTTACCGTTTTCGTATAAATTAAATTTATACCAGCCAGCATGGTAAAAATTGGTTTTATCAACAAATAAAAGCGGTTCTTTTAATTGTTTTAAATCCAATACAACAGTGCCGTCATCTTCGGAAATACTCACTTCGTATTGTTTGTCTGAGGCATCCGCCAAATTAATCCTTAAATTGCCGTTACGGTCGGTAAAAACATATTTGCTAGGTGTCCAAGAATAGGGCATCACATACCTTTTTATTAAAATGGTATCGGCCGCAATTGGGTACAATGTGTCTTTTGTTTGATGGATAATAGAGTCCCTCAATTTAAAATAAGCGCCTTCCAAAAGACTTGCGTATAATGTGTCTTCTACTTTTACAAAAATCTTTCTATCAGGGTTTCGCATGTCGGTTATTATGTCAGTCGCCTTGTCGCGTCTTTGTTCGTTTGGCGTGTTTGGCGTGTTATCGGTGCCAGACGAGGCAATAGAAAGTGCTGGTAGTTTTGGCCTGCTAAAAAAATAATTGCCGCCACTTAATACATAAAATATACGATAATAAACTTTTACACCCGGCGTAGCTTGTTCGCTAAACCCATTTACCGGAAGCTGTGGCGACGGTGCCGAATAAACGGTATTGTATTTTCTCAAACTATCGTAAGAGCGTTGAACAGCAACCTGGATAAGGTTTTCATAAGGATTTGTCCAACTAATAATAACCCGGTTGCCCCTAATTGTTGCAGTAAATTTTGGCAAAGTATCCTGCGCCTGTAATTGATTGGTTATTAAAAATGAACCGAACGCTATAAAAAATAACCTCAAAATAAAATACTTCATATTGAATTTTAATACTATAAACCGGCTTTGATGGATAAAAAAATAGTGACCTAAAATTGGCGCAAATATAACGGAAGCCGTAAGTAAATGTTTGGTAAAACGGTTAAAATGAAATTGCTAGGATAAGTTTAGATGTTAAAAATGCAGAATGCCAGTTGGCAATGAACGATTGCCTTGCAAACCACCGCTGTGAATAACCAGTATATTTTCGCCTTTTGAAAAATAACCTTCTTGTGCCAATATTTCCAATGCCCTAAATGTTTTGGCGGTATAAACCATATCGGTGGCAATAGTGGTTTGTTTGTAGAAATTATTCATCCAGGCTATCAATTCGTCGGTTGGTTTTGCGTAGCCTTTTTCTACAAACCGGTCGGTAATAAAGGCTTGTTCTAGTAATTTTTTTGAAGATAATTGTTCAATTGTTGCCAATGTGGATGGGCGCAACCGCAATGCGCTGATGCCCGTGGCTTTTTGCCTGCCATCTTTGCCCAATAAAATGCCCGAAAACATAGTACCAGAGCCGATTGCCGCAACAATATGGTGGTATTTTTTTATTGTTTCTTCCTGCATCAATTCTTCAAAACCGGCTGTTCCAAGTTTGCCCATACCGCCCATTGGCACAAAATATAAACCCTTTTCTGCCGCTAATGTATCGTAAAAAGCGGGGTTGTTGTAATTATTCCAGTCTACCCAAATCAATTCCATGCCATAGAATCGGGCTTCCTCCAGGCTGGCTGTCATTCTCTTTTCGCCTTTTAACATTGCGGCAGACCGAAAACCCAATTGATTGCATGCTGCCGCTACAGCAACAATATGATTGCTCCAAGAACCACCTTGTGTAAGTATGCCGGCTTTATTAAATGTTTTCATCTCCTTGATAAAATTTTTTAGTTTTAGCCATTTGTTACCGCTTACAACCGGGTGTAATAAATCGAGCCGTAAAATAGAAACAATTAAATCTTTTGTAGAAAAAATACCATTTTCCCAAGGGCTGAAGATTAATTCTTTATCGTTTATCCAATTTTCTTTGTTCATTCATTTAGCCTATTATCTTCGCAAAGATTTAAATAAAAAAGCAATGCAAAAACCAACATTAGTAATCTTGGCCGCCGGAATGGCCAGTCGTTATGGAAGTATGAAACAAATAGCAGGTTTTGGCCCAAGTGGCGAAACAATTATGGACTATTCCATTTACGATGCTATTCGTGCTGGTTTTGGTAAAGTAGTATTTATTATTCGTGAAGACTTTGCCGAAAACTTTAAGTCGATAATGGAGCCAAAGCTAAAAGGTAAAATTGAAACCGATTATGTGTACCAAGCGTTGAATTATTTTTTGCCAGAAGGTTTTGAAATACCTGCCGACCGTGTAAAGCCTTGGGGAACCGCCCACGCTGTGTTATGTGCCAAAGATGCTGTGCATGAAAATTTTGTGGTGATAAACGCCGATGATTTTTATGGCCGCGATGGTTTTGAGAAGGCCTACAAATATTGCCAAGACGGTTGTACCGATACTTCGTACGGCATTATTGGTTATACATTAAGCAAAACTTTGAGCAACAACGGTACCGTAAGCCGCGGTGTTTGCAAAACCGATGAAAACAACAACTTGGTTGAGATTAACGAACGCACCAAGATTTATTGGAAAGGCGAAGGCGATAAAGTAGTGTACGAAGATGAAACCGGCGAGCATGAAGTATCTGGCGACAGCCCTGTTTCTATGAATTTCTTTTGTTTTGCACCCAATGTTTTTAAATTAACAGAAGATTGGTTTGGGCCATTTGTAGAAGCAAACAAAGATAATTTGAAGGCAGAATTCTTTATTCCTTTGGTATGTTCAAAATATATCGAAGAAAAACTTGGTGTAATAAAAGTTGTTCCAACAGATGCGCAATGGTTTGGTGTAACTTACAAAGAGGATGCACCGATTGTACAAGAAAGCATCAATCAATTGGTAGCTTCGGGTGCTTATCCTTCCAACCTTTGGGGATAGGAAATAAGGAATAAGAAATTTTAAATAAAAAATAAGAAAATGGGCCATTCTGGAAAGAGTGGCCCATTTTGTTTCAACTAATTATTTCAATTGCAATAAAAAATGCAGGGATAAATAACGCTAAAAGAAACAAAGTAGAATGCAAAAATATTTGACTGTTTCTATTTTTAAATATTTTAAATAATAAAAAGATAAGGAAATTTAAAACTACAAGAATTGGGTATAAAATAAATATTATAATTGCTTTATCGTTATCAATTGCTT
>CAWJTH010000068.1:0-9053 GCA_963845495.1 uncultured Chitinophagaceae bacterium
TGGCCCCCAATATGTTCCAACGGATCAGGTCGGCACTGCGCATGCCTTCAAAACAAAGCTCCCAAGCCCTTTCCTGTTGCACAGCCAGCAAAAAATTATCCTTGCTCAACGATGCAAGATATACTTGCACCGTTGTTGGTTTGGGTATCAGCTTTGCGGTTAGAACAGCGGTAACCTTGGTGCCGGTGCCTGTTGCAGAATCAACTGTTACGGTGGGTACAGATGTATAACCGTAGCCTCCACTAAGTGTGGCAATAGCACTAACTTTTGCAGAAGTAAGTGTTGTTGTTGCCGCAGCAGCGCCCGTTCCTCCGCCTCCGCTAATGGTTATATTTGGCAGTACACTGTACGCAGATCCGCCGTTTGTTAACGAAATTGCTATTTTATTACCTGCCAAATCCAATCCAAAAGCTCTTCTTCTTACTTGGTTGATTGCATCATAAGCAATGGTGTTAGGGCCGCCATTCAGTTCATTTTCAACTTCTGCCCGCATCAACAACAAATCAGAATAACGCATAATAACCGTATTGATGTGTGTATATGTTTTTTCGGTTAGGGCATTGGTACCGTATTGCCTGCTCCATTTTGCAGCCGTCCAACTTTCATCGCCACGGGCGGTAAAAAGTTGGGTTTTGCTGCCGGTTGCCGTAACGGAATATGGTGCAATGGCAAAATCCCTTCTAAGGTCAGCTGTATCATAACTATTGTAAAACGGCCTTACCGTAATGCATCTTCCAATACCTGCTGAGTAAACCCCCGTAACGGTCAATGCGCCATTGTAATATCCAAACCAAGATCCATTTTGCGATGTACCCGTCGTGTTGTAGAAAGCCACTTGAAAAATATTTTCAGTAGGCTCCAATATATGCTGGCATTGGTTAATAAAGAGCTGCGCATAGTTTGGGTCCAATTTGTACACATTGGCTGCCACTACATCGTTTATTTGTTGCTGGGCCATTTTATAATAATCCAAGTAATTCGCAGGACGTTTCATGGTACCATCTGGTTGCAAAGAATAACCACCGGCAAACAACTCTACCCTTGCCAAAATTGATTTTGCCGCCCATTTAGTAACCCTTTCATCGGTAGGTATCGCTGTAGGCAGTAAATCTGCGGCTTCGGTCATGTCTTTTATAATCTGGGTATAAATTACATAACGGTCAACCAATGGGGTGCTAAGATTGCTGCCCGCTTGAGAACTGGTTATTTTAAACGGAACATCGCCCCACAACCGAACCAATTCGAAATAATAAAAGCCACGTAAAAATTTTGCTTCGCCCAGCATCCGGTTCAATTGCGCTTTATCATCCGCGGTTCCATTTGTATATAAATCCATTTGGGGGATTTTCTCGATCACGGTATTTGCTTTATCGATGCCCGCATAAAAAGCACTCCATACCGAATAAAAAACGGATGTTTCTGGAATTCCCTGATAATGCGAAACTTGGCGGTAAATATCGCCGGTAGCGCCAGAAATTTGTCCGATGTCCGTATCGTTGTCAAATATCATGGGGATAAACCAACCATAAGTATTTACGGACGACATGGTTTCGTACACACCAAGTGTGGCCATATAGGCTTCGTTCACATCTTTAAAAAACGTAGAGCTGGTAAAGTAGGAGAATGGACTAACCTCTAATGCTTTTTTGCAAGAGTTAAATGTAACTGCCATTGATAAGATGCAAAAGCTGGTTATTGTTTTGATAGAAATTATTTTATTTTTCATGGAAACTGTTTTAGCGGTACCAATAATTGTTGTTAGTTAGTAATTAAAATGAAAGGCTAAGCCCTGCCACAAAAGACCTACCTCTTGGATAGGCGCTAAAATCAACGCCAGGTGTCAATGCAGTTCTTATCACGCTTACTTCTGGATCGTAGCCGGAATACTTTGTAAACACGTGCATATTATAAGCTGTAACATAGATACGGGCGTTTACTATTTTCGCCTTGCTGAGCAATTTTCTTGGCAATGTATAACCCAGGCTTACATTATTGATGCGTAAAAATGAACCATCTTCGATAATGTCATTATACAAACGACCGGTAGCGTTTCCATTGTAGGCAGGTTGGGTTTTCCCTACGTTCAGGGCGGCAAGTTGTGTAGGGTCCGTTATGCGGGCACCTGTTGTGGGGTCGATGGTTGTCCAGCGGTTGGCAAAAACGGCCAATGAATTTTGATAGTCCAGGCTCAAGTTGGCGTTGTTCAACACATTGGCATTGTAAATACTGTTGCCAACACAAAAGTTCAAGAATACACTTAAATCTATTCCTTTATAACTGAAGCTATTACTGATACCGCCGGTATATTTTGGATTGGCATTGCCAATTGGTACGCGGTCCAAATCACTGATCACACCATCTGGTTTACCATTCGGGCCGCTGATGTCTTTGAATTTGATAAAGCCAGGCTGAACTGCAATATTATCGGCAGTAACCCCTGCTTTCAAGGTATAAGCATTTGTTGCGGCGTTATAATCAAAGTCGCTTACCTGATAAAGGCCATCTTTTACATAACCATACATAATACCCACCGGTTTGCCTACTTGCAAAATATAATCGTTGGTGGTGGTATAGCTGTTGGTGATCAACGATGTTTCGCCTGCACTAAGGCTTAATACTTTTGTTGTGTTGAAGGCGATATTGAAATTGGTATTCCAGGTAAATGACTTGTTCCTGATATTTACGGTGTTCAAAGTAAATTCGATACCGCGACTGGAAGTGGTACCGATATTTTGGAATTGTGTGGTGAAACCAGAACTAGCAGGGATGCGGGTGTTGTACAATAGGTCTTTAGAGCGGTTGTCATATACATCGGTGGTAAGCGTAATGCGTTGGTGGAAAAAACCTAGATCCAAGCCAATATTTTTGGCTTCCGCAGCTTCCCATTTTAAATTGGGATTGGGGATGTTGCTTTGGTAAGCCGTAGATACTACCTGGCCATTAAGCGGATAAACGCCATTCGTGAAAATACCCAAAGCCGCATAATTGGCAATCCTGTTATTGCCCGCCTGTCCATAACTTAAACGCAATTTTAGGTCGGAAATAGTTGAATTATTCTTAAGAAAATTTTCGTTGATAAGCCGCCAAGCGACCGCAACAGAGGGAAAAAGTCCCCATTGATTATCGGCACCAAATTTCGATGAACCATCCCGCCGCAAACTTGCGGTAACTAAATATTTATCATTGTACGAATAATTGACCCTGCCAAAGAATGATAAAAGCTTGTCTTCTTGCGCATTGCTGGTAGGAATGCCGGGAATAGTGCCCAACGACAGATTATCCCAACCAAGGTTAGCAGCAGGAAAACCTGACGAGCTTACGGCGAAACTTTCACTGTAATTGTGGATATATTCTTGGCCTACCGTAACGTCTACTTTATGTATTGCATTAAATGTTTTTGTAAAGTTCAGTGTGTTATTGTAATTCAAACTATTGGTGGAAAGTTGTGATAAGGAACCTAAAGCACCGCCGCTGCGGATGGCAAACAATGAGCCGGCATCATAAAATACTTTGCTTTTGGTGCTGCCATCTACATAACTAATCAATCCTCTATAAAAAAAGTTTTTGCTAAAATTGTACTGAGCGGTTGCATTTGCATTTAATAATTCAATGGTACTTTGCATGTGTTCCGTTTCAATTTTGGTTATGGGATTTTGGAAAGCAGGTGAAGATGGATTTGGATCCAACGGGTCTACACTTAAATCGTCCAGGTTTTGATCGGAGCCTAATATGCCGTATGTAGGCCTATATTGCAACAATGTTTGCAACATACTTAGCCGGGCATTGCCACCATCCTGCGTGCTTAAGCCGGTAACTACCTGGTTTGAATAATTGACGATGGCATTGATGGTCAATTTGTCGCCCACTTTATTGTTCACCATCACTTTTGCAACGTTCTTGATCGATCCGCTTTCCTTCAAAATTCCCTCATCGTCGTTCCGGGAATAAAATATATTGAACCTTGTTTCTTTGCTGCCGCCGTTGATACTTACTTTATGATATTGGCTGGTAACCGCATTGCCAAACACCTGCTTTTGCCAATCTATGCCCGGCCTATTTGCATAATGCTGTTGCAAAGAATCGAAAGTGCCATAATTGGTTAAAAAACTTTGTATTTGCGCTGGGGTTATCGCCCTTTCATACATCAATGTAGTGTATTGCAAGGGGTTCATTACAGGGATTTCATTCGTCAATTTTTTTGTACCAACGTAGCCATCATAATTAACGGTAACCTTACCAGCTTTTATTTGTTTCGTTGTCACCAATACCACACCGTTAGCACCCCTTGCGCCGTAAATAGCCGTAGCAGATGCATCTTTCAGCACATCAATTGATTCAATATCCATTGGATCCAAAAAATTCAGACCGTCTGTTTGTGCCACTCCATCTACCACATATAAAGGTTCATTGCTTTGTGTAATAGATGTTCCGCCGCGGATTATGATTGATGGCGAAGAACCGGGTGTACCATCTGCCATAGTTACCTGCACCCCCGCAAGCCGGCCCTGCAATGCCTGCGCAACATTTTGCACGGGCACTTTTGCCAATTCATCTCCTTTAATTGAAGATACCGCCCCGGTAAGATCTTTACGGCGCACCTGTCCATAGCCAACAACTACTACATCGTTGGTGCTGTTTTTTGCAGCATTATCAAACAAGCTGACGTTAATTGTAGTGCGGTTATTTACCGGTTCTTCTTTTTGTTGGGTGCCAACGTAAGAAAAAACGAGAGTTGCCGTGGGCGCTACTTTTAATTGAAAGGTGCCCGCCTTATCGGTGCTTGTTCCGTTTTTGGTACCTTTTTCAAAAATGCTGGCACCTTGTATCAGGTCGCCGCTTTCGTTTCGTACTTCTCCTTTTACCACAATGGCTTGTGCAAAAAGGGTTTGGCATAGTAGCATTATGCAGAGCAAAAACATCAGTCGCATCATCGTTATTTTTTTGGTTGAAAGTCGTTTCATAAGCATACACAGGAATTTATATTTTGGCTGATTATCGAGAACGAATGTACAGCGAGGGCGCTTCGGCCTATTTCAAATTCGTCCAGAATAATAACAATTTTGATGAATTCTTAAAATAATTGCAATTGGAAGTGAGTTGCTAAAATGATTGAAATTCAATGGTTTAAAAAAAGCTTTCAATTTTTAAACTTCAACAATTTTGAAAGATTATAACCTAAAACTGAAAGCTGCCTTGTTGGCGCTTATCTAATTTCACTTCTGAAAAACCGCTATCAACGTTTTAAATAAATATCACATTATGAAAAAGATATGTAACCTGTTTGTGCTTGCAGTTGTGTTAGTTTTCCAGGGCTGGGCCCAAGAGTCCAATAAAAATGAACCCGGCGATTGGCTAAAAAATGCATGCAGCACCATCCATTTACAGTTATTACAAGCTGCACAAAATTATCAGCCGGGACTTAATCCAAGGTCAGTTAAACCAGATGGAACGGTACATTTGGCACCGTTGTCTGATTGGACTACCGGTTTTTTCCCAGGCAGCCTTTGGTATGGCTACGAAATTACGCAGGATAAAAAAATGGAGGGCTATGCTGAAAAATTTACCCTAGCCTTGGATAGTGTGCGATATTTAAAAAACACACACGATCTGGGTTTTATGCTGTATTGTTCTTACGGCAATGCTTACCGGCTTACCAATAACAAAGAGTATTTACCAGTACTTCAGGAAGGTGCTAAAAATTTATTGGCACGGTTTAGCCCCACCACGGGCGTAATAAGGTCGTGGGATTTTGGCGAATGGAAATACCCCGTAATTATTGATAACATGATGAACCTTGAATATTTGTATTGGGCATCCGGCAAAATGCACACACCTACATATGCGAATGCCGCAACTACGCATGCGCTTACCACCATGAAAAATCATTTCAGAAAAGATTACAGCTCGTACCACCTAGTTGATTATGATCCTGCTACCGGAAAGGTGCTAAAAAAAGTAACCCACCAAGGATTGACAAATGAATCAGCGTGGGCCCGCGGGCAGGCATGGGGATTGTATGGTTATGCCATGTGTTTTAAAAATACAAACGATGCTCGGTTTTTGGCCCAAGCGCAACATATTGCCAGTTTTCTTATGAACCATCCAAGTATCCCCAAAGATAAAATACCAGCCTGGGATTTGGATGTGCACAATGCGTTGGATAAAGAAAGTCCAGCACCGAGGGATGCATCGGCAGCAGCGGTTATTGCGTCGGCTTTGCTGGAATTGAGTACTGAAGTGAAAGACGGCCAGCTTTATTTTAATTATGCCGAAGACATTTTAAAGTCGCTTTCTTCAGACGTTTATTTGGCTAAGCCCGGAGAAAACCATTATTTTTTATTGAAACACAGCGTAGGCGCTTTTCTTTACAACTCGGAAATAGATACCCCGATTAATTATGCGGATTATTATTATCTGGAAGCTTTGAAAAGATACATCGATATTAAAAAATTAAACCTGCAAGTAAAAAATTAATAATAAATATGAACAAGATTCTTTTAATCATAGCTTTTGCTTTTTGTTTATTTAGCTCCAATGCGCAAGATGCGGCAATAACGAAAGCTGATTTTGACAATATCGATTTGTCTTATCCTGGCCTTGAAAAAGTACACCAATTGGTTGGATGATGGCAAAATGGAAAAGGCTGCCGAAGCGTTGTTGCAGTATTATCGGGACAGAAAAAATGTAAAACTTTCTGAATATAATATCAGCGACGAGAAAGAATATAAAGGCAAAACTTTACCACAAGCTACGCAAGAAAAGGCAGATAAAGCTTTGCTTCACCAGTTTCAACCACATAAAGGCTATGGCTATTTTGATTATGGAAAAGACATTAACTGGCAACTATGGCCGGTAAAAGACAATGAAGTGCGCTGGCAATTGCACCGTGTTTATTGGTGGCAAGCCATGGGTTTAGCTTATTGGTCGAGCGGCGATGAAAAATATGCAAAAGAATGGACGTTCCAGTTTATGGATTGGGTGAAGAAAAATCCGCTGGGCCTTTCGGAAGACAATGACAAATATGCCTGGCGTCCGCTGGAAGTGTCAGAAAGGATTCAAAGTTTGCCAGCAACTTTCAATATGTTTATCAATTCGCCCAATTTTAAGCCACAGTTCTTGCTGTTGTTTTTAAAAAGTTATCATCAGCAAGCCAATTTTATTCCGGCGCATTATTCTGAAGTTGGCAACCATTTATTGTTTGAAGCACAGCGGGTTTTAGGCGCTGGTTGTTTTTTCCCGGAATTGAAAGATGCCGAAAGCTGGCGTAAAAGCGGCATAGCGGTGTTAAATAGGGAAATCAAAAAACAGGTTTATCCGGATGGTGTGCAGTTTGAATTGTCGCCCACTTACCACAATGCCACCATCGATATTTTTTTAAAGGCTTTGCGCAGTGCACAACTGGCTGGTGTGGCAAAAGATTTTCCTCCGGCATATCAGCAAACCGTTGAAAAAATGGTTTTGGCTACCATCAATTTTTCGTTCCCCGATTATACTTTCCCCATGTTTGGCGATTCGTGGTTGGTTGAAAAAAAAGCAATGCTCAAACAGTATCAATTCTGGGCTGAAGCTTTTCCTGAAAATAACATCATCAAATATTTTGCTACAGATCACAAACAGGGGACGCCACCTGTTTATTTGTCGCATGCATTAATGACCGGTGGTTTTTATACCTTCCGAAATGGATGGGAAAATAATGCAACAGTTTTGGTGTTGAAAGCCAGCCCTCCGGGTGAATTCCACGCCCAGCCTGACAATGGCACTTTTGAACTGTGGGTAAAAGGCCGAAATTTTACGCCCGATGGGGGCGTGTACGTGTATAGCGGGGATGCAGAAATCAATAAATTAAGGGAAGCTTATCGGCAAACCAAAGTTCACCAAACGCTTACACTCGATAACCAGAACATGCTGATTACCAAAGCAACGCTTCAAAAATGGGAAACTGGTAAAGGAAAGAGACATCCTAACCTATACCAATCCAAGCTATAAAAATCTAGACCATACCCGCAGCGTATTGTTTATTGAGGGAAAATATTTTATCATCATCGACCGGGCAACGGGTTCGGCCACGGGTAATTTAGGAATTCATTTTCAATTAAGGGAAGATAGTAAACCCATTTTTAATGAACAACAAAACACCGTCGCCACAACGTATGCTGACGGAAACAATCTGTTGATACAATCTTTTAGTGGAAAATTAAAGCAAGAGCCGGGCAAAGTATCGTACGAATACCGCAAAGAAGTTGAACGGCCTGCATTTGTATTTGAAAAACAAAAGGATGCATCAAATGCTTATTTTATATCCGTTGTGTACCCTTTTGATGGTCATAAAATTCCAGTAATTAGTCTTTCAGAAAATGCTGGAAATGATATCGAAATTGGAAAGTTGAATATTACGCTTGTTATAAACGGTGTTAAAAAAGAGATTAAAGCTGATTTGGATAAATAATAAATTTCATTAATTAAATTGATGCATGATTAATATTTTCTTGCAACAAACCTCAAGTATCAGAACGCTAAAAAGAAGCTTCTCGAGTGCATAAGCATCCTGTGTTTTTTCTATCTTCTTCTTTTTTTGCTTGAACAAAAAAAGAAGCAAAAAAATTCAAGGCTGCGAAAGAAAAGGCTAAAAATTATTGTTTGTTGGCCGGAAGAAAAAAAACTCGCCTTATCATTTTTTATGAAGCAAGTTCCGAAGGGCTCAAACAGTTTTTTCTTCCAAATACAGGCCAACAAACAATAATTTTTATGCACTTTTCTTTCGAGGCCGACTCCACTCCCAAATGTTAGAAGTGTCCAACATAACCCATCAAAAAAAATCTTCCTCAGTTGCAGGTTTCGAACACTTATGGTCAAAAAACCATGGCTACAGCATTATGCCCCATCATTTTAAAATCAACAAAAAAATCCATCATATGAAAAAGAATTTTATTTTTTTATTGCTTGCATTTGCTATGCTGAAAGCCACAGCACAAAATAACCAATGGACCTACGATTTTGGATCTGCTACGTCAGCACCATATACGTCTGCAACTTACAGCACTAGTTATTTGCCT
>CAWJTH010000069.1:0-38049 GCA_963845495.1 uncultured Chitinophagaceae bacterium
ATCTGCAGGTCTATGTCCCTGTACTTGACAGAGTTACGATTGCTTAATTAAAAAACAGTATTTCTTGTTTTTTGCTTGGATAGTTACCAAAAAGTTAATGAGCGAAACCGCCAGTTTGTTTATTTGGTGTGAAAAAGAAAACGGTAACGAATTAAGGAAAGGAGCAAATTGTTGTTTGGTCCAAACTACCACTTTTGGTTCTTTTGAATAGGTTTTTTCGTTTAAATTCCTAAACATGTGAGTGTTGTCGTTTAAAAAAATCCGTACGGAACGGTAAGCGGTTTCCTGGTCAGCATCTTGTAAAAAGCCGTTCAAGCTATTCAATTCTGTGGCTGATGAAAAGTTGGGTTCTTTCAAAACATGGTTCATTACCGCATTAAAAGATTCAGCAAAGTATGGTGAAACGAATTGTACAAAAGCCTTGTCCCAATTCAATTTCCGCCAGTTGGAATTAGCAATGTCCATATCTAAGATATCTTGTTCCAAAAAATCGAGCAAGCCTTTTTCTTCCCATATAGTGGCATGGCACCGCAGATTATTTTGCAAGTTTGGATCTTCCAATTCCTTTAAAATGTCGTTTTTATTGTATTCAAAGCCATCAATTACCAACAGACCATTTTGGCTGAAAGCAAATTCAGCCAAAATAATTTTTTTTAGTTGCGCCAAACTTAGGTTTGCGTCTATTGTGTTAACGCCGCAATGCGCCAATACACGTGTAAATGATTGATAATGCATGGTTTAGGTTTGCGAAATTTTTTTACAAATCATTATCATAGTTTGTTGTTATAAGTAGTTAGTAATTTTTTTTGATGGATCTATCTAACTACCAATTACCAACTACTAACTGATGCCGGTTCCTTTAAAATCGTTACTGTCTTTGTAATGCGAAATGCTACCAACTTGTAGCCTTGACAAGTTGTAAACATGTACTTTAAATTCGGGATATTGCTCGTTTTCCAAAGCGGCATCGCCTTTTTTAAAAATGGTTGTTGCACCGCTATAATTGGTAAAATGTTCTTTTGGATAGGTTTTCATTTGTTCGAACCGTGCAATCAAATAACTGAGGGTGTTTGCCAATGCTGTTCTATACAACTCATTTAAACTATCAGTTGCATTTTTTATAACGGACGGATTTTTACTATTGACAATTTGCGGTGCACCACTGGCCAACGTTTGGAGCCTTTTTTTCAAAAAATCCTTCTCAAAATCAACCATGTTTACGGCAGTTTCCACGCCTTGCTTTGTATCTAAATAATAATCAATTAGTTGTTGCAGCCGTTCGTTGCCACCAATTTGGTCATATTCCTGCGAAATGCGTTTTAGGCTTTCGGCCAAAACATATTTTTTGTCTGATTTATTGCGTTCGGTTAATTTTTCAACCTCGTTGGACATGCCCTTCAATTCGCCATACAAATTTTGCAATTGAATACCCCAAATTTCGTCGCCATTGTAGGAAAACACTTTTAAGGTTTGATGGATTTCCTTATCGAGTTGGCGATATTGTTCTTTCAATCGCGGTATACTAATTTGCTTTTCGGTGATGGAAAACACATTCTTAAATTCCTGACGCGTAACCGCTAAAAAGACTTCACAACTTAGTTCCCGTGATTCCGACATTAAAATAGCTATTTCAATATCCGAGCCCTTCAATAAATCACTAGATATTTTTTTGCCCGAGATTTCGATACAGCCAATGGCTAAATTAGAGCTTGGCCGACTATTTCTATCGCCTTCTAAAATATTGATAATCACCGAGTCATCAGAGCCTTTGGTAATTTTTTTTGAGATTTCCCGGTAAATGGTTTTCTTCTGTGGCAAAATGGAATTACGTTCAAACAACACCTCCAGTTTGGTGGTTTTATTTTCCATATCGTCTACTTCGATGCAAATATCCTTTGGCAATGGTTGGCCGTCAATGCTAAAAAGCCCGTGCGCAATTTCGATGTTTTGCGCATGTCGCGGCAATTCGTTTTTATCGATATCATAAATTTTCAAATAAAAGATATTGCTTGATTTTGGCACCAGCGAAAGAAATTCGGTGAACCGTTCGCGGAGCGGAGCCAAGCCTGTATCATAACCACCATCAGTCCTTGTGATGCGGTAACTATAGCCAACTGGCAGATTTTCAACCCTTGCAATTACTACTTCTTCCGTTTCTTGCGTAGCTTTTGAATAGGCCAAGGTAATTTGCAATTGATCGAAAATATCTTCCAATAAATTGTCAGCAAATTCGGTTTGTATAGCGTTTTCAATTTTTTCCGCCTTTGGCGAAAAAGATTTATTGGCTGCATAAAACGCCGCACCTACCGCAACGGCCGTTGTTGGGTCGGTGGAAGTATTTACCGGAATACCAAATTCTCGCAATAGCGTTTCCTTCACCAGCGGGATGTATGTGCTGCCGCCTACTAAAATAATTTGTTGCACAAAAGCTGGTTCCAAATTGTTTTTGGTGAGCAATTTCCGAAGGAATGAAACCGTTTCTTGGATATGTTTTTGGATGCAATTATTGAATTGCTGACGGGTTATCTGAATGTAAAAATCATGTGTTTGGCCGTTTATTGTGGCAGTAAATTCTACTTCAGTTGCATCTTGCGCTGAGAGTTCTTTTTTTGCTTCTTCTGCTTTGTAATGCAACAAAAAATAAAGTTGTTCGTAAGCGCCGTGTTTTTCAAACAATTCTTCGCCAAAAGCCTTATTGCCACTAGCTTCTATTAAATGCGGTACAATTAATTCTTCCACTATTTTTTGGTCGAAATCCATGCCGCCCAAAAAATTGTTGCCTTCGTTATCCACCACTTTAAAATCGCCATCTTGCAGTTTTACCAGCGATACGTCGAAAGTGCCGCCACCCAAATCGTACACAATCCAATTGCCATTTTGGTTTTTGTTTTGTTCGTTGTTGAAATAGGCCAGCGAAGCTGCCAACGGTTCTTGCAATAAAAAAACTTCTTCCAAGCCTGCATCCATCGCCGCCTTTTTTGTGGCGTTGCTTTGTATCGAATCAAAAGAAGCGGGAATGGTAACTACCGCCGCATGCACCGTTTCATCTAACACGAAGTTTTTTAATTCCTTCAAAACCAAAGTGGATAATTCGATGGGTGTGGTGTTTTCGTCCTTGTTTACCACATAATATTTTTCGTTGGTGCCCATTTTGCGCTTGAAGCCACCAAAAACGTTTACGGCATCTTTTTGTAAATATTCTCGGGCTTTGTCGCCTACCAACATTCTTTCTTTGCGGAAAGCCACCACCGAAGGCAAAGTTTCCTTTAGGCCAACCGGATTTTTAAATATGGTTACTTGGCCATTTTGGAACTTAGCAATCAACGAATTGGTTGTGCCAAGGTCTATGCCATAATTTACACTTTGCATTGCTTATTTATTTTCTACAATTACCACTCCCTTTTGAACCAATTCGTTCCCGCCATTTTTTTTGTTATAAATAATTGGTTTTATAACATTGATAATCAGCATATTATTTCCTTCTTTACCGGTTATGCTAGCTTGCAAATCGGTGCGGGTATCTTTATATTTTTCGCCGGTTGGGTTCACCACCATTAAACCGATTGTTTCAAATTCATTTTCAATACGGGCAAAATTGCGGCTAAATTTTTCTGCAATTCCTAATTGTTCCAACTTCTGTTTAATCTCGAAAATTTGGTTTAGTATATTTATTTGTTCTTTCATTCGTTTTTTTGAATAGGTTGGCAATGTATTAAAAAAAAGCCACTGGCAAAAAGCCAATGGTTAATGTTTTTGGAAAAACAATTATGCCGGCTGAACGCAGAAAAGCAATTTTTCTTTGCTTTCAGCCAGTAATTTACAAAGCTCTATTTCCATCAAAATTTTCCAATTCTTTAGCAACGGCTGTTAAAAAACTGGCACCCAAGCTGCCGTCTACCACGCGGTGGTCATAGCTCATGCTCAAGTACATCATGTGGCGGATGGCAATGCTGTCGCCGTGGGATGTTTCGATCACCATCGGCCTTTTTTTAATGGCACCCACCGCTAAAATAGCCACTTGAGGTTGGTTGATGATTGGCGTGCCCATTAAACTGCCAAAAGTGCCGACATTAGTTAGGGTAAATGTGCCGCCGGTGGTGTCATCGGGCCGCAATTTGTTGTTGCGTGCCGCATCCGCCAAGCTATTTACCTGTTTGCTTAATCCAACTAAATTTAATTGGTCAGCATTTTTAATAACCGGCACAATTAAATTTCCGCTTGGCAAAGCGGTAGCCATGCCAATGTTAATATCTTTTTTTAGGATGATTTTATCGCCATCCAAACTGCAATTAATAAGCGGATATTTTTTGATGCACTTTACGATAGCCTCGATAAATAAGGGCATGAAAGTGATTTTTGTGCCTTCCCTTTTTTCGAAACTATGTTTTGTTTTTTCACGCCAAAGTACCATGTTGGTAACATCGGCCTCGGTAAAACTGGTTACATGCGGACTAGTTTGCTTACTGTCCACCATGTGCTTGGCAATCAGTTTGCGCATGCGATCCATCTCAATTATTTCCACATTGCCAGTATTAGTTGGCGGTTGGCGGTTGGCAGTTGGCGGAGTTGAATTTTGAACGGCTTGTGGTTTTGAGGCGTTTTCATTTTCTACGGTTTTTCTGCCATCTGCCATCTGTAAACTGCCATCCTGTATTTTCCCGCCATCCATTATCTGCCATCCGCCATCTGCTGGCGGTTTCCTGCCGTCTTTCAAATATCCTAAAATATCATTTTTGCTTACCCTGCCATCAGCTCCAGTTCCAGGTATATTTTCCAATTCAGCAAAGTTGATACCTTCTTCCTGTGCAATTTTTAACACCAACGGCGAGTAAAAACGGATAGCGGACTTAGATTGAACTTGTTGTGGAAGTGGGATTTTAGCTGGTTCAAACGGCAATTCTTCTATGTCTGGAACGGTCGAAACCGGCTCTTCAATTATTGAAGTAACTGATTGTTGTTCAGGCTGTTGAGTTATAACTGTAGTGTCGCTTGCATCGGTTAATATTCTTGCAATAACGGCATCAATCGGCACCACATCATTTTCCTTAAACAATATTTCGGTTAAAGTACCGGCAGCCGTACTGGGTACTTCGCTATCGACTTTGTCGGTGGCTATATCCAACAAAGTTTCATCTTGTTGAACATTATCACCAATTTTTTTATGCCATTTCAAAATGGTAGCCTCCATTATGCTTTCGCCCAATTTGGGCATTACTATATCAACTATGCTCATACGGCTTTTTTGCCTGTCTTTTAAAACAGGGCTTTGTTGGGTCAAAAATAAGCAAAACTGTTTCCCCAAAGTTGTCAACCTTAAAACCAGAAATTTTTAGAAAGGTTAAATAAAGGTTGACAACTTTTGTATCATCCCTCCATAATAAATTGGCGTAAAAAATTTAAGGCGTTGTTGGCTGCCAACTCAATATTGCGTTGACGATCATACCTAAAATAAAACTTTTTGGCAACAGTTTTTTCTTTGCTACTCACCGCCATCCAAACGGTGCCAACAGGTTTTTCGGGCATGCCGCCGCCCGGCCCCATTATGCCGCTGGTGGCAACGGCATAATCCGTTTTCATTTTTTCCCTGGCTCCTTTTGCCATTTGAATAACCACTTCTTCGCTTACAGCACCTTTTCTAATCAATGTCTCATGTTCCACTCCCAAAAAATCTTCTTTCGCAGCATAAGCATAAGCAACAATGCTGCCATTGTACCATTCAGAAGAGCCTGGTATTGAAGTAATTAGGTGTGCAATGTATCCACCCGTACAGCTTTCCGCTGTGGTCATGGTTTTTCCTTTTTCCAATAATAATTTAGCAATTACTTGCTGCATCGGTTCGTCTTCGTTGGTCACCAAATATTCGTGTACCAAAGTTTGCAGTCTCCTAAATTCAATCAACATTTCTTTTTCCAACGTTTGCTTATCAGGGCCAATACCGGTTAGTCTTAACCTAACCATCCCATAATTCGGCAAATACGCCAGTTTAATATTGGGTGGTAACTTTTCTTCCCAATCTTGTATTAAATCGGCCAAAAAACTTTCTCCAACACCAGCAGTAAGTAAGGTTTTATGAATGATGGTTGGTAATTCGAACCTGTGTTGTAACTGATGTAACACATAATCGGTAATCATGCCTTTCATTTCGTGTGGCACGCCCGGCATACTAATAAAAATGACACCGTTTTTTTCGAACCACATGCCCGGTGCCGTGCCACGGCTGTTTTGGATAACGGTGCAAACGTCTGGAACCTCGGCCTGCTTTGTATTCCGCTCAATCATCGGGCGGCCAAGCTTTGTGAAAATATTGGTTACGTTTTCCAATGCATCAGCATCAACCACCATTTTGCCGCCAAAATATTCATTCAACAAAGGTTTAGTAATATCATCTGCAGTGGGGCCAAGGCCACCGGTAATTAGTACCACTTGCGCATGTTTTGATTCTTCGTCAAGCGATTGCCAAATGTCATCCCACACATCGCCTACTGCAATGCGATGTTTAATGGAAATACCGATGGAATTAAGCTGTTGCGCAATAAAAGCACTGTTGGTATCAATTACTTGACCTATTAAAAGTTCATCGCCAATGGTAATGATTGAAGCAAAAATTTGTTGCATTGAAAAGTAGTGGTATTTAGTAATTGGTGGTTAGAAAATCAAACGTTCAATGCAAATAAACATTAAATTTCTTCTTTTGGTTCGAAGGATACGTTTTCGTATAAATCGGTCATTGCCACAGAAACGCCAACCGATTTAAATTCTACCATTTCTTCCGCCGTAAAATATTGCTGGAAAGTCCAAGCTTCGTTTTTGGCCCGACGGCAAGCAGCAACCCAATATTCACTTGGATTAATCATTACATATTCTTGCAAACTGGGTATTTGTATGTAGAAAAGCATTTTTCTGCCACGCACATGGCTTTCGGTAGATTTAGAAAGTACTTCAATGATAACCGTGGGATTTTTTAACGTGCCAAATTGGTCGTCTTCCATTTCTGGTTTTCCGCAAACAATCACTGCATCGGGATAAGTGTATGATTTTTTGCCGGGCGTTACAGTACGCATATCGCTAGGCAAAATTTCACACCCTTTGCCTTTTAATTTACTGCGTATTTCACCAATTACATTTACGACAATCCGATTGTGCGGTAAACTTGCACCTTGCATTTTTATAATTTTGCCTTCATAATATTCATGCTTTTCATCAGCCAAGCGCTCATACTTTAAATAATCCTCTGGCGAAGTGCGTTGTTTAAACCCATAAGCAAGTGCCGGTTCTTGAATTTCATTTTCCATGGTGTCAAAAAATTACGTTTTCGTAAATGTCTTTAAGCGAAATAGTTACATCGACTGATTGTAAGACAAGGTTTTCGTCTAAACTTAAATAAGTTTCGTTTAACCATTGATTGTTTGGTTGCCTTCTGAAAACATCAATGCAAAATTTTTCAAACGAATCAATCAACACATATTCTTGAAGCGAAGGGATTTGTTTGTAATACAAGAATTTCTTTCGATAGTCATCAAATTCCGATGATTTAGAAACTACCTCGATTATAACGGTTGGATTGGATAATGTATCAAAAACGTTTTCCCGTAATTTCATTTCTCCGCAAACAATTGTTACATCTGGATAATTGTAAGACTCAAAATTAGGAGATGCAACACGCATATCGCTGGGTAATACTTCGCAACCCCTGCCTTCTAATTGATTGGCTGTTTTCCAGATTACCTTAGCGACAATCCTATTATGCTTGGTAGATGCACCTTGCATCACAAACACTTCGCCGTTCCGATACTCAACTTTCCTTTCTGAATTCGCATCGATCTCTAGATATTCTTCTGGCGTTATATTTTTTTTGAAGCCGTAGGCGGGCTGTGGTTCATGAATTTCATTTTCCATACATCAAATGTAATTCTTTTAGTTTTGGTGAAAATGCGCAACCTATGATCAAATTTATTTTATCCATATTTGTTTTCAGCTTTTTTGTAACGTTGCAAGCGCAATCGGTTCCAGAAAAATTAAATACGGCTTGGCAAAATTTTATGGCCGATGGTCAATTGCAATATAGCATGGCCGGTATTTGCGTGATGGATGCGCAAACAGGTAAAATTATATTCGGTAGAAACGAAAACATAGGTATGGCACCCGCCAGCACCCAGAAAATTTTTACAAGCGTTGCTGCTTTCGAAGCCTTGGGAAAGGACTATCGTTATCAAACCAACATTGGATACACCGGAAATAAAATGGGACGAAAACTGTTGGGTGATTTAATTGTGGAAGGGAGTGGAGATCCAACTTTTGGCAGTTTTCGATACAGTTCAACAAAAGGAAATGCTCAAATTGCGACCATTGCAAGTGCGTTAAAACAAAACGGCATTGATACCATCGCCGGAAAAATAATTGAATCGGATAAAGGCTTTGATCTAAATCCAGTGCCGCAAGATTGGATGTGGGGCGATATGGGTAATTATTACGGGGCAGGCCATTGGGCGTTAAATTGGGCTGAAAATCAATACGATATACATTTGTCTTCAGGTGCAAGCGGCTCACTAACAACCATCAAAAAAATAGACATTGAAGATCAAGAAAATATCAAATTCTTTCATAACGAAGTAATAAGCGGCGATGCAAACACAGGTGATGGAACTATTATTTATACCGCTCCATTTTCGCCGTTTAAAGTAATCCAGGGCGAAATTTCTTCGAATAGATCAAATTTTCCGCCCATTTCTGGTTCTTTTTCTTTTGCTGATAGAAATGCGTTGACTATAATAAACGATGTTTTAAAGGCAAAAGGCGTTGTAGTTTCGGGAAATATCCAGCCGATTTCCAACAGATTGATTGAGCCGGATAGCATGGTAAATAATATAAAAGCATCCACACATCTTGTAACTATTATGTCGCCAAGTTTGGATTCTATTGTTTATTGGTTCCTTAAAAAAAGCATCAATTTATATGGCGAAGGACTTTTGCGAACCATAGGTTTGGAAAAAGAAGGGTTCGGCTCAACGCAAAACGGACTAAAATGGATTGATAGTTTTTATACAACCCACATTGATATTAGGGCAAAGCACATGCGAGACGGCAGTGGACTTAGTCCAACCAACAGGGTTACGCCCACCGCTTTAGTATTAGCTTTACAATTAGCCAAAACCAAGAATTGGTTTCCTTATTTTTATGATGCCCTGCCAAGTTACAATGGTATGAAGCTAAAAAGTGGTACCATCCACCGAACAAAATGTTATGCTGGTTATCATACCAGTAAAGATGGCAAGCAATATATTGTATCGCTTATGGTAAATAATTACAACGGGGACACTAGTTCTTTGGTTGAAAAAATGTTTACCATATTGGATATTTTGAAGTAATAAAACGTCAGAAATACCGTTATTAATCACTTGTAACATATTTGTATGATTAGTTCGTTGAATAGCAATCAACAAAATATGCACATTTTACACTATAAAGCATATTTTTGTAAATAAGTAAGTCCAAAAGCCTATGAAACTGTGTAAAAACGCAATTTGTGTATTGCTTGCTATTTTATCAGCCTCTTATGGAATGGCCCAACGGGATAGTTCGATTGCGCAATATATACGTACATACAAAGACGCGGCAATGGCCGAAATGCAGCGAACGGGTATTCCGGCAGCCATTACATTGGCACAAGGCATACACGAATCAGGCGCAGGTTTAAGTGATTTGGTTGTGAAATCGAATAACCATTTTGGCATAAAATGTAAAAGCTCTTGGACTGGCCGCACCGTTTACCACGATGATGATGCAAAAGGTGAATGTTTCCGTGCTTACGATTCTCCAATTGAATCTTACCGTGATCATTCTGATTTCTTGAAAAATAGCGACCGCTACGCTTTCTTATTTAATTACGACCCAACCGATTACGATAAATGGGCTTATGGTTTAAAGCAAGCAGGCTACGCCACTAATCCAAAATATCCGCAGATTTTAATTAAATTGATTGAAGATAATCACCTAAATGATTATACGTTGTTGGCAATGGGCAAACAACCCATTAATAATACTGACGTGGCTTTTTTATCAAGCATGCCGCAGCCACAGGGTGACGGTTCTTCGGAAGCAAAAACTAAGCAAACCCTTATTAGGCAAATGCCAAATTCAAATTTCAATTTGGCCAATACTTATCCAACAGGCATTTTTAGTATTAACAAAGTGAAAGTAATTTATGCAACAAAAGGCACTTCATTACTCGCTTTAGCGCAGCAACAACAGGTATCGCTGCCCGAAATGTTGGTTTGGAATGATATGGAACAACAACAAGTGCTTGATCAAGATCAATTGGTTTATCTACAAAGAAAGCAACGCAAAGGCGCTACCGAAACACATCTAGTTCAAGCTGGCGAAACACTTTGGATCATTAGTCAGATGGAAGGTATTAGGCTTACTGATTTAATGCAATACAATTTATTATCCGATAACGACAAGCCAACAGCTGGACAAAAATTGAATTTGCAAGGTTATGTGAAAAACTTACAAGCTGCTAATATTCAATCCCGCTAAATTTTATAGCTTTTATTGTGTGGATAGGCCGCTTACATCTGGTAGCCTTTTAAATTGCGTCGATACTGCTTTGTTCAATACAGCCCGCATTACGTTGATGGGTGTTATTGAATCGTAAAGATTTTTATAATCTTTATCTGGATAATAGATGGCACAAAAGTTACTGTATTTTTCGCTTTCAACATCTTTGATTGAATAATTTAAGATATGCCTGAACCCGTGGTCACTCATTACAACAATAATTGATTTATGATTGCTTTTTATCATTATATCATTAATTAAATCTAAAACCCTATTATTTGTAAATTTTAAAGCATTTAAATAATCTTTCATCCATAGGCTATCATCTTTAGTATTTCCAAGAGTATTAAACCCTTTTTTATTGCCAAGCCAAATTCCTAATTCTTCTTGACTAGGGTTTTTGATCGCTATGTCTTCACTTATGTTGCCGTTTCCATCTAAATAAAATGGTGGATGAGTAAGCATTGAGTGGTAGTAAACAAATTTTGGTTTGATATCATTATTGTGTATAATTGATGTTATCTCCTTTTTAATGTTTATTTCCCGCTGAATATTTTTTGAAATATTATTTAATGAGCCGCGTTTTTTATTATTTATAAAAATGCCGATATAATTATAAATAGTTTTCGAATATATAAAAGGAAAAAAATTTGAAATATTAGTGAAGCCATCTGCATCATACTTATTAGATGTGTCATTTATTTCCCCAACTGAAAAATTACAAACTTGGTAATCCTTATTTTTTAAAAGTTCAATAGTTTTATTTTCTCGTATTTTATGAAGAAGAATTCCGTCGCTTCTTATCTCATTTTTTTCTAAATATTCCAAATTTAACATGGAAGCAACTGTTTGCATAGTAAAGCAGTAGTTGCTTCTAGAATTTTTTGCATAATAAAACCCTAAATTTGAAATTTGTTTTAGAAAAGGACTATCATCATAATTCCAATACTTTTCGAGACTAGTTATATTTGCATAACCATCAGGTACAATTAAATAGATATTATTACATTTTTCACTGGTGAATAAGCTTGGTGTTGTTTTTTTAGTACCGGCCGCTAAAAATATTTTTGACATAGTAAAAAGACTTAATATTATAAAAGTTATATTAAGAAATGCAATTATTTTCTTAGGAAAAAGTAATGTTTTTCGAGTGGCTTTAATTGCTCTAACTAGTACTACGATAAATATAATAACAATAATCAAGAAAGTATGCCTAGACTGTAGTAATGAGATAAAGAATAATGTATGATGTATATACTCAAAAAGTATTGAAGTAAAAACAATAAAAGTTACGATAGAGCTAGCCCTCCTTTTATCTGATACAATTAATCTTGAAAATAAAAAATATATAAACATCCAATACAACAAAACAAGCATGAAAGTAAATCCTATCTCGTTCCATTTTATATATGAAACTCCAAAATCTTCCACGTTTACCAATACAATATATATCGCCAACAAAAACGGTTGCAATATCCATTTGTTCCTTAAAAATTCTAGACTTCTTTTAATCATCTAATTTCTTTTCCAATAAAAGCAATACTCTTTCTGTTGGTAGAATTTGCTTTTGTTCTCTAATTATAAAATATTTTGAAAAAACAGTAATGAAATTTTCAATGTTATAACCTGAAAAAACATCCACTTTATTTCTTAGTAAAATTTGAACTTTTTCATCAGTTTTGGGAACGAATTCTATGATCAAACTCTTTTTGGTGAGTTGGGCAAAAAAGGAAGCCAAATATTCCATTGGTAAATTATTGGAGATGCATAAATGGTGTATAACGGCCAAAAGCATTACTGTATCTACATCTATCCGCTCTAAAATGGACTTTCTTTCCAAATTTAGCCAACCAATACCCGGTTCAGGATTGGTAATATCCAAAATCAGTGGGAAGGTTTTAAAATCATTTGCTTTTTTCAATTTAAGGTAATTGGTTTCTACACATGCTGGATCAACATCAAACGAAAAAACTGTTTTGCAATACTCTTTAGCAAGTTGGCTAAAAGTGCCGTCATTAGCGCCTAAGTCCAAAACTGTTTCAGCATTGATTTTTGAAAAAAAAACTTTAATAATAGATTGTTTTTCCTTAAAATAAGCATCACCAACAGATTTATCGTAATATTCTGCCCATTCTGTTCCCACAGGAGCCCATTTTAATTTTTTGGTCGTGTCTATCAGGTTCTCAGCAAGATTCTTAAAATAACTACTTGTAAAACGCTTGTTTATCCCAGCAACTTTTCGGTCGTTATACTTAATTGCCATTTTTGCATGAAGAAACAAATGGATATTCAGCCCGATTTTTAAACGACTTTTTGTTGGCAAAAGCTTGGCGGCAAGGGGCAAAGGAATACCATCTAAATGACTAACCAATAATTTGGAAAGCGAAATATCCGTATAGGACATTAATGCAAGTGGTGCTAAAAAATGCTGACAATATTGCCTATAAGCAGTCCAAGGCACGCCTTCTTGAAAACATTCGAAAGATAACGTGTCGATAAAAATAGGATGGCTGCCAATAAATTGAACATTGTATAAACTTGCATCTTTCAATATCATGCCATATTCCAATGCAATTTTTTGCACGTTTAAAGTCAGCATCGCCGCATCCTTTAACATACTAAAACTCCAGCTGTATGGGTAGGAGATGAATTTAAGTTGTTGGGGCTTGATTATTTTATAAGTGTGCTCATCTTTATCAAAATCATCTAGTTTTTGCTCCTCATGCGATACCAAAAGCGATTTTGATATAAGCTTATTATACAAACCAGATACCATTAAATGGTCATAATCTTGTTTGTATCTGTTGTTGACTCTTCTATAAATAAAGCCCTTTTTACTAAAAACGAAACCACTATCATCTCTGAAAGAACTAATTTCCCTCATTCTGCGAAATAATTTTGTCTGGCGAGGAATGTTCTATATTGCTATTTTCGGGTACTTTTCTAAAAAAGTGAAGCACATACATTTTAATATTCTTAAAAAAAATGCTTACCCCTACAAATCCTGCAATCAAAGCTTGTAATAACATACTCCCGCTTCCTGGGTCTAAATAAAGTAAATGTTCCATGTTTTATATTTTGAATAACTAAATTTTAAATCTCGTTATAACAAGCTGAACTCCTAATACGCTCATTTAGACATTCTAAAAAATGAACACACAAAAAGACCAGCTTTGATTTAGCTTAAAATATTGGCGGGAAAAATTATTGCAAACAAAGAATCATATTACTTAAATCATTTCATTTCTGGAATGAAAATGATTAATATTTCTTTAAAAGAAATATTGTAATACATATTTTACTATGTAGGTATAGTTAATTTTCAGTGCAATAATAGTAATAAATTTATAATACTAATTTTATTTAACATTTTTTAACTTTTAGCACACTTAGCACGGTCTTATAAACTTTCTCTTAAGATAATATCAAAAAAGATTACCAACCTTCTTTACTTTCGGCCAAAATTTAAGCCATGTCTATTTTGAAGGTGAATGACAAATATTTTGTACCCTACCTTTCTGCGGAGCAGATAAATACCGAAATAAAAAGAGTTGCAACAGAAATAAATGAGGAATACAGCAACAAACGCCCACTTTTTATAGCCATTTTAAATGGCTCGTTCATGTTTGCCGCCGACCTTTTTAAGTATGTAGATATTCCGGCGGAAATCTGTTTTATTAAACTGGCATCTTATAAAGGCACTAAAAGTAGCGGGCAAGTTATTACAGCCATCGGTTTGGATCAAGATTTGAAAGATCGACATATCATTATTATCGAAGATATTATCGATACCGGAAAAACGCTGAGCCATTTCTTGCCTCAATTAGAAAACCAACAACCGGCCTCGTTAAAAATTTGTGCATTGTTGCACAAGCCAGAAGCTACAGAGTATCCAATTGTGCCAACTTGGTTAGGTTTTAGTATTCCCAACCGGTTTGTGTTGGGTTATGGGCTTGATTATGATGGACTTGGAAGAAATATCCCTGAAATATATCAGTTAACCGAAGAAGAGGAAGTCATTCTTCAATACGATGGCCGATAACAAATTCAGTTCAATTCCTATATATTATTATATTGCAACTCAAATGCTTATTTTTTAAATTTTTGAATATTCCATAACTTTCCTGCTGCTTTTGGTCACAATTATGTTGACACAAAAAATATTCCTACAGATTGCTTTGGTGCTTCCGCTTGGTTGCATTGGGCAATTTTATATGAAGGGCAGGGTGGTGGATGACAGAAATCTAATATTGGAAAATGTAAAAATGCGGTTGTTAAGCAATGGAATGCTGTACGCAAACGGTGCAAGCGGCGAATTTGGGTTGCCTTCTAGCCGTAGGGCCGATACCGTTTTTTGTTTTGCTGAAGGTTATGATTCTTTAAAGGCAGTTATAAAATATGGTGATTACAATACCATTGTGCTTAAACCAACTCCACTTACCAAAGAAGAAAAGGAAAACCACCTTTCATCGCTTACACCTCATTTGGCAAGAGATGTAAATTATACACACTATGTGAACGATGAAAGTTACAGTAACATGGTGGAAAACACGTTTGTAGACGCAAGAAAATTTCCCAATACAGGCTTTTCGCTAAATATAAATAAGGCTTCTTATAGTAATGTTCGGCGTTACATTAATAACCACACTATTATGCCCACCGATGCGGTGCGCATTGAGGAAATGCTTAATTATTTTTCGCTTTGCTTTGCCCCAAAACCAATTGACAATGATGTGTTTGGCATTAAAACACAATTGTCTTCGTGCCCTTGGGATAGCTCACATTTGCTATTGTTTATTGGTGTGCGGGCAAAAAAAATTGATTTAGAAAACGTGCCGCCCGGTAACCTTGTTTTTTTGATAGACAACAGTGGCTCAATGGATATGCCCAATCGTTTGCCTTTGTTAAAATCGGGCTTTAAAATGTTGGTAAACAATCTTCGGGATAAAGATACCGTAACAATTGTAAGTTATGGCGGCACAGCAAGTTTATTGCTTGGCCCTACCGGTGGTGCCGAAAAAGAAAAAATTATAGCCGCTATCGAAGGACTTTCACCTGCAGGGGAAACGCCTGGTTCATCGGGCTTAAAATTAGCTTACCAAATGGCGCAAAGCAAGTTTGTGAAAGACGGGAATAACCGTGTGATTTTAGCTACCGACGGCGATTTTAACGTTGGCCAAGTAAATGACAAAGAATTAGAAAGTTTGATTAAAAATTACAGAAACAGTGGTATTTATTTAACTTGTTTAGGCGTTGGTATGGGTAATTACAAAGATTCGAAACTGGAAACTTTGGCCCGCTACGGCAATGGAAATTTTGCTTATTTAGATAACGAGGCTGAAGCAGAAAAGGTATTGGTAAAAGAATTTGCGCAAACCGTTTTGCCGGTTGCAAGCAATGTTTCGCTCAATATCAATTTTTCAGGTTCAACATTGGTAAAACAATATCGGTTAATTGGTTTTGATAATCGCCAAGATGCCTTGTACGATAGCACTACGCAATTGGAAGGTGGTGAAATTGGTAGCGGCCACAGCATTATTGCCATGGCTGAAATTACGCCTAATTCGTCTAATTGGAAAAGCCAAACCAACAATACCATTGGAAATATTGAATTAAAATATCAATTACCCGAAAAGCAAGAGATACAGAATGTTACCAAAGAAATCTCAAACAATTATTTGCCATTTGCTCAATTAGACAGTAACCTGCGTTTTGCCACCAGCGTAGCTATGTTTGGCACATTAGCTAAACAAAGCAAGTTTGCTGCCGGTTATAATTTTGATATGGTTTCAAACATTGCCACTGCAGCAGTTGCACAAAACGATTTAGTACAACAAGAATACCTATTGTTACTACAAAAAGCAAAAGAATTGTACATGCCAAAGTCGGTAAGACACAAAAAAAGAGTCAGATAATCATTCCCATCAAGGCATTTTACCTTTGATAATAAATAACAACGTACGAAGGTTTTCGCCAATATAAGTTTGCATCTTATTTACACAGTTTATTATCTATTCTAATGAAAATGAAAAACACAATTAATAGATATTGGCTGTTTCAGTTACTTGGCTGGAGCGGTTTAATATTGCTTTACACATTTTTTTATTTTTCGCTCAACATCAAGCATGTCGACCATTTTTTCTTGGGTATTTTTTTAGAAGCGGCGGAAGGTTTATTGATAACGCACCTCATGCGCTTCGTAGTTCGGAAAATTAACGTGCTACAAAAAAAAATCGACCAGCAAATTATATTACTCATCCTGCTAACGCTTGCGTTTGCCATTTTATTTGCCGCCATCAGCATTTTTTTCGAAAGCGTTTTTAATATCAAATATTCTCCAAGAATCGAGAACTCTACTTATTCAGAAAAACTCATCCGAAATTCATTTACCTGTTTTCTATTCCTTACCATTTGGAACCTGATTTATTTTACTTATCATTACGTAACACGCAGCCAAACTGAACAATTTCATAAAATTAGGTTAGAGGCATTGGTAAAAGAATTGGAATTAAAAACTATTAAAGCGCATATTAATCCTCATTTTATTTTTAATGCGCTTAATAGCATCCGTGCTTTGGTTGATGAAAACCCAACACGTGCCAGAACAGCCATAACTGAACTAAGCAATATCCTGCGTAGCAGTATGCGGGCAGATAAAGTGGAAACCGTGCCCTTGCAAAACGAGTTGGATATTGTAAAAGATTATTTAGCATTGGAACAAATCCGTTTTGAAGAAAGGTTGAATGTGATAATAAATGTAGATATGGATACACTTAACCAACCTGTTCCGCCCATGATGGTACAAACATTGGTTGAAAATGCCATAAAACATGGTATTGGCAAAACAATTGAAGGCGGCACCATACAATTGGTAAGTGATTTTAAAGATGGTAGGCACGAAATAATTATTCGTAACACCGGCCATATTAATGGTTCTGCGTCTGAGGAAGGTTTTGGCATTGCCAGTACCAAAAACCGGTTGCAATTATTATATGGCAATAAAGCATCTTTTCAAATAAAAGACATTGGCGAAAACGAAGTAGAGGCGAAGTTGACCATGCCGGTTGCCTAAATTCCCAAAAAGGGAAATTCCAAATTTCATTGCTGTTTACTTTTAAAATAAATTCCAATAGTTTGTTTATCAAATCCAGTTGTTATAAAATTGGGTGTTGAAGTTCTATTTTGGATAGCTGTTTAGGCAGTAACTTAGGAAATTTGTTTTCTTGAATGTTAGAATTTTATTTTTGGACTTTATTATTGTTGGGATTTGGAATTTTTATTTGGAATTTATAATGATGAACCATGACAAAACGTGCTATTTTAATTGATGATGAACGCCTTGCCAGGGCTGAGTTAAGAAGATTATTACTGGAATTTCCCGAGATTGAAATAGTAGACGAAGCTGCCAACGTACAAGAAGGTTTGGATAAAATTGATGAGCATAACCCTGATTTGATTTTTTTGGACATCCAAATGCCAGGCAAAACAGGCTTCGATTTATTGCAGGAATTAGACCGTGCACCCCATGTAATTTTCACCACTGCTTACGACGAATTTGCCATTAAAGCTTTTGAAGTGAACGCATTGGATTATTTGCTAAAACCAATTGAGCCAAGACGTTTGGGCGATGCCATCCATAAGTTGAATGAATTAATGGTAAAAGAAGGGGGTACAAGCGAATTTACGAACCGTAGCAAATTAAACGATGACGACCAAGTTTTTGTAAAGGATGGCGAACGCTGTTGGTTTGTAAAGTTGAATGAAATACGCATGTTTGAAAGCGTTGGTAATTATGCCAAAGTATTTTTTGGGCCGAATAAACCATTGATTCTGAAATCATTAAATGCTTTAGAAGAACGTTTGGATGAAAAAGTCTTTTTTAGGGCTAACCGTAAGCATATTGTAAACATGCGCATGATCGACAAAATTGAACCTTATTTTAACGGCGGCTTATTGCTGGAATTAAAAGGTGGTGATAAAATTGAAGTAAGTCGCCGGCAAACCGTTAAGTTTAAGGAAATGATGAGTTTGTAACTCGAACCTTTGGTTCGGCTTGTACTTTGAACCTCCGGTTCGAACAAATTATCGGTTCTAATCGTTTTAAAACGGAACGAAGTTTTCCGTAGTACAATGAAAAAATTACCCTCTATTCAATTTTGTATCCTTATGGATTTAATTGGTTGCGCCAGTTATTTGGTGCCAGGTTTGGGCGAAGAAACGGATATAATTTGGGCACCAATTTCAGCTATTATCTTTTATTTCGCTTTTGGTAAGCGGAAAGCAATTTATGGCGCATTGTTCAATTTTGTTGAAGAAATATTGCCTTTTACCGATATCATCCCCACATTTACGATTGCTTGGCTTTGGCAAAAATATTTTGCTCAAAAAGAATTGCCAGCCAGCACAAAAAGCCGATAATCCAAATATTTTCTCTTTTTATTTAATCTGGTAAATCTGCTAAATCATGGTTTTTTCTATGAAAAAGTTTTTAATATCTATATTTTCTATCTTCCTTTTATTGTCTGTTGCTTTTGCAAAAGTTAAGCCCGAATTAATCAAATCCGGCATTTGGCAAGGTGTTCTACAAAGGCCTGATGGACAACAAATTATTTTTAATTTTGATGCAAAAATAGAGAATGGCAAACAGGTTTTATATGTGTTAAACGCTGACGAAAGATTGCTGGTAAATGAAATAACTAAAAAAGCAGACTCTATTTTGATAACCATGCCATTTTTCGCTTCGTCTTTTGCCTTGCAAATAAAACCAAACGGAAATTTGGAAGGCGTTTATATAAAAAGTTATGGTGAAAAAAAGCAAGTCATTCCATTTTATGCGAAGCATGGGGTTGACGAACGCTATTTAATCGGCAAACCAAAATACGATGTATCTGGAAGATGGTCAGTGGAATTTGGTTCGGGAAAAGATACATCGGGAGCCGTTGGCGAATTTCAGCAAGATGGCCATGGCAAAGTGACTGGTACTTTTTTAACATCAACCGGCGATTATCGGTATTTGGAAGGCTCAATTAAAGGTGACAGTTTAAAATTGTCAGGTTTTGATGGAGGCCACGCTATTCTTTTTTCGGCCAAATTAAGCGATGCTTATACAATTGCTGATGCCAAAATTTTTTCTGGTCTTAGTACCACAAGCACTTGGAAAGCTGTAAAAAATGACAATGCAAGTTTGCCCGATGGCTATCAGTTAACAAAAATGCGGGAAGGCGAAACTAAACTCAATTTCAAATTCGTTTCAACTGATGGAAAGTTAGTTTCAATCAGTGATCCAAAATACAAAGGCAAAGTGGTGTTGGTACAAATCCTAGGATCTTGGTGCCCCAATTGTATGGATGAAACGGCTTTTTTAAGTGATTATTACAATAAAAATCATAACAAGGGAGTTGAAATAATCGGTTTAGCTTATGAACGCACAACTGATTATCAAACCTCCAAAAAAGCATTGATAACTTTTCAAAAAAGATTCAATGTGCAATATCCATTTTTAGTAACGGGTGTAACGGTTTCTGACGAACATCGTACCGAAAAAACATTGCCTCAATTGCAAAGCATCAATGCGTTTCCCACCACCATTTTTATTGGTAAAAATGGAATGGTGAAGAAAATCCATCAAGGCTACGATGGCCCAGCAACCGGACAGCATTTCGAGGATTTTAAAAAAGAATTTTATGGATTAATGGCTGAGTTGTTGAGTGAAAAGTAAATTAAGTAAACGTGTCTGACACCTTGGTTTCGGTGTCAGACACGTTACGTTTAGCCTTCTTCATTAGGCAAATTTTTCTAACACCTTCTCCATTTCTATCATTATTTCATTGTTGCATAAATTGCCAATACTGCCTTCGTGAGTATGGTGCAATTGCTTGTAATCGTAATTAAAATTACCTGCATCTACCTGATTACCAACTTGTTTGTATGCGTCTCGGTAAGCCAAACCTTGATTCACCAAATCGTTCATAGCTTCTACGGTAAATAAATATTTGTATTTCTCGTCTTTCAAAATTTCTTCTTTTACCTGCATATTGCTCAGCATCAATTGCATCATTTGCAGGCAGCTTTTCAAATCTTCCATCGCCGGAAAAAGTATTTCCTTCGTCAATTGCATATCACGGTGGTAACCGCTTGGCAAATTGTTGATCATCAATGCCAATTCGTTTGGCGTTGATTGGATGCGGTTGCATTTTGCCCTGATTAGCTCAAAAACATCGGGGTTTTTCTTGTGCGGCATAATACTGCTGCCAGTTGTTAGTTCATTTGGAAAAGAAATAAAACCAAAATTTTGGTTGATGTACAAGCAACAATCATAAGCCAATTTGCTAAGCGTAGCCGCAATAAAGCCGATGCCGGTTGCTACCGCTTTTTCTGTTTTACCGCGGCTCATTTGTGCGTAAACGCTGTTCCAATCCAGCGTTTCAAAGTTCAATAATTCGGTTGTTCTTTTTCTATTCAATGGAAAAGAAGAACCATAACCAGCGCCACTCCCCAAAGGATTTTTATTAGTAATTTGATAAGCGCCAGCCAACATTTCAAGGTCATCTACCAAACTTTCAGCGTAAGCGCCCAACCAAAGTCCGAATGACGAAGGCATGGCCATTTGCAAATGAGTATAACCTGGCAATAAAATGCCTTTCAAAGCTTCGCTTTTGGCAATCAATAAATCGAACAGCGATTTTGTTTCAGTCTTAATTTTATTGATTTCGCTGCGCAGAAAAAGTTTTAAATCAACAGCTACTTGGTCGTTGCGGCTTCGGCCGGTATGTATTTTTTTGCCGGCTTCGCCGATGCGTTCTGTCAATAATAACTCAACGTAAGAATGGATATCTTCCACATCTTCCGGCAATGTGAAACCATGCACAGAAACTTCCGTCAGTATATTTTTCAATTCGGCTTGTGCTTTTTCGTTTTCTGCTGCCGTAATCAATCCAACTTCCGTAAGCATTTGCACATGCGCCATAGAGCCTTGTACATCAAAAGTTGCCAACAATGCATCAAATTCTTTATCGCGGCCAACGGTAAATTGTTCAACCAATTGTGAAGTAGCCGTTGTTTCTTTTTGCCAGAGTTTCATTTTTGAGATATAAAAATGCCACTTCAAACAAAGTGGCTATGAAGATTAATAAATTCAAAAAATTTAAGCGGGTAACGGCATTTTTAATTTAGCTAACATTTTATTCGCCTTTTCCAATTTTTTAGGAAATAAAACTTTGCCGGAATAAATATCTAACGATTTATCGACAGTAACCTTCACTCCAAAATGAGCGGCATCCTTTATAGTTTGTTTCTGCTTCATGTTACAAATTTACGATTTTATTTTTCGAAAAAGAAAACCAAAATACTCAATTTCATTTTGAAATGGAATATATATAAATGAATCTAAATCCTTTACAAAACCAAAAATCTCGAAATCTTTTGATAGCTCAGTATAATTAAGGCTTATTGCCATTCTGTATAACCTGGTTCTTTGCGGCGTACTACCCGTAAAAAAAATCCACGTGTCGGGGGAACTTATTTAAAAATTCATAAACTGTTGCTGCAACAGTAGCTAAGATTTTATTTCTGTCCTTGTTATCATCCCTAGCTGTATCGTCAATTGAACCGTTTTCTAGTTTATTCCCGAAAGCCAAATTATAAATATTAGCCTGTTCGGTGTAAGTAAATTGAATTAGTTTAACAATATTTCCTTTTGGGCCAACACTTGTAAACTGATATTCCAAAAAATCAGAAGAGGTAATTAAATTACCGTATTTTTCGTACTGCATAGTGTGCGTTTGTTTATTGCAAAATTATCTTCTCCAAAAGCCGAATATAAGTTTCAATCCCTTCCTCAATCTCTTTTAAATAAATATATTCATCAGCGCTATGGCTACGGGCAGAATCGCCTGGGCCCATTTTAAGCGCCGGAAACGGCATCAAAGCCTTGTCTGATGTAGTTGGTGAGCCATAATAACAATGGCTTAATTCAATTCCAGCTTTTACAATCGGGTGATCGATAGGAATGGACGTACTACGCATTCTTGTGCTGCGAGGTTTAAATTCGCTTTGTAAATTTTGCTGCAGCGTCGCTAAAATTTCTTCAAACTTGTATAATTCATTCACCCGAACATCAATCACAAATTTGCATTGAGCCGGCACCACATTGTGCTGTTTGTTGTCGGTTTCAATAATGGTAACGGTCATTTTTCCTTCGCCCAACAACGGGCTAATCTTCTCAAACTGGTAATTTCGGATCCAATCAATATCGTCCAAAGCTTTGTACAAAGCATTTTCACCTTCTTTTCTCGCCGCATGGCCGGCAACGCCATGAGCCGTGCAATCAATCACCATCAATCCGCGTTCTGCCACGGCCATTTCCAATAAAGTAGGTTCGCCCACAATGCCGAAATCGATTTCCCCTAAATATGGCAACGCTAATTCAATGCCATTTACACCACTTATTTCCTCTTCGGCACTGGCGCAGAAAATAAGGTTATAATTCAGATTTTCTTTATCGTAAAAATGCAAAAAAGTAACAATCAGCGAAACCAAACAGCCTCCAGCGTCGTTGCTGCCAAGTCCGTATAATTTACCATCTTTTTCAAGTGGTTCAAACGGGTCGACTGTGTAACCTTTATTTGGTTTTACGGTATCGTGATGGCTATTTAATAAAATTGACTTTTTATTGGCATCATAAAATTGACTTTTTGCATAAATATTATTGCCGATTTTTTCAAAATGTATTCTATGTTGATCCAAAAAAGCGCAAATAATGTCTGCCGTTTTATTTTCTTCTTTTGAAAATGACGGAGTAGCAATCAATCGTTTTAATAACTCAACCGCATCCTGATAAAGCAATGTTTTATTTTGATCGGGCATATCAATTAAAAGTAAAAATTAAAAAATAAAAATCGAAACCAAAATATAGAAACACTGTTGCCCACTATTCACTATTCACTATTCACTATTCACTATTCACTATTCACTATTTGCGTGCCCGATTTACCAGCTATCAAATCTTGTAATTCTTCGGCTTTTCCAATAATTACTTTGCCCACGCCAGCATCAATAGCAGCAAAAGCATTATCTAATTTTGGAATCATTCCGGCAAATATTTTTTGTTCTTTTTTTAATTGTGCATAGTATTTTTTGTTGATGGTGGAAATAACGGTATCATCATTATTGGCATCCAACAAAACGCCTTTTTTTTCAAACGAATAAATGAGTTCCACATCAAATAAACCGCTCATAGCTTTTGCGGTTTCCTGAGCAATGGTATCGGCATTGGTATTTAATAATTGCCCTTCAGCGTTGTGCGTAATAGGAGAGAGGATTGGGCTGAAACCATTATCCAGCAAGGTTTTTAGCAAATTGGTATTAATTGAATCCACGTCGCCAACAAATCCATAATCCATGCCTCCATCCACCAAAGGGAGGCGTTTATGCGCTTTAATTACATTCCCATCGGCACCGCTTAAGCCAATAGCGTTACAATTGTTGGCCTGCAATTGAGCCACAATATTTTTATTGATGGTACCGGCGTAAACCATCGTTACAATCTTTAATGTTTCGGCATCCGTAATCCTTCTGCCATCCACCATGGTTTGCTCAACGCCCATTTGTTGGGCTAATTTGGTAGCTAATTTGCCGCCGCCATGTACTAAAATTTTATTTGATTGAATGCTGGCATAGGTTTTCAAGAAAGAGAAGAGTTTGGCATCATCATCAATAATGTTACCGCCAATTTTTATAATGTAAAGTTTTTGCATTATCTATTCAATAAAAATTCTTCAAATTCTTTTAGTTCCTTTTTTTCCTGTTCAACAAATTTTGTAAAAAGTTTTTCACCAACTTGCCCTCTTAGAGCTGAGATTCCTACATCAATCAAACGAAAGCCTTTATCTGTTAAAAAAATATTGTCAAAAGCAAACCCTTTCATTTCTGACGGGCGTTTAATATCCCTATGTACGAAACCAGCCTGATGTAAAACATCCAACTCATCTTCAAAAACTTCAAATAATAATTGCCTTTTTTCGTATTCATAAGCCCTGAAGTCGATGGGAAACAATCTCTCCATTACCAAGGCTTCCGCACCGTTCGGCAAAATATCTAACCGAATAAATTTAACAACAAGCCCATTTATAGTATTAGCAAATTTCATTTTTTCCGCTTCTGAGCCAATATCAGATCTTGTATCTTCTAAAAACAACTTAGCTGCTTCTGTTTCTGACAGCGCAATAACGGTATTATTGGCACCTGCTGATAATGTTTTTGGATATCTCTTGCTCATGGTTTCAATTAATTGTGGACTTCAAAATCTCACTCAACACCGCCTGCGCTGCCCAAACCCTATTGCCAGCTTCTTGTGTAATTAAACTATTTGGACCGTCTAAAATTTCGTCACTCAGTTCCACATTACGGCGAACGGGTAAGCAATGCATCACCTTCGCATTATTTGTCAGTGCTATTTTTTCGTTGGTCAGCATCCAACTAGGATCGGTTAAAAAAACTTGACCATAATTTTCATAGCTACTCCAATTTTTTACATACACAAAATCGGCATCTTTCAAGGCTTCGTTTTGGTTATGCGTAATGGTTGCACCATTGGTAAATGTTGAATCCAATTCATAGCCGGCGGGATGTGTAATTACAAAATCTGCTTTGCCCCAGGCATTCACCCATTCAGCAAAACTATTGGCTACGCATTGCGGCAACGCTTTTACGTGCGGTGCCCAAGTAAGCACAACTTTTGGTCGGCGGTTGGCGGTTGGCGGTTGGCTGCCGTCATCAGCAACTTTTCCTCCTTCCATCTGCCATCCATTAACTGCCATCGCCTCGGTTATCGTAATAATATCCGTTAGCGATTGCAGAGGATGCAACGTAGCACTTTCCAGGCTAACCACCGGAATGCCTGCATATTTTATAAATTTTTTAATGTAAGCTTCGCTGTAATCATCATCCTTATCTTTTAGCGATGGAAAAGTGCGGATAGCCAAAATGTCAAAATACTTTCCCATAATCGGTGCTGCATCTTTTACATGCTCCACACTATCGCCGTTCATAATGGCACCATCCTCAAATTCCAGTTTCCAACCTTCGCTACCAATGTTAAAAACAATCGCTTCCATACCCAAATTTTGAGCAGCAACCTGCGTGCTCAAACGCGTACGCATACTTGGGTTCAGGAACAACAAACCGATCCTTTTATTTTGTCCCAATAACTTGTCGGCAAAAGGATTGGCTTTGTAAGCCAGACCTTTTTGCACCAGTTCATCAATATTGTCTACATCTTTTACTGAAATAAATTGCTTCATGCTAATGTGTTGGTTTTTTGGAGACCGGCTTTTAAAGCTAGGATGAGGCTTTTGTGGCGACGCTCCGTTGGAATTTTGTTTTCCATGGCGACATTCACTCAACAAAATCATAACTTGTTACTAAAAGCTTTCTTGCCCTTTAATGATGATTCTTAAAACAGTTCAACAAGTTCTAAAAATCCTGTCAGGGCAAAAATACAAGCCCTGACAGGATTGCGTTAAGCTTCAACCTGCGCCGCTTCTTGCAATTTGGCAACCGCTGTTTTTAATCCCGTCAAAAACAAATCCACTTCGGGTTTGCCAATCGCCAACGATGGCAATAAGCGAATTACATTTGGTTTTGCTTCGCCCGTAAAAATATGTTGGTCGAACAATAACTTTTTCTTCAAATCTTTTAGCACACCGTTCACATCAAAACCAATCATCAAACCACGGCCACGCAAGTTTTCCAACCCTTCAATCTTGCTCAATTCGTCCATTATGTAATCGCCTAATTCTTTGGCGTTAGCTAAAAGATTTTCTTTTTCCATCACCTCCAACACAGCCAAGGCTGCGGCGCAAGCCAATTGGTTGCCGCCAAAAGTAGTACCCAACATGCCATATTTCGGCGCAATTTTTGGCGAAATCAAAATACCACCGATTGGAAAGCCATTCGCCATTCCCTTTGCCATGCTATAAATATCAGCATCAACGCCAGCAATATCATGACTAAAAAATTGCCCGGTACGGCCATAGCCACACTGCACGCTGTCGGCAATGTAAACGGCATTGTATTGGTCGCAAAGCGAACGGATCAATTTCAAAAATTCAGGCGTTGCTTCAATAATGCCACCCACACCTTGAATGCCTTCAATAATTACAGAAGAAATTTCATTGCCATTCGCTGAAAAGTAGTCCTGTAAAGCTTTTTCATCGTTGAAAGGAAGAAAAACAACATTTTCGGTTTCGTTTATCGGAGCAACAATAGCTTGGATTGTCAGTAACGGCAACTGCCAAAGAAGTACGGCCATGGAAACTTTTATTGAAAGCGATCACTTTTTTTCTACCGTTGTAAAAGGAAGCTAGTTTTAAGGCATTTTCATTGGCCTCAGCCCCACTGTTCACCAAAAACAATTGATAATCTTTTTTACCAGAAATTTCGCCCAGCTTATCAGCCAATTGTTTTTGGATTGGGATAATAACGGAGTTGGAATAAAAAGCAATTTTATTCAATTGCTCTTCGATGCGGCGCACCCAATGCGGGTGTGTATGCCCGATACTGATGACCGCATGGCCACCGTACATATCCAAATATTTCACACCATTATCATCCCAAACATAACTGCCCAAAGCTTTGGTAATGGTAATGTTGTTAAGGGGATAAACATCAAATAAAGTCATAAGTTATAAGTTTTAGGTTGTAAGTGATGCCCTAACTTTTGTAATTAAAGCGATGAGCATTCCCTTTACTTCAGTGATTAAATTAGATAAGATCTCGAATTTTTCTACAGCTAAATATTTTAAATCTTTAGAAAGAATTAGAAAATATTCAGATTCATTTGCCGAGCCAAGAGCAATGTTTAAAAAGTTTGCAAAATCACTTTTAGTGTTTTTTGCACAACCCTCTGCTATGTTCGCCGGTATAGAAGCAGATGAACCTCGGACTTGATTAGTTAAACTATATAATTCTTCTTTGGGAAAGTTTCTTGTAGCTTCATAAACACCCAAGGTAAACAGATGTGCTTTTTCCCAAACCTTTAAGTCTTTATAATTTTGCATACTTAAAACTTATTACTTATCACTTAAAACATTGAGGCTTTCAACCTTAATCCCGCCGTTTCTTCCAGCCCAAACATCAAATTCATGTTTTGAACGGCTTGGCCGCTGGCACCTTTTAATAAATTGTCGAGTGCCGAATGCACTACTAATTTATTACCAATTTTCTCTGTTTGTATCAAACATTTGTTGGTGTTCACCACTTGTTTTAAATGGATGGGTGTTTCGCTAAAATGTGTAAATGGTTGGCCTTCGTAAAATGCTTTGAAAAGCTTATTTATTTCGGATAATCCCAAATTGCATTTTAATGTAGAGCTGATAAAAATGCCCCGGGTAAAATCACCCCGCCAAGGAACGAAGTTCAAGTTTGCAAGTGGCGAGTTGGGAGTAGCGAGTTGGGCCAGCGATTCACCGATTTCATCTAAATGCTGGTGTGTCAATGTTTTATAAGCTTGGATGTTATTTGAACGCCAACTAAAATGCGAGGTAGCGCTCAAGCTTTGTCCAGCACCGGTGCTGCCAGTAATGCCGGTTGTATAAATTTCATCCAATAAACCAGCTTTTGCTAACGGCAATAACCCCAATTGGATAGTTGTAGCAAAACAACCTGGATTGGCAACGCTACCAGCAGTTTTAATGGCTTCTTTGTTTAATTCGGGTAGGCCATAAATAAATTGGCGGCCTTTTATATTGGCATCGGCCTTTAATCTAAAATCATTGCCAATATCAATTAATTTTATGTGGGCTGGAATGTCGTTTTCTACAACAAACTTTTTTGCTTCGCCATGGCCGGCGCAAAAGAAAATAACGTCAACTTCATAATTGTGCGCAGCTGAAAAAAGAATATTTGTTTCCCCAACTAAATCTTGATGAACGCTGCTTAACAATTTTCCTGCATTACTTCCGCTTTGCACAAAACCAATTTCCGCGTTAGGATGATTCAATAATAACCTTATTAATTCTCCGCCGGTATAACCTGCCCCGCCAATAATACCAATTTTAATTACCATAATCTTTTTACATTGTAACTATCAAAAATCTCATCCGAACTTACCAATTGGATATCTTCAACCAATGCTTGAGCTGCAATTATCCTGTCAAAAGGATATCAATGAATCAATTCTAATTGTTGGGTTTTGTAAATATGCGGAAGTGAAATGTCGAGCAATTTTAATTGGTGTTTTTCTATTGCCATTTCTGTAAAATCAACCAACGGATATTCAATGCTAAGTTTGCCAATTCTTATTTTAATTGCCATCTCCCAAACAGAAGCGTAGCTTAATTGTAAAATTTATTTGGGTCAGTGATAAACCTTTGTGCTGTTGGCGATAATTTATCAGGCTCCAAAGCCATCCAAATCAATATTTGTGTATCAATCAGTACTGTTTCTAACATTACATGTAATCTTTAAAATCTTCAGGCGTGTCATTGAAATCATCGGCCATAAAATATTTTCCCTTTGCCCAACCTAAATTTTTTCTTCGTTTTTCAGCAATAGATTCGCTATCTGTTGATTTATGTTTATTCAATAATTCCTGTATAAATTTTTCTACCTCAAGCTGCTCCTGAGCAGATAACTTGCTTACTTGTTCTAAAATAGTCGCACTCATAAAATACATTTTACCAAAGTTAGTTTTTTAAGCTGAAAGCTAAAAGCTTCAAGCTGAATGCCTAGAGTTAAAGTGAAAGTTGGGACAATGTAATAAACGTATCTGCTTTTAGCTTGCGGCTTGTGGCTTTCAGCTTTTAACCGCTTCATTCACCAAATTCCAAATACCTACTTGGTTGCCAAAAATCCTACTAAAACCCCGAACATCTTCGCCTGTAAATCCAGTGTTCATTTCACCATATTTGCCAAATTTATCGCTCATCAAATCATGTTTGCTTTCAATGCCGATTATTTGAAAACGATAAGGCACTAATTCCACAAAAACTTTACCGGTAACATTTGCCTGTGTACTGGTAAACATGGCTTCAATATCTCGCATCACCGGGTCCAAAATTTGGCCTTCGTGCAACCAATTGCCATAAAAAAGCGCCAATTGATCTTTCCAGTTTAATTGCCATTTGGTAAGCACATGTTTTTCCAATGCATGATGTGCTTTTAAGATTACCATTGGTGCAGCAGCTTCAAAACCAACGCGGCCTTTAATGCCAATAATGGTATCACCAACATGAATGTCGCGGCCAATTCCGTAAGGCCCGGCAAGGGTTTGCAAATATTGGATGGCTTCTGAAGGATGGACAAATTTTTTGTCATCTACGCCTGTCAATTCTCCTTTTTCAAAATTCAACGCTACTTCTTTTCCTTCTGTTGCAGAAACTTGAGTTGGCCATGCACTTTCTGGCAACATGCCTTTACTATTCAAGGTTTCTTTTCCGCCAACACTTGTTCCCCACAATCCTTTATTAATACTGTAAGCGGCTTTTTCAAAATTCATTTCAACTCCCTTGCTTTTCAAATATTCGATTTCCGCTTCGCGGCTCAATTTCATATCGCGGATTGGGGTAATAATTTCCATTCCCGGAATCATAATATGAAAAACCATGTCGAAACGAACTTGGTCGTTACCTGCGCCTGTGCTGCCATGTGCTACAGCGTCAGCATTCAATGCTTTGGCATGTTCGGCAATATGTAAGGCTTGTACCAAACGCTCGGCGCTTACACTTAACGGATAGGTATTGTTTTTTAGAACATTTCCAAAAACAAGGTACTTGATAATACGGTCGTAATAACCTTTTACGGCATCAACGGTAGTGTGCGTTTTTACACCCAATTTGTAGGCATGTGCTTCAGTTTTTTCCAATTCTTCTTTGCTAAAGCCGCCCGTGTTTACAATTACGCTGTGTACTTCGTACCCTTTTTCTTCCGTAAAATATTTTACACAAAATGTGGTGTCGAGACCGCCGCTAAAACCAAGTACTACCTTCTTCATTATTTAATTGAAAATTGATTATTGAATATTGAGTGTTGAATGTTTCTAAAAAAACATGCTCATTTTTTTTCTGATGAATTCTAATGCGCCGGCTCCAATGCCTTCTTTTTTAATGATTTTTTTAAGCATCGTGTTTTCCTTATATTTTTGAAAACGTTCGTAAACCGGACTGCGTTCTTTAAATGCTTCTTTGGTTTCCTCAGGTTCGTAATGGTCTTTCGGATCATACAACATGGCCGTGCAAAGGCAGTTTTTACGCTCCTTCATCATTAAAATATCATAGTTGACACAACTTTTGCAACCAGCCCAAAATTTATCGTCCTGTGTTAGTTCGCTATATGTTACTGGCTCGTAACCTAGATCGCTATTAATTTTCATTACAGCGAGGCCAGTTGTTAAACCAAATATTTTTGCATCGGGATAAAGCCTTCTGCTCAGTTCAAAAATTCTTTGTTTAATGGCTTTCGCCAAACCGCTTTTACGAAAATTGGGGGAAACAATTAAGCCACTATTGGCAACATGCTCGCCATGGCCCCAAGTTTCAATATAACAAAAGCCAGCCCAAATGCCATCTTTCGAGAAAGCGATTACCGACTTTCCTTCTAGCATTTTTTGCTTTACATATTCAGGACTGCGTTTGGCAATGCCCGTGCCGCGGGCTTTTGCGGAAGATTCGTATTCATCGCATATGATTTGTGCAAAATCGATATGGCTGCTATTGGCTATAATAACCTGAAAATCAGTTGACATGATTTAAAAGAAATCGTAAGGTAAAAGAAATGGGACTACGCCCTAGTACTGTAAAATGATGCCACGATCAGTGGCATAGGCAATTGGGTATCAACGTCGTACCCAATAGGGGAACGGACGTGTACATGGACTAACAAGTACAGGCATTACAAAAAAACCACGCTCTGGGAAAGCGTTCATTACCACTTGTTGAAGTAGTGATATGAACCAGGTTTTTTTCATTTTTTAAATGCTTATTGTTATTCAAAATTGAAGCGCAAAGAAACGAACAATTTTGAATATGATATGTGAAATTTTTAAAAATAAATTCCAAAAAGAAAATCCCAAATCCCAACAAGCTAAATGTTCACAATAAACATTAAAATCGTTGGAATTTGGAATTTATTTTTTGGAATTTGATTAGTTATTTATTTACCTGAAACTTATTGCTTTCGATGATAGTTCCATGTTTATCCCGAACTTGAAAAACGTAAATGCCTCGGAAAAAATCTGTTAAAACAATAGTAACATGCGTTGTAGAAATTGGCATAACAAGAACTTGACGGCCAAGAAAATTATAGATTTGGATGCTATAACCCTTTTCTACTACATGGTTAATGTCGAACGTAATGATATCGTTAGCAGGATTGGGATAAAACTTTACAATTTTATTGTCGTCCGATGGCCCAGCACTTTTCTGAGAAAATGTATAGGCGGAAACCATTATAAAAAACAATATGAACAATGCCTTTTTCAAAAAATAACGGGGTAAAATTTTTACAGATAAAACTTATTTAATTATAAAATATAAGACAAAGCTAATGCGTTGCAGTTAAAATCAACAATTTCTTTTAACACAAAGTTATTGCTTTTCTTTAAAAATAATTCAAAAACCATTCCAGCGGTTTTTAAACGATGTTTATTTGAATGAATTTATCTTTTCAACATTACCACATTGATTTAGATATAGCTATCAATTAATTGATTATCATATAGTTATTATTAAAAGGAAGGCTGGAAATGATATATTTCCAGCTTTCCTTTTTTATCTTAACGAGGATTATTTTTTCCCGGTTCTTGTTTTTAGATCCTGAACATTTTTTTGTGTTTGTTGAATCGCTTCCAGTTTTTCTTGCCATTTTGATTTTGCTTTTGGTTGGCTACGCTTTACAGCAATGTCAGCCAAAATTTTATCATGGTCAATAATATATTTTTGTATAACTATTTGAATGATAAGCGTTACGGTATTACTAACCGTGTAATACCAAGTAAGTGCAGCGGGCTGGTTGTTAAAGAAAAACAACATCATGAACGGAAAGATGTAAGGCATATACTTCATAGCTGGGTTGCTTTGGTCGGGTGTGCTGCTCATGCTATACAACGAAATAAAGAAGCTTGAAATAACTGCGGTAATGGTGAATAAACTTAAATGATCGCCAAGTAACGGTATTTTAAAGGAGAAATGAAAAATGGTATCATACATGCTTAAATCGGTAGCCCATAAAAATGATTGTCCGCGAAGCCCGATATTGCTGTTAAAAAAGGCAAACAAAGCAAAGAAAACCGGTAACTGGGCCAACATTGGAATACATCCACTCAGCGGATTGATTCCAGCTTCTCGAAAAAGCTTCATTTGTGCAACACTATAAGCTTGTTGGTCGTCGCCAAATTTAGCTTTTAATGTTTTTAATTCGGGTTGCATTACTTTCATTTTGGCACCGCTTAAATAGCTACGGTAAGTAATGGGCGATATAACCAAACGGATAAATAATGTAAGCAAAAGAATAGCCCAACCCATTTTCCCGCCCAAAATATTTACAAAAAAGCCAAATACGGGCATTATTACACCGCGGTTGATGTATTTTACAAATGCCGTAAAACCACTTCCCAAATCAACAATGTTGCGCATGCCATTGTCGTAGGCTTTTAAAACTTTGTAATCGTTAGGGCCGTAATAAATTTGTAAAGGAACGGTAATCTTGTTTCCTGCAGGCACCTGAATGCTGGCTGTAGCTTGCATTTTTCCAACTTCACCAATAGTATCGCTAGGCGCTACGGTAATGTTGGTTTGTATGTTCTTAAATTTTAAAGGAGAAACAATGGTGGCGTTAAAAAATTGTTGTTTTAAACCTACCCATAAAGTTGGTTTGTCCAACTGTTGGTTTACATCTTTTACCGCTGTCCACGAATCAAAATCATCGTTGGTGTAGGCAACCAGCTTTAACTGTTGTTTTTCGTAGGTGATGTTTTTTTGCTGCTGGCGTGCCATAATGTTCCAGTCAATATTTAAATTTTGACCGGTAAGTAATTGATCGGCACCTAATAAATCAACCTTGGCATCAATCATGTAATCATCTGGCTTTACCGTAAAAGTGTGGGTAATGGATTTATTATCTTTTGAAACCTTTTGATAACTAATGGTTTGCGAACCATCGGCCAATTTTGTGATTATGGCTGGATTGAAAACCATCCTATCGGTGGTGGTGCTTTGGTTGCCGCCTGTATTAATACTATATCCAAAATGATCGCTTGGCAAACCGCCCATCTTAACCAATTGGCTATCAATGCCTTTATAATTTTTTAGTTCAACTTTTTTCATCCAGCCGCCTTTGTTGCTAAATGTAATTTTCATTACATTGTTTTCAACAGCAGTTTCTGTTTCTGCCACATTTATGGTGTCTTGAAAATTTCCAGCTGCAACGGAATCAGAAGCCGCTTGATAACGCAAAGAATCCTGCGCCTCTTTTACCGGATTTATTTGTTTAGATTTAATAAGTGCTAAAGAGTCGTTTACCCTTTTTTGTTCAGCCAAATATTTTTGTTGGCTATTACTGGTGTACCAAAAGTAACCAATAAATAAAACGCCCAATAATGCGAAACCAATAATCGTGTCTCTATCGAAACCCATAATTTTTTTTTGAGGCCGCAAAGGTAAGCGTTAGGGCGCAATCCTATGCCGATTGGCAGGTAGAAAAGTTGGTGAACGGCAGACGGCAGTTGGCGGATTGAAAAGCTGGCGGTTAACAATTCTAAAAAACTTAACAACATCCATACTTCAAAGACCGTCAACTGTCATCTATCAACCGCCAACTGCCAACAATAATTTGGCATTTTTAAATTTATTTGTATGTGTAGCTGTCATCACAGACATTTGCGCCGTATTTATGGAGCCGATTTCGTTATTTTACCCAAAACTTGCCGCACCTGCTAAGGTTATAATTACTGCGCATCAAAAACCAGATGGCGATGCAATGGGTTCATCTTTGGGTTTATATCACTTTCTTGTTCAACTGGGCCATCAGGTTACGGTTATTTCTCCTACCAATTGGGCTAACTTTTTAGATTGGATGCCTGGCGTTAATAAAGTAATGAATTTTGAAGTGACAAAAGAGAAATCTATTTCACTGATAAATGAGGCAGATTATATTTTTTGTCTTGATTTTAATGTGTTGCACCGCACCAAACACATGGAAAAACCTTTGACAGAAGCGCCAGGCCAACGCATATTAATAGACCATCACGAACAGCCACAAGTTGAAGTTTTTGCTTATGGCATTAGCAACACTGCTAAAAGTTCTACTTGCGAAATGGTTTTCGACTTTATAATAGGTAGCGGCTACGCCGATAAATTAAACTTGGATTCAGCCAAATGTTTATACACCGGTTTAATGACCGATACTGGATCGTTCCGTTTTCCGGCGGCATCTGCATCTGTTCATAGAATGGCTGCTTATCTAAAAGATATGGGGCTTGAGCACACACCCATACACGATGCCATTTACGATAGTTTTCAGGAAAACAGACTTCGGTTTTTGGGATATATATTGTTGAACAAAATGGAAGTTTTTTACGAATACAACACTGCTTTGATATCGGTTTCGAAACAAGATTTATTAAAATTTAATATAAAAACCGGCGATACGGAAGGGCTGGTTAACTATCCGCTTGGCATACAAGGCATAAAGATGGTAGCCATGTTGGTTGATAGGGATGAAGAACGCAAATGGTCGTTTAGAAGCAAGGGAAACGTGGATGTAAATACCTTTGCCCGCACTTATTTTGAGGGTGGCGGCCATTTTAACGCAGCTGGCGGTCGATCATCGGCCTCAATTGCAGAAAATATAGAACAATTTAAACAAGCTATAAAAGCACAAAAAGCCATGTTGGCGTAAATTTTATGAAAAGAGTAATTTCTTCTTTATTGGGAATTTTGGTATTAGCCACAATGGTTGGTTGTGGTAATTCGGGCTATAAAAAAACAAGTACGGGCATGTTGTACGACATACATTCAAGTGGAAGCGGTACACCTATAAAAAATGGTGATTTTATAAAAGCCACCCTTAAAATTACAACCCAAGGTGCTAATGGAAAAGACACCATTTTAAATATTACCGACCATTTGCCAGCCTACGGAAAGGTTGATACAAGCCAAAAAAATACCCATAATTTCACTGATCTATTCCCGATGTTAAAGGTAGGCGATAGTGTAAACTTTGTATCGTTTGTTGATACATTAAGAAAAATGTCACAAGGACAGCAATTACCACCCTTTTTTAAAGCTGGTGGTACTATTAAAGGCTGGGTGAAAATTTTGGCCAAGTTTAAAGACGAAGACGCTTTACGGGAAGATTTGAAAAAAGAAGAAAAACTGGAAGGCGATAAAGAAATTGCAGATATCCAAAAATATTTAAAAGATAAAAACATTACAGCCAATAAAACTGCCAACGGCGTTTTTACCGTAGTTGAAAAGCAAGGTGATGGCCCTGCCGTTCAGCAAGGGAAAATGGTGAAAGTAATGTACCGCGGAACAAATTTTGAAGGAAAAATATTTGATTCAAATATGGATTCAGCTTTTGGGCACAAAGATCCGTTTACCTTCCAAGTTGGTTCTCAGCAAGTTATTCCAGGTTGGGACGAAGGCTTAGCGGCTTTTAAACAAGGCGGAAAAGGTAAATTGTATGTTCCCGCTATGCTTGCTTATAAAAACCAAGCGCAAGGTCCGGTGTTAAAACCCTACATGAATTTAATTTTTGATGTAGAAGTGTTGGAAGTAAAGGATGCGCCACCACCAGCGGCTAACCCGCAAGGCGGGATGACACCACAACAGCAACAACAGCTACAGCAACAAATGCAACAGCAACAACAGCAGCAGCATTAAAAGCAACTGAAACAAACAAAATTTAGTCAAAGAATGTAACCATGACAGGACTAATAAATTTAATATAGCATATCCAAGGGAAGGATGGAAATTCGTTTTCATCCTTCCCTTTTGTATGAAGTTATACAAATGAACGCGTTGTCACCTACCTTAGAGTAAAATTAGAAAACATAATTTTTTGCTGACTAGCCCAAAAAACTAGAAATAGAAATAAGAACATATTCCTATCATACTAAAATTACTCAGACATTGTACAATAAAGCAAGCCAAAAATTATTAAGCAATCCAATTGCGCCAATGTGGCTGATCTTCTTTTTAGATTTGTCTATTTGTTGCTTTGCTGGTTTTATAGCTTATTTATTGCGCTTTAATTTTAACCTTAAGGTGCTGTTCGATTATCCTTTGCTCGATGGCATTTTAATTATGATGGTTGTTAGTGCCATCTTTTTTTATGCTTTAAAAACTTACAAAGGCATCATTCGTTTTTCTGGTTTGGCTGAAGCCCTACGCGGCATTGTAGCACTGTTTTTTACCACGGCTATTTTATTGATGGCAAATGGTTTTACCATTGCCTATCATTTAGCCAATTTAGTGCCTACCTCGGTTTTGATCATGTATTTTTTTATCGGTTCTTTTTTAATTGCCGGCTATCGTTTTTATATTAAAACAATTTATCGTAAAACCATAAAATCAGGCGCCATCACCAATGTTGTAATTTATGGAGGCGAAACAAATGGTGTGCAATTAAAAAATACACTTGAACAAAATTCAAATTATGGTTACCAAGTAATTTCTTTTATTGATGATGACCAAAAGTTTATAGGCAAACTAATTGATGGCATCCCAATCCGCTCTTTTGGGCAGATAAAATACATGATGGAGGCCTGGAATGTTAAATTAATGCTTTTTGCAAAGCCTGAAATGGAAGTTTTGCTGAAAAGAGAATTGGTTGAATTTTGTTTAAATCACGATATTCAGGTCCGTAATATCCCATCAGCAGAAAAATGGCGGGATGGTAATTTCAGTATTTCGCAATTGAAAGAAGTAGAAATCAGCGAATTGTTGGGCCGCGTTTCCATTAATCTTGAAAAGGAAAAAACACTTGGCATATTAAAAAACAAGCGTATTCTTATTACCGGCGCAGCTGGAAGCATTGGCAGCGAGATTGCTGAACAATTGGCCGCCATTCAGCCTTCGTTGCTTATCCTTTGCGACCAAACTGAAACCGGATTGCACGATTTGGAATATAAATTGCGTTCAAAATTTCCCACTTTTATAAATATGGTTATGTACATCAGCGACGTACGAGATGTACATGCCATGGAGCATCTTTTTGCTAAATATAAACCTAGCATGGTTTTTCATGCGGCAGCATATAAACATGTGCCAATTATGGAATTTCACCCTAGCGAAGCCATTCGCAATAACGTATTGGGTACAAAAATTTTGGCTGATCTGTCGGTTGAATATGATGTTGAACGTTTTTTGTTGGTGTCAACCGATAAAGCAATCAATCCCACCAATATCATGGGCGCATCAAAGCGGTTGGCGGAAATATATATTCAATCGCTGGGTAATAGAAATAAAAAGGTGGTGCATTTATCCAGCGGTATCC
>CAWJTH010000070.1:0-49435 GCA_963845495.1 uncultured Chitinophagaceae bacterium
GCAATGGCATCACTTACCGCAAACTAACTGCCTATGAAATTGAAGCGCTGGTGCGTAACCGTAACACCAGCGATGACTGGAATAAATTATTGGTAAGCGATGCTTTTAATCCTGAATTGGTTAAAAACTGTAAATTTTATGGGCTTGTGCGCATCGGAAAACTAGAAAATTATTTTTTGGAATTTAGCGGATTGCGCACACCTGTTGGCTTGTACAACAGTACCATTGTAAGTTGCGATTTTGGCGACAATGTAGTGGTAGACAACGTGAATTACATCAGCCATTATATTATTGGTAGCGAAGTTATTCTGGTAAACGTGAACGAAATGATTACTTCGCCGTTTGCCAAATTTGGTAATGGCATTGTAAAAGACGGCGAACCGGAAAGCATAAGAATTTGGTTGGAGTTATGCAATGAAAATGCTGGGCGAAGTATCATTCCTTTCAATGGCATGTTGCCGGGCGACGCTTGGTTATGGAGCAAATACCGGGATGATTTGGTAATGTTGGAAAAATTCAAACAATTCACCGAAAATAAATTCGATAAAAAAAGAGGCTATTATGGCAAAGTGGGCGACCGTACGGTAATAAAAAATTGCAGCATTATAAAAGATACTTGGATTGGCAGCAATGCCTATTTGAAAGGCGCCAACAAAATAAAAAACATCACCATTAATTCTTCGGCAGAAGCCAAAAGCCAAATTGGCGAAGGTTGCGAAATTGTGAACGGTGTAGTGGGTTATGGCTGCCGAATATTTTATGGTGTAAAGGCGGTGCGTTTTATTATGGCCAGCAATTCGCAATTAAAATATGGCGCACGGTTAATCAATTCTTACCTCGGTAACAATGCCACCATTTCTTGTTGCGAAGTATTGAATTCCTTAATTTTTCCTGCCCACGAACAGCACCACAACAATTCATTTTTATGTGCCGCAACGGTAATGGGACAAAGCAATATCGCCGCAGGCGCAACAATCGGTAGCAACCATAACAGCCGCAGCCCCGACGGTGAAATAGTTGCTGGGCGTGGTTTTTGGCCGGGATTATGTGTTAGCTTAAAACATAATTCAAAATTTGCTTCGTACACTATTTTGGCCAAAGGCGATTATCCGGTGGAATTAAATATTCCCATTCCTTTTTGTTTGGTAAGCAATGATGTGCCAAGGGATAGATTGTTGGTGATGCCTGGTTACTGGTTTATGTACAATATGTACGCATTGGCCCGCAACAGTTGGAAATATATTGACCGTGACCGCCGGCCAGATAAGATACAACACATTGAATATGAATACCTTGCACCAGATACCATTAACGAAATATTTGATTCGTTGCGTTTAATGCAATTGTTTACCGGCCGTGCTTTTTTGAAAAAAGAAGGCAACACCTATCATACTGATGATGAAGCAATTGCAAAAGGAAAAGAATTATTGGATGGTCACAACGCAATAGTAAATAGTTTGGAAATTTTAGCCGATGGATTTGAAAACGACAAACGCAAAGTGGTGATTTTGAAACCGCTTCAATCATACGAGTTGTTTAAGGAATTGCTTATTTTTCATGGTACCACAGAATTAATGGATTGGATGGAACGCAATAGTTTGAACAAACTTGAAGAGGTTGCTGCTCATCTGCCGAAGGCGCTAAAAAGACAACCTTGGATAAATGTGGGCGGGCAATTATTGCCCAAAACCTCGCTGGATAAATTAATGCAACGCATTCACAATGGAAAGATTGCCAATTGGGAAAACGTGCATGCATTTTACCAAAAAGAAGGTTGGGAATACGCTGAAAACAAGTGCCAGCAAGCACTTGCTGGCTTACAAGAAATATTGGGTAAAAAGATAAAAGACTTGGATAAAGCTACTTTAACCCAATTATTTAACCAAGCCATTGCCACTAAAGAATGGATGGCAAAAGGCATTTACGACAGCCGTGCAAAAGATTATGAAAGTGCATTCCGCCAAATGGTGTACGATACCAACGCCGAAATGGACGCCGTGATGGGCAAATTTTCTGACAACAGTTTTATAAAACAAGAAACCGCTGCGCTAAAAGTTTTTAAGGCAAAAGTGGAAAGGTTGGTGAAGGAGCTGTAGAAATAATCAACACTCAATATTCAACAAAATGACACAGGTTTTCTCTTTGAATATTGAGTGTTGATTATTGAATATTGATTATTTATTTTCATTAGGACCCCAACAGCCTTGCTTTTGCACGTTGGTATTCTTCTTCGGTTAACACACCTTGCTGTTTTAGGGCTATTAATTTTTCTATTTGCGTAGCAATTTGCGACGCACTTATTGGCTGTGGATTTGAACCTTGTGTTTCTTCCACTATTTTTTCTGGCTGTTTAGGCATCTGATAATTTTTTTGTAACGACGGTTCTAAAGGCAGCGAATTGGCTTTTACAGACTGCATTTCCTCAATGATGCTTCTTGTTTGCTGAGACATTTGCACATGTTTATAATTGGCCTGTGCCAATGTAATAGTATCTTTTAAGTTTTTGGGGCCATCTACGCTTTCATAAACTGTTTCGCCGATGGTTGCGGCCGTTTGTATTTCTACATTTCCGTAACCCAACATCCTTCCCCAAATATCTTGGTTGTACGATACATTGTTTATTTTATCAAGCGGGCTTTCTTTTGAATTGATATTGAGCACCCCAAATTCATCGATCACCCTAAAATTGGTAACCACCCAAATGTTGTGTTTCCATTCCAAGTATTTCCAGCCAAAATAAATTGCGGCAACACCAAAAATTATTAATCCCACTTCCCAACTTTTTGAAACAATACCAATTGTAATAGCTACCAAAATACCCAAAGCCGGCAAAATAAGCGTAACCCAACTGGTGTGGGTTTTTAATAATATTTTTTCTGATGGTTGAAGAGGAGTCCGCATAATGCAAACTAAATAAATTTAAGAGATTAAATGGGCATTTTTTTAAATGCAATAAATGCGTCAACAATATCATGCCGCTTGCTTTATCAATCAACATATTTTAAATGGCATGATATTTTGATAAATCATAAAGTATCCAATTTGTAAGTAACTTAAAAAAATTAAATTATGACTCCGCTTATTTCTGTTTTGTTAACCATTATTGTGGTTGGTTTTTTGCTTTGGCTTGTTAATCGGTTTATACCAATGGAAGGAACCATTAAAACCATTTTTAATTTGGTAGTAATTATTTTAGTAGTGATTTGGCTGTTGCACGTATTTGGCGTTTGGGGAACGGTAACGAACATTAAAGTATAACTATTTCATTATTAAACCTTTAAACCTAAATTTCGACATGTATTAGTTTATAAAAAGATAAAACCGCGAACTTTCGCGGTTTTATCTTTTTATAATTTTATTCAGTAATCATCCTAATTTCTTGTCCCAAAAATGCACGGATAGTATTTTCGGCCATTTGGCACACTTCTTCCGGGTCTTTGTCTTCCGGCTCAATTGGTTCTAAAACTGTCCAACTTAATTTTTCGCCGAAGCTTAACGGAAAATTTCCTTTCCGCACCAATTTCCAAGAATTTTGAATAGCAACCGGTACCACCAAAGCATTGGGAACGGTTTGCAATAAAGTTGTAATCCCACCAACTTGAAATGGTTTTAACAATCCATTTTTTGAACGGGTCCCTTCGGGGAACAAAATAGTCGACCAGTTTTTTTCTTTCATACGCCTTCCCAATTTTATTAATTCTGAAATGGCCTGTTTTCTATTGCTGCGGTCGATATTAGCACCACCGCCAACTTTTAGATTGAAAGAAATGGAAGGGATACCTTTTGTTAATTCGATTTTGGAAATGAATTTGGCGTGATATTTCCGCAAAAACCAAATCAAAGGTGGAATATCGTACATACTTTGATGGTTGGAAACAAATATGATAGGCCTGCCAACCGGCAATTGGTGGGTATTATTAAAACGAACGGAAGAACCGATAATTAAATCGCAATAAGTAAGAAAAAAATTTAAAATATCAACCGTTCGTTTATGCGCTTTATAGCCAAAAAATTTGTAGGCAATATATTGGATGGGATGAAATATAAGCAGTAGTAATCCGAAAACCAGATAAAAAATAGGAGTAAAAATATATCCCAACACCTTCTTCATACTTAGTAATATTTAATCAGCCGTAATTAAAAGTTGACAGTTAGCAGTGAAATACCTTTCCGACTCGCTCTCAACTTTTAATACTGAAAAATGATTTAATTATAAAACGAACTGCAAAGGTAAAAGTGGCATGCCAGTTTCGTTTTAACTTTTTATTTTTTAGTTTTTAATTTCGCCAGCATGTTTTATAGTGATGTGGAAATAAAGGAATCGCCGGAGAAAGGTCGAGGTGTTTTTGCTTGTGGTTATTTGCCCAAAGGCGCAACTGTAGAAATATCACCGGTATTAGTTTTTAGCGCCGAAGAACGGGTGCATCTTGAAAAAACAAATCTGTATAATTATATTTTTGAATGGGGCGAAGATGCTACGCAATGTTGTGTAGGTTTTGGATATTTATCTATGTACAATCATGCATCGCCCAGTAATTGTGAGTACGATATGGATTTCGAAGCCCAAATTATGCGCATCCGTACGGTGGCAAAGATTGCGCCCGGCGAGGAATTGACCATCAATTACGCCGATGATTGGAATGGAACCAAACCTGTTTGGTGGTTTGATGCCAAGTAAAGGGGCAAGTTTCAAGACACAAGGGACAAGGTACAAGAAACAAGGTGCAAGACTGACATGCAAAACGGTGGCAAATAACTTAATGTCGATCTGTTCAATTACTTGTAGCTTGTCGCTTTAAGCTTGCAGCTTTACACCTCCTTATGTACATTTAATTTATGCAATTCTAAAATGGTAGTTTTGCCGTCAACGCTTTCGCGGTACATGGGCACAAATTTTCGGTTAAATAAAATTTCTTGATAAGTATAAGAAGTACGTTGTTGCACATAATTTGAAAACACATCATCAAAACCGCGTAGGCCCACGTATAATTCTACATCCGCATTTTTAAAATCGGTTTCATTTAAACCATAAAACGGACTAGCTTCATCAATTGGATGCACCACGTTCCAGCTTAAGGCCATACTTTCAACCTTACTTCTTTCCAATGCCAATGAAAAATATTTGTATTGAGGTTTATCATTTTCTAAAACCAGCATGCCAACGTTTACTTTAATTTCTACATCAGTAAGTGTGTGCTTGTCTTTAAAAGCGGCAAAGCGAAAAATTAAACCGGTAATATCTTTATACGGCCCTATCACTGCATGCTCACTGAAAACAAGATAACAACGTGGTTTGGAAAACCGGCCATACAATAAACCGGTGGCAATTGCTAACGACAACAAACCTGTCAACGATTCGATACCAGAAATAATACTGGCACCATCGCCCACCGGGCTTACATGCCCATAACCAACCGTGGTATAGGTTTGCATGCTAAAATAAAAGATTTCCCGAAAAATTCCCCAGTTATTGTGCGATCGCAATCCTTCTAATTGAGACGACCCAATTAAAAAATAAACGCACGTAAAAGCCAGGTTGATACCAAAATAGAACAAAATAATAATAGCGATAAATTTCCAACGCGGATGATTGAGCATGCTATTAAAAACGCTAAACCGTTTCCAAAATGACATGCCTTCTTTTACCAAATTATAAGTACCGTCTTTATTAATGAAACGGCCGCCTACGGCGTCATTAATGCTGGCAAAACCCGTGTCATTGTTTTGCTTACTAAAATGATTTATTTTTTTGTATATCGACATAGCTTCAAAATTAACATTCCAAAGCTATTTTGTTAATCGCTTTATTTTTTCCGACACATTTGATATGTATTTAATTTTTGTTTGCTCTGACAAAAAAGATCGTTCAACAAACTTTTTTAGCAACGGTTCTTTATTAAGAAATAAATCAATGATTTTTTCACCCCTCTTTTCTATAATACCAAGGCGTTTCGCCAATTCCATAAAGTTTGATCTGCCATAACAACCATAAACCTTATAAAAATTATTGTCGATGTCACCACTATATAAATCCAATGCAACATCCGATTCTCGTGGCGTATGGATTACTGTACTCATTAAATCATACGCTGGCGACAACCTATATTCCCCATAGTCATTCCGTATTAAAGAAAAATTTTTTAAATGCGCATCACCATTTGAAAAAACATAATTAAACACAACCAATTGAAAAAAATTTTCCAACGTTGGCATGGCGGCAGCTACAAAACGCTTTATTAAGCCGCCAATTTCCTCGTAACTTCCATCGTATTTAAAAATTTCGCCATGCGAATATTTAGTTCTATTAGATAATTGAGCAAAATCTTCTTGCATAAATTTTGTTCCATCCTGTTTAACATCAAAACGTTTAGTAATATATGCGGGCTGATGATCTTCAAAATAGATGAGGGCATTTAAAGCAGTGTCAATGTTAAAAAGTTGAGCAGCAATTTGCATGGTCAAATGTTCATTTTCGGGTGCTTCGTTTGCATTTTGTAACAATGTAGATGGCGGTACAGGTTTTAAAATATATTGCCCCTTGCTTTCATTTAAATTAAGCAAACCATCTTCAAGCCGCAAAGAATATTTTAATTGAATGCCAGATATGGATAATCGTTTACTATATTGTTCAAACATGGTAAAGTTATCTGGCTTCGGTGCATCAAAATCTAATATAGGCCTTACTTTAAGCCCATTAAAAAGTTTTTTTCGACAAGATAAACAATAGCCATTTTTCACTTCAATATAACATCCCAAACAATTCATCATCTTCTGGTTTTATAGTGATGGCACCAATCGTGTCTTCCCTCGAAGTCAATAATAATCTTGTAAAATCATCATTTTCATCAATTCGATATAATTTACATTGTATATCTTTATTAATACCTTCTGATAGAATGCCATAAAAAAAAGAAAAGATTTTTTCTGAGCGATGCTCCTTTTGTGTTTTAGGCAAGGTTAAACTAATTGGAGGGTTTTGTTTATCCTTAAAATAAGCATCTTCGTAATTAAAAACAAAGTTTCCTTGTGCATCCTTTTCAAGATACCCAGCGAATTTTAAGTTATTATAAACCAGCCCCCTCATTAATTGTATTTTTTATACCTATCATTATTTCAAGACCCAAAATATCCAATATTTTTTGTACTGTTTGTAAAGAAGGGTTTCCTTTATTACTTTCAATGTGATAAATAGTTTTGATGGTAATGCCTGCCATCTCTGCTACGTCTTCTTGAATTAAAAATAAACTTTCTCGTCTTTTTTTTATTTGGTCGCCAATTTTTGACATAGGAATTATAATACCGATTTTGTAAAAATATGGAAAGTTAAATTAAAAATAAAAGAATAAAGAAATATAATTCCGATTGTACATAAAAAAAGACAGACTTAAGGTTAATTAAGTCTGTCTTTCATGATAATTTAATACTAAATCTTATTGGTCTCATTTTTATCATCGCCGCTGTACGGATTGTTTTCTTCGTCTTCATCACCAGCATCTTCGTCCGCATCGTCGTCCTCGCTGCCCGGCACATCCAAGTCGCGGCCGCTTACATCGTCTTTAAAACTTTTTTCTTCCAATGGGTCGCCTTCGTCATCGGTATCATCCAAATCTTTGCCTTTCATATTCAAGTCGTCTTCATCGGAGGTTGAATATTCGGCGTCGGTCAATAATTTTTTTTCTTCATCCGTAACATCGCTGTCATCTTCATGCACAGCATCGTCTTCGTCAATTTCTTCGTCTTCATCATGCGGTACTTCTTCGTCATCGTCATTATCTTCTGGAATTTCCGCATCATCTCCGGCAATAAGCTCATCGTCGTCATCACCCTGTGGTTCATTTAAATTATCTAAAATACCTACGCCCTCTTCGTCGTCGGATGACGGCGTTGTGTCGGCAAATTGGTGCAATTTGGGCGGATGAACATTTTCTTGCCCAGGAATATCTTTTACTTCAGGCATATCGATTGTTGTAATTTCAGGCTGCAATTTGGCTTCATCAGCTGGAGAATCCTTTAAATCTAAATCGGCTTGGTTCATTATAATAGTTTCGTAACAATGCCAAAAGATTGTGCCAGCAGCCAATAGTTCCGAGTATAAAGTTCCGAGTGCTTGGTCATGTGTTGTTAGTTCATCTAAAATTAAAACTCGGCACTCTAAACTCTAAATTCTAAACTTTAAACTTTTCTTCCTATATTTGCAAATCTTATCATTATTGATGCGCATCTTTTTTTGCATTCCGTCTTTTAAAATGACGCACAAATAAGTAAGGCAGGTAAAGTATCATTCTCATTTTTTGATAGCCTTACCATATTTTTTTACTTAAAATTTATATTTTGAATTTCGACCAATTAAATTTGGTGGAGCCTATTTTGTCGGCTTTACACCAAGAGGGCTATACAACGCCCACCCCAATCCAGCAACAGGCTATCCCTCAATTGCTACAACAAAAAGACCTGTTGGGCTGCGCCCAAACAGGCACTGGCAAAACGGCCGCTTTTGCTATTCCTATCCTGCAATTGCTTTATAATCAACAACAAGCAAAAACAATTCAACCGGGCATTAAAGCACTGATTTTAACACCAACCCGTGAATTAGCCATCCAAATACAAGAAAGTTTTCAAGCTTATGGCCGCAATATCAACTTGCGTTCGTTGGTAATTTTTGGCGGTGTTTCACAACATAGCCAAGTGGAAACTTTACGCCGTGGTGTTGATATTTTAATTGCAACGCCGGGCCGTTTGCTCGATTTAATGAGCCAAGGTTTTGTTAGCCTTGCCAAATTACAAATATTTGTGTTGGATGAAGCTGACCGTATGCTTGACATGGGTTTTGTACACGACGTAAAACGTGTTATTACCAAGTTGCCAGCCAAACGCCAAACGTTGTTTTTCTCCGCAACAATGCCTGCAGAAATACAAACGTTGGCCAACACTATTTTAAACAATCCGGTAAAAGTGGAAGTGGCCCCGGCTTCTTCAACTGCTGAAACCATCGATCAGAGCTTGTTTTATGTGGCTGCAAACGATAAACGTGCATTGTTGAAACATTTATTGGAAAACAAGGAAATTAAAACTGCCTTGGTTTTTGCCCGCACCAAACATGGCGCTGATAAAATTGTTAAAGATTTATTACAAGCAAATATTACAGCCGAAGCCATACACGGTAATAAATCACAAAATGCAAGGCAACGTGCATTGTCCAATTTTAAAAATCAAAGCACCCGGGTGTTGGTAGCTACAGATATTGCAGCTCGTGGTATTGACATAGATGAATTGGCTTATGTAATCAATTACGAATTGCCGAATATTCCTGAAACTTATGTACACCGTATTGGCCGTACCGGCCGTGCTGGCGCAAGCGGAAGGGCTTTTTCTTTTTGTGATGCCGATGAACGTGCTTACTTGAAAGACATCGAAAAGTTGATCAACAAAAATATTCCTTTGGCTGATCATCCTTACCATGTTATACATACCGGCATAATAAAAGCACCGGTTTTGCAACAGCGCAACGGTAGTCGTCATCATTCTGGCAACTTTAATAAAGATGCCGTTGGTGGTCGTACTAACAGCAATAACAATAATTGGAGAGGTAAACCTTCGTCTAACCAACGCGACAACCAACCGCGTGGCGAAAGAAACTGGAATAGGCAATAAAAAAATTCCAACAATAAAATTCCAAATTCCAACAATATGATGTCGCTAAAACGGCTCATTACGTTGGAATTTGGAATTTTTTTGTTATATTCCTAAAAACCGCATGCATTGATTCTGGAAAATAAAACAAAATAAATCACGTTGTACAAATACAAAAAGAGTCAGAAAATCTGACTCTTTTTTCAAAGCTCATAGCTAATAGTTCAATGCTAACATCTTGTTACTCAGCCTTATACAATTTAGCATCAATATCGGTATTTGCTTTAATACTGGAAAATGTAATGTTACCGAATTGCTGTGACAAGCTAAACGGCATTTTTACACCCTGTACATCTTTATAATCACCAAAATCAACAGAAATATCCATTTTTTGTCCCATCATTTCTTGTGGCTGCTTAATCCTCGACAATAGATATGTGGTTTTGTCAACATAAAAACTGGTGGTATTTTTTGTCACACTATCGGTTGTTTTTAAAACAAAACATTTAATGCCTGCAACATCTTCATCGCCGGCCAGTGTAAATGTTGCTCCGTGCGATTGATAATAATTCAATGGCCCGATAACATCAAGGTTGCTTTGCCCCCCTTTTACCTGATCGCCAGACATAGCTTCTGCTTTTTGTTGACCCATAAAAGGCATAAAAGCATAACCCGCCGTATCAGTTACAAAAGAAAAGCCGTTCATCCCCATCATCGAAATATCTTGACGGAATAATTTGCCCTGTACTTTGGTAACGGTAACATTTACAGTGTTCCCTTGCACGCTTACACTGCCTTCCATCACCACATTTTTAATTTTGTCGATATTGTCCTTTCCACCGATGGCTGTAACATACTTAGCCACTATTTCATCGGCCGTTTGTGCTTTCGCTATTACAAAACTGAACATCAAAGCCGCTCCTACCAATACTTTTTTCATTTGTTTACTTGTTTATTGAAGGTAAAAATAGTAATTGAAATTGAACCTAGTACTGGTTTTTTGCATTGTTCCATTATCTTAACACCGTTTTTTTAAACTTTTTAAATAGAACAGCGTAATTGATTTATATTTTTATTTTCAATCTGTTTTATAAATATGCCGTTAAAAGTATTTGGCAAAAAGCCATCTGGTAATCGTTTAAAAAGAATTATGGCTTCGCCAAATTATAAAGATGGCGCTTTTCAGAATCTAGAACATACGGAAGTTATGCGCCAAGGCGCCTCTTTTTGGGGCATAACAAAAGAAATGATAAACCGGCCCAAAACTATTACTCCTTCTAAACCAATGCCGTCGGTTAAAACCAATTTAAGAGATTTAACTGATGAAACACCGACGGTTGTATGGTTTGGCCACTCTTCGTATTTTATCAAATCAAAAGGATTTACAATTTTGGTTGATCCTGTTTTTAGTGGGAATGCTTCGCCAGTTTCTTTTTTTGGCAAGGCTTTTAAAGGTGCAGATGTTTATAATGTGGAAGATTTTCCAGCAATTGACATTTTGTTGATTACGCACGACCATTACGACCATTTAGATTACAAAACAGTTACCAAATTGATTCCCAAAACAAAGAAAGTGGTGACTTCGTTAGGAGTTGGCGAGCATTTGGAATATTGGGGATTTAATCCTGCAATAATTACGGAACTGGATTGGTGGGAAAGCACGACTATCACCACAGAAATTAATTTAACTGCAACACCGGCCAGGCATTTTTCTGGCCGCGGTATAAAACGTGCAACTTCATTATGGAGTTCGTTTGTATTGAATTTGAATGGGTATTGTTTGTTTTTGGGCGGCGATTCTGGCTATGGAACGCATTTTAAAACCATTGGTGAAAAGTTTGGCCCGTTTGATTTGGCCATCCTTGAAAATGGACAATATGGCCATAATTGGCCAAACATCCATACCATGCCGGAAGAAACGGTTTTGGCTGCGCAAGATTTAAAAGCCAGCATTGTTTTGCCTGTGCATTGGGGCAAATTTGTATTGTCAATCCACCCTTGGAACGAGCCGATTAAAAGGTTTGTTACGGCTGCAAACAAAGCCCAGCTTGCATTTGTGGCGCCTCAAATTGGCGAACCATATAAAATCGGCGAAAAAGTGATTTCGGAAAATTGGTGGGAATTTGAATGAAGTTATTGGTTCCGAGTTAAGAGTTCCGAGCGTAGCACAAAATTCTTACTTGAATTACTTTAATTGCTTATTTAAATAATTTAGTAACCCTCAATTGGAAACCCTCAACTCGGAACTCATAACTTATAACTTATAACTTATAACTCATAACTTATAACTCATAACTTTTCTAGTCTTTCTTCACCGAACGATATTTATTGGGCGACATGCCGATCACCTTTCTGAACCTTCGCGAAAAATAATAAGGGTCATCAAAACCAAGCGTGTAAGCTACGCTTTTAATGGATTGATCAGAAAAATCGAGATGCTGACAAGCCTTCTGCATTTTCATTTGGATGAAATAATCGATAGGCGCATAACCCGTTTTTTGTTTGAATAAATTGGAAAAACGAGAGGTGGAATAATTATTCACCTTGCTCAATTCGTCTAGTGAAATATTGCCGTCAATGTTCTTTTTCATGTAAGCGATGGCACTTTCCACACAGTCTATTTTATCGCTGGGAATATCGACGGTGTGCTTTGAATTGTAAATAAAAAGCGTTAGAAAATGCGACAAACACATGTTAGCGAAAATGAGATTATCGGTGCTATAACCGTTTTGCAGGGTTTTATAAATTTTAGAGAACAATGCAAAAACCTCGCTATTGTTGCGGATGCTCATCGGTTTTATATGTTCTTTCACCACATTCATTTCATTGAAGAAAGTTAACATATCGCCGCCAAAATGCACCCAATAAATAGACCACGGATGTTTTTCGTCGCTGCCATACGCATGCTCTTCGTTTTTAGGCAACATAAAAAATTCGTTGGTGTTTACTTGATATTGTTTATCGCCTATTTTGTACCAACCGCAACCATCTACACAATAAAATAAGAAATTTTCTGGCAATCCTTTTTTGCGGTACGTATAATGCCCAACAGCTTTTGGGTAATAACCAAGGCTGCAGATATATAATTGTTTCAACCACGGGTTATTTAAAATCCTAGATTTTAATATCGGTTTTGGGATTTCTATGCGCTGACGACCAAGCCCGTGCCAAACGTTTTTATGAGAACCACCACTTTTATTTATTTCCATATTGCTAGCAAAAGGATTCGCAATCTACATGGTTTTTTGTTGCAGGCAAAAAGTAAAGGCTTTTTTAAGGGGGAATTATAACTGTTAAGTATTTTTTAAAGAAAATTAGTGTGTTGTGTTGTTCTCTATTTTTTATCCTTAAATGATTGTTTTTGTTTTTTAGCTTCCTACTTTCTTATTCCTTATTTCACATTTTTTATTTTTCATAATTTACCAACTGCCACCATACGCTCCCATGTATTCATACCCTGCTCCTATTTTCCCATTTTTTATAATAGTTGCCCTGTCAATTATTCCGCTGCCATCTTTTAGCAAATCATCCAAAATATATTTAATCAATTGCTCGCCAAAGTAGCGGCTGGCATCGCGACTCAATTCGTTGGGCAAATTTCCAACAGCCATTACATCAATGCTGTTAGGCAAATAAGGTTCCGTTTTTTTAAAATTATTTTTATCAACGCCGTAAATTGGGTTTTCGATCGTTTGGTCGCCAAGATTTATTGGGATGGAGCCTTGCGCATCATCGGTAATATCAGCAATTGTTTTAATACGGAAGGCACTATCAACATCCGTTTTTTCGAATAACCGGGGAATTGTTTCATCCCAATAAACACCATTCATCAACACATCGGTACAATGCGTGTAAGGCAAAAAACGACTTCGGTATTCTTGCGGATTGGTATGAAAATGTTCACGTTTATAAGTTTTTAGTTCTTTGTGGGTGTATAAATCCGCCCCTTTCAATTGCACATAAACGGGATACGAAAAATTGCGTTCCAAATACTCGTCGGGTTCCACTTCGTGTACGCCCATTAAGTTCATTACCTCCAGCACACCGTGCGCAACCCGCCCACTGCCGGTAATGGCAATTTTTATGTTCGGCAATTTCAGCCCAAAATAAGTATTGATAAGCGCTTTATAATCTTTTACTTTATATACACGTCCCAATCGATACGATCCTGTTCTTTCGCCATAGGCCATCATACCGTTGTGCGCACCCACAATACCTGCAAAAAAACCGAAACCAATAATGCGTTGGCCATCATCGTGCTCAAGGCATTCGTAATCAATTAATGTACAACCCTTGCGCAGCAATGCTTTGAACATATTTTGATTATGCTGTTGTAGCTTTTTGGTATGGCTAAAAAACAAATAAGTTTTATTGGGGATCAACATATCAATCGGCACTTCTTTAATGCCCATTAAAATATCGCAGTTCGATATATCATCCACCACTTCAACCCCGGCCCGTTTATATTCACCGTTTGTATAACAACGTAAATCGCAGTTTTGCACTTGTATTTTTAACGATGGAAAATGCGATTGCAACCAACGGCATTGCGCTGGCGTAAGCGCAACGCGGTTGTCGGCGGGAATTTTTCCTTCTTTTATCAGGCCGATTGTCTTCATGTACGCACAAATCTAATCATTCATAGTTTGGTTATTGGGTAAATAAGTAATTGGGTAATTATAATACAAAACGTATGGCGTTGCCTTAACCAAAAGGAATCACCATTTACCCAATTACTTATTTACCTATTTACCGAATTACTGTTTTATCAACGAAATCACATTTCTAATATCCTTATCTTCAAACAAGCGGATGAATTTTACCAACAAATTTGTAAAAAAACCGGGGTTGATAATGCGGTTGGCGATGATTACCACTGCATTATCCATAGTGTTAAAATAACCATCCCTTACTTCGCCTTGCAAATTGGCCAATGCCACGCCGCTAATCCAAGCTGACCTGCGGGCTTCAACAATACTAAAATCAATCACCGCATCTTGCTCACTATTTACAATATTTTTAAGCAATTTAAGCGGCCACCATATTTTGCTCAGCTTAAACTGCACTTCGTCGGTTAACGCAGCAATAATGTCGTTTATTTTATTGTAATCGGCCAGCATCGGTAAAATAGTTTCACCCGGACAAGTATCGGCCGCGGCCATGGCTAAATCTAGATTAATATGTGTGTTTACACCCAAAATGAGATGCTGGATAACAGTAAGGCTGTTCAATTTACAGGCGTCAAAAGCTGTTGCCCAAGCTTTGGTAAGCGGCAAATTGTTTTTATAAGCATGATATGCATCAATATAACGTGAGGCAAAAGTTACATCCAAACGTTCCATTCTAGCACCGTCTTTAAATACATTTTGCTGAATACCTTGCTGCACGGCCAACGTCATGCGGCGGTACAACACCGCAAAATAACCTTGCCTCGAACCAAGGTTTTCCGCTTCGTTAATAATGTCATCCAATTGATCCAACACTTGGGCGATGGTGTTAATGGGCATTAGTTGTATTGTTGTGGTTTTAAAAAAATGGGTGCATTAAAAATAGGTAGATTTCAAGCATTTTGGAAAAGCATTTTTAGCGCATTTGTTTTATGGACGATAACATCATATACTTTTGAGCTATAAAAAATTGCCATTTAATATCCGATAAAAGCAAGATATTTATGTTATGATCTTGCAACTGCACCAGCCCGGTTTTCCACTTAATAAATATGTGGAATTGTTTACGTATTATGAAGCACGCAGCGAACAACATTCCATTGAACGGCTGGTGCCAGATGGTTCCGTCAACCTCATCATCGACCTAACCGAAATACCCAAATATATATTTAACAACACCACTTTTCAGCAGCAACAAAAATGCGAGAAAGCGTGGGTTTCGGGCATGCACGCCCGTTTTATTTCTATTAGTGCCGCAAAGGAATCGTGCATGTTCGTGGTCCGTTTTAAGCCCGGCGGCAGTTATCCATTTTTTAAAATCCCTTTGAGTGAAATAAACGACACCGTAATTGATGCACAATGGTTGTTTGGCAACAACATCCATTTGTTGAGGGAACAATTGGGAAATGCCATGTCCATATCCGATAAATTTAAAGCCGCCGAAAATTGGTTAACCAGTATTGCCAACTACAATCATTCAGGCGAAGCCATCGTATCCTTTGCCGTTTCGGCAATAACGCATTCGCCCACGCTACCATCGTTAAGCGATATCGCCATAAAATCTGGTTATTCGCAAAAACATTTCATCCATATTTTTAAAACGCATTTAGGACTTACCCCTAAAACGTACCAACGTATTGTTCGTTTTAATAAAGTGCTCGAAGAAATACAGAAAACAAATGCTATCCATTGGACAAAGCTTTGTTTAGATTTGGGTTATTACGACCAAGCCCATTTCATTAAAGAATTTCAACAATTTTCCGGTTTTAATCCCAACGACTTTTTAAAAGAACGCGGCGAATATATCCACTATGTGCCTGTTGCATGAACGAGGTAAATTTTTTACAATTTTCGTATATTCCTTTATTGCAGTTTTGTAATAAATAAAAATATTTACGATGCAACAAAAGAAGTTTACCCAAAAAATTCTGTTACCCATGTCAGCATGTCTATTTATGATGTTCGTTATTTTTAATAGCAACATATTAAAAGGACAACCGCTTACCGATCTCCGCTCGCAATTAATTGGGCAATGGCGAAACCTTACCATGCATCTTGTATTGATAAATGCTTCGCATCCTGATAAAAACAAAGTGCTGGATTACAATGAAAACAATTGGGAAGATTCGTTACATATTAAACCTATCCATACTTATTTTAATAGAGACAATACTTTTTATTCAGAATATTATACATTAAAAGACAGCATATTTTATAAGCCTACCGGCAAATGGGCATTGGAAGGAAACAATCTTACTTTTTATTATGAAAAGCCAAGGGTAGATACTTTACATTTTACCCTAAGCATAAAAGATAATGTGGCCACATTTAAAGGTATGGTCGACTGGAACGGCGATGGGAAAAAAGATGATGAATATATTGGCACGCAACGGAAGCAATAATTTCCATTATTGCAAGTTTTAATCTACCACCAACATAATAAATCCACCATTCACCTATTCTCATTATTTTGCTGGTTATAAAAAACGCCTTTCAATATGCCAGCGCAATTGCCCGTTACAAAACAAACAACCGATCAGATATCAAGCAGCCGTCTTAAAGCTATTTTGGGTGGATCGGTGGGCAATTTAGTGGAATGGTACGACTGGTATGCCTATTCTGCTTTTGCGCTTTATTTTTCCGGTTCTTTTTTCCCGAAAAGCAACCAAACGGCGCAATTACTTAACACGGCCGGCATATTTGCTTTAGGCTTTTTAATGCGGCCCATTGGCGGCTGGTTATTTGGCCGCATGGCCGATAAAATTGGCCGCAAACAATCGATGACACTTTCGGTTTTATTAATGTCGCTGGGTTCTTTATTGATTGCTTTTACGCCCACTTACGCCACTATCGGCATCTTGGCACCAATTGTTTTGTTGGTTGCAAGATTGCTGCAAGGGTTAAGCGTAGGCGGTGAATATGGCGTTTCGGCCACTTATCTCAGCGAAATGGCCACCAAAAACCGACGGGGATTTTATTCCAGTTTTCAATATGTTACATTAATCGGCGGCCAATTAATTGCATTAGGCATACAATTACTGTTGCAAAAAGTGTTGCTTACCGAGGCGCAATTGTACGAATGGGGCTGGCGATTACCTTTTGTGATTGGAGCCATTTTATCGATTGTGGCATTGTACCTGCGCCGCAGTTTGCAAGAAACCGAGGCTTTTAAAGCCGAGGAACAAGCGCCGGATAAGCAAAAAGGAACGATAAAACTTTTGTTGCAACATCCAAAAGCCGTTGCAACCGTTGTGGGACTTACGCTTGGCGGCACATTGGCTTTTTATACCTACACTACATACATGCAAAAATTTTTGGTGAATACGGTGCATCTTACCAAAAGTCAGTCAACGCTTATTTCGTTTTTCACGCTGCTTATTTTTGCCATTTTGCAACCTGCATTTGGTTGGCTTAGCGATCAAATAGGTCGCAGACCATTGTTGATAGGTTTTGGCGTGTTGGGTACTATTTTCACGATTCCGTTGCTTACACAATTAAGTCATACCACCTCATTATGGGGAGCTTTTTTTCTTTTGTTGGCTGCATTAATCATTGTGAGCGGTTATACCAGCATTAACGCTATTGTAAAAGCAGAATTATTTCCCGCGGAAATAAGGGCGTTGGGCGTTGGCTTACCGTATGCGCTTACGGTGGCTATTTTTGGTGGCACTGCCGAATATATTGCATTGTGGTTTAAAGATATTGGGCATGAACCTTATTTTTATTGGTACATCACCGGGTGTATCGCTATTTCGCTGTTGGTTTATTTATTGATGAAGGATACGAAAAATACTTCGAAATTGTAAGACTTTCGCTCGAGGCGTCATTACCTCGAACAGTTTATTATGGTATATTGGGCTACTATTTTAGTCGGCAAAGCCAACAGAATAGCAAATGCGAGGCGAAGACGCCTAGCACAGCAAACGCTTACTAGCATTTTAACCGCAAAGCAGCAAAGGCGCAAAGAAAAGATTGAAAAATCGGTTCAATCAATTATTAAGCAGCTTTACAACACCAATCCTTATAAGTTTGAAGAAAAGTTACAACGTTTTGTAGATATAATTACACCTTGCTGAAGGAACAATTTTTGATAGTAATCATTGAAAATAAGGTTATGTATCCGTTAAACGATCCTATTAGCCTAAAACCTTTGCTTGATGATATATCCGAACGGCAGGTGGTAATGTTGGGAGAAGCATCGCACGGCACGCATGAATATTATACTTGGCGCACAGCCATCTCCCAAAAATTAATAGAAGAAAAACATTTCCGTTTTATTGCAGTAGAAGGCGATTGGCCTGATTGCTACCAAATAAATCGCTACGTAAAAGGTTATAAAGATGCAGGTGATAGCATAGAAAAAATATTACACTCGTTTGACCGTTGGCCAACTTGGATGTGGGCCAATTGGGAAATTGCGGCTTTGGCCGAATGGCTGCGTGAATACAACAGCCATTTACCGGTAGAAGAACAGGTAGGCTTTTACGGTTTGGATGTGTATAGTTTATGGGATTCCATGAAAGCGATGATCAAGTATTTAAATAAAGAAGATTGGCAGGCGGCTGAATCGGCGAAAAAAGCCATTGCTTGTTTCGAGCCTTTTCATGAAGATGAACATTTGTATGCCCGTTATTCGCTACACAAGCATAATTGCAGCGCCGCGGTAGTGGCTTTATTGAAAGAAATAAGAATGAAATCGCAATTTTTGGATGGCGACCGAGAAGCTGGTTTTAACACCGAACAAAATGCACTAATTGCGGTAAATGCAGAGCGTTATTATCGCAGCATAATTGGTTTTGACAATGAAAGTTGGAACATCCGCGATAGGCACATGATGGAAACGCTTGACCGTTTGTTGCAGTTTCACGGCATGAGGACAAAAGGAATTGTTTGGGCGCACAATACACATATTGGCGATGCCCGTGCCACCAACATGGCTTCGGCCGGCATGGTAAATATTGGACAATTGGCCAGAGATAAATTTGGCGAAAATAACGTATACCTGTGTGGTTTTGGCAGCTATGAAGGGACTGTAATTGCCGGTAAAGAATGGGGCGCTCCCATGCAAGAAATGAAAGTGCCGCCGGCGAGAGAAGACAGTATTGAAGCCATTTTGCATGAAGAAGGAAAAGGCGATGGCTTTATTTTGTTTAACGAAGGAAAACACAACGATTTTCAACAACGCATCCGCCACCGCGCCATCGGGGTGGTGTACAATCCGAAAAAGGATAAAATTGGCAATTATGTACCATCTGTTATGAGTAAACGCTATAATGCATTTATTCATATAGACCAAACCATGGCTTTACATCCATTACAGATGCAAGTTCATGCTGAAAAAATTCCTGAAACTTACCCTTTTGGAAGCTAATTAGTTTTGCTGTGCAAAGCGGCTGCCAATTATTGCTGCTTTTTAAAGCTTATCAATTATTTTTAATAGCACTGCAAATTCTTTTGTAAAATCATCCAATTTTACTTGTCCATCTTGGTTTGCGCAATTCATATTTTTCAGGAAATTGCAATTTATAATCGTTGGCAAAGCCGACGTAATAACAAGTGCGAAGCGAGGACGCCTCGCACAGCAAAAGTCCGCCCATTGTTACTATCCAACATCTAGGTTGCCTCACTCAATCCATTTAAATACTTAATGGGGCTATTTTTTATAAGCCATATTTTATTGATTTGCACCCAACATTAATCTAATTCTGTAAAATGATATATCGATCTTTATACAAATTATTGATCAGCACTAGCATTATTAAAAACCACTATTTTACTTTTTGCGAAAAAGCATTTTATTTTTGGATACAATTAAATACATTGAACAATAAATTAATAAAAGAACTAAAAAACAATCGAACTTATCAATAACATCTTGTTCAATTTGCAATAGTAAGAAACAAAGAATTTCCTTCGTTCGATCAAAATTAATTCTCCAATAATTCAATTGACCCACGCAACAATTTAATTTTATTTTCCCTTTCAAATTGTTTTAAAATACGGGAGATTACAACACGGGTGGTTCCTAATTCATGTGCTAAATTTTGGTGCGAGATATTGATGGTGGAACTAGTATCGGTCTTACTTTTTTTCTTTAAATATTCCATTACCCTAACATTGATATGATCAAATGCAATTCGTTCAAACGAACTGATTAATTCATCGTAACGCCGCCTAAACATTTGCATAACATAATTATTCCACGATGGATATTTTAATTGCCATTGCATAATATAGTCTGCCGGAAAAATCAATACTTCGGTTGGTTCCATCACCACGCCGTGCGAGGTGCTTTTATTATTAAAATATGCTGCGGCCAGCGACATGGTACAAGTTTCTTCAGCCCGTACATAATACAATAAAATTTCCCGCTCGTCTTTTTGTTGATAAACCCTTATGGCACCTTTTATAACAATGGGCAAAAATTTTACGTACTGCCCATCACGCACAATCACATCGCCCTTTTTCATACTTACCAATTGCCCATGTTCAAACAACTCTTCTTGCAACGCTTCATCAGCAAGAAAACCCAATTTCTTTAAAAATAACTGACCTTTATCCATAAGCTTTTGGATTTAATAGTGGTTGATAAACAAATATATTCCAGCCGATACAGTTTCTTTAATTGCATAAATGCTGTATAAAGAAACTGCATGGAACTGGAAAACGCAAGGATGTTGATAAACGATTTGATTAGTTTAATTGGTTTCGTCCTTAATCAACGTCCGTAATTGTTCGGCCAATTCAGCTGAAACAGAAACGCCATGCACATCTTTTGCATGTACTGCGGCTTGTTGTAAAACTTCATCTTCGCTATTGGCGCTAATAATACCTTTGCAATCAAACCCCGCATCTGCACAATGTAATGTTTTCATATTTTGTTTTTAAGTGAAACACAATACTACGTGCATCCTAACCTTGCAAACGGTATCAAATGATACAGAAGAAAAAATATTTTTTTATGCGTTAGTGTTTAGTCTAGTTTTCATTAGCGTAGATATTTCCTCGCAAAAAAGCCGAAGAACATCGTCTTCGGCTGTCGGCAGGAAATATCACCTGTCTGCTAATAGGGGTTTTATCCCCGCTTTAGAATAATATAAAAGTATAATACTTTTTTGAAAAAATACAATTTTTTATTACCTTTTTAATTTACATACTTATTTAACTAATAACTACAGACTTTTCAAAACAGGTAACCGTTCTTTCTTTTCCATTAATTTAGCTACAGTTTTTATATTCAACAATAAAGGCTGCCGATATTTATCAACAGCCTTCATTTTCACATTTGCATATTTTCACATCTGCACATTTTTTAAACGTGCAACCTTTCTTTTTTCTCCATCAATTCATCAACGGTTTCTTTGTACATTTCATCTGGCACGCAGCAATCAACCGGACAAACAGCGGCACATTGCGGCTCATCATGAAAACCTTGGCATTCGGTGCATTTGTTCGATACAATATAATAGGTATCATCACTATATGGATTGTTCTTTTGGTTGGCTTCCATTTGTGTGCCATCCATCAAAGTAAACATGCCTTTCACACTTGTCCCATCGGCCAACGTCCATTCAACACCACCCTCATAAATTGCGTTGTTGGGGCATTCTGGCTCGCAAGCTCCGCAATTAATACAATCATCCGTAATTTTTATAGCCATGTCAAAATCAATTAAAAATTAAAAATTAAAATTAAAGTTCTTTCAGCTTTGGGCTGGCAGCTTGTAGCTTTCAGCTTACACGTATTTTTACCGCCCCAAAAATAATATAGGAAAGTGAATTTACAAGATAGAATTCTGTTGTTGGTAAAATTAGGTGTATATATCCAGGAAAATGGCGATGCTTGGCAACAGGCAAAAGTAAAAGCTCAGCGGCAAAACGGATGGTTTGTTCCGGCATTCATTGATTTGGCAGCAAATAATATAAGTCAATGTTTTTTACAAAAAGATGCGCTGACGAAATGGACCGCTGGGTATCAATTTCCCAGCGAAAACCAATCACCTAAAAATATCGGCTTGGTAATGGCGGGAAACATCCCCATGGTTGGTTTCCACGATTTGCTTTGTTGTTTTATATCGGGCAATAAAACAATCATTAAGCAATCAACCAAAGATGATGTGTTGATAAAACATTTAGTTGAAAAATTATATGAATGGGATCCCGAAGTAAAAAATTTCATCAGTTTTGCTGATCAATTAAGGCATTTGGATGCCTATATTGCTACTGGCAGCAACAATACCAGCCGCTATTTCGAGTTTTATTTTGGCAAGTATCCCAGCATTATCCGTAAAAACAGAACATCTGTCGCTATTTTAGATGGAACCGAAACCGCAGAGGAATTGAATAATTTAGCAGATGACGTAATGCTATATTTTGGCCTTGGTTGCCGCAACGTGACTAAATTATTTGTACCAACCGGATATGATTTTGTTCCGTTGTTAGAGGCAATAAATAAATACAAATGGGCGGCTGATCATAATAAATATAAAAACAACTACGATTATAATCTTGCCTTATTAATGTTGAACAGCAAATATTATATGTGTAACGAAAATATTTTATTGGTTGAAAACGAGCAGCCTTTCTCTCCCATCAGCCAATTAAATTATGAATTTTACGATGACGTTGAAACCGTTTTAAAAGGCTTGAAAAATAATGAAAACATCCAAGCAATTATAGGACATTTTGGCATTCCTTTCGGCCAAACCCAAAGCCCTAGCCTTACTGATTATGCCGATGGTGTTGATACGATGGAGTGGTTAGGAAAACTAGGTAAGTAGTAAGTGGGAAATAGCTAGTAGCAGTGTGTACTTTATTTTTTTAACTCGCAGCAATTCCCACTTGCCATTTCCACTTACTACTCACCATTTTTCGTTTCTGCCATTTTTTCGGTTTATATTGCAGTGGCACTTATCTTGATATGGTTGTTAATTGGTGGTTAAACTGTTTTTTAATAACAAATATCAGTAAAACCATTTCGTTATTTTGTAGTCAAAACGAACAAATTCGTATATAAACTTAAATTAGAAAATGAATATTAAAAACTTTTTTTCAATTGTAGCGGTTAGCGCCGTTACCACCATAGGCACTATTTGGGGCTATGGAAAATATTACAGCGGCCAAAGCAGTTTTGGTTTTGAAAACAACGCCAAACTTCCAGCTAATTATGCATCTTTTCATGATGACAATCCCGATTTCAAAGGTGGCACTCCTGTCGATTTTACAGCAGCCGCGGCGGCAGCCACACCTGCGGTAGTACACATTAAAACGAAAACAAAAGCACGTACTGTTTCCAACGGCGGCCAGCAACGTAGCAATCCCTTTGCCGATTTGTTTGGCGACAACGATATGTTTGGCGATATTTTTGGCCAACGTGGCCCACAAGTTATTCCCGAACAAAGGGCAAGCGGTAGCGGTGTAATTATTAGCGACGACGGCTATATTGTAACCAACAACCACGTTATTGATGGTGCAGATGAAATTATGGTTACGCTTCCAAACAAAAAAACGTACAAAGCTGCCTTAATTGGTGCCGATGCCAGCAGCGACCTTGCTGTTTTAAAAATCGATGGTACCAATTTCCCGTACATGGCTTTAGGCAATAGCGATGATGTAAAATTGGGCCAATGGTGCCTTGCCATCGGTTACCCGCTTACGCTTGATGTAACCGTTACGGCTGGCATTGTAAGCGCAAAAGCCCGCACACTTGGTTTAAATGCAGCAAAAAGCAAATCGCCGGTTGAATCTTACATTCAAACCGATGCCGCCGTAAACCCAGGAAATAGTGGCGGTGCGTTGGTTGACACCGATGGGAAACTGATCGGTATAAACTCTGCAATTGCTTCTCCAACAGGTAGTTATGCGGGTTATAGCTATGCTATCCCTGTAAATATTGTAAAGAAAATTGCCAATGATTTAAAGAAATTCGGCGCCGTTCAAAGGGCTTACCTTGGCCTTAGTTATGCACCTGATAACGTTTCTGATGAGCAGAAAAAAGATATGGGCATTAAAGATGGCGTTGGCGTGTATGTAACCGGCGTGGCAAATGATGGTGCTGCTAAAGATGCCGGCATCGCAAAAGGCGATTTTATAACCGCAATTAACGGTATCAAAATTTCTAGTTCTTCTGAAATGATAGAACAGATTGCCAATTATAAACCGGGTGACAAAATTTCTGTTGGTTACAATAGAGATGGTGCTGAAAAAGTTACCAATGTGGTGCTAAAAAAGCAATCCGGTAGTTATGATTTGGCAGATGGCAGCACTAATTTAAATGAAAGTTTAGGTGGCGAATTGGAAACATATCCAGCACCAAAAGCAAAAGCTGCCGGTATTGCGGGCGGAGTATTGGTTAAAAAAATAAATGGCGGCAAACTAAAAAGCACCCGCATGCAAGAAGGCTTTTTGATAACCGGCGTAAACGGCGTGGAAGTAAAAAGCTTGGAAGAATTGAAAAAAGCGTTGGCTGCTACGCAAGGAATTATCCGTTTAGAAGGCATTTATCCTGGTTATGAAGGTAATTTCACCTATCCTTTAAATATGAGCAATACGCCAGGTAATGATGGCAGTGACCAATAAATAAAATTCACATTTAATAAGAAACCACCTGTTATCTGGGTGGTTTTTTATTGGGTGATGGTTGATCAGTCATCGCTAATTTGTCTATCCATATTAATAGTATAAATTTGCCTAATAATTTCAATAAGAATAATGAAGGCGAAATATATTAATCCTTTTACTGATTTTGGATTTAAAAAAATATTTGGAGAGGAAGCCAGCAAACCGCTTCTACTTGATTTTTTAAATAGTCTTTTACCGGAGAACAATAAAATAAAGGATCTTTCATTCAAAAATACCGAACATTTAGGCCAAACCCAAGCGGACCGAAAATCACTTTTTGATATTTATTGTGAGGCAAAAAACGGAGAAAAATTTATTGTGGAACTTCAAAAAGCTAAACAAAATTTTTTCAAGGAACGAACAGTTTATTATTCCACTTTCCCTATTAAAGAACAGGCTGAAAAAGGTGAATGGAATTATAACTTAAAAGCTGTTTTTTGTATTGGCATTTTGGATTTTACATTCGACGATTATGAAACCGAGCCGGAAAAAAGCGAAGTGGTTCACACAATTAAATTAAAAAATCAGCACGGCAACACCTTTTACGACAAATTAACTTACATCTATTTGGAAATGCCAAATTTCGCCAAGTCTGAAAAAGATTTGGAAACACGATTAGATAAGTGGTTATTTTTTATAAAGCATTTAGAAGATTTTCAAACTATTCCAACCATTTTTAAGAATGAGTCAATATTTAATCAAGCATTTGAAAAGGCTGAACTAGCAAAATTTGATAATGCGGAATGGGAAAGCTACGAAAGTAGCCTGAAAGAATATCGAGATTTAAAAGGCTATATTGATACTGCATTTGACGATGGAAAAGCCGAAAGAACTATTGAAATTGCAAAAAAAATGAAAACGGCAGGCGAACCAATGGAAAAGATTATCCGCTATACAAGTTTAACGAAAGAGGATTGAAAAATTACAATAACTTCCAACCCTAGTTTTACACATTCTTTTAACACCTTTCTTGCTTTATACAAAAAAATCATTTGAAAAATTTTGGTTGATAATAAATAGACGCATACCTTCGCCGTCCAATTTAAAAAAAGCATAATGCCGACTATACAGCAACTAGTAAGAAAAGGAAGGGAAATCATCAAAGCAAAAAGTAAAAGCCGTGCTTTAGATGCATGCCCTCAACGTCGTGGTGTTTGTACCCGCGTTTATACTACCACACCCAAAAAACCAAACTCTGCATTGCGTAAAGTTGCAAAGGTTCGTCTTACCAATAAAATAGAGGTAATTGCCTATATTCCGGGTGAAGGTCATAATTTACAAGAACACTCAATCGTATTGATCCGTGGTGGTCGTGTAAAAGATTTACCAGGTGTTCGTTACCACATTGTTCGTGGTAGCCTTGATACCGCGGGTGTAAAAGATAGGAAAAAAAGCCGTTCTAAATATGGTACCAAACGTGCCAAAGCAGGTGCACCAGCAGCAGCCCCAGCCAAAAAGAAAAAATAATTAATTAAAATCATTACGATCAATAGTATATCATGAGGAAAGCACAAGCCAAAAAATTGCCACTGGCGCCAGACCCTAAATTCAACGACAAATTGGTTACCCGTTTTGTCAACAATATTATGTGGGAAGGCAAAAAAAGCATTGCATTGACCATTTTTTACGATGCCTTGGACAAGGTTTCAAAAATTACCAACGAAGATGGTTATGAAATCTGGAAAAAAGCATTGAACAATGTAACGCCAGCAGTTGAAGTGCGTAGCCGCCGTATTGGTGGTGCTACTTTCCAAATACCTTCTGAAGTTCGTGCAGACCGTAAGGTTTCATTGAGCATCAAATGGTTGGTACGCTACAGCCGCGAACGTAACGGACGCAGCATGGCAGATAAATTGGCAAACGAAATAGTTGCAGCAAGCAAAGGTGAAGGTGCAGCTTACAAGAAAAAAGAAGACGTTCACCGTATGGCCGATGCCAACAAAGCATTCAGCCATTTCAGGATCTAAAAGGTTTTAAAATGTGAATAATACAAAAAACCCATCTGGTTTACCGGATGGGTTTTTTGTATTTTGGCCGCAAAACAGTCTTTCCGTCTTTCTGGCTGTTTTTGAATAGTTTAGCCAGCCATCTTTTATTATCTTTCAACTTCGGATTCAAAAGACAATATCCATGCCTGTTTTATTTTCTAATATAGCCATTAAGTTATTCATTATCAATGTAATAACATGTATTTCAACTTTGGCACAAACACCTTGTAAGCCAGTTGCTTTGCAGTGCGAATACCTGAAAAATCCTTTAGGGATCGATGCCGTTCTCCCTCGGCTAGGTTGGCGTTTGTACGATGAAAGAATAGGCGCTAAACAGACAGCTTATCAAATTTTTGTAGGAGTTGATTCGTTAGGATTAACAAAAGAAAGAGCTGACGTCTGGCAAACCGGAAAAACGGATTTACCAACCCAGCTTGTGATTTATAAGGGGAAAGAACTGAAACCTTTTACAAAATATTACTGGTCAGTTAGGGTTTGGGATAAAGATGGAAAAGCTTCTTTCTTGTCAAATATCAACAGTTTTGAAACAGGGATGATGAACATTGCTAATTGGAAAGGTAATTGGATTAGCGACAATCAAGATATCAACCAAAAAACAGCACCATATTTTCGGAAAGTGTTTAGCATTACTAAAAAAATAAAAACTGCCAGGGCTTACATCGCTGCTGCTGGTTTGTTTGAATTATCTTTTAATGGACAAACAATTGGTAATCATCGCCTTGACCCGATGTACACCCGATTTGATAGACGTATTTTGTATGTAACACACGACATAACCACGCAATTACAAAACGGCGAAAATGCCATCGGCATTTTATTAGGCAACGGCTGGTATAATATGCAATCAACCGCTGTTTGGTATTTTGATAAAGCGCCTTGGCGAAACCGCCCTACATTTTGCATGGATATAAGAATTACTTATGAAGATGGGACTGTTGAAACTATCAGTTCTGGTAAAGATTGGAAAACGTCACTTAGTCCCATCATTTTCAACAGCATTTATACTGCAGAACATTATGATGCAAGACTAGAACAAACTGGTTGGAACCGACCTAATTTCAACGATTCGGCTTGGCACAATGTTATTTATCGCTCTGCTCCCACCACTAACATTGTAGCGCAAGCAATGCAACCGATTCGCATTGTTGATACAATCCCAGCAAAATCCATCAGTAAAATAAATGACAGTGTTTATGTTTTTGATCTAGGCAGAAATATTTCAGGCGTAAGTAGCATAACGCTGAAAGGCAGTGCTGGCGTGATTTTGCGCTTAAAACATGGTGAAAGATTATATACAAACGGCCGCGTCGACCAATCAAATATAGACGTTCATTATAGGCCAACCGATGACAAAGATCCTTTTCAGACAGATATATTTATTTTAAGCGGAAATGGTGAAGAACATTTCTTTCCGCGTTTTAATTACAAGGGATTTCGTTATGTGGAAATAACTAGCAGCCAACCAATTACGCTAACAAAAGAAAGTTTAACCGGTTATTTTATGCATAGTGATGTGCCTTCCATCGGACAAATAAATTCATCGAACCCAACCATCAATAAAATTTGGGAAGCCACCAACAATTCTTATTTATCTAATTTATTCGGCTATCCAACCGATTGTCCGCAACGCGAAAAAAACGGTTGGACAGGCGATGCGCACATTGCCAGCGAAACAGGTTTGTACAATTTTGATGTTATCACCATTTACGAAAAGTGGATGGCTGACCATCGCGACGAGCAGCAACCAAATGGTGTTTTGCCGTCCATTATTCCGACCGATGGCTGGGGATATGAATGGGGAAACGGGCCAGATTGGACAAGTACTATTGCCATTATTCCTTGGAATATTTATTTATTTTATGGCGACACAAGCTTGCTTTCAGTTTGTTACGACAATATTAAACGCTACGTAAACCATATTGAAACGCTTGCCCCAGCTGGGCTAACCACTTGGGGATTAGGCGATTGGGTGCCTGTAAAATCTAAAACGCCGGTTGAATTCACATCTACCGCTTATTACTTTGTTGATGCTACTATTTTGGCAAATGCGGCAAAATTACTTGGCAACACGTCCGATTTTGAAAGATATTCGGCATTGGATTTAAAAATAAAAACTGCTTTTAATGCCAAATATTTAAACACAAAAACGGCAATTTATGACAACGGCGTACAAACAGAAATGAGTGTGCCATTGCAATGGAATTTAGTGCCAGACTCACTAAAACATGCTGTTGCTGCTAACCTTGCTAAGCGTGTTGAAGCTGACAGCAACCATATCGACGTAGGCTTATTAGGCACGAAAGCTATTTTAAATGCTTTAAGCGAAAACGGCTTTGCCGATTTAGCTTACAAAGTTGCCGCACAAGAAACATATCCATCCTGGGGCTGGTGGATGGTGAACGGGGCTACCACTTTATATGAAAATTGGCCGATTGATGCCAAATCAGACATTTCGATGAACCATATTATGTTTGGTGAAATTGGCGCTTGGTTATACAAAGCGTTGGGTGGAATAAAACCTGATACTGCCCAACCAGGCTTTAAACATATTTTATTAGAACCGCATTTTGTTGAAGGACTCAACCATTTTGAAGCCAGTCATCTTTCGTCTTATGGCTTAATTACATCATCTTGGAAAAAAGAAAATGGCAAGATTAAATATTCTATTACTATCCCGGCAAACACAACCGCAACATTGCGTTTGCCGGTTTTTCCAAACAAAAAAATATATTGTAACGATAAATTGGTTGAAACCAAAGCAAACGAAGCAAGGCAAAATGTTGACGCCGGAAAGTATTTGTATGAATGGAAATAAACCATGTCAAATTGATAAGCTATTTTAAATCCATTTTTCCTTTTTCCGATTAACACAATTAAATTTGTACCTGTCTCAATAAAGTTGGCAATTTGCCGTTATGGGAACAATCACAACCAAACAAACTATTATGAGAAAATATGGCATCGCCTTATTATCTATCGTCATTCTCGCAACCGCTTGTAAAGACAAGAACTTAGTGCTTACCACTCCTCCTCTTAGCGATTATTATCCCTTAACTGTAGGTAAATCAATCATTTATAGATTGGATAGTACCATTACCACCAGTTTTGGTGTTGCGCTTACAACACATAGTTATCAGGTAAAGGATTATGTAGACGCACAAATTGTGGATGGGTTAGGTCGTAATTCTTATCGTATTTTCCGTACTTACACCGATACTTTAGCTGCGGCGCCTTATGCAACCATGGCCACTTTTCAAGCTACACCTGTTGGTACCGATTGGATTGAATACCTTGATAACAACTTGCGTTTCATGAAGTTACGTTTCCCTATTCAAGAAGGATTTTCATGGCCGGGCAATTCGTTTATTGATGTAACTTCTACCACAAACACAGCGTTCAATTTTTTAGCTGACTGGAATTATACTTATCAAAACGTTGGAAAGCCTGACACTGTTTTGGGAAAGATCTTTCCAAACACAGTAACCGTATTGCAGCGTGATGAAACAATCCCTAACGCAACTTTCAATCCTAACAATTATCAGCAACGCAATTACAGTATCGAGATTTATGCAAAAGGTGTTGGCTTGATTTATAAAAACTTCTTGCATTATATTTATCAGCCTCCAACACCCAACCGCCCAGCTGGTTATTATGAAGATGAAAGTTTTGGGGTAAAACTGCAAATTATTAGTTATAATTAAAAAACCAAGTAATTGAGTAATTAGGTAGCTAAGTAAATAAGATGAAAAACGATATAGTTGCGATCAATATTTCATCCACATTATTAAAATTTTTTGGTAATTGGCTGTCTTGTAGACAACTTAATAACCCAATTACTTAATTACCAATTACGCCTGCGCTGTTGGGCCGCCAAAATTCATAGGCAGTTCAACCTGTTCCAAATCTTGGATATTACCATGAGAATCTTCGTAGCGGCTGATATTTTCCATTAATGCTTTCATCAATCGTTTTGCATGCTGTGGTGTCATAATTAAACGGCTTTTCACCTTGCTTTTGGGTGTTCCGGGCATTACGTTTACAAAATCTATTACAAATTCAGAATGGCTATGGGTAATAATGGCCAAATTGGCATATTGTCCCTCGGCAACTTCCTCAGAAATTTCGATGTTTAATTGCGTTGGTTGGTTGTTATTTTCGTTCATACATTAATTTGAAACGAAGATAAAGAAAATCGTGAGTGGTGAATCGTCAGTCGTGAGCGGCTTCAAAATTAAACCGTGTACTTTCGTTTGTCTTAGTCTGTAATCTTTGGAAAAACTTCAAAGATCATGAAGCCACTCACGCTTCACGTTTCACGCCTCACGTTTCACGGCCCTACCACAATGGTCTACCTAGATAAAAATCCAAAATTTTGGTGCGAAAAATATAATCGTATTTGGCCGCTGTTAAACTAATGTTGGCCCTATCGATATTGTTTTTTACAATTAAATAATCCAATGTAGCAATAGCGCCGGCGTCAAATCGAATCTCCGCCGCCCTAAACGATTGCGAATAAGCTTGTACTTGTTCAAATAAGGTTTTATATGTTTCGTAAGATGTTGTCATATTTACAAAATCTTGCTCAATGGCTTGCCTTAATTGAATGCGAGTTGTGGTGGCCAAAAAGTCGGCCTGCTCTTTATTTATTTTAGCTTGTTTTACGCGGCTTCTTGCTTGTAACCCATTTAATATTGGGATGCTTAAATTTAAACCTATTGCTGAATTAAAATTATTCTTCCATTGGCTGCCGTAACTTATTTTTTCATTTTGATAATTACTTTGCGGTGTATAAACCGGTGTTTTAATACTGTTTATCAATACATAATTAGCTGATAAAACATCCGTTGTATTTAGCAACTGCGATGTACTGGCCGTACTTGAATAATTGGTATAAAAGCCACCCGCCAAACTTAGCGTAGGCATTAATTGTCCCTTTGCTGCAACAATTCCCTTTAAAGTACTTTCTTTTCTTAAATCGGTTGCTTTTACCAACGCCAGCGCTGCGGCGGCATGGTCATAAATTTCGGCTACGGTTGCGTTATAGGGTTCCGGCAAAGTTTTTTCATCAATTTTTGCCAAATTCATATTGGTTGAATATGGAATATTCATAAACTGAGCCAATGTGAGCTTGGCAGTTTCTAGTGCATTTTTTGTTGACGTCACATTTAATTGATCTGCTGCTAATTGGCCTTTTAAATCGTATAAATCAGCTGGCGCAATTGCTCCCTCATTATTTTTAATTTCAAGTAATTTTACTTTTTGTGCTGTTGCCGCAACTTGTTTTTGTGCTAAATTTAATTGTTCTTGATTACTCAATACTGCTAAATAATACAAAACCACATTCAGAGTTAATTTATCTTTTTGTTGTTGTACATCCATTTCAGCGGCCTTGGCATTTAATGCATATTGCTTAATATAATTTTGGATGCTGGAACCATTCCACAAAACAATGCTTGCATTTAAACCATAATTAGCGGCTAAATATTGTTGATTGGTGTAAGCATTGGTAAACGTATTAATACTACGACCGTTATAATTATTATGATCAATATAGCCGGAAACAAACGGCAACATATTTCCTTTTTGTTGCTGCAAATTAACTTGACTAGCCTCTTGTTGAAATTGAGCGTTATTTACATCCACATTATTTTTAGCAGCAATTTCAACGCATTGTTGCAACGTGTAATTATTTATGCTATCCTGCGCCTGCGTTTGAATAACAGAAATAGAAATTGAAATTAAAAATATTATCCGTTTTAAAAACATACTTAAAAGCTTTGAGCTATTAGCTATGAGCTTTGAGCCATAAACTATTAGCAATGAATTATAAATTGTGAATTATAAATTATTGTATTTACTATTAAAAAACCTACAGGCATTTGTTTATTTAATGCTAGCTCAGAGCTAACAGCTAATTGCTCACAGCTAGCAGCAACTATTTTTTTTCAATCCTTGCATCTAGCAATTCAATTATCCTCGATCCGTAAGCAGCATTTTTATCAGAATGTGTTACTTGAATTATTGTTACTCCGTCATTATTTAATTGCTTAAAAAGCTGCATAATTTCTTCGCCTTGCTTTGAATTAAGATTACCTGTCGGCTCATCGGCCAATATTAATTTTGGTTTTACAATTAATGCCCGTGCAATGCCCACCAATTGTTGCTGTCCACCGGACAATTGAGATGGAAATAAATCTTTTTTACCAACAATATTAAATCGATCCAACATATCGGCTACCATAGCCTTTCTTTCAGGCGATTTAATATTATGGTACAATAAAGGCGTTTCTATATTTTCATACACTGTTAATTCATCAATTAAATGATAGGCTTGAAATACAAAACCTATATTTTCTTTAAACAATTGCGACCGCTGTTTTTCTTTTAATTGATAAACATCAGTTTCAAGAAAACGATAGGTTCCTTCATCAAAACCATCCAGCATTCCAATTACATTTAACAAGGTTGATTTACCTGAACCGGATGGTCCCATAATTGAAACAAATTCGCCTTCTTTTACTGTAATATTAATATCTTTTAATAAAAAAATGCGGTTACTTCCGTTATTAACCCATTTAAAAATATTCTTTAATTCAATCATTTTTTTAAGCTTTGAGCTTTGAGCTATTAGCTTTGAGCTATTAGCCTTTGAGCCATTTTAAATTTGTTTTAATTATCCTACTTATTTTATTTATTTAGTCATCTACATTGGTAAGGCTAACAGCTAATAGCTCAAAGCTCACAGCTTATTCCGTTCTTAAACTTTTTACCGGATTTGACAGTGCCGCTTTTATTGCTTGCGAACTTACCGTAACTAATGCAATTAAAATAGCTGCCATTCCCGCCAATGCAAACATCCACCAATAAATATCAGTTCGGTAAGCAAACCCTTGCAGCCATTTATTCATTAAATAATAACCAACCGGAATGGCAATAAAAGTGCCTAACAGCACAGGCTTTAGTAAATCTTTAGACAATAAAACAACAATACTTTGCACTGATGAACCAAGCACTTTTCTTACACCAATTTCTTTGGTACGTTTAATAGCGGTGTAAGATGCCAAACCAAATAAACCAAGGCAAGCAATAAAAATAGCGATGGCAGAAAATATACTTAAAATGCTATTTTGCTTTATATCATCTTTATAATGTTGATTAAACGCTTCATCCAAAAAATTATATTCAAAGGGATAGCCAGATGCAACACTGGCATACGTTTTCTTAATATTTTCAATCGTGGGTTGCAAATGATTACTAGGTTTTATTCTAATTAATGCTACCCGCCAATCTTGGCTAGTTGAAATAATAATAGGGTCGATTTTTTCTTTTAAAGAAGCATAATGATAATCTTCCACTACGCCCACAATATTGCGGCGTAAACTATCACGTGTCATGTTTTTAACCCATTTCCCAATGGCTTGTTCAGGCGTGGAATAACCCAATTTTATAGCAGCCGTACGGTTAATAAGCACTGCCTGCGTCGAATCGGTTGGAAATGAAGAAGATAAATCTCTTCCCGCAATTATTTTTAACCCTAACGATTTTACAAATTCAAAGTCTGCAAACTCAGTATCAAACAATAACTTTTCACCAGGCTTCGCTTCTGCTTCAAAACCTTGTGTATCGTGAAAACCGCCCGGTTCGCCCGACATTAATGAAACGCTCATTATCGAAGGATCATTTTGAACCATATTTTTAAAACGTACTCGCCTATCATAAATATCGCCATTATCTATTTGCACCAACAAAGATTGTTCTTTGTTAAAACCTAAATCTTTATTTCTTACATAACCCATTTGACTGGTAATTATAGTGATGCTGATAATTAATAAAACCGAAATACTAAATTGAAAAACAACTAATGCCTTTCTAAAAAAAGCACCATTTTTACCGATTTTTAATTTGCCTTTTAATGATTCTATTGGCGAAAAAGACGACAACAATAATGCAGGGTAAATTCCAGCTAAAAGGCCAATAATTAAAATAATAGCAGCAATAAAAATATAAACCCAAGGATCCGTCCAATACGACGGTAACGTATAACCAAGTAAATTTGTGTAAGGCCGCATCAATAATTGTAAAATTAAAAGTGCTAATACCGAAGATATTGCAGCATACAAAAGCGACTCTAAAATAAATTGACTAAATAATTGTTTGCGTACCGCTCCCAATACTTTCCGAAGCCCCACTTCTTTTGACCGGTCTGTGGCACGTGCGGTTGCTAAATTCATGAAATTGATACATGCAATAATTAATATTAAAATGGCTATCGACATAAATATAAATACCACTTTTTTATTACCGTGTTTTACATTATCATGAACATCTGAATTAAAATAAATATTTTTTAATGGTTCTAAATCCAAGTCCATTTTAAATCCATTAGCCGCATAATATTTACCTAAATATTTATCCATAAATTGCGGGAATCTGCTAACCAATTGTTTTACATTAACTTTTGGATTTAATTGCACATAAGTGTACAATCCATTATATGGGAAATTTTGAAGCGAATCATGGTATTTCCAATTTGATATTGGCACAACCATATCAAAATATAAATGTGAGTTAACGGGTACATCTTTGGCTATTCCTGTCACCTTTAATGGCATTTTTTTATTCATTTGCACAACCTTGCCCATCGGATCTTCGTTACCAAAATATTTTTTAGCTGTAGAAACCGTCAAAACAATGCTGGCTGGGTCTTTTAGCACAGTTGCTGCATCTCCCTTTAGCAACGGGAAATTAAAAAACTGAAAAAAATTGCTATCGGTGATGTACACATTTTTTTCGTTGAAAGATGTATTATTGTAAGTAAACAAATCGTTGTCTGGGTTTACCCGCACGGCTTGCTCAATAGCATCGGGATAATCATTCCGTAAAGCTTTTGCATAAGGCCCGGAAACCCAACTTACCATATTTTTACTACCGCTTCCGGTATTATCGGCCATTCGCACCACCCGGTAAATATCTTTTCCGTTTTTATGAAAATCATCAAAGCTTGATTCATGTTTAATAAAAAGAAAAATCATTAAACAGCAAGTAATTCCTACCGTTAATCCTAAAATATTAATTAAAGAAAAAACCTTTTGCTTGCGTAAGTTTTTAAATGCCAACAATAAATAATTCTTTATCATGGTTTTAGCTTTTAGCTTTAAACTATTAGCTTTGAGCTATTAGCCTTGAGCAGTTTTTAATAGTTTTAGTATTTCTATTTTAAAAATTATTTTATTTTAATAATCTATATTGGCAAGGGCTAAAAGCTCATAGCTAACAGCTCAAAGCTTTATTCCGTTCTTAAACTTTTTACCGGATTTGCAATTGCTGCTTTAATTGCCTGGAAGCTTACCGTAAATAATGTAATTACTAAAGCCCCTGCTCCGGCTGCTGCAAAAATCCACCATGAAATATTAGCGTGATATGTGTATTGTATTATCCAGTTATGCATAAAATAATAAGCAATTGGGCCTGCTATAAGTAATGAAATAATTACCAACCCAATAAATTCTTTTGACAATAAATTCCAGATACTGAATATGGAAGCGCCGACAACTTTCCGGATACCAATTTCTTTGTTACGCTGTTCAGCTACAAAACTGGCTAAACCAAAAAGGCCCAGACAGGAAATAATTATGGCGAGGACAGCAAAGAAAGTAGACAGCTTACCGATGCGTTGTTCCTGACCGAATTTTTTGGCATATTCTTCATCTACAAATTTGTAATCAAATGCAGCGGATGGGACTATATTTCTAAAAACGGCTTCAATTTTTGGTAGTGCCTTATTAGCACTTACGGTCGGTTTTATTTTTATATCGATTTGGCTGGCTGTATTGTACTTTGCGTCCAAAAAGAAAATGGCACGCTTCTCTGGTTCATACGGTGAACCCATCACCATATCTTTTATTACACCAACTATTTGCCGGGATTGTGTACCGCCAGCAATCTTTATAAATTGACCGATAGGATTTTTAAATCCCATATCTTTTGCGGCGGTCTCATTAATAATAACCTTAGTGGTATCGGTAGCGAAAGCTTTGGAAAAATCACGGCCGGCAATAAACTGCCAGCCAACCATTTTGCCGAAACCATACGACACATTGGTTACAGCAAAAGAATATTCTCTTGGTTGTTTACCGATCCAATCAAAATCGCTTGAATTGTTCCCGATTTGCGTTAAAGGGCTCGACGAAAGCTCCATGTCTGTAACCATGCCTGTATTCAGCAATTCGCTTCGCAATACGTCTAATTTACCTTCATAGTTGGGGTCGTTTTTAGAAATGGTGATTAAACCCTCTCTGTTATAGCCGATCGGCCGGTTTTGCGCAAACATAATTTGCCTATACACTACTATAGTTCCAATAACTAAAATCACCGACACGGTAAATTGAATTACGACCAACACCTTGCGTGGCAATGCTGCAAAGCGGCCTAAACGAATTGAACCTTTTAAAACTTTTACCGGCTGAAAGGACGATAAATAAAAGGACGGGTAAGCTCCAGCCAGCAAAGCCGTTATAATTATGAATGCAAGATTAAACAACCAGAATAAAGGATTTGAAAAAGGTAATGATATTTTCTTATCCGCCAATCCATTAAACCACGGAAGCGACAATAAAATAAACAGTAGTGAAAGTATAAAAGCTAAAAATACTACCAAAAATGATTCACTTAAAAATTGCTGTATCAATTGTTTTTTTAAAGACCCTATTGCCTTACGAATGCCTACTTCTTTAGCCCGTTTTTCTGCACGTGCCGTACTTAAATTCATAAAATTGATGCAGGCCAGCAACAGTACAAAAATTCCCACAATACCGAAAAGCCATACAAATGTTATGCGGCCGCCATTTGGCAAGCCATTCTTAAAATCAGAATACAAGTGCCAGTCTTTCATAGGATATAAAAATGCATGCTCGTTGTATTTAATCATGCCGGTTGCCACTTCTTTTGGAATACTGTTATAAAAAAAATCTTTTATGGCAGCGTTCGCAGTCTCCATAGAAACATTCGGTTGCAACTGTACAAAAATGGGAAAGGAACTATTGTCCCAGCTATTTTCAGTCTGTTGTATCCAGCTGTTGGAAGCAACCCATAAGTTCCACGGAGCAAAAAACTGCATTTCCGCGTAGTTGCTGTTTGTAGCAATATCTTCATACACCCCAGTTACTATCACATCAATCCGGTTATCTATTTTAAGGCTTTTATTTATAGGGTCGTCTTTACCAAAAAATGCTTCTGCGGTTGATTTGGAAAGTATAATGGAATGCATATCATTCAACGAAGCATAATTGCCTTTTAGCATTTTTAGCGAAAGCATGTCCAATCCCCCTGCATCCATAAACTCACCTTTTCTTGATATTTTTTTATCCGCTGCCGAAACGGAATAATCACTGGGCCACCAAGCCATCACCACATGCTTGAAATATTGTTTGTAATCGCTTCTTAAAATGGAAGCCATGGGATAATGCATATTATTCACTCCATTGGTTTCATGCGTGTTCGGGTCGGTAAAGTACCTTCTTATCTGGGCAACATTTTCGTAGTTTTCATGAGTTTTATTGAAGGTTACTTCATCATAAACCCAAAGTCCAATAAGCATGGCCACTGCCATGCCTATTGCAAGCCCACCAATGTTGATGAAAGAATATATCTTGTTTTTTATAAGGTTTCGCCAGGCGATTTTGAAATAATTTTTAAACATAGGAAAAGCTTTGAGCTGTTAGCTTTGAGCTATTAGCTGATGAACTGAATACAAGCAGTGAGCTGTGAGCCATGAGCTTTTAGCTCTTGTGTGGATGTTTTTACTTTGAGTATTTGAGTACTGGCAATGAGCTCAAAGCTGATAGCTAACAGCTCAAAGCTGTTATTCCGTTCTTAAACTTTTTACAGGGTTTGCAACTGCCGCTTTAATGGCTTGAAAACTGATGGTTAACAAAGTAATAATTAATGCACCGATCCCTGACATAACAAAAATCCACCAAGAAATGGCTGTGCGATATTGATAATGTTGCAACCAATTATGCATAAAATAATAAGCAATTGGTACCGCTATTAACAACGAAACAATAATTAAAACAATAAAATCTTTTGATAATAATTGCCAAACATTAAATACAGTAGCGCCTAATACTTTTCGCACACCAATTTCTTTGGTGCGTTGTTCGGCCATAAATGAAGCCATACCAAATAAACCTAAACAAGAAATAAAAATGGCTAATATGGCAAAAGAACTGGCCAATTTTCCGATACGTACTTCATCACCAAACTTTTTCTCGTATTCTTTATCAATAAATTGATATTCAAAAGGTTGTGAAGGACTATATTTTTTAAAAGTAGCTTCTATTTTTTCCATTGCTTCGTGTGTTCCTACATTTGAAGCAATTTTCACATTTACAATATTTTGGGCGCTTTTATCCCATACAAAAACGGTGCGTGAAACCGGCTCGTAAGGCGATTGCATCACCATATCTTTTATTACACCAATTACATGATAATTTTTATCATCCCATTTAATTGTTTCCCCAACCGGATGTTTTAAATTCATGAATGTAACGGCTGTTTCATTTAATATGATGCCGGATGAATCCGTACCAAAATCTTTTGAAAAATTACGCCCCGTACTTAATTGCCAATCAATTGTTTTACCATATTCGGGCGTTACAAACACAACACCAAAATCGCCTTGCACTGCGGGTGATTTCCCATTCCAATCAAAACCATTATCTATTTCGCCCACGTAAGTTGTTGGCGAAGATGATTCGGCCATTTCAGAAACAACTCCCGTGCTTTTTAATTCGTTTCTAACAGCATCAAAATGATCGTGGATGTCGTTTGTAAACATAGAAATCATTACCAATTGATTCCTGTCATATCCAACGTCTCTGTTTTTTGCAAATTCAATTTGCCGAAAAACAATAACGGTTCCAATAATTAGAATAATAGAAACCGAAAATTGAACCACCACTAAAACTTTACGTGGAATAGCCGCTAAACTGCCAACACGAAATGCCCCTTTTAAAACTTTTACAGGTTTGAAAGACGATAAATAAAGTGCAGGATAACTACCAGCAATAAATCCTGTAATTAAAATAAATATAATTCCGAATAGCCAAAAAATAGGATTAGCCCATAAAATACTTATTTTTTTACCGGCAACATCGTTAAAAAAAGAAAGGCTTAATTGAACAAAAAGCAACGATAATAAAAAGGCAAATAATGCTACAATTAGCGACTCTGAAAAGAATTGATTGATTAATTGCGAACGAAGCGAACCGATTGCTTTTCTAATGCCAACTTCTTTTGCACGCTTTTCGCTTCGGGCTGTTGAAAGGTTCATAAAATTAATACAGGCCAACAATAAAACAAATAATCCTATAATACCAAACAACCACACAAACTCAATTCTACCGCCAGTATTTATGCCGTTTTTAAACTGTGAATACAAATGCCATTTTCGCATAGGTTGCAAAAAAACAACTGGTTTAAATAAAGCATCTGCTTTTTGTACCTTATTTAATTTTACATCTTTAATTTTTGTTGAAACGCTGTTCATATCAACATTGTCGGCTATTTGCACAAATGTTTGATAAGCATTTCTACGCCAAGGATTGGTTTGTTTTTCTGGCCATAACGAACTATCGATATATAATTGCCAAGGTGCAATAAATGACAAGCCCTTAAAGTCAGAATTATAAGGGAGGTCTTCATAAACACCGGCTACTTTTAGGAGATATTGATTATCAATTTTAATAATTTTATTCAGGGCATCTTCATTTCCAAACAATGCTTTTGCCGTTGATGCAGCCAATATAATGGAATGATTATCAGCCAAAGCAGAACGCGTACCCGCCAACATTTTTAAAGAAAGCATTTCGGTCATTTGCGGTTCAGCATAATTTCCAATTTGTGTTATTTTTTTATCATCAACAGATAAAATATGGCTATTGATCCAAGAAGCCATGGAAATATATTTAAAGTTGCTTCCATAAGTTCTTTTTAATTCATCGCCCATTAAATAAGGGACAGCTGTTTGTGTACGTATATCGCCGTTAAATGTTTGGCTCTGCATTACATGGGCAATACGATCATAATTGGCAAAACTTTTATTAAAAGATAATTCATCCCAAACCCATAAGCCAATTAAAATTGCTACAGCCATGCCAACTGCCAACCCACCAATATTAATAAAGGAGGATGTTTTATTGCGTAACAAATTACGCCAAGCTATTTTTAAATTATTCTTAAACATTGAAAAAGCTTTGAGCTGTTAGCTATGGGCTACTAGCTGATGAATTATATTAATATAAGCTGTAAGCTTTGAGCTATCCATGCAAGGGCTAATGGCTCATAGCTAAAAGCTTACAGCTATTCTGTTCTTAAACTTTTTACCGGGTTACTTGCCGCCGTTCGCATTGTTTTAATTAAAATAAGTATTGCAACCAACATGGCAAGGGTAATTGCAACAATTAAAAAAGGAAAAACATTTAATTTAATCCGATAAGCATAATTATTTAACCAATTGCTCACCGCTAAATAAGCAAGCGGCCAAGCAATTAAATTAGCAATTAAAACTAGCCAAGAAAATTCTTTTGCGAACAATGCAATTACCTGCATTACCGATGCGCCTAACACTTTACGGATGCCTACTTCTTTTGTACGTTTGGTAATACTTTGCGTTACAATGCCTAAAACTCCCAATAAAACAATTACTAATGCAATTATCGTTGCAGCCTCCGATGCTTTTTTAATTTGTATTTCTTTCGCATATAATTTAGCCAATGTGTTATCCATAAAAACATAATCAAACGGTGCATCCGGAATTAATGTCGACCATTTTTTTTGAATAGCTGCAATGCTGGCAGCAGTATTTCCAGCTTTTAATTTAAATGATAAATACCGATAAATAATAGCGTTTTTAACATGGATAAAATAAACTGGGCGGATATTTTCCTGCAACGGACCAAAATGAAAATCTTTAACAACCCCAACAACCGTTGCCGCATTTGGATTCCCCTGAAACATTATTTTTTGATTGATGGCATCGCTAGCATTCCAACCCAAACCTTTTGCTGCAGATTCATTTAAAACCACTTCGGCAGTATTTGCAATACCACCAGTTGCGTTAAAAAATGTACCCGCAGCCAACGGTATTTTATAGGTCTGCAAATATTTTTCATCCGTAAACAATGATTCCGCATTAATTGCGTGTGAAGAATCTTGCGATGCTTTATATATATTATTGTTATTGTTAGCACTAGCTCCATCTGGAATTTCAAACGAAAAAGAAGCGCTTGCAATTTCGGGCAAATTGGCAAACTCATTTCTAACTGTTACCATGTGTTCAATTCCTTTCGGCGACCAATCGCGGGGAACTTTTGCCGTAATTACTTTGTCTTTTGAATATCCTAAATCAGTATTAAAAAAGAAATTGACTTGTTCGTTAATTACAATAGCTGCAATAAAAACGACGATAGCTGTAATAAATTGCACACCAATTAATGAATATCGAAAAGCTACTTTTTCTTTTACCGTTTCTAGTTTCCCTTTTAACGATTCAATAGATTTTTGTTTTGATAAAACAAATGCGGGATAAATACCAGCCAATAATCCAACCAATAAAATAATTACAATTGGAATAGCAATAAAATAAATTGGATAAGCTGAAAGTTCTGGTAATTGTTTACCCAACATATCACTAAAAAACTGCCTAGTTAAAATATAAATTAAAAAGGCAACAACAACAGAAAACGCAACCATTACAATTGATTCAATTAAAAACTGTGCAATTAATTGATTTTTTGTGCTGCCCATCACTTTCCGTACACCAATTTCTTTTAGTCTTGAAACCGAATTGCCAATAGAAATATTGATGAAATTTATAATAGCCATCAATAAAATAAATAACGCTACAAAACCCAAGGAATAAACCATTCGATAAGCAATTCCGCTATTCGATTGTAAATAATAATTTTTTACCGGCGTAAAATAAATCTGCAATTTTTTTTGCACATCGGGTGCCACATTTAGTTTTAATAATTGCTGTACAGGCTTTTCTAAATCTTCTGGTTTTACACCTTTTTTAAGCTGAACATAACTTAAAATGAAAGCATTTTGCCAAGCTTCAAATCCTTTTTCTCTCCCGAAAAACGGCAAACTTGTAGCAGGCAAGAAAAATTCATTTGTACCATTGTTTATCCCATTTCCCCAACTGGTAATTGTGTTGTAAGGCGGGTCTTTCATTACCCCTGTAATTTGAAAATCTTGCTTGCCGCCAGAAAAAGAATTAATGGTAAGTGTTTGTCCAATCACATCTGTTTTACCAAAATATTTAATGGCTTTTGCAGCAGTAATTACCAGCGCATCAGGTTTATCCAAAGCTGTTTTTGCATCGCCATATAATAACGGAAAACCAAACATGGATAATAAACTAGCATCGCCTACCTGTAAACCTTCGCTAAATTTTTTGTCGCCTTTTGAAACAATCGATGTAATGCCATCGTGGTGATAATAATCTTGTATCAAATCAGGAAAATTCTCTTTTAATGCTTTTGACAATGGCGCCAGTGTTGTGAAATCAAAGCCCATATTAGGCTCCTTCCACTTGCTTTGCACCATGTAAATTGTGGTATTGTTTTTTAAATCGGCATTCACTTGAAATTCACTCCAAATAAAAGAACCGATTAAAAGCGCAAATGCAATACCAACGGACAGTCCAAAAACATTAATAAAAGAAAATGTTTTATTCTTTTGCAAATTGCGCCAAGCTATTTTAAAATAATTTTTGAACATAGGAAAAGCTTTGAGCTTTTAGCTATTAGCTATTAGCTGATGACTAGATTTAAATACAAACTATGATCTGCGATGTTTGAGCTATCCACGGAAGGGCTAAAAGCTCATAGCTCACAGCTCACAGCTTATTCCGTTCGTAAACTTTTTACCGGGTTTGCAATAGCCGCTTTAATGGCTTGAAAACTTACAGTTAGCAATGTTATCAACAACGCACCCGACCCTGATAAAATAAAAATCCAAAGAGGGATTTCGGTTTTATATTCATATTGTTTTAACCAGTTGTTTAAATAATACCACGCTAATGGAATGGCAATAAAACATGAAATAATTACAAGCAATGCAAATTCTTTTGACAACATTTTCCAAAGATTGTAGATTGATGCGCCTAATACTTTCCGCACGCCTATTTCCTTTTTACGCTGCTCTGCCACAAACGATGCAAGCCCGAACAAACCAAGGCAAGAAATAAAAATAGCCAGTGTGGTAAAAAAACTTGCTAGGCTACCTATGCGTTGCTCATCGGCAAATTTCTTTGTGTAATCTTCGTCGTTAAATGTGTAATCGAAAGGTGCGGAAGGATTGTATTTTTTAAAAATAGTTTGTATTTTATTTAATGCATCTGTTATTGGAGCGCCGTTTTTTATGGCAACAGTTATCACATTTGCCCATTTTGGGTTATCCATAAAAATTGTTGGCGCTACTGGCTTGTAGGGCGATTCCATAATCATATCTTTTACCACACCTACAACTTTATACTTTTTATCGTTGAATTTAATTGTTTGCCCAACAATATCTTGCTTCATTCCTACCAATTTTACGGCAGATTCATTCAGCACCATCGCCAATGTATCGGTGGTAAAATCTTTTGAAAAATCCCTGCCTTCTTTTACTTTCCAGCCAATTGTTTTGCCAAAATCTACCGTAACGCCAATTGTTCCGAAAGCAGGCAATGAATTCGGATCTTTCCCTTCCCAATCAAAACCAATCTGGTTCGACCATACACCTGTTGTTGGGCTTGACGATTCAGCCATATTATCCACCACCCCTGTTGCCAATAAATCACCTCTAATAGCGTCATAATGGCCATATAAATCGGGCGTTGACATATTTATGGTAAGCAATCCTTCACTCCTATAATTCACCGGCCTGTTTTTGGCAAATTGAATTTGCTTGAAAACAATGATGGTGCCGATAATTAATGCAATTGAAAAAGTGAACTGGATAACAACTAAAATTTTACGAGGCAATGAAGCAAACTTACCAACCTGAAAAGTTCCTTTTAAAACTTTTATCGGCTCGAACTTCGACAAATAAAATGCAGGATAACTACCTGACACCAACCCCGTAATAATGGTAAATGATAGCGCTAAAACCCAAAACAAAACATTGCCCCAAGGCAAACCAATTTCTTTATCGGCAAGTTTGTTAAACAAAGGCGTTAATGCAAGAACCAATAAAATGGAAAATAAAAAAGAAACAAATGCTATTAAAACCGATTCGCTTAAAAATTGTCCAATTAATTGGCTGCGAACAGAACCTAATGTTTTGCGGATGCCTACTTCCTTGGCTCTTTTTTCGCTTCGTGCAGTAGCAAGATTCATGAAATTGATACATGCAAGCAGTAACACAAAAACACCTATAATTAAAAAAAGCCAAATAAATTGGATGCGGCCACCATCTGCTTTTCCGTTTTTAAATTCACTGTATAAACGCCATTTATCCATGGGAAATAAAACCGCTTCTTCTCTTCCATCGGTTGCGGCATTTTTATGCGCCATCACAATATTCTTGATCTTTTTTGTTTCTTGGTCCATGTCAACATTATCAGCCATTTGCACATACGATTGCCAAGAATGATTGTTCCATTGCGTTGGGGCATTTTTCAGCCACTGTTCGGTGGTGATATATTTTTTCCAAGGCAACAATAATTTCGTTTCATTTAAAGTGGTGTTTTGCGGAAAATCTTCATACACACCAGCTATTTTATAATTGTCTTTATTATCAAGCCGCAACATTTTATTTATCGCAGGTTCATTTCCAAATAAAGCTTTTGCCAATGATGCAGACAATAAAATAGATGAAGGATCACCCAACGCATCCTTGTTTCCTGCTATCATTTTTAAGGAAAACATGGCAGGAAAATTTGCTTCCACCCACATGCCATTGCCGGTTATTTTTGTATTGCCAACTACTAAAACATGGCCAAAATTCCAGGAGGCCATGGAAATATTTTTAAAGTCGCTTCCATATTTTGTATGCAATTCATTCCCCAAAGGCATGCACACGGCAGATCCAGTTTCCATTTTGCCGTCATTGTCTATAAATGTTGTCATCACTTGCGCAAGCTGGCTATGGTTGGTGTGATATTTATTGTATGTCACTTCATCCCAAATCCACAAAGCAATTAAAATGGCAACCGCCATACCCACTGCCAGCCCAAGGATATTAATGGTGGAATAAACTTTGTTTTTAACCAAATTGCGCCAAGCAATTGTGAAATAATTTTTAAACATAGTGGAAGCTTGAGCTGTTAGCTTTGAGCTATGAGCTGATGAACTAGATTTATTTAATAATAAAAAAGTGTGGGTTAATTGTGAGCTATCCACACAAGGCTAACAGCTTATAGCTAAAAGCTCACTGCCTATTCCGTTCGTAAACTTTTTACCGGATTTACAATAGCTGTTTTAATTGCTTGGTAACCAACTGTTACCAATGCAATAAATACAGCTAAGATTCCCGCTAACGCAAATACCCCGACACCGATATTTACCCTGTATGCATAATCTTCCAGCCATTTATGCATTGCCCAATAGGTTATTGGAATTGAAATAATAAATGCAATTACAACAAGTGCTAAAAATTCTTTTGATACCAATAACAAAATGTTTTGCACAGATGCACCCAATACTTTGCGGATGCCAATTTCTTTTGTGCGCTGTTCTATCACAAATGCGGAAAGCCCGAACAAACCAAGCGTTGCTATGATGATAGCAATAATTGCAAAAGCAGAAAATATTTGTTGTGTTCTTAATTCACTTACATATAAAAAAGCAAATTTATCATCCAAGAAATTATAACTTAATGGCCCTTGTGGGTTAAACGATTTCCAAGTTGTTTTTAAATCATCTAAAAAACCTTTTACATCTACTGTTTTTATTTTAATTACCATCCCGCCAGAATTATTTCCCAGCAACATCATTAATGGCGCTATTTTTTGTTTAGCCGATGCATAATTAAAATCGGAAACCACGCCAACCACTGTAAATCTTTTTTGGCCAGAACGCACAACGGTTCTGCCAATTGGATTTATTTTAGTCCAACCTAATTCGTTTACTGCTGCTTCGTTAATTATAATACCGCTACTGTCAGCCCCAAAGTCTCTTGAAAAATATCTTCCCTGCTTTACATGTATGCCTAATGTTTTCACATAATCATAATCTACATGATAAATATTCATGTGAATCTCAGTGCCATTGCCGTTTTCATTTTCAGGATGCACCTGCGTGCCATCCATAAATTCATCACCGGGGATTGACCTTGTAATGCTGGCAGCAACAACACGGTTATCCTGCAATAATTGTTGTTTAAATGCATCCTGTTTTTCTCCCATTAATCTACCATCCGGCAGAAATAAAACCTGTTCTTTATCATAACCAAGTTTTTTATTTTGCATATAATTTAATTGCTGATAAACTATAATGGTAGAAGTAATTAATGCAGTAGAAACAAAAAATTGAAATACAATTAAACCACTACGTAAAGAATTTTTATTTTTTCCTGTGCTTATCGAACCTTTTAAAACTTGTACGGGATTAAATGAGGATAAAAAGAATGATGGATAAATACCTGCACTAATACCCACAAAAAATATTAATGCAAACATGACAATTATGAATTTATAATTCAGCAAATAATAAATGCCGAATTGTTTGCCAGACAGTTGATTAAAATAAGGAAGCAATAAAAAAACGAAAACTATTGCCAGTAACATCGCACAAAAAGTCATCAACACAGACTCTGAAAGAAATTGTTTTATTAATTGAGGCTTTCCTGAACCCATTACTTTTCTTACGCCAACTTCCCTTGCTCTTTTTACAGAACGTGCAATGGAAAGATTGGTAAAATTTACACAAGCCAACAATAAAATAAATATGGCTAAGGCCGAAAAAATATAAACATATTGTATATCGCCGTTTGGTTCAAGTTCATATTTTGTATGGCTATATAAATGAATATCAGTAAGCGGTTGCAACGTAAATATAAATGTGTTAATAGTTTTTTGCGCTTCCGCTAAACTAACGCCCATGTCATGCATGGTTTCCGGCACAACATATTTCGCAACAAGTTGCGGAAATTTTGCTTCAAGTTTTTTAGGGTCAGTATTTTTATTGAGTTTTAAATAAGTGAATTCGCCAATATTACTCCATGTTGGATTTTTTATAGTAAAAGTTGATAAACTTATAAATGCATCAAAATGAAAATGTGTATTATCGGGCACTTTATCAAAAACGCCGGTTACTTTATATACCGCATTATGCAAACCAATAATTAACGATTTTCCAATTGCTTCTTCATCACCAAAATATTTTTTTGCAAACGCTTTTGAAATAACAACACTATTAGGTTGCACCAATGCATCTTTATCGTTTCCGTTAATTAATGGAATAGCAAACATTTGCAAAAAATTATAATCGGCAAATGCAAGCTTATCTTCTTTAAATTGTTTGTCGTTATATTTTACAAAATCAGTTGCTGTTGAAATCCTTGTAAAATCTTTTACTTCTGGAAAAGCATTTTTCATGCCTTCGCCAACGGCAAAATCAACATCCGGATAAACATCAATGCTGCCATTGCCGGTTACATTTAAATTAACCCTGTAAATATCTTTCGCATCCGTTGTGTAAGTGTCATAACTCAATTCATGATATACAAAAACAGCAATCAGCATAAAACATGTTAATCCAATTGCCAAACCAACAATATTAATAAAAGAAAAAACTTTGTTTTTCTTAAAATTTCTAAAAGCGGTTTTGAAATAATTTTTAAACATTGTGAAAGCTTTGAGCTTTTAGCTATGAGCTATTAGCTGATGATTTGTATTTAATAAATATTGTGACCGGCAAGCTTTTAGCTTTGAGCTATCCACACAAGGGCTAACAGCTCATAGCTAACAGCTCACAGCTTACTCCGTTCGTAAACTTTTTACCGGGTTTGCAATGGCAGCTTTAATCGCTTGAAAACTAACCGTTAATACTGCTATGACTAATGCTAAAACGCCTGCTACTAAAAACATCCACCAACTAATATTGATGCGGTAAGCAAAATCTTGCAACCATTTTTGCATAGCCCAATAAGATAATGGAAAGGCAATTACGCAAGCAATTAACACGAGTTTTAAAAATTCTTTTGATAACATATTTGTTACTTGTGCCACCGATGCACCCAACACTTTTCGGATGCCGATTTCTTTGGAGCGCTGCTCCGCCGTAAAAGTTGCCAAACCAAATAAACCCATGCAGGCAACAAGTATGGTCAAAACGGCGAAAATATTGAGTATACGACCCGTTTTTTGTTCGGCTACGTACGTTTTATTGTACAAATCATCCATAAAAGAATAGGAAAACGGCTCACCGGGATTAAACGCCGCCCACTGTTGCTTTATGGAATTAATCAGGCCGGCAATATCTGTCGTTTTTACTTTTATAATTAATCCCGATTCAGGATT
>CAWJTH010000071.1:0-10567 GCA_963845495.1 uncultured Chitinophagaceae bacterium
CTTCATGAAATTTAAAATAACGATATTCTTTTTAATTGTATCTGCTGCTGTTTCAGCGCAAATACAATTAAAAAATTTACGCTGCGAATTACTAATAAATCCTTTAGGGATTGATGTAAAGCAACCAAGGTTGAATTGGGAAATTACATCATCTAAAAGAAATACATTACAAACAGCTTATGAAGTTATCGTAGCGTCTTCTGCTGATAAATTAAATAAAAATATTGGTGATTTATGGGACACTAAAAAAGTTAATTCGGATGAATCTATCCAAAATAAATACGCTGGTAAAATATTAACCAGTCGTCAACCATGTTTTTGGAAAGTAAAAGTTTGGACCAATAACGGCGAATCCAATTGGAGTGAGCCAGCTTTTTGGAGCATGGGTTTATTACAGCCTACGGATTGGAAAGCAAAATGGATTGGCTTTGATAAAGCATTTCCTTGGGATAGTTTAACCACATTTTCCCGATTGTCAGCCCGCTATTTTAGAAAAGAATTTCAAGCCAATTCCAGCATAAAAAAAGCCACGGTTTATATGGTGGGCTTAGGTTTGTACGAATTATATTTAAATGGACAAAAGGTGGGTGACCAAGTTTTAACGCCTGCCCCAACAGATTATCGTAAATCGGTTTTAACCAATACTTACGATGTAACCAATCAAATTAAAAACGGCGCAAATACCATTGCAGCAGTGTTGGGAAATGGTCGTTTTTTTACCATGCGCCAAAATTATAAACCCAAAAAAATAAACACTTTTGGTTTTCCAAAAATGTTATTACAATTAGAAATTGAATATGCTGACGGAACAAAAAAAATAATTAATACTGACGAAACTTGGAAGGCAACGGCCGATGGACCAATTAGAAGTAATAATGAATATGATGGCGAGGAATACGACGCTAATAAAGAATTAACAGGTTGGAATAATATCGGATTTAAAGATGCCAATTGGTTAAAACCAGAATTGGTTAAATCTCCCAGCGGCGTAATTACGGCGCAAATGAACGAGCCGATGAAAGTAATGCGCATTGTTAAACCAATTGGAATTAAGAAAATAAAAACTAATTCCTATATCTTGGACATGGGGCAAAATATGGTTGGTTGGTTACAATTAAAATTAAAAGGAAATAAAAGTGATACCGTTACTTTAAGATTTGGTGAAAGTTTGCAACCGAGCGGTGAATTATATGTGCGGAATTTGCGGGATGCGAAAATGACGGACCGATATATTTTAAAAGGCGGCGGCGAAGAGATATGGCATCCCACATTTGTTTTTCATGGTTTTAGATATGTAGAAATAATTAATTATCCGGGCAAACCTAATATTGACGATTTTGAAGGCCAAGTAGTTTATGATGACATGCAAACAACGGGTTCGTTTGAGACATCGAGCGATATTTTAAATAAAATATACCATAACGCTTGGTGGGGAATTGCCAGCAATTATAAGGGCATGCCAATTGATTGTCCACAGAGAAACGAGCGCCAGCCTTGGTTAGGCGACCGTGCAATTGGTGCGTTGGGTGAAAGTTATTTGTTTGACAATGGTAAGTTATATGCTAAATGGTTGAACGATATCCAACAGGCACAAACACCCGAAGGCGTCATTCCGGATGTGGCTCCGGCGTTTTGGAATTATTATACGGATGATGTTACCTGGCCTGCCACGTACATCACTATTGCCGATATGTTATACACGCAATACGGCGATAAACGTTCCATCGAATTGCATTATCCATCTATGAAAAAGTGGATTGAGCACATGCAAAAAGCGTACATGAAAGATTATTTAATTGGAAAAGATAAATATGGCGATTGGTGTGTGCCGCCAGAATCGTTGAATTTAATTCATGCAAAAGATAGCACCAGAACCACCGACGGAACTTTAATTGCAACGGCTTATTATTATCGCTTATTACAATTAATGGGCAAGTTTGCTAAAATTATAAATAAGCCTACTGATGCTACTATTTATTATGCTTTGGGCGATAAAATAAAAACAGCATTTAATAAAAAGTTTTATCATTCCAATGATAATTATTATGGGAATAATACAGTGACTTCCAATTTATTGCCGTTGTATTTTGGCATTGTTCCAGCTAATTTAAAAGATGGTGTTTTTAATGACATTACCACAAGAATATTAAATAAAGATGAAGGCCATATTAGCACGGGATTAATTGGCAGTCAATATTTAATGCGTGGTTTAAGTAATAATGGCAGACCCGATATTGCATATAAATTGGCTTCCAATACCACTTACCCAAGTTGGGGTTATATGGTTGAAAACGGTGCCACTACTATTTGGGAATTATGGAATGGCAATACGGCCGACCCGCAAATGAATTCGCAAAACCATGTGATGTTATTGGGCGATTTATTGACATTTATGTATGAAAATTTAGGCGGCATTAAATCGGATTCAATTGAGACTGGTTTTAAGAAAATAATTATGAAACCAAATCCGGTTGATGGTTTAACGTTTGTAAATGCCAGCTATCAATCAGTACATGGCTTAATTAAAAGCGAATGGAAAAACAGTGATAAGAGGTTTGAATGGAATATTACTGTTCCGGTAAATACCATTGCAATTATTTATTTACCTACTAATGAACGCTCCAGAATTATGGAAGATGGCAAAACGCCAAATTCAACTGACGTTAAATTTTTGCGTATGGAAAATAGATATGCTGTATGTCAAGTAGGTTCAGGCGATTATTCTTTTACAATTAAAAATTAGTTATTAAAATGAAAATAAACACTGGTCAAAATTGTCAGCCTGAGCTTGTCGAAGGCAGTCATGTTAATCTTCCTTGGTAGATTACCCGCTAAGGCTTCGACAAGCTCAGCCTGACATCAGTAACTCTCTAATTATCATTTAAAATTCTTTTATAAATAAAAACCATCATGAAAAAATATTTAATTATCTCCGCTGTTTTATTATCTGCTGCATTTGTTTATTCGCCAATTCATGCACAAAATGCTGCAGCCGATGCTGAAACAAAAACAAGGGATTCAGCGGTTCAAGTAAAAGCAGATGAAATGGTAAAATCATTAAACCTGAATGACCCTGCTAAAGAACAGAGAGTGTCCGCAGTTATTTTTACGCATTTAAAAGCGGTTCGTGATTGGAATAACCGCCACCAATCTTCTATGGTGCCTGATGGCATAGACCCCTCTACTGGTAAGCCTTTGAGCGATATTGACAAACAAATTATCGTACTTTCTTCTATTCCAAAATCAGTGCACCAAGATTTGATGACCGGACTTAAAAAGGATTTGACCGATGACCAAGTAGCCGCCGTTTTAGATAAATATACGGTCGGAAAAGTGGCTTTTACTATGCAAGGTTATCGAGCAATTGTGCCTGATTTGACGGCAGAAGAGGCTGCAACAATTGAAGGTTATTTAAAACAAGCCCGTGAGCAAGCGGTCGATTTTAAAAACATGAAACAAATCTCCGCCATTTTCGAAATTTATAAAACTAAATCGGAACAATATTTAAATTCACATGGCCGGAATTGGCACCAATTATATGGTGATTTCACAAAAAAGATACAAGCTGAAAAAAAAGCGAAGGCAGAAGCAACGCCTAAATAGTTAAGACGTGTCTGACGCCTTGTATTTTGGGCGTCAGACACATGCGTAAAACGAATGACTGTGATTTCGCACCCTGACAGGGCTTGTATTTTCGCCCTGTCAGGGTTTGCAAGAAAACCGCAAATTATTTTTAAAATTTAAATTGATGGGCAAGAAGATTTTAAATAATAATGAAAGACCGAATTAAGTAAATGATGCCATGGAAAACCTTAGTTGAATGGAGCCCTTCGATAAACTCAGGATAAACTACCACACAAGCCTCATCTTTATTCCAATGCTGGTCACCAAAAAGTAATTAATGCGAAGTATTTAATATAAATCTAATTTTAAAATAAATGAATAGGATGAAATATATTTTAATATTATTATTAGCATGCAGCGCAATTACAAATATTGCAACTGCACAATCAAAAAAATGGAAGGCTGGAATAATTACAGACGAATTCATTTTTGACACGGCATCGTTTCCTGAAAGTCATGCGGCTACTGTTGCCGAGACGCCAGCAGGCATTGTAGCAGCTTGGTTTGGTGGAAAAAAAGAAGGCAATAAAGATGTGGAAATTAGATTTAGCCGACTAATAAATAATAAATGGACGGCACCGGTTTCTATTGCCAACGGCATAAAAAGCGATACATTAAGATTCGCATGCTGGAACCCCGTTTTATATCAAATTCCAGGCGGTGAATTATTATTATTTTATAAAATTGGCCCAAAAGTGGCCGCTTGGACAGGCTGGATGAAATCGTCGAAAGACGGCGGATTAACTTGGAGCGGCGCAAAAGAATTGCCGGAAAATTATTTGGGGCCGATTAAAAATAAACCGGTTTTATTAAGTAACGGAGATTTATTATGTCCATCCAGCACAGAAGTTGGCGGTTGGAAAGTGCATTTTGAATTAACCAAAGACAACGGAAAAACTTGGAATTATATCGGGCCAATTAACGATGGCAAAACAACAAATGCGATTCAGCCGAGCATTTTAAATTACGGAAATGGCAAACTGCAAATTCTTTGTCGGAGTCAAGACAGGGCTATTATGCAAGCTTGGAGCAATGATAATGGTAAAACTTGGTCGGCCCTGTCAAAAACATCGTTGCCCAATAATAATTCAGGAACCGATGCTGTTACCTTAAAAGATGGCCGACAATTATTGGTGTATAATCATGTGTTGCCGGCAGATACGTTACCCAAAGGAAAAGGTGCGAGAACGCCATTAAATGTAGCGATTTCAAAAGATGGAGTTAAATGGTATGCCGCTGTAATTCTGGAAGATTCGCCGATCAGTCAATATTCTTATCCGTCGGTTATTCAATCAAAAGATGGCATGGTGCATATTGTGTATACTTGGCGCAGGCAAAAAATTAAATACGTAAAAATTGATCCGTCGAAATTAAAATTAGAAGAAATAAAAGATGGTAAATGGCCGGGCGTTATTCCGATGAATTTGAAACCGAGCGTGGACTAAAGAAATTATGAATTATGAATTATGAATTTGGGATTTGGAATTTGGGATTTGGAATTTGGAATTTGGAATTTGGAATTTGGAATTTGGATAAAATGTTGAAAGGTATTGAATTGGTGTGAAAGTCTGATTTAGTTTTTTTACTTTTTACTTTTGAATTTTTACTTTGTAACGAATGCAAAACTTGCCTATTTTAGATGTTTCAATTATTGCCATTTATTTATTGGCGATGATTTACATCGGTTTTTATTTTTCACGAAAAAATAAAAACACGGAACAATTTACCAAGGCTTCCGGTAAAATTCCTGGTTGGGCAATTGGCATGAGTATTTACGCCACCTTTTTAAGTAGCAATACTTTTTTGGGCGTTCCCGGCAAAGCTTTTGGCACTAATTGGAATGCCTTTGTGTTTAGTATTTCCATGCCCTTTGCGGCTTGGATTGCGGCCAAATATTTTGTAAAGTTTTATAGGAATACGGGCGAAGTCTCAGCTTACACCAATTTAGAAAATCGTTTTGGACCATGGGCCAGAACTTATGCTGTGGTTTGTTTTTTACTAACGCAATTTGCCCGGATGGGTTCTATATTTTTTGGCATGGCGCTTACAATCCATGCCCTGCTTGGGTTTTCGCTGGCAGCCATTATGATTGTGATGGGCATTTGCATTATTATTTACACGGTAATGGGCGGCATTGAAGCCGTTATTTGGACAGAAGTAATTCAAGGGGTATTAAAAACGTTGGGAGCTTTATTAATTTTATTTTTAATCATCAAAGCCATGCCAAATGGCGTTTCGCAAATTGTTCAAATTGCGAACGATAACCACAAATTCAGTTTGGGTACTGCTGCATTTAATTTTAAAGAATCTAGTTTTTGGGTGGTTTTATTGTATGGCTTTTTTATTAATTTAAATAATTTTGGCATGGACCAAAATTATATCCAGCGTTATCATACGGCGGAATCAAATAAACAAGCAATTAAATCAATTTGGCTCTGCGTAGTTTTATATGTGCCGGCTTCTTTATTGTTTTTTATTATCGGTTCCGCATTGTTTTCTTATTATCAAATACATCCAGATTTAACTGACGCATTAAAACATTCTGTAGCGGTTGATAAATTAGGAATTAATGCATCGGCTTCCGCAATTACCAATTATATGTCGCAATTAAAACCAGCCGATTATGCTGATAAAGTAATGCCACATTTTATGGTCAATAAAGTGCCTACAATTTGTTTGGGATTAATTGTTGCAGCGATTCTTTCGGCGGCCATGAGCACCATCAGTTCGGGTATGAATGCTTGCGCTACCGTTTTTACAAAAGATATTTATAAAAGATATTTTAATAAAAAAGCATCAGATAAAAAAGAATTTTCGATGTTGTATATTACCACCGTTTTATTTGGGATTATAGGTTTATGTACGGGTTTGGCCATGATTGGTATTAAAAGCATCTTAGATATTTGGTGGGAGTTGTCGGGCATTTTTGCAGGTGGCATGTTGGGTTTGTTTTTATTAGGCCTAATCAGCAAACAAACAAAAAGCGCCGAAGCCATGATTGCTGTTGCCATAGGGATTCTTGTTATTTTATGGATGACGTTTTCGCATTATTTACCCGATAATTATGCGTTTATAAAAAATCAATTAAATGCCAATATGGTAATTGTTATTGGCACATTGTCAATTTTTTTAACGGGTGTTTTAATAACGAAATTAAAAAGTAAAAATTCAAAAGTAAAAATTCAAAAAAAGGAACTGGAAGTTTTATAAATTAAATTAAAGTAGTAGGCCTTGAAAATAAAATAAATGAATATTCCGTAAACAAATGACTGGTGTGACCGTGCGGCCGGGATGGGCAGTAGTACCCCGTAAAGCGCCATAATAATGGATAATTGAATAATTAATAATGGATAATTCTGAATAAGTGAATTGGCGCTGCGGAGTACTACAGACAGCCCGATAGCCGCCCAAAAGAAAATAAGAAATAAGAAATAAGGAATTTGAAATAAGAAATAAGAAATAAGTGAAAGGGACTGAATTTGCGGGATAAAAGTCCCAACGGGACGACATATATCAGCGTTGGGCGCAGCCCATCGCTTGCTTTTTAAACCATCTTATAAATAATATAAATTATGGCTCAGACAAAAGAAATCACATTAATTGCCAGCGGCGATTTACGGCTTTCCGCTAATCAAGATTGTTGGGCGGCACAAGTGGATATGGAAACCTTGTTGGGTGAGGCATTGCAAAAACTTGGCTATACCATCAAACGTGCGCATGCCTATAATCCTGAAAAAAAACATGGATTGATCGATTCCCAAAAAATGGGCATGACGGTTTTTGAAACAATCGACCCAAACGCCCCGCTGATTGTGGCCGAAAGTTTATGGCAATACAGCCATCATGTGTTGGCCGGATTGACAACCCACCAAGGCCCCATTTTAACCGTTGCCAATTGGAGCGGCCAATGGCCAGGACTGGTGGGCATGTTGAATTTAAACGGTTCGCTTACCAAAGCCAATGTAAAATACAGCAGCTTGTGGAGTGAAAATTTTGATGATGATTTTTTTACCGATAAATTGAAAGAATGGCTAGAAACGGGTTCAATTGTTCACGATGAAAGCCATGTAAAAGAATATGCAGCTATAAATATTCCTTCGGAAGATGAAAAATTAGGCCGCGAATTCGCCAAAAAGCTCCGCAAGAAAAAAGCAATCATGGGCGTGTTCGACGAAGGTTGCATGGGCATGTACAACGCCATTGTGCCGGATGATTTGTTGCACGCTACTGGCATTTTTAAGGAACGGCTTAGCCAATCTTCACTCTACGCCGCCATGCGAAACGTAACCGACGATGAGGCAAACGCAGTGCTAGACTGGCTTGTAGATAAAGGCATGCATTTTAATTGGGGCGAAAACAGCAAACAAGAATTGACCCGTGCGCAAACGTTGGAGCAGTGCAAAATGTACATTGCTGCCCTGCGCATGGCCGATGATTTTGGTTGCGACACCATCGGAATCCAATATCAACAAGGGTTAAAAGATATTTGCGCCGCCAGCGATTTGGTGGAAGGATTGCTGAATAATACTGAAAGGCCGCCGGCTTTTTCAACCGCTGGCAAAGAATTATATGCCAACAAAGCCTTGCCGCATTTTAACGAAGTGGACGAATGTGCCGGAATTGATGCGCTGATTACCTACCGTTTGTGGAACGAATTGGGCATGAGCGGCGAAAATACGTTGCACGATTTGCGTTGGGGCCAGCACTTCAAAGGCGATGGCGTGGACGATTTTGTTTGGGTGTTTTTAATTTCTGGAGCGGCGCCGCCGGCACATTTTATCAACGGTTACAAAGGTGCCAGCAGCGAACGCCAACCACCCATGTTTTTCCCGATGGGCGGCGGAACATTGAAAGGAAACAGTAAGCCCGGCGATATTGTTTGGAGTCGTATCTATTTGATGGACAATAAGTTACATTGCGATTTGGGAGTTGGTAAAGTGGCTTTATTGCCCGAAGAGGAAACCCAGCGCCGCTGGCAGGCAACCACCCCCGCTTGGCCAATTATGCATGGTATTTTAAGCGGCATTTCCCGCGACCAGATGATGGCCCGCCACAAGGCAAACCACATCCACGTGGTGTATGCCGATGATGCAAACATGGCGCAAAAAGCTTGCAAAATAAAGGCAGCGGCATTGGCCGAACTAGGTTTGGAAGTGCATTTTTGTGGCGATGTATGACGTTGCTCTGCAACGTCTCTTGCCGAGGATAGATGATTATGGAATTGAATTCTTTTGTAGAGACGTTGCTCCGCAACGCCTGCTCGTGCGAAACTGAATGATTGCCGAGAAACTTTTTTGGGCGCCCGGGCGGGCTGTCCGTTGCAAGTCCGCGGCCGCCAATTCACTAATTTTAAATACTCGCTATTCTTTTTGGCCATTCGATAAAAAGGCGTCCTGTGGGCTTTCCACTTCCATCCCTGGCGCACGGCCACAGTCTTGCATCACAGACCACAATTTCCAAAATAATCATTAATCACATGTGTTGAAAGAATCAAGAGATTTTACGGTTAAAAAATTTCCAGCTTTTATCCAGTTTATAATCCCGAAGGAATGGCATTATTATAGAAACAGATGCAATGAGGCATATGTATAAACCCAGAAGGGGTGATATTTTCGAAAATGTCACCCCTTCGGGATTCAAAAAGCTTGGAATATATGCCTTTTTTTAATGACTATCCACCATTTGGAATCAGCTAACTGTTAGAATATCAGCATGTTTTAAAGCCCAGCGGGCTGACATGTTGGTAAAGAAACATGAACAATAGCGAAACGGAGTGCCAGCGGCACGAAATGTTTGCGGTTCACATGTCGCCCCGCTGGGGCTTAGGTGCGTCATTGTAACGGATTTTACCAACATTTCGTACCGCTGGTACTTTATCCCAAATAGCGGATAGTCATTTTTTTTATAATAATACCTACCTTGGGGATTAAAATACTGCGCAGCGGCTATGAAAATCCGTTATGAAAACCAATTTTCAAAATCCGTGCAAATCCATCTTATCCGTGTGCCATCCTTCACATTTTTTATCAATAAAACATGCGTATCAAACCTTCCCAAACACCGAACTTTACAAAAAAGTAAAATAATCCAGCATAACAACATTTTACGGTATTCTTTTTATTGCCAAAAAATCCAATTTTTATCAACTCAAAAATGATGAACCATGTCTGCCCTTGAAAAGAAATTTGTACCTGTGATGATTACGCCTTTTTCGCTGAAAGCAAAGGTGGATTTCGACGCTGTTTCCCGGTTGATTGATTTTTATCTCGCCGCTGGCGTAAAAGGTTTTTTCGCCAATTGCCTAAGCAGCGAAATGTACAGCATCAGCGAAGATGAACGCTTGGAATTGACCAGCCACATTGTAAAATATGTGCGTGGCCGAGTGCCGATTGTGGCCACCGGCTCGTTCGGATTAACCATTGAAGACAAAGCCGAATTCACCAAAAAGATTTACGATACCGGTATCGACGCGGTTATTTTAATTACCGGCCATTATGCCAATATTGACGACAGTGATGAGATTTTAATCCGCAATTTCAATAAAATGCTGGCACTTACGCCCGGCATTCCGTTGGGAACCTATGAATGCCCAGCGCCTTACAAACGAATTTTAAGTGCCGAAGTGTTTAAAACTTTATTGGATACGGGCAGGTTTGTATACCATAAAGATACTTCCATTGAAAAAGCACAAGTGGCCGCAAAACTGGAGATATTAAAAACATCTGGCAATAACGATTTGGAATTTTATGACGCCCATAGTCCAAACGCATCTTTTGCGGTAAGAAACGGCGCAAAAGGCATGTCTTCCATTTCTGGCAATTTTTATCCAGAAATTTTGGTGTGGATGGTAAATAATGCCGCCAATCCTGAAAAACAAGAATTGGTAGATTGGTTGCAGCAGATGCAGCTGAAGTCTCAGTACGTTACAGTGGCAAAAACATTT
>CAWJTH010000072.1:0-19584 GCA_963845495.1 uncultured Chitinophagaceae bacterium
TATAATAATCATCAACTTTAAACCGGGTTCGCCGCCTGATAGTATCAAAGAGCTCGGAAGAAGCATATAGTGTGAGAAGCGCCCAGCAAATATTTCAGGATGCAAAAGAAAAAGAAAAGATTAATAAAGACGTGGGCATCCATAGCCTTCGGCACAGTTTCGCTACCCATTTATTAGAAAAGGGAATAGACATTCGTTACATAAAAGATTTGCTCGGGCACCTTAGTATCAAAACGACAGAGAAATATTTGCATGTAAAAAAAGAAACTTTGATAAATATTCCAAATGTGTTGAACGAGCTAAATAAAAATATTACTTTGGATTGGTAACCCGATAATTATCGGATGGCTTTACGCAACCAAACAATACAAAAAACGAAGATTATAAGGGGTGAAAATGAAAGGATTTTAAAATTGGGGTTGCATGTAATTACATAAATGCAAACGTTGGTGGTAATTTTATAGTGACTGAAGTATATAATAAATTTTAAAGTATGACAATGAAGAAATTTGGTTTAATGATTTTACTTTCATTATTCACACTAAATCTTTTAGGACAAAATAGCGACAAGTCAGACACAACTGTTGGGAAGGCGATTATAGTTCATACTGCTGAAATTTCTGCTGCTGGAGAAACTGGTAAGGGACGAGCCGTCGCAGACTCAGTTCTTCGTGTAGTTTCAATTGGAGGTAAGTATAATGTCGGTGTTTCTGTAGTCAGTCGTTCAAAAATAAATGGCGAAACACCACCAGACGCAATTATACATGATGTGGTTACAGAGGTGTATCACATCATTGAAGGAAAGGGAATTTTAGTTGTTGGAGGAGTGCTTGACACAGCTGTAAGAATTCCTGCTGGCAGTCCAATAGTTCTCAAAATAACTGGTCCAAGTTCGACAGGTAAACATATTATTGGCGGGACGCAATACGAAGTAGGACCTGGTGATATCGTTGTAATTCCCCCAAACACTCCCCATGGATTTATTGAGCTTAAAACAAATACAATTGTATATACGCTTATACGCATTGACACTGAAAAAGTTCTTGAGCTAAAAAATTAGTCATGAAAATAGAGTTGCGATAGTAGGATAGAAAAACTACCACCAACAAAAGTATTTGCAAAAGCAGGGCTGGACAATGGAACATCGGCTATGTGCAGGCATCAGCAGCGGTTCGGGCTAGACGTTCAATCTTCAGCTTTAGTACTTAACTTCAACAAACATATTTTCAAATGGTTATTTGTACCGGCCTGGACAATCAATGAATTCCCTGCCTTCGCAAATACCCGAACGTTGGTGGCAATGCGATGTAACAGCATAAACTTTAATCGCAATAAATTGTGACTATTAATTTATAAGTATAAAAATAAAGTTCTTGTCAATTATTGAAAACAAGTTAACGAGTGACTCAAATATTAAACAAGCTGTTCCATTTTTTATGGTTGCAGACATGGACACTTCACTTGATTTTTATATAAAAAGATTTGGTTTTGACTTGAAAAATAAATGGGAACCAAGAGGGAGAATAGAATGGTGCTGGCTTAAACTTGGCGAGGCTTCCTTAATGCTTCAGGAACATAAGAAAACAAATGAACCTGCCACTATGTTTAACGGAAGCAAAAAAGGTATTTGTGTATCTATCAATTTTACTTGCAAAGACGCAATTGCTTTATATCATGAATTAAATCAAAGGGAATTGATGTGACAGAGCCAATGGTTGGTAATAGATTATGGGAAATTATGATAACCGACCCTGACGGTTTTCGTCTGTTTTTTGAAAGCCCTACTGATGTACCCGAGGAAACAAAATATTCAGATTGGGTCAAGACAAGTATAACAAATTAATGTTAACTTGTCTTAATTGAAAGCGCTGCCACACACAAAAATATTTGCAATAGCAGTGGCGACGGAACGCACTTCAACAGTAGTGATTCTATTTGACTTTAGTTATCGGCTGACATTTCCCTATTGAACAATTGTAATTAACATCGGCAACAAAACAAAAATCAGCTTTGGTACAAGCGTACGAGCTTCGATGCCCTGCCATCGCAAATACCGAACGTACGCGTCATACTAAAAGACCTAAATAACAATCACCGTGTATAAATTATTACTAAGTTTTCTTTTGATTTTTTTTTGTGCAGGTAAGCTTTGGACAAGATAGCTTGCGAATAATGAAATCAGCATCAGATAAAGTAAGTTTAAGAATTGGCGAATGACCTTTTTCTAAAAAACGGCTGGATATTAGAACCATCCAAAAAGCCAGATGTATATGTTATAAGAAGCAAATGGTTTTACAAATCAAAAAAAATTACTTTTAGTTCTGATATTGATTCCTTATCCTTTAACGTAGTAGCGGGGCATAACTATAATTTTATTATACTTCTAAATAAAGTGACAAAATGCTATATACAGATAGTGACGCTTCCTCACCCTTTAATTTGGAATTTTAAATTATTAGCATCAGTTGTAATTATATTTTTTCTTAGCCTATTTTTTATTTACAAAAGCAAGAGGAATTTTACCGCATTTTTATTTTGCGGCTATGTAAGTCCTATCCTTTTTTGGTTTATTACTTTTATAAGCGGGGCTATTCATGGAAACTACAATCATTTAAAAAATGTGGTTAGCGAATTAGGAGCTATTGGAACAAGATCAGAATTTTTTACCTCTGTTTGCCTCTTAATACTTTCATTTTTGTCTTTATTATTTTCAATTGAGTTTTATAAATTATCACGCAAATTGAAATTATCTACCCTTCCTGAACTTTCAACATTTTTTATGCCTGTCACCTTTCTATGGGCAGCAATATTTCCCTTAGGTGATGAGTTGCATACCGCAACAGGTCCGTTACCATTATTTGTCGCACTTGGAAATCTATTGTCTTATATTCTTTGGAAAAAAGATAATGAGTTTTCCAAAATAAATAATTTGATTTTGGTGAGCTTTATTTTTATGATGTTGCTGCTAACAAGATTTATTAAGCCATTCGGTCAGCAATATGAAGGGCTCACACAAAGATTTTTTTACTTTGGCTGGTCAATTTGGACTATTTCAATAACCTATTATTTCAACGTAAAGATAAAAAAGCAAAAAGGTATTATTAACTAAAGTATTAATTGATCTGTTATGGTTTATAAAACTGCAGTTACAATTTCAAAAATTATTTTATTTGCTATGCTTTTTAGTTGTGAGGCAAGGAATAATATAAAAACCACCATTGATGAAAAAAATAATAAATTAAGCATTCGTGTAGACGCTCATAAAAACGGGCACGTTATTCATTACAACAAATCTTTTGATACAAAAGGAATGACTAAGCCGCAGCGGGATTCTATTGTTCATCATGTTTTCGATTCTTTAAATATAGGAATAAACGAGTCTAAATGATTAACTTCTAAAGGTCGCAATTTTGTTTTATTTTTTCCTTTGTTACTCTTTTTACTTACTAGGAATCAATTGGGATAAAAAATGGTTATGCGGCTTGACAAAAAAGTACGAACGCACAACAACCTTATTGCTGCAAGCGGGCTGGACATTGTTAACTTCGTCTCCAGTTCTCTATTAGCAACAGTTCCAACCAATGAACAAAGCCAAGCAAAAGTTCTTATCTTCATCTTTTAAATCATTGTTGAGCAACAGTTCCGGGCGGTACGTTCAATGAATTCCCCACCTGCAGCAATACTCACCGTTATCGGTCATTGTACAGAAATCCCACGAACTACAATAAGAAATGATTCTCGACAGAAAACATTTTGACATCAATAATAAATGTGCAATTGAAAAATTAATAATCAAGCCACCATTAAGACTTGATTCAGTTTTTCAGGACGAAGCCTGTTTTACTTACCTTAAGGAAGGGGAAATGTCTTTCACTTCCCCAACTGACAACCTATCTATTCAAACAGAGGAAAGTGTTTTACTAAGATGTGGTAACTACTTCACAAACGCAATTCGAAAACATCCTGCTAAGACTTGTGAAGTTTATGCTGTCCATCTATATCCAGACATTTTGAAAGAATTATACAAAAACGAATTTCCAAATTTCATAAAAGACGATGCTATCAAACCCTACATCAGGAAAATAGAAAAACAAAGTGTTATAACCCATTTCATCCAAAGCCTTGATTTTTATTTTGAGAACCCAAACCTGGTTACAGACGATTTGCTTAAATTAAAAATCAAAGAACTCATCCTATTGCTTCTTCAAACAGACAATGCAGAAAATATAATTACTTTATTCTCTCATTTATTTAATCCAAGACAAGCAGGTTTATTTGAGGTAGTAGAAGCACATTTATACTCATCTATTTCTATAGTCGAGTTAGCCCGTTTGACTGGGAGAAGCCTCTCAACATTTAAGAGAGATTTTGAAACACAGTTTAGTGATACACCAGCCAATTTCATTAAAGAAAAGAAATTGGAAAAGGCTCTTGAGCTAATACAATCAACCGAATTATCTGTATCTGAAATTTGTTACGAAGTTGGCTTTCAGGACACTTCACATTTCACAAAGACCTTCAAACAAAAGTATAATCAATCGCCTTCTGAGTATCGTAAGAAGTAGTTGAACTGAATTTACCAGTTTTTGAACTTTACTGCCAAGTTTGAATTTATTTTAAGTTTCATTTTTGCATCGTGATTTTACACTAATAAAAAACGATAAAAAATGAACGAAAGCATATTAATAACCGGAGCAAATATTGGGCTTGGGAAAGAGACTGCCCGACAGTTAGCATTGAAAAAAGAAACAAAAAAGGTAATTCTTTTCTGCAGAAATCAAGCGAAAGCCGAGGCAGCAAAAAAAGACCTTGAGGAGAAAACGGGAAAAAAGATTTTTGAAATTATTATTGGGGATGTTTCGGATGCAAATTCTGTAAGAAAAGCAGTAGAAAAAATAAAGGAACCTATTGATGCAGTAATTTTAAATGCAGGTGGAATGGTTGGGAAAACGGCTGCGAAACATTACGCCTTCCGGTATGAATGAATTAGCTGCTACGAATATTTTAGGTCATGTAATTTTAGTGGAGGAATTAATAAAACATGATAAGTTAAAAAAAGCAGTACTATCAGTCAGTGCGGAAGCTGTACCGGGAGTAAAGATGCTCGGAATGAAACCGGTTGCAATGAAGACTTCTTCTGTAGATGAGTTTGCTGCTGTTCTTGATGGATCATATTTTGGTAATAAATTCGATGTAACGCAAGCATACGGATACGTTAAATATGCAGCAACCATGTGGACGTTATCAATGGCAAGAAAATATCCTGACCTCAAATTTGTTGTTATGAGTCCCGGGAACACAAAGGGAACTCATGGCACCAGATAATTTGCCCCCGGCAATGAAATTTATGTTGAAGTATTTTATGATGCCTGTTGTATTTCCATTGATGGGAGGAATGGTGCATAAGTTAGAAGTAGGTGCAAAACGCTTTGTAGATGGCATTTCGGATGAGCGATATAAAAGTGGCGTTTTTTATGCAAGTAAAGAGGGTAAGTTATCAGGGGACGTGGTTGACCAGAGCACTTTTTACACTGATTTGAAAAATACTTCATTTCAAGATAACGCCGATAAAGCAATTCACCGTTTTATAAAATAAGCAAAACGAAATTTAAGAAAAGCAACGAACCGCTAACACGGGGTTTGGCGTTATTGAGGCAGACGGAAGTACAATCAACATTTGTACTTCCGTTTTGCTTTTGTTCCAGCTCGACGTTTTTCAATTTAGCTTTTAGTTGTTATCTTCAACTTCAGTATTTCAATTGGGCCTTCGGTTGCAAGCAGACGGAATACTTCTATGTTGAGTTTTCTGCTGCATCTGTCTATTAAATATTTTTTGGTTTTATTTTTTACATGGATATGGTTTTAGCTAGCTGTGCTAAAATATGAAAAGCACACTTCTATAAATAGACATCGCACAATGTTTATGGCACCTGGGTGCTGCAGGGTCTCTTTTAACTTTTTAAAAATGCACACCTGAATCCTAATGTGAAACAGACGACAGCGGATTAACGATGTGCTGCAAATTCCGTCTAAGCGGTGAGTGTGCCATTTAATCTTTTCTTATATTTTGCATAAGTTTTTTTTAATTTTAGTTTACTGGCCCAAACAGAGCAAAGCAATGCCGGCGTGCAACTTTGCAAGGGATAAGCCAGTTTCAACAGGATTTTTTCCTGTTCGATGAAAGAGGCTGATATTTTATCAGTCTCTCTTTTTGTCGGGGAACAAAATCCAGAGAACAATGCCTTTAAAAACGCATGGAGTCTATCCGGCTACCAGGCCACTTACGTAAGGCGTTTGTTTTCTTAGCACATAATTAATGCGTGCCAGTAAATGCCTGGCTATTTTAATGACAGCTTTATTTTTATGCATTCGTTTGCAATAATCTTTATACTTCATGAGCATGGCCGGATCTTTTTTGGTAAGCACCCAACTGCTTTCAATGATCGCTTCTCTCAGGAAGTTGTTGCGCCGATGCGTAAGGCCCTTGTTCCTCCTGGTATCGCCGCTATCGTCGGTATCCGGAATCAGCCCAACATAACTGCATAGATTGTCAAAAGTTTTAAACCGGAAAATATTCTGAAGTTCAAATAAGATAATGGCAGCATTTATTTCGCCAATTCCGGGAATAGTTAGTATCAGCTTCATGAGGGGCCAGTAAGGTGGTTGCCTGTACATTTTTCGAATAGCCCGGGTACTTTCCAATAGCAGTTTTCTTTTATGAAGATAGTCCTGAAGTTTTATATCTAAAGTTGCTTTTAGTTCAGAACTGTTATTACAATCCATGTGCTGGAGTTTTGTGATGAACTTACCGCTCCAGTATTGCCCTGTTTCTGCTTTATCAGGAATGGGTAAGGAACTAAAATAAAGAAATTGCCAAATGCGGCATTTGCAACGGGTGCTGTCGCTAATTTGCTGTTGACGATTACGAACCAATGTGCGGGCATGCTCCCATTGCGTCGCTGGAATATAAAGTGTGTTTATATCTCTTTTATTACTTAAGTGCTGGCTTATGCTGCGGGCATCACGCTTATCGTTCTTTTGCTTGCGGTCTTTATCACCTTTGGGTATATCTGCGGCATTTAATACTAAACATTCAATACCCAATGCGGCAAGTTCACGCTGTATGCCGAAGCCGCAAAACCCAGCTTCATATCCCACCTTATAATGTGCACCAGGATAATTTTTAGAAAGGTGTTTATGTAAAAGGATCGCATCTGGCGGCTGAGTAAAATCTTTAAGTTCCATATCCTTATCACGAATGTTTACTCGCCAGCTAAGTTTGTGAACATCCAGTCCACAGAAAATTGTATTATCTGTAAAATCTAAATACGTAATTTTAGTCATGGTGGAACGTTTTATGATGAATGAATGGTTTGCTCTTTTAAAGTTAAAAAGAGAACTATAAATTAACTCATACATAAGACCTAATTCCCCGCCCATCGCCAAAGGCCCTGTTCGTTAGACTGTGAGAATAAGAAAAACTATTACAGCCGTTATCCTTTATAACTATCCCATGCTGTCTTTAGAACAGCCTATCAGCCCTATAAATCAGGCTGGCCGTATGAACAACTGCACTAGCCACAGCCAGGCTTATTCTTTTCTCTTATGTCAAACCGTTCACTTTTCTTAAACAAGTGTTCGTATATGAACACTTTTGCAAGCAATAAATTATATAAATAACTATTTATCAGTAGAATACAGGCCTGGTACATTGATTGAAAAGTTTCTCAGGGATTGGCTTTGCCTTTTGAATAGAAAAAATTATTCAACCTGAATTCTAAACTCGATCCAGGCTAATGGTTAATTGCTATTAGCTCAAATACATTTTATGTTTAAAAATTATTTCAAAACAGCATGGCGAAATTTGATGAAGAGCAAAATTTTCTCTTTCATCAATATTCTTGGCTTAACAATTGGCATCACAGTCTGTATGATGATCTTTCTCTTCATCAGGAATGAATTTAGTTTTGACAATTTTCATAAACAAGGAGATCATATTTATCGGGTGATGCGCGAGTTTAATAATGAAGGACAGCAAGGTCGCGTGTCCTATCTTTCCGGGCCTTATGCGCCTGCACTACTTAATGACTTTAAGGGCGAAATACTGAAAGCTATTCGCGTAAATCCAACAGATAATCTTGTTACTATCGGAGATAAATCTTTTCACGAAAAGAAGGTGATCGACGTAGATTCAAATTTTTTCCAGCTATTCACTTTCCCTTTGATAAAAGGGAATGCATCAACTGCCTTGCTAAATCCAAACAGTGTTGTACTTACTGAAACAACTGCAAAAAAATATTTTGGCAGTATCAATGATGCAATGGGAAAAGTAATAATGGTTGATAAGTACCTGCCATTGAACGTAACGGGCATTGCCAAAGATGTTCCTTCCAATTCACATCTAGAATTTGATCTGGTCATCCCGCTTTCGAATTATAAAAACTCGGGCAACATGACTACGTGGATCAACAACGGATTATATACTTACGTGTTGCTGGCTCCGCAGATAACGCCGGCCCAAATTGAAAAGCAATTCCCACGGTTCATCGAAAAGTATATGGGCAACGAGATCCAGAAATATGGTTTTAAATTTTCGCTGTCTCTCACACCTCTGAGAGACATCTATTTCGAAAATAATGCTTTCGATGGCGTAAGGCATGGTGATAAAGCTGTCGTGTACATATTTCTTTCTATTGCCATACTGATACTTTTTAATTGCCTGTATCAACTTTATGAACCTCTCTACGATCCGCGCCACCGACCAGTCAAAAGAAGTTGGCTTACGCAAGGTATTGGGCGCAGTTCGTAAAAACCTAGTAGGGCAGTTTATCGGCGAATCTGTTTTGATCACGTGTATTTCATGTATCTTAGCTGTTGGCCTGCTATTGTTGGCTATGCCCTTGTATAACCAACTGCTTGGTTATCCTTTAACAGTATCCTGGAATACATTGCCGATATATTTATTTCTAATCAGCATAATAATTCTTGTTGGCTTTTTAGCAGGAAGTTACCCGGCATTTTTCTGTCATCCTTCTCCCCTGTTCAGGCCTTGAAGGGCCGGTTGGGCTGGGTAAAGGTGGTTCTTCATTCAGACAGGTATTGGTTATTATCCAATTTAGCATCTCTGTTTTTCTCATCATCGGCGTTATTGTTATTATGAACCAAATGCATTATGTAAAAAATAAACAATTGGGTTATAACAAAGAACAAACACTTATAGTGCCAATAGACAACAATGATATTTATAACCATATGATTTCTTTTAAACGTGACTTAGAAAGCAACCCTTACATTCAATCTGTGTCCATGATGTCGGGAGAGCCGGGCGGGTATTTTGATATACACATGTTTGATGTAGAAGGACAAAATGAAAAGTGGGAGGCCAGAACCGAGTTTGCTGATTTCGAGTATGCCAAAACGTTAGGTCTAAAAATTATTGCGGGCAGAGATTTTTCTCCACAGTTTCCAACCGATTCCGGTAACGCTGTTTTAATTAACCGTACTGCGGCGTCCAAACTTGGCTGGACGCCTGACCAAGCTATTGGCAAATGGATCCGGAACACCGTACGTGATAATGCAAAACGGTATATTATTGGTGTGGTTGAAGATTTTAATTTTTTATCGTTAAAAGAAAAAATGGATGCGTTGGTTATTTCGCCCGCTATGGACAGGCGTGTAACGTTAATTAAAATGCAACCCGGCGATATCCAGGCCACTTTATCAGCCATAAAAAATGATTACGAAAAAGCGGCACCTCAATATCCTTTTTCCTATACTTTTCTGGATCAGAAATTTGGAGAACTCTACAATAACGACCTTCGTCAGCAGAAGATACTAACCGTATTTGCGGGACTTGCCATATTCGTTGCATGCCTGGGTTTATTTGGTCTGGCCTCATTTACTGCAACCAAACGCTTTAAAGAGATCGGCGTAAGAAAAGTGTTGGGGTCCTCAGTGAATAGTATCGTATTCCTTTTGTCGAAAGATTTATTAAAACCGGTTTTGATAGCAACCTGTATTGCGATTCCTGCAGGTTATTTTGTTATGAATAAATGGCTGCAAAATTTTGCATATAAAACAACTTTGAGCTGGTGGATTTTTGTTTTGGCAGCATTGATAACATTTGGTGTTGCATTAATTACCGTTGGTTTTAAGGCAATAAGGGCGGCGGTTGCCAACCCGGTGGATAGTTTGAGAAGTGAATAATTATTAACTGCTAATGGCCAATAGCTGTTCGCTTAATTACATATTATGTTTAAAACTTATTTCAAAAGTGCATGGCGCAATATTATTAAAAGCCGCTTTTTCTCGGCTGTAAATATTATTGGATTGGCTACTGGTATTGCTTTTACAATTTTAATCGGCGCGTATATCTGGACGCAGTTACAGGTAAATACAGGTTTAAAAAATGAAGACAGGCAATATATCTTGCAGAGTAAATGGAAAGAAGCTAACATGGGTTATGAACTGGCAACCCTTGGTCCGCTGGCTAAAGCACTAAGAGAAAGTTATCCCGGGCTTGTTGCCAATTATTATAGGTTTGATGGCATTACGTCCAATGTTTCAAAAGGTGATAAAGCATTCAGGGAGAGTATAGCGATTTGTGATAGTACGATGTTGAATATGTATGGATTCACTTTGCTTTATGGCGATGCCAAAACTGCATTTGACGGGCCTTTTTCAGTAATAATCTCGGGCGATGAAGCCATGAATATTTTAGCAGAACAGATGTGGTAGGTCAAACATTATCGATCGAAAACTTCTCAGGCTTAAGGCATGATTTCATTATAACCGGCGTATTAAAAAAGCCTGTAAAAAACTCCGTGACTTTTTTAAATGATGATAACAATAACCAGTTCTACATTTCTGATAATAACCTTAGTTTTTTCGGAAGAAATATGGATTGGCCTAATCCAAACATAGGCAGCTATATTGAACTGCAAAAAGGAATTACGCCACAGCAACTTGAAAAGCCAATTGCCGCTCTTGTAAAGCAAAATGCGCCCCCGCAAATTGCCGTAAACATGACGCCTTATTTGGTTTCTCTAAAAGATTATTATTTGGATGCCAATAATGGGTTGATAAAAAAAATGCTCTATGCATTATCTGCAATAGCATTATTCATACTTCTTATGGCGATTATTAATTTTATCAATATGTCTGTAAGCCGCTCTGCTGCAAGAATGCGTGAGATAGGTGTCCGGAAAGTTTTAGGCGGGTTAAAAAAACAACTGATCTTTCAATTTCTTATTGAATCGGTATTAATTGTTTTTGCAGCAACAATGGTTGCTTTTTTATTATACGCATTAAGTCGAAATCTGTTCAGTAAAATACTAGGCACGGAAATTCCGTGGCTAACTGATTTCCCTTTGTACTTCCTCGTCTTTCCCTTATTACTCATTTTAATTATTGGCTTCATCGCGGGAATTTATCCGGCATTTGTTTTGTCTTCTTTAAAAACCGTTGAATCATTAAAGGGAAAACTATCTTCTGTTAAAGAGAATGTATTGTTGCGAAAATCACTCGTGGCCTTTCAGTTTGGCACCGCGGCCATTGCATTCACAGGTGCTATTATTGTTTCACAACAGATTAATTTATTTCTAAGTAAAGATTTAGGTTATAACAAAGATTATATCGTTGCATCGCAGGTTCCCAGGGACTGGACAAGGAACGGTGTAGATAAAATGGAAACTATCCGTAAGCAGCTACAGGATGTATACGGTGTAAAAAGTGCATCGTTGTCTTATGAAATCCCTGACGGAAATAACGGCGGACAGGCACCGGTTTATAAGTTTGGTAACGATTCCACGCAGGCAATTGCAGCGCAGGCTTTAGTTTCGGATGAATATTATTGCAGCGTTTATGGCATACCGCTAGCTTCCGGCTCTTTCTTTGAAGGCAAGGGGCTTGATTCAGGAAGAGTTATAATAAACGATACGGCGGTAAAAGCGCTTGGCTACAGTAATGCTTCCGAAGCCATCGGGCGTCAATTAAGGATCCCCGGTAATCCTGTTACCTTTACCATTAAGGGAGTTACCAAAGATTTTCATTTTGGTTCCATGAAGGAAGAAATTGCACCAATCATTTTTTTTAATGTTCAGTTTGCAACTCAATTTCGTTTCTTATCATTCAAAATAAAGCCTGGAAATGTGCCTGCAACTGTTAATGCTTTGCAGGACAAGTGGGCTGTATTAATGCCTGGAGCACCATTTGAATATAAATTTATGGATGATACGCTGGCCAAATTATACAAGTCAGAAATACAATTGAAGAAAGCCTCTTACACCGCAACGATATTGGCATTAATAATAGTGTTGCTTGGCGTTCTTGGATTAATTTCTTTAAGCATTCAAAAGCGCACAAAAGAGATCGGAATAAGAAAAGTCCTGGGTTCTTCTGTTACAGGTATTACGTCCTTATTCTTAAAAGAATTTTTAGCAGTGATATTAATTGCAGGCGTTGTGGCATGTCCGGTAGCTTATATAATTATGAATAAGTGGCTTCAGGAATATGCTTACCGGGTAGATATTACAGCATCACCATTTATACTTTCTATATTGGCGCTGGGAGGTATAACGGCGCTATTAATATTTATTCAGACTATTAAAGCAGCATTGGCAAATCCAGTGAATAGCTTGAGAACAGAATGATCATTAGCTAACAGCTGACGGCCCATTGCTATTAGCTTTATCACAAAAATGCTTCCATATTGAAAGTGAATAATAAATCAGAAATCATTAATCCGTTTATCATACACCATTTAATTATAAACCATAATTTATGTTTAAAAATTTTAAAGCAAATAAAATGAAACAGTATGCAATGTTGCTGGTCATTGCGGCTACTTCTATCGCAGTTAACGCTCAAACTAAATCTGAGCCATACCAAAGTCAATCCTTTCCTTCGGAAACTATTCAAAGTGTAGTTTCTGAAACAAGCGGAGGCAATATCACGGTCTCTGCCGCTAATACCGGCGAGTCGCGTGTTGAAGTTTTTGTTTCCGGAAACGGGGACTGGAAAAATAAAGTGTCAAATGATGAAATTAAGTCCCGGATTGCCAACGATTATAACCTGGACATTTCAGTGAACAATGCAAAACTAACGGTATCGGCTAAGCCAAAACACAACATTTCTGACTGGAAGCACGGCCTTACTTTTTCTTTTAAAATTTATGTGCCTTTCAATGTTTCAACAAAACTGCAAACAAGCGGCGGAAACATTGTGCTCACTGGCCTTTCCGGCGATCAGGATTTTACAACCAGTGGTGGTAACCTGGAACTGAATGCCATCGGTGGAAAAGTTAAAGGCAGAACTTCGGGTGGCAATATCTTTCTAAAAGATTGCAAAGATGAACTTAACCTTGCGACAAGCGGCGGTAACATCCAGGCCGAAAATTCTTCAGGTCATATTCATCTTTCTACATCAGGCGGCTCTATCGATCTGAGTGGACTTAAAGGAAATATAGAAGCTTCGACAAGTGGAGGAAATATCCAGGCTAATGATATTGATGGAGAGTTGACAGCACAAACATCAGGTGGAAATGTCTCTTTGCAAAAGCTAAGCGGTAGCATTAAGGCATCCACAAGCGGTGGTAATATTAGTGTGTCCGTTATCAAGGCGGGCAATTATATTTCTATCAACAATTCTTCGGGCGGTGTGACTCTTAACCTTCCAAAAAGTGCTGGTATGGATCTAAAATTTAACGCCATGAGAATATCTACAGAGAATCTTGAAAACTTTAGTGGCAGTAATTCAAAGAACGAAATAAAAGGAAGCATAAACGGAGGAGGCATACCAGTGACAGTCGATGCCGGCAGCGGTCATATCCATGTGGTATTTGATTAATGCCATACTATCCCAGGACTTTTGTAATTGATTTAAACGGTTATTCTTAAACAAAACTGGGCTAAAAATTATTTTTAAAATTTAGCTAAAGGTTAATATACTAATCCGGTGTTTTAGCCTTTTTATTCAGGCGGTTTAAAATTTCTGAAACATGCTGGTTATAATACTTCAAAGAATCATTGTAAGCGCCTGAATTTTCGTCGATTGCCTTGCATAATAAATTATAGGTAGCCAGGCGATCATTGGAATATTCCAGTAAGGTATCTGCCTGTGTTTTTAACGTTGCCGGCAAATGTAGCGCCTCTATCTGCTGCATAATGGCAATATTTGCTTTCCAGTTAGGAATTCCCTGTTCGCGCAATGCTGAAAGGCGCGTGCGGGTGCTGGCATCCTTCGGTAGCTGGTAGAAAGCAAGAGCTGCCTCTTCATGCCCGCTGAAGCTTTTCATCTTTGTTTCATATTGCGCTACATCATTCGGAAGCCTGCGAAATACCATGAAGGATGTGGTAAGGCAAAGGAACATAACGAGAACGGGTATCCCATAATTCAGATTGGCGCTCTCAGGCTGCCTCAATGCCGGGTAAAAAGCGTAACCGATGATAAGGCCGGTAACAAGACCGCCGACATGCGCAGCATTATCAATGTTACCTTTCATGCCGTTGGCTAAATTATATAAGACGAAAATACCAATGCTCGTAAGCAGCGGTTTGCGTTCGGTCTTTTCTATGAAGTTGGTGGTGAGCATAGCGAGAAATACGCCATACATTCCAAAGATAGCTCCGGAAGCGCCGGCGCTTAATATGATATCGTGCCAGTAAAGACTCGTAAGACTGCCGGCTAAACCTGTGAGCAAATACGCAAGCCCAAATTTTAATTTACCCAACCGCGGCTCCAATAATATACCGATAAAAAGAAGTGCATACATGTTTAGCAACAGGTGCATAATACCGATGTGAATAAAGAAGTTAGTGAAGAGGCGCCACCATTCTCCGCCAAGCGTGAGCGGTGTATAATTGGCGCCCCATGCAATGAGGCTTTCTGTTGTTGGCGCAATGAAGCCAGCGCCGGACAGCACCATCAGCACAAATACCAATATATTAATATCGATGAGCAGTGGCGTAATAAAATAGTCGTTGCGGGGAATAAAAATAGAAAAAACCTGGGCCACCTTTTGGGCACCAGTTGGCGCTGGTTGGGTCAATGAATCCATTTCCGGCGGCACCAACTCCGGAAGTCGTGTAGCGTATTGCTGCAGTAGCGATGCAGGCGTCGATGTTTGTTTTAATGAGTCCATTGCCTGCAGGAAAGACTCAACGTTCTTCTTGTTGCGGTTCAAATCGAACATCTCGCTACCTGTAGATTCGCTCGTTATAGTGCCAAGGTTGTTTTCTATAATCGCCGTTACTTTGAAACGGGCACTGAACCTGCCGCTGCCGGCAACAGCAATAAAGCCGGATCGGCTTTTATACCTAATATCCCAGCCGAGCTTTTCCGCAGTATCAAGAAAAAGAGCCAGGTATTCCTGCGACGTAAAGCCATCTAAATATATCTGCTCCTTGTGTTTGGGAGTAAGTCCGAATGCCATAAATGTATTTTTGGTAAATGAATGATTGCTTGCAGTTAGGATGCAGCTCCTTTGGTTTAAGCGATAAATATAGAGGTTAAAAATGGAATTTGCAATTGATGAGGAAAAGAGATAAAAAGAGAATTGATTAAAGGATTTTGGATTCGATTAATTTAAACGCGACGACAGGCAGTAAAGACACCCTGGATTTATTTAGAAAAATTTCAAATGAATACCAGCGTCTAATAATCATCCATTATCAAAAAATTAGAACCTGGTAATTATGTGCATGAAAGCAACTATTTTTCATATTCAATTTATGAAAGGGCAATTAATATATTTTGGTTATTAACGCATAACAAGGCATACAAAAGTTGCTTACACATAACCAAAGCAAAAGTTGTAAACCCCCCATCTGATTGAGAGAAAAATGACTAACTTATTTCATTGTGAAATAATTAGAAAGACCATGACTACTTTTCATAGCAATCTTTGTTTTTACTTCGAGTAAAGCGATATAGAATCGGTTCTTCACGAAACAGTTTGGTAACTCATTAAAAAAAAAGAATAATCATCCCAATGATAAAGAAGTCGCCTTCAGTCTAAAGAAATCTCGGGTGCGATCCAATACATCTATGATACCTCATGGATTGAAATCAAAGGCAGGCTTGAATTGAATTCACATTGGTGAGCGGGATGCAAATAATCAAGATCTCTGCCAATTCAAACTATCCTTATTTTATGTGGAAATATATTTTGCAAAAAAGTTACTCCAATTGCGTGGCCGCAGTTTAATATTTTTAATCAGGAATTGAGAACATCTAAAACAATTGCCATCAATCATCAACAAAATTAACCCTGTAATGAAATTGTTTTTATCCCTCACTTAGTTTCTTCACGTCACCAAAGCTTTTCGCAATAGCTTCGTATACGGGTAGCTGTGTCTGGTCCTGTTCTACAAAGAAATATTTCATACCGGATTCTTTTTTGTACTTAAAGATTTCTTTGAAATTGATAATTCCGCTTCCAACGGGCGCAAAAAATTGCGGGCCGTCAGTGGTATAAGAAGGCGGTTGTTTGGATGCCATATCTTTCAAATGCCACATTTTAATCCTTCCGGGATTTTCCTTAATAATTTTAATCGGATCTTGGCCGGCTCTTACCACCCAATAAATATCCATTTCAAAATTCACCAATGACGGATCGGTTTCTTTTAAAAGCACATCAAAGCCGGTTTTTCCTCCGCCCCAGTCTTTGAACTCGAAATCATGATTATGGTAAGCCAGTTTTAATCCGGAAGTTTTTACGAGTGCACCTGCTTTATTAAATTTAGCGGCAAGCTTTTTATAATCATCGAGGCTGGTACGCATAGGATCAGTGAGAAATGGGATTACAAAAAATTCATGTCCCATTTCTGCAGCAACGGCGATCGTCTTTTTCAGATCGTCTTCATTGTCTTTTAATAAATAACTGTCGATTGAATAATGACCGCTGGGAGTTTTAATATTATTCTTTTTGAGAATTGCTAAAAACTCCGAAGGCGTCTTTCCGAAAAATTTTCCGTTGGCATAGCCAAATACTTCGGCTGAGTTGTACCCAATACCCGCAACTTTGGCGATCGTTCCTTCAACATCCTTGGCTATTTCGTTACGAACAGTATACAATTGCAAGCCTATGAGGTGGTCAGGTGTAAACCATGGTCCTTTCATCAGGAGTAAACCGCTAGTAGCCAGTGAAGTCTGTTTGATAAATGTTCTGCGTGTTGACATGGATAATTATTTTTTGTGAAGGTATTGAAATATTCATTTCGATTTTCAGTTTAGGCAGGGTGTTTTTTTAGCACCGTAAGTGTGGGTAATTCTCTGCCTCTAAAAGCGCTGATATCAAACTGCATAATTATCATATGGGGATTCCAAAAGCATCTCGAATATTTTCGTTTAATCATCACTGTTATATTGGGCAATGATTAAAGATCATTTGTTTGCTGAGTCGGCACTCTTAACAATTTTTCTTCATTAACTTTTAGTATTTCAATCATCTATTAAAAGCTAATTCTCATTAAAGCTGCTTGCTTTTTAAATACGCATCAATAAATGCCCGCTTCGATTGTCTCCTTTGTATATATATGCTTTGATTGGGACCGGCAACAGGTAGTGATGTGCTGTTTTTTGAGAGATCTCCTATTTTCATTTTTCTTAGCCGGGCATTAAATTGTTGTAAATTGATCGAATCCTTTCCTGCAAATACTGCTGCTATTTTAGTACTTTTTCCTTTAGGTATTAATTCAAGTTTCGGCATTCCAGGTACGATAGTTTTTCCAGCTACCGCCTCATATAATTCCATTTTTTCCTGCTTGTTTAGTTTACTTATTCGCACCAACAAAAGAGAATCGTCTTTAGATTCATATTCTTTTTCTATGTTTCTGTTGTTGCTGTATATCCATGCGAATTTATCTTTAAATTTTGCTTCATCCATAAATGTGCTCACCTTATCAAGACTGCCAAATCCATTGAAGCTAACGTAGATGTTCCAACTGAACTTAATGTCGCCAACGAAAATGCCATCGCTGGATTGACTGTCGAAATTAAAATTCAATATAACGCCACCGTTCACGGCCTGCTTGGTCCAGCGCTCTCTTCGCGGATCATTATCATCAGTAACTCCATTCCAGTTGGTAATGTGTACATTCCCATCGTCTATTGTAACATTATCCCTGGCATCTGCTTTGTATGGGCTTATCGTGCCGGCATAGTAGTAAGGAAGCTCCGGGACAAAAACATTAAGTTGTTTCCTGCCTGCAATTTCAGGATCTGATGAGCAATATCCTTCATCACCTTTATTTCTTATAAAAAAGCTCCATGTATCAATCATCGCCACGGAGCCATCCGTATTAATTGACTCCTGCTCACCGGTTAAAACAAACATGGCGAATACCGGGTGTAATTCTGCGGTCCAGGTATTAGCGTGATCATGGCCTATATCAATACCTGCCATGCCTGTAACAATGGTCAATTTATCTTTTATCATTGCTTTAGTTGAGCTGTAAGTCACGGGCTGGTGATTTTGGTAGGCAGTGAGTTCATCGAAAGTAACAGCATCGTGAAAATGATTCCACCAAATATTATAGTCGTCATCTACGGGATCCGGAAACTCATCACTATCAAACTCCAGCGCCAAATCCTGGTTCATCAGGTCGGGATCATCGCTTGCCATGTATAAAGACGAATCGGGTGATTGGAAATAAAAGTTATAATCATCATCACCAAATGTTCCCCCCGAGTGGTCTTCAAAATTTACAATGCCTACTTCTGTTGCAGGAAACCAATTCATGTGGCCACCATGTCCGCTGAATAAATCCGTACAAAATATTTGGCCATTATTAAAGTGAAGGCCCTGACTCGTACAAGTGCGGCTGTTTTTCCAATCAGCAGGATTATCGCTCAAAGGGCATTGATTTCCTGTAGATGGAGCTGTACCATTTACAAGTTTATATTGCCAGTTTGGGTTCAAAGGAAATAAATTATAATCGAACTTCCATTGTTTGGTGTTTTGGTTGTATGCTGCAATATCCATCGGTTTATACGCTGGCGGAGTGCAACCTGTGAAAAAAAATGTGACGACAACCAAGAGCAATAATCCCGTAAAGGTTTGGAGCTTCATAATTGTATTTTTTGGGATGATAAAATAGATAAAATTTTTCAATTTTTATAAATTATTTTCCCTTGAAGCCCAATATTTATCGAACACAAAAGACATTAATCCATGCTTCATCCAGAGTTTTTATATTAGTGAAATTGAAGAAAGAATTAATTTGTATAATATTTTCAGTCCCGTTAAAAAGTTTATATGCCTTGGAAAGCACATCATGATTTTTTCTATTTGCTTACATTAATATGTGGAATATCCTTTTGACAAATTGAATATTTTCGGACACCAGGTTACAAAAATCTTCGTTTCAACTGGATGACTTTTATGCGACTTCAAAACCTTTCAATATTAATCTTAATTGTTTCAATTGTTTCCTGCGAAGGAATTATACAAGGGAAAGGAAAAATAGTTTCAGCAGGCAATCAATTACCTGTTGATAGGGTCAGTTTAATTTGCCTATCGGCTAATAATTTTTTGGACTTATTATTTTTATCAATATAAAATTGGAAATAAGGCTACATAAAGCA
>CAWJTH010000073.1:0-11546 GCA_963845495.1 uncultured Chitinophagaceae bacterium
TAAAAATGGCATAAGTCAAACTGTACATGCAAGCAATCAAGTGTTTGGTAATCAAATATTTGTGCAAGAAAATGTTGATATGAAAGCCTGCATTGTTAACACAGAAACAGGACCGGTTTTTATCGGTAAAAATGCGCAGATAATGGAAGGCTCTATTATCCGCGGGCCGGTTGCCATTGGTGAAGGTGCTGTGGTAAAGATGGGAACGAAATTATACGGCGGAACAAGCATCGGCCCGTTTTGCACCGCTGGCGGCGAAATAAAAAACAGTATTTTAATGGGCTACAGTAACAAGGCGCACGATGGTTATTTGGGCGATGCAGTAGTGGGGGAATGGTGTAATTTTGGTGCTGGCACCACCAACAGTAATGTAAAAAACACAGCCGGAAAAGTAAAAATGTGGAACAATGCCGAACAAAAACTAAGTGAAGTTGGTTTAAAAGCAGGGTTAATAATGGGCGATTATAGCCGCACTGCCATCAACACATCTTTCAATACTGGCACAACTATTGGCATTTGTTGTAATGTTTTTGGCGTTTCTTATCCGGCAAAGCATGTTCCGCCTTTTACTTGGGGAAACGAGAAATATGAATTTGAAAAAGCCGTTGTTGATATTGGCAGATGGATGGCTTTTAAAAGGAAAAGAATTGGCAGAAAATTGCGAAAAAAAATGTTGAAATATTTGTATGGTAGATAAATTAGTTCGGGAGCCGTCTTTGCGAGGGTTCTTGCCTCGCAAAGACGACAATCATTATTTTTCTTAAAATTGCAAATGTAGGCTGTAAAATTTTCAATCACAAAAATCACGATAATCAAATAAATCATAGTTCAGACAATGACCACAACCATAAAAAATTATCTCTCTTTAGTAAAATTCAGCCATACCATTTTCGCCATGCCTTTTGCGCTGATCGGCTTTTTTTTGGGAGTGATGAACAAGGGTTTTAATCAACGTACCTTAAGGGAGTAAAGTCGTCTTTATATGGGCAAGTAAATTTGAACCAAATGATGGAGCTTCCAATCCATCAATTTCTCCAATTGGAATCATTTCGAAATTTATCCTCGTTATCCTTTGCATGGTTTTCGCCCGATCTGCCGCCATGGCTTTTAACCGCTGGGCCGATGCCAAATGGGATGCATTAAATCCACGCACGGCCATTCGCGAAATCCCGAAGGGAATTATTACCTCAAAAAATGCGTTGACTTTTGTAATTGGCAATTGCGTATTATTTGTTGCGGCTACGTTTTTTATCAACCCGCTTTGCTTTTATTTGTCGCCAATTGCTTTGCTCGTAGTGCTGGGATATAGTTACACCAAGCGTTTCACGGCTTTGTGCCACCTCGTTTTGGGCATTGGTTTAAGCTTGGCTCCAATCGGAGCATATATTGCAGTTACCGGCCATTTTGATATTTTGCCTATTCTTTTTTCTTTTGCCGTAGTATTTTGGGTAAGCGGTTTCGATATTATTTATGCCTGCCAAGATGAAGGCTTTGATAAGAATCATCAACTGCATTCCATTCCCGCAGCTTTGGGCAAAGCCAATGCCTTGCATGTATCGGAATTATTGCATTTATTTTCTGCCGCTTGCGTTATCAGCGCTGGATTGTATGGCCATTTTGGTTGGTTGTATTGGGTTGGCATTGCTGTGTTTGCTGGGATGCTCGTTTATCAGCATTCAATAGTAAAACCTACCGATTTAAGCAAAGTAAATATCGCTTTTATGACTGCAAATGGCATTGCAAGCGTGGTTTTTGCTGTGTTTGTGATTGCGGATTTGTTTGTGCATTAGTTTTTTGTTGACCAGCTTTGGCAGCACGATTGGGCTTTTGCGGCGACGCTCCGTTCAGGTTTTGTCTTCCATGGCATCAACCTATAATTTGTACCAGCTATGTTTCATTTAACTTCTTACAAACCCTGACAGGGCGAAAATACAAGCCCTGTCAGGGTCACAGTCCTCAAAATTATCCATTAATACTTTACCAAATTATCCATTCAATTTGCCTCGCATCCTCTCCATCGATTATGGCGGAAAACGCACCGGCATCGCCGTTACCGATCCGTTCCAGATTATTGCCACCGGCCTCACTACCGTTGAGACAAAAGACTTGTGGTCATTTCTCAAAAAATATTTTAATGATGAAATAGTCGAAAAAGTGATCATCGGCATGCCTACTAATTGGGACGATTCTGCCACGCATGCCACGCCATTGGTTGAAGCATTTGTAAAAAAATTTAAGAAAGATTATCCGGCCATCCCAATTGAGGAAGTGGATGAACGATATACTTCAAAAATGGCCAAGCAGAGCATGCTGGAAAGCGGCATGAAGAAAAAAGACAGGCGTGACAAGAAGAATGTAGACATAATTGCGGCCACCATTATATTACAGGAATATATGCAGCGGCAATAATTTATCTTTGCAGGATTCGTTCACTTTTTATTGATTCTTCGGAAAAATAAGTATCATTAGCAGAATTGTCAAGGAATTTAAAATGATCATTACATTTTCATAACCTAAACAAAAATATCGCGGTTCTGTAAAAATACTTAATACTACCGACTAAGTACTTATTGATTATGGTTTTACCAGTTGTGGCGTTTGGTGCGCCAGTTTTAAGAAAAGTTGCGGTTGATATTGAACCCGATTATCCGGGCTTGCAGCAATTTATTGCAGACATGTGGGAAACGATGTACAATAGCAATGGCGTTGGATTGGCTGCCCCGCAGGTAAATAAAAGCATCCGCATATTTGTAATGGATAGCGAGCAGATTTTTGCCAACCGCGAACCGGACGATGAGGTTTATCCAGACGACCCCGGCATCAAACAGATTTTTATTAATGCACATGTGATTGCACTGAATGGCGAACCATGGGCTTATAACGAAGGTTGTTTGAGCATCCCGAAAATTAGGGAAGATGTAAAACGTGCCGAAGAAGTAACCATCGAATATGTTGATGACAATTTCGTTCCTTTCACAAAAACTTTTAATGGTATTTCTGCGAGGATTATTTTACACGAATACGACCACTTGGAAGGTAAATTGTTCATCGATTATTTGCCACCATTGAAAAAGAAATTATTAAAAAGAAAACTGGATGATATTTCAAAAGGCAAGGTAAAAACGGATTATAGGATGGTGGTGCTTAAATAGTTATAAGTTATGAGTTATAAGTGATAAGTTCAAATACACTTGAAATTAATAACTTATAACTTAATACCCACAACTTAATACTTATAACTTAATACTTAAAACTTACAATGGTAAAAATCGGCGATTATAATACGTTAACCGTTCAGCGGATGGTTGATTTTGGGGTTTATCTGAACGATGGCGGCGATGGTATTTTGTTGCCAAAACGCTTTGCGCCGAACAATGTAAAAATTGGCGATACTATAAAGGTATTTTTGTACCACGATAGCGAGCAAAGGCTTATTGCCACTACATTACAGCCCAAAGGCGTAGTAGGCGATATTGTAAAATTGAAGGTAGTTTCAGTTACAGATTTGGGCGCTTTTATGGATTTTGGGCTGATGAAGGATTTGTTGGTACCCAAGAAAAAGATGCGCAGCGACATGAAGGTTGGCCAAGAATATTTGGTGAAGATTTATTTGGATCCGATGAGTGGAAAATTGGCCGCTACCGAATGGGTGGAAGAAGGAATTAGCAATAGTAGCTTAACGGTAAAAGAAAAAGAAGAAGTTGATTTATTGGTTTTACGCAAAACACATATTGGTTATGTGGTCATTATCAATAATTTACACGAAGGTGTTTTGCACGAAAATGAAATTTATAGGGAAATTGCTATTGGTGATAAAATGAAAGGGTTTATTAAAACCATTCGTCCGGGTAATAAAATTGATGTTTCCGTCGGGCAAATGGGCTACAAAAGAGTAGAAGGTGAGGCCGAAAAAATATTGCGCATGTTGAAGGAAAATAACGGTTTTCTTTCTTTTAACGATAAATCTTCGCCAGAAGATATTTACCAGTTTTTTGCCATGAGCAAAAAAACATTTAAAATGACCATCGGTAATTTGTACAAAGCCAAGAAGATTGATATTGTGGAAAAGGGAATTAAGTTGATATGATAAGTTTTAGTAGTATTGTATCTAACTTTTATAATAATAGTGAAAATATTTATTTTGTTTTTTGTTGCTTGCTTTTTGCATAGTGGTAGCAATGCTCAGCAAAAAGGATTAGCATATTTTAATTTATGCCCTACCACTGATTTTAAACAAGCTATATTTCCTGGAGGCGAAAATGGCTGGGTAAAATATTTGGAACATACGCTAACCTATCCAGAAAAGGCGATGGAAAATGGGATTGACGGAACGATTAGAGTTCAAATAACTGTTTTAAGCGATGGAAAGGTAACTAACGTCAAAGCATTAAATAACCCAGGTGGCGGTTTGGCAGAAGAAGCTATGCGTGTATTAAAAAAAGGTCCGAAATGGATTCCTGCAGAGCAAAATGGCCAAAAAATTACATCTACTTTGGTTCAAAATATTGTTTTTAAAATAATGTAACTAATTGAAATTTCTTTTCTATTACATATAGATAAATTCTCTAATCAGCTTTTAAAAATATGAGTACAGTTCCCATCAGCACACCTTTTAATATCAGTCTCGATTTTGAGATAGCCGAATTCCACAAGCGGTTATTGGCCTATTTTATTGATTTGGTGATTTTGCTACTCTATTTTGTTGGCATGATACGGGTACTGGAAGATGGCTTTGGATTGAACGCCTATGATTTTGATGGTGCTTTCGTTTTGGTCGTTGGCGTGCCGATGGTGTTGTACTCGTTGATTATGGAAGTAGTGAACAATGGCCAAAGCCTTGGGAAAATGGCATTGGGCATAAAAGTTATGAGCTTGGATGGTGGCGAGCCGAATATTAGCCAATATCTTATCCGCTGGATTTTCCGGTTTTTTGAATGGATGCCATTATTTTATATGGTACGTGGGCATTTATATTACTTGTTTTGGTTGTTTTTTACCGGATTTTTTGGGTTGGTTGTAGTTATAATCATTGCCATTAGCAAAAAAAGTCAACGTTTGGGCGATCTAGCTGCTGGAACTACAGTTGTAAATACAAAAATAAAATTGGGTCTGTCAGATACCATTTTCCAAGCCGTGGAAGTAAAAGATTATAAAGTGATGTTTCCCGAAGTGATGCGGTTGAGCGATAGGGATATTAATTCCATCAAATCTGTTTTAAGTCATACCCAAAAAACAGGCAAATACGAAACCGCTTACCGGGTGGCCGGTAAAATAAAAGAAGTATTAAAAATTAATGACGCCAATTACGACGTAGCAGATTTTCTTGAAAAACTGTTGGAGGATTACAATTATTTGGCTACAAAAGAATAGGCTAAATAATTAAGATCAGTTTTATTATCTACTAAACATACTGCCCATAATGCCAATAATAAATGCTAAAATATAAAAAGACAACACCACAATCATACAAATGCCCAAGAATTTATAATATCGGCGATGTTGGTCAAGCGATTCATTTAACGATAGTTGGTCTGACGATTGAAGTGCTATTTTCATTTTTGTAGCAAATTTGAACAGGAAAAAGTTTGGGACAAAAAGTACAATAGCAACAATGATATAAATAACAGCCATGACGCCACCGAGGCCCGCAAAATTCATATCTGAATATCGGGTTGAAAAAAAGCTCATGAAGGCTGAAAAGAATAACCCAAAAATTGCGATTAATCCGCACATAATAAAACCAACAACTGCTAGAAATTTAGCCCATTTGGCCATTTCTGTAAAGTGAGCGGAAGCTGTTGCGTCAACTTCCAATGGTGATCTTAATAAATCTGAATTTTCCATGTGTAAATTTTGAAAGCAATTTATAAGATTATTTTAACTTCCAAGAAATAATTATAGCAGCTATTAAATACCTCTGCCCTACAATATTTTTATTTAAAGCTATAAAATTGCAAAAAAGTGATAATTCTCCCTTAATTTCCAACTTTATTACATATTTTAAATTTAAGTATGCAAAATTTATTTAGATTTTTTTGTAACAAGTTTCATCAGTCACTTTTTCTAAAAACAAAACTGGATTATGAGCATTAAGTATCGGCTTATCGTAATGAATTTTATGCAATTTTTTGTATGGGGTTCTTGGCTTATTTCTTTGGGTGGTTATATGTTTACAATTGGGGGAAATCAACCAGGGCTAGGCGCATTGGTGGGTTCTACTTATGGCACAATGGGTATCGCATCTTTATTTATGCCTACTTTAATTGGTATTGTGGCTGATAGGTTTGTTAACGCAGAAAAAGTTTTGGGGTTTTGTCATCTTGCAGGTGCGGCCACTTTGTATTGGGCTAGTACGGTAACAGATGTTCATACATTATATACGGTCATCCTTATAACTAGTTGTTTTTTCATGCCGACCATCGCATTAAATAATACCGTTTCATACAATATATTAACACAGCATGAACTTGATATCCAAAAAATATTTCCGCCAATCCGCTTTTTTGGTACCGTAGGTTTTATTGTGGCCATGTGGCTTGTAGATTTATTGGGATGGACCCGGAGTTCAAACCAATTTAAATTTGCTGCTGCTGCCGGGGTTTTTATGGGCATTTATTCAATGACAATGCCTGCCTGTAAACCCGCAAAAGCCACCGAAGGATCTAATTATTTAGATATATTCGGACTTAGGGCCTTTACACTTTTTAAACAACGCAAAATGGCAACCTTTTTTGGATTTGCCATGCTTTTAGGGGCAGCTTTACAAATAACAAATGCTTTTGGTCAGCCTTTCTTGGATGATTTTGGTAAAATAAATGCCTATAAAGATGCTTTTGCTGTAAAGCATACAAGTTGGTTGATTTCGATATCACAAATTTCTGAAACCTTTTTTATACTTTCCATTCCGTTTTTTTTGAAAAAATTTGGGATAAAAAGAGTAATGATCATTAGCATGTTTGCATGGGTATTACGCTTTGGATTGTTTGCTATTGGTAATCCCGGTGGCGGTTTGATGTTTTTGATTTTATCGATGATAGTTTATGGAATGGCATTTGATTTCTTCAATATTTCGGGCTCTTTGTTTGTTGAAAAGGAAACAAATCCAAGCATTAGGGCAAGTTCTCAAGGATTGTTTATGTTAATGACGAATGGTATAGGAGCCATTTTAGGTGGCTGGGCGGCAGGTAAAGTGGTTGATCATTTTACTGATATGGCTGGAATAAAAAACTGGCCTTCCATTTGGTTGTCATTCGCTGCCTACGCCTTAGTACTTGGATGCACTTTCCCATTTGCATTCAAATACAAGCATAATCCTAATGAGATGAAGACTATAGAAGTGCATTAACATAGTATTAGTGGAACTTATTGTTATAAATTTAAGCCAGCTATCCACATAGCAGCATTTGCTATCAGGTTAGCAGCATTTGCTATCAGGATAGCAGTACTTGCAATCAGCATAGCAGCACTTGCTGTCAGCATAGCAGCACTTGCTGTCAGCATAGCAACACTTGCTGTCAGCATAGCAACACTTGCTGTCAGCATAGCATCACTTGCTGTCAGCGTAGCAACACTTGCAATCAGCATAGCAGCACTTGCAATCAGCATAGCAGCACTTGCAATCAAGGTAGCAGCACTTGCTATCAGCATAGCAACACTTGCTGTAAAGAATTTTCTTTACTTCTATCAATTAAAAAAACGCCCCTAAACGAAAGGCGTTTTCTATTTACAAAACATCTAAATTCTATTTGTTCAAATACATTACTTGTTTTACCAATTTCACGGTACGTGATACATCTGGAATGGCCAAAGCCGCCAAATTTGGTGCGTAGTGCATTGGTGCGTCTGCACTGGTAATACGAAGTATCGGGGCATCTAAATAATCAAATGCTTCTTTTTGGATGCGGTAAGCAATTTCTGATGATACGGAACACATAGGCCATTGTTCTTCCACAATTACCATGCGGTTGGTTTTCTTAACGCTTTCTACCAATGTATGCCAATCCAATGGGCGGATGGTACGAAGGTCGATCACTTCTGCACTAATCCCTTCTTTTTCCAATTCGGCAGCAGCGCCCATGGCCACTTTCATCATTTTATTGTAAGAAACAATAGTAACATCGGTCCCCTGCCTTTTTACATCAGCCTTACCAAACGGAATCAAATATTCTTCTTCTGGCACTTCGCCTTTTTCACCGTAAGCCACTTCGCTTTCCATAAAGCAAACCGGGTCATTATCGCGGATTGCAGTTTTCATCAAACCTTTTGCATCATAAGGGTTTGAGGTAGAAACTACCTTCATGCCCGGAATATTAGCTAAAAAGCTTTCAAATGCAGTAGAGTGTTGCGCACCTAATTGTCCGGCACTACCACCTGGGCCTCGGAAAACAATAGGGCATCCAATTTGGCCGCCGCTCATGGCTTTCATTTTAGAAGCCGTATTCAAAATTTGGTCAAGCGGCAACACGGCAAAATTCCAAGTCATGTATTCCACAATCGGACGAAGGCCATTTTGCGCAGCACCAACAGCAATAGCGGTGAAACCAAGTTCGGCAATTGGCGTGTCAATTACACGCTTTGGACCAAACTCTTCCAACATGCCTTGGCTTACTTTATAAGCGCCATTATATTCTGCAACTTCTTCACCCATTAAAAATACATTGGGGTCGCGGCGCATTTCTTCGCTCATTGCCTCCCTTATTGCTTCCCTTAATGCTATGATACGTGCCATTATGCTATTATTATTTTTAGGTAGGCAAAAATATGTGTTGATGAGGGAAATACCAACCGTCATTTTAATATAGGCCCAGAAATAAAAAACAATAAAAAAAGATTGGCTTTAAAATAATCCAGATCAACACTTTATTGCTGTTTGGCCAGCCATAACGAAGCGTTCATAAATAAGTTTTTATGGCTGTATAAAGACCAGCTTACGTATAAACTATTACCACTAGCTCCGGTTCCATCGTCCATCGGCGAACTATCACACACCACATACACCCGGCCGCTACCGTAGGTTGAAGAGGCGCTCATAACGTGTGTCGTGCTTTGGGTATAACTGGTTTGCCATATCAAACCTTGTACGGTGCTGTTTACAGTCGGGTTTAGCGTTAAGGTTGCACCATTGTTAAATTCTAACTGGGTTACGGAGCCTTGCGAGCCATTTAGGATTTTATTCGAAGTACTATTGGTGAGTACATTACTGGTTACTTCAGAAATATTAGTCAAATCAACACTGAAGCCAAAAGGATTGGTTATCAAGCTATTATTGGTCATTAAATCGTTCCAAATGGCAGGGCTATCATAGCCATCGCCGTTTCTGTCAGACATATTATGATCAGAAATCATAAACAAACCACCGCCGTTTTTTATAAAAGTGAGGATAGCCGTTTTTTCGGCAGCGGTAAATAAAGTATTCGGTTCATCCACTACAAACACGTTGTAGTTGGATAAATCTTGCGGATTAGAACTATTCCCGTAGGTAATACTTCCCGTGCTTGGCAAGGTTTCTACTGTGTTTCCGGTTTTTACCAATGCAATGCCCCAGCTGCTCAGGGCTCCGGTCCAATATGTTTCAGGTGTAGAAGCGGTAACGGTCGATTGGGCAGGAGTTGGATATCGTTGCGCCGTGCCGTTATCTTCGTCTATCACCCAATCGGCATTTCCGGCCGTTTCGGCTTTTGTATTATCAAAAAGAAATTTTTTGCCACCTGTACTACCTGCAGGATTAATGGTGAAAGTTGCGGCCGAGGAAGTGCCGCCGCCTGGCGTTGGCGAAAAAACGGTTATGCTGGCTGTACCAGCTGTTGTAATATTTGCTGCTGGAACCGATGCCGAAAGTTGTGTGTTGCTGGTGAAGGTCGTGGTAAGCGATGTGCCATTCCATTTTACAACCGAACCGCTAACAAAATTTGTTCCGGTAACAATTATTGAGAATGCGGCCGAACCGGCGGTTGCAGCGCTGGGCGAAATAGAACTTAAAGTTGGTAGAGGATTGGTGGCAGATGTATAATCGTTGATGGTGATATTGTCAAAATTGATCCGATTAGTGCTTCCATCTGTTTTGCGGATATCCAAACGGATGTTTCCGGCTACGTTCAATGTAAAGCTGGCCGTTTGCAAACTGGTGGAAGAAGTGGTTACGGTGCTGCCTGTTTGTTGGTAGCTTGAACCGCCGTTTATACTATACCAAAGTTGCCAAGTACTATTGGCGTCGCTGCCGTATTTGGCATGAAGAATGGTAATAGTAGATGCGCCGGTTGTTTTATCAAATTGCATGGTAAGCTTACCGCTGTTACGCACCCGTGCAGATTGGCTACCGCTTTTTACATCAGCAGTTGAGTTGCCGATTAATGCATCGTTTAAGTTCCAAATACCGGTTGTAAGTGTTACATTGGCCGCAGTATAGCTCGTTTTTGTGCCGGTTTCAAAGGTTTCATTAAAAACAACGCTTGCGGCATTTGTTTTTACCAGTGTTATTGCATCCGTACTTTGTTGGATAACTGTTGCAGGCGCTGGAATATGTTTGTTGCATGATACGATTCCCATCATTACAAACATTATTTTGAAAAGCCGGAGTTGTTTCATAAAACGAGTTTTACCGAAATTACCAACTTATCCTATCTTTTACTGTAACAGATGAGTGATTTAATTATGAATAATCGATTGGCTTATCGGATACCGTTTGTAAAGCCGCATAAATAAAAATGTTTCTATTTTTATATCGAATTTAGATGCTACGAAAATCAAATTTTAAATAAATATGACGTGTAAAATTAGAAAGGGCCATCCGCTTTTATGGATAGCCCTTTCTATTTGCACGTATAAATATGCTGTTCTATTTTAAAATTTCACCCCAAAACTTACCATAATATTGCCGACATTATTTTTACCAGCGGCAAAAGTGTTGGCTACATCTTGCAAATAATAGGGAATGTTGGTTTCTTTTTTCATGGTATAAACGTAAGTTAGATCAATAAAAATACCATGGTTGCGGTAACCAACGCCACCGCTTAACAAAGTGCGGTCATTTTTTAAAGTGGCATCTTTATAAGGATTGCCATAATATGCAAATCCGGCACGGGCATAAATTGTGGTAAATTTTACTTCGCCGCCAACCCTTGCATTTACAACACCCTTATAGCGATCTTTAATCACCGCATTTAAGGCATCGTAATAGTTTTTGTCATCTTGGGTGCCATCATCGGTAATGTCATAGCGGGTGGATTGATGCGGAACATATTCCAAATCAGCAGTTACAAATGCTTTTTGCTTGCGTACATCTTTTACTTCATTAAAAACATACGAGCCGCTAATCATAACTTTCATAGGCGTTGTCATGGTGTATTTATAATCACCAGGCGTATTGCTATGCAAGTCGTTGCTTGATGAAGTTTTGACACCATGAAAACCTTCTGTATTTGCTGTAATTGAAGAAGTTATCTTGTCTTCCATAGTATAAAACGTGGGCGTATGAAAGGCAAAACCTAACCTAACCCTTTCCACCGGTTTGTAAATAATGCCAACTTTGGCATTAATGCCTGCACCTG
>CAWJTH010000074.1:0-59329 GCA_963845495.1 uncultured Chitinophagaceae bacterium
CTTCGTAGTCAAAAACAGCGTGGATTATCCCATTGTTCATAATTCCTAACTTTTCTTGAATACCTGAAAGGTAAATAGGTATTTAAATGTCAGAGAAGGGAACAGGAATAATAAGTAGAAAGGTCAAAACTTACTGTAAAGGTATTCAGAACAAGGCCCAAACCCATCTTCATCTTCTTCACATTTTTGAGCCGCAGTTTCATGATCGCTTAAAGTAGTGGCGAAAATGCATGCACCATGTTCCACAAGGAATTTGACCATGCCTACATTATTGCATGAAGCAGCACAATGTAATGGTGTCCTACAACGTAAAATAAGATGAAATGATAGCTTTTGCAGTTCTCAATCCATTCAAAAGACGTACCATCCATCACTATCTTGAGCATTAACATCACAACCAAACTCTACCAAAAATCTCACAACTTCAGCATGACCAGCACAAATGGCGTTATGAAGGGCAGTTATTCCTAGAAAGAAATGGGAGACAATAAGAGTAAATACTCATCCATTTTTCAAGCCATTTAAGCAATGGAGAAAGTAAATGTAAGTGTAATATGTACCTTCATCATTAGCAGCAGACACATTTCCAACTTCATTTGCAGTTTTCATGACCAAGTCCAATTCTCCTTCTAATGAGGCATCCAACAGTAATGCAAGTGGGTCAAAACTTACTCTACGCCCAAGTGGAATATGATCCTAAATAAAAAGACAAAGTGTGCGTGTCAACTTTAACGTACATAATGAGAATTTTGCTAATGGCTAGGTTAGGTTCGTCCATTGTTATTAACTTGCCTTCTTTGATGACTTAAAATTACTCTTTTTAACACGTCTCAAAACTCCTGGGATGTTGGGATTAGAATTAGAGTCAGATCCATTCTCTTCATGATCTGGGCTTTGTTCACTCCCATCCCCGGATCCTGATGATGGACTTTCCAAAGGACTTGCAGCTTCTAAAATCAAGGGAATATTATTAAAGGACTTGTTAAGCGGTCATCTAACCATATTAAAGATCATAGAGAGATTGTAGTTTAGGACAGGAAAAGCTTGATCATGATCTATGAAGCGTTCAGTTCATAACGTAAATGGAAAGCAAGTCAAATGAAAACCATGATAATAAATAATATCTCATTCCTTCAGGGACTGTAAAGTTCAAAGAATGGAATCAAAGGCAAAGGCAAGGCTCACCGAATTTGTCAAGCTGGTTTATCATCATATCTTCATTATGATTTTCTCCATCCAATCCTAATCCTAGTCCAACATGATTTTGATTTTGATTCTGGTTGTCCGTTCCATTACAAACTTGACTTTCCTCTTCAACCTGAAACTGAAAATAGAATGATAATGAGTCTGTTTCCTTCTGTCCATGTCACCAAATGATTCATACCGTTTCACATGAATTGTCAAGTTGAAGTTGAGCTGGATCCTCATGAAGGTTAATGTTTGGAGTGTTGGAGTCCTCCTTATTAATGATTGGGGAGGATGGATAACCACAAGAAGATTTAAAGTGATCCGGTAAGGTATACTCTTCTGGAATTAGTTGATTACTTTTACTATGACCAAACACTAGAGGATATGTATCCGCACAAAGTTGCAAGACTACTCTGAGGATTTAGTAAAGATTGATGGACATTGGGAACATTATATGAGAGTTGATGGTTAGGTCCATTTCCATTATCGGTTAAACTGTTTGTTGAAGATGACGAATTATGTTCAGGAATTAAGTCGGATGGTGGAGGATCACTTTCAGGAAAGAGGAAAGCTGGAGGCATTTCAATCCTTCGGTTTATTGAGACACGAACCTGAGAAGATAAGTTTCATTAATGTATTGTTTCCCACAATATTCTTGATGGATGTAATTCCAAATCCAAATTACTTATCTCTTTGTTCTAACAAGTTCTTACTTATTGTACTCGTAGTACTTACCGTGGTATTTGGTAAAGGAGATTCCTTCTCTGAGTTGGACCTGATCCAGTAGAGTTCTTGAGAAATAATGGCTTGGATTTGATAGGTAATTCAGTTCTGTCAGGGATCATTATTTCATCGGACGAAAGTCTGGAAAAAGAAATGAAGAAAAAAGACTATTTATTTTCACTTCTTTTCTAATGCTGAAACAACATGGGGTTTTGGCTCCAAGGGATTGGTATTGATACAGGTTTTGTTTTCGCATGAAAAGACACGATTTCATGAAAGGGGACAATACAGTTTTCACCTGCGACCTTTGAGATCTGACTCAATCTGGATGGTTCATTTCATTTCATTGAACCATAAAGAGAAAGTCAGGTATGCCAGAATTCATCAAGGCATGCTTTCAATCCAAAACCCCGTCCTATCCATTTAATAAATAAAGAAACTGATTCATACCTTGGTCCATAATTGAATTCCATAGCTTGTCTTGGAGGTGGTGTCGGTTTTCCTGGTTTTGGAGGCAGTGCTGGTCTAGCTCTATCCCCGTCAGAAGATAATGGACTGAATTCATCATATCCAGAGTCCGTGTTCGTTCCAGGCTAAAAGAGTAATTTTAATCAATAAAGTGTTTTACATTAATTGAATCCCAGTTTTTGGGAACATTTGGTCAATCTCAGGTGAAATGAAATGGTCATCTTGGGAAATAAATGACCAATATCATTTTATTGATGACCAATGTGTCCAATTCTACAACTTATATTTGGAGATAGGAAAAAATACTCTCTTGGGAAAGCTTTCTCTATTTGAAACACTCTAATCGTCATAATGTGTCTCCTTCCAACTCCTAAGTAATAATCACTTTTGAAACCTTTTTCAATCTACAAGGGATTTTGTAGAGAAAAGGGACAGGAAAATTGCGACATTCAATGTTCCTCTCTTTCCCTATCTTGGTAAAAAAAATGAAATAAATCTTTGCTAAAAGATAAAGAGTGAGAAAAAGGAGAGTAAACAATAGCAATCCCAAGTCATTTATTGCTTCCGTACTCTCATCAATCTTTCAAACCTTCAAAGCTACCAAGCTCCTTTACACCTCAATTCCATCCCATCACGCGTTAAGGAAGGGAATGCAATGGGAAGGCCGTAAAGAAAGGAATGTAATGTGAGTAAACCAACTTTCACTTTCAACATAAAACCACCTCTTGCTTTGATCGCTTCGCATACATTCTTTGACCACCTTCATTTTGTAATGGAATGATCTAGTTCTACCTGTCCTCCTGGAGTTGTAAAGGGAAGAGGCAAGCACTACTTGTACTTGGACTTGATGCTGGGGCTCCAGTAGGGAGAAAGTTGGTTGGTCGAACAATTGGGAAAGCAGTGGAAGGTGGATTGATTTCACTACTGCTGCTCTTTCGCTCTATTATTCCCACTTTGAGTTGAAGTAGTGGTGGTAGTTGTAATTAGGCCGGAAATGGAGGTGGATGTGACACCTTTGGGTGCATTTTTTTGGCTTTTATAGTAAATGTAGGTAGCGCATTTTACGCCAATGCCGTGTTAAGCGACCAGCGCATGTTTGCCAAAACTAATATGCTCACTGCTATGGGCATGGTGATGCTCTCGTCTTTTTTCGCGGTGGCCAATACATTATCAACAGGCGTTTTGTTGCTGCCTTTATTGATTTGGCTTTATTCGGAAGTTTCTGGTTTATATCGTGCAAAATCGCCTAAAGCTGCGGTCTATAATGTTGGTTTGGCAGTTGGTTTGGGTGCCATTTTGTACCACCCATTTATTTTATTGGCAGCTTTTGCCGTGTATGGCTTGGCTTCCATGCGGCCTTTCGGCATTAAAGAATGGCTTATTTTATTGCTTGGGTTTCTTACGCCTTATTATTTTTTGTTTGCATACGATTTTTTAAACGGCCATTGGCATCCGCTAAACCATTTGCCGAGGCTATATTATTCCTTTGGGCAATTTGGAAAAGATGTGTATTCGTTTATTGCCTACGGGATAATTGTATTGTGGCTATTAATTGGTTTTGTTGAATGGAACAAAGCCTTACGCCGCATGTTACTGCAGGCAAGAAAAAGCTGGAACCTTTTACTGCTGTTGGTTTTCATAACCATCGGTATGCTGTTTTGCCATACCGGCAAAAGTGCCGATTCATTTGCGTTGCTCGTTTTTCCCGTGGCAAGTTTTGGTGCCTATGCATTTGCCGGGCCAAAAAAACAATTTTTACCACTATTATTATTTTGGATGATAGCTTTTGCGCTTGCCTTGGTTTGCCTGCATTTTAGCGATTTAAAATAAAGTGTTTAAATTCTAATAAGAAAATTCCAAATTCCAACAAGATTGATTTTCGCATTTTTTTTAAGTTAAAAAACATCAATGGCTTATATTTTCGGGTACAATTTGATTGGTTGGAATTTTTAATTTAGGATTTGGGATTTAAAAATTTGTAAATTGCATGTATGATAATAGAAGAACCGGCCGTTGATTACAACAAGCAATATATTACCGTTGCTGAATATTTGGAACGGGAAAAGGCTTCATTGGAAAAACATGAATATTACAAGGGTGAAATTTTTCCGCTTCATCGCGAAGATGTTACGGGAATGGCTGGTGCAGGCCAACGGCATAATGTGATTTTTAAAAATACTTATCTTGGCTTGGGAATTCGTTTACAAGGCAAACCTTGCCAACCTTATGGCAGTGATTTACGCATCCACATACCTGAAAATACCTTATTTACCTACCCTGATATTTCAATTATTTGTAACGATTTTATTCCGTCTGCTGAAGATGAAGATTCATTTATTCTTCCAACAGTTTTAATCGAAATTTTATCGCCTTCCACCAAAAGTTATGATAGAAATGGTAAATTTAAATTGTATCAGGACATCCCTTCTTTAAAAGAGTATGTTTTAATTGATTCACAAAGTATTAGTGTGGAAGTTTTTCGCCTCAATAACAATGGCTATTGGGAATTGGAAGAATACAAAACACTCGAAGCTACGTTAGTCATTCCTTCAATTGCTGTAGCCATTCCGGTAGAGGAGATTTATCGTGGCACTAAAATAGCGGTGTAGATATTATCTTTGCGCCATCATCAAAATCCCTTTCATGAAATTTGGCGTGGTGGTTTTTCCAGGCAGTAATTGCGACCAAGATATGCACGATGCATTACAATACGACCTTAACCAAGAAGTAGTAATGCTTTGGCATAAAGACAAAGACCTTTCCGCTTTTACAACCAATGACTGCATTGTGTTACCCGGCGGGTTTAGCTATGGCGATTATTTGCGCTGCGGAGCTATTGCCCGTTTTAGCCCGATGATGCAAAGCGTAATTGAATTTGCCAACAAGGGCGGCAAAGTGTTGGGTGTTTGTAATGGTTTTCAAATTTTGTGCGAAGCGGGTTTGCTGCCCGGCGCATTATTGCAAAATGCTAGTCAGCAGTTTGTTTGCAAAAACATTTACATGAAAAGCAAAACCGGCCCTGCATTAAAAATACCGGTTGCCCATGGCGAAGGAAGATATTATGCGGATGCGCAAACATTGGATAGTTTGGAACAAAATGATCAGATCTTATATAAATATGTTTCAATAGATGGTATTGAGGACGAAACGTATAATCCCAACGGAGCTACACGCCACATTGCAGGCATTTGCAACGAAACCAGAAATGTGTTTGGTATGATGCCGCACCCAGAAAGGGCTTGCAGTGCATTAATTGGCAATACAGATGGCATCAAAGTATTCAAAGAAATTGGACTGGTTAATTCAAGTTGTTAGTCATTAGTTTTCACACAACCAATAACAAAACAAGGGTTGACAGTTGACAGATGACGGTATCTTAAACACAGCCATCTTACATTTTACGACTGTCATCCGTCATTTGTCTGCAACTTGGGTTAATTAATTAACACATTTTTGTTTTCAACATCTTTAACAAAAAAAGTGAACTACACAACCAACCTTTGCGTTTAACAAAGTATCATACTTACATATTTATGAAAAAATTTTTAATGGGCATGGTTGCCCTACTTTTGGTTTCTGTGTCGTTTGCACAAATGAAAAATCCGGTAAAATGGAGTTATTCGGCCAAGAAAATTGCAGATAAAACCTACGAATTGCATATTACGGCAGATATTGACGGTGGCTGGCATATTTATTCGCTAGACCATAAGGGCGATATTGGCGTGGCTACCAGCATAAAAATAAATAATAACCCATTGGGAATGCTAGACGGGAAAGTTGGCACAAGGGCAAAAGCTGTAAGTATGAAAGACCCAAGCACTGGCGAAATGGTTAAATTTTACACCAACACCGTCGATTTTGTGCAAGTGGTAAAATTAAAAGCCGCGGTTAAAACAAATTATACCGGCTCACTCGAATTTATGACCTGCGACGACCACGAATGCCTTCCACCGACAACCAAAACATTTTCAATAGCGCTTCAATAAATTTTTAATGAAAAGATTTTTATCGGTTTTCTCGGTCTTAATGATTGGAATTGCCGCAACTGCACAGGAAAACCCTGTGCAGTTGCATTTTTCCGCAGAACGCAAAAATGATAGTACCGTACATTTTGTGGTGGATGGAAAAATGGCAAAGGGCTTAAAATTGTACGAATTAACCGCTAATGAAAAAGCGGAAGGTTTTTTTTCGATTGTGAAATTCGAGACTGATAGCAATGTTTTTTCTGTCAAAACACCAATTAGTGGTACCAATCTAATAAAAGAAAAAGATAAGACGAGTGGTTTGGATGTTGCTTATTATACTGATTCTGTACATTGGGAATTGCCTGTGGTAATTAAAAATGCAACCCAAACTTTAACTGGAACTGTCGATGAATTTTTGGCTCAGGCGGATTCGTTCCCAACAAGGCAAATTGCGTTTAGTGCTAAAATAACGGGTCAATCTGCTGATGATCAATCAAATATTTCTAAACCTGAAGAAAAGAAATATGGCTCTATTTGGGCGGTTTTCTTTGCGGGGCTTGGTGCAGGGCTTGTGGCATTGATCTTTCCATGTATTTATGCACTAATTCCTGTTACCGTTTCTTTCTTTTTAAAACGTAGTAAAACAAGACAACAAGGCGTAAAAAATGCGGTTACGTATTCACTTTCCATCACTTTAATTTTTGCAGTGATCGGTTTTATTTTCGGGCTTACCCGAAACGCCGGTTTTGCTAACGATTTCGCAAGCAGCGCTGCTTTCAACATTTTTGTTTTTGCACTTTTCTTGGTATTTGGCATTTCATTTTTGGGTGCCTTCGAAATTACATTGCCTTCTTCTTGGACTAATTCGATCGATTCAAAAGCTAACAATAAAAGCATACTTGGTATTTTCTTTATGGCGCTAACATTGGTGGTGGTTTCGTTTAGTTGCACTGCTCCGTTCATTTCCTATTTTGCCGTTACGCCCGGATTAACGTTACCGAACGCACCATTGCTTTTGCGGATTTGGATTGGGCATTGCATTGCCATTTACCATTTTTGCTTTATCCCCTTCATTACTTAACAAATTGGCAAAAGGCGGTGGATGGTTGAACAGTTTAAAAGTTTCTTTGGATTTCTCGAATTGGCTTTTGCCCTAAAATTTTTAAGCAGTGCCGATCTTATCTTACCATTGGCGTTTGTTGGATAGGGAAGTTTATTTATCGCTTTGGATAGTGATTTTTGGATTACTTGGGATTGTATTTGTTAGGCAAAATAAAATTTCACCACGATGATGAATTACCGAAAAATGATTACGGCCACCCTTATTTAACGGTTACCCGATTGTTTTTTGCACATTTTTGCCTTGGCTTTTACCGTTTATATGATCCCCGGTTTATGGGGTGCGCCATTAAAAGGCATCAGCGCATGGCTTCCCGAAGAACATACCCAAGATTTTAACTTACATATTCAAAAAAATAGTGTTTCGTACAATGGTGATAATAAACCTGACAACAGCCACTCATCCCAAAGAAATATACTGATTTCCTTGGTTCGGAAATACCTGGTGTGCAATGTTATTTTGATTATGACGAAGCGTTAGCGGCTGCAAAAGCTGTACACAAACCGTTAATGATCGATTTTACCGGACATGCATGTGCCAACTGCCGTAAAATGGAAAAAGAGGTGTTGAGTGATGCTGATGTAATGAAAACTTTGCAAAATGATTTTGTAGTTGTTTCTTTATATGTGGACGATAAATTTATGTTGCCCGAAAACGAATGGACAAAATCTTTTGTCGATTCAACCGTTTTGTTAAAAAGAATGGGTGATAGAAACCTTGATTTTGAAGTGCGCCTTAGCAACAATAATGCTCAACCATTTTATTTGTTTGTAGATAATAATGGAAAATTGTTAGTAAAAGATGGTTATGGATACGATTCCAACATTCCTAAATTTTTAGCCCACTTGGCAAAAGTAAAAGAAGCATTCAAAAAATAACGGATAATTGAGCCTAAAAATTAAGAACCAAAAAATCTCTTTAATCCTCATTAATCGAGATTCAGACAAAAGATAAGCCCCGAAAAATTTTTCGGGGCTTATCTTTTTACAACCAATTATCAAACCTTCAAATCCTTCAAATTTTCTAATTGGCCTAATTTGGTGTCACTCTGTACCAACCGTCTGCTAATGGACTTGCAATCGGTAGCACAAGCTGTGAGTTTGCAGTTGGAAGCACAGAATGACAATATTTTTATATCAAATTTTTTATTTTGTTTTTAATTACATAGCAAATGTAATGTGCCGAAATAAAATGAAATCATAAAATGTGTCAAAAAATTGCAACATTTTTATTGATAACTAATTAGTATTCAATAGTATATCTTATTTTAATTATTCGATGGGGCTATAATACAATCTGTTTCTCGTGCATCATTTTGCGCAGGTTTATTAATCCGTAACGCATCCTGCCCAAAGCGGTATTAATGCTGCAATCCATCAGTTGTGCAATTTCCTTAAAACTCATATCGCCATAATGCCTCAAAATAATTACCTCTTTTTGGTCTTCCGGTAAGTTCTCAAGCATCAGGTGCATACGGTCGTAAGTTTGTTTACGGGTAATATTCGTATCGGCAGTTTCGGTACTGGTTTGCATCCAATTAAAAACATCCGAACCATCGGTAGTTGTAATAATTGGGCTACGCTTAACCTTACGGAAATGATCTACGCAAAGATTATAGGCAATTCGCATCACCCAAGGTAAAAATTTACCCTCTTCTTGGTAGCGGCCATTGCGGATAGTATCGATCGCTTTTATAAAAACATCCTGAAATAAATCTTCGGCAAGGTATTTGTCTTTTACCATAAAATAAATGGATGTAAAGACTTTGTCTTTATAGCGGGAAACCAGTTCCTCCACGGCGCAAACATTGCCGTGTTCATAAGCATGTACCAATTCGGTATCAGAAAGATGTTGTAGGGCTGCCATGGTTTCTACGTTTTAACGGTAACAATAAAAAATAAGAATGAAAATTATGTAGAAACTATGTCTATAGGCTTTTATATTTTATTTAACAGGGGGCAAATTATGTTAAAAGTGAAAAACGCTGCGTTAATGAATGTTAAATAAAAACAAAAGTATGTTGATATTCGTCGAATTAGTTCGATAATGTCATTTTAAACATAATAATTACTTCAACATTGTTTAAAATAGAATCCATTAAGTTTTTTATTAATGAATTCTAAAACGATTAACGCCGTATTTTTGAATTATGACTGATGAGAAAATAGCTATCTCAGGCGCTGAGTTGGCACATTACAACGTTGAATCTTTTAATTTGGATTCTGATTATTTGGACAGAACAGTAAAATTGGATGCATATTTACCAAAAAATATTAATAACCCAGCTGAAATAACATTGCTGATTATAAATGATGGGCAAGATATGGATGTACTTGGCCTAGCACCTTTACTAAACAGTTTATTGGAAGAAGAAGCCATTACACCAATTTTGGTAGTAGGCATCCATTGCAATGAATATCGGAAATTAGAATATGGAACCGCCGATATACTTGATTATCAAATGTATGGAAGTAGAGCTAGGTATCATCGGAAATTTATTTTAAAAGAATTGATACCTTATATTTCAACCACTTACAGTATTGAAACCTTTAAGGAAATTGCTTTTGCAGGTTTTTCGCTTGGCGGTTTAAGTGCTATGGATATTGCTTGGAAACACCCGGAAGTTTTTTCTAAAGTTGGCGTTTTTAGTGGTTCTTTTTGGTGGCGCAGTAAAGCCTTGCACCAAGGTTATAACGAAGAAACCGACCGCATTATGCATCAACTGATTCGGGAAGGTAAATATCACGAAGGCCAAAAATTCTTTTTTGAAGCCGGCGCACAAGACGAAACCATGGATCGAAATAAAAATGGCATCATAGACAGTATTGACGATACAATGGGCGTTATAGAAGAATTAGAAAAAAAGGGGTACGACCACAATAGTATTTTCTATTTAGAATTATCAGATGGCCACCACGATATACCAACTTGGGGTAAGGCAATGCCAACTTTTTTAAAATGGGGGTGGGGGAAATAAAGGTATTAAGTAATTGAGTAATAGGGGCGTTTGGTATATACAACCCTAACTAATTTTGGCAAACGCTTTAATCCCTAATAACCATATCTCGACCAATTACTTATTTGCCCATTTACTTAATTACTTTTTTAAGTAAATGTTATAATTCTGTTATTCCGTTTCTGCCCTTCGCCACATTCCTTTATCTAGGTAACCCATCCTAGCTGTTAAAAAACTAACTATTTTCAACTTCATACTTAACAAAAAATCTTTATAATGCAGTACTGTGCTTTATTTTTGCAGATTAATTTTTTATTATGAAGACATTTATTGTACCAACAGATTTCTCGGAAACAGCTTTGAACGCGGCCAAATTTGCCGTAGAATTGGCTGCTACTATCCCAGACAGCGAAGTGATTTTGTATAATGTATCAGACGACATTAAAAACAGCACCGTGGATGCGGCCGTAAAAGCGAACGTAATTTCCCGTCATGATTTGATAGTTACTGTGTTAGAAAAATTGCAAACAACTTTGCAAGAAACCGCCAACGTAAAAATGCGTTGCATTGCCGAACAAGGATCGTTAATGAAATGCCTGCCTATGCTGGTTGAAAAAGAAGCCGCCGATATGATTGTTATGGGTATTAATGGTGCCACCCGTTTAAAACAAATATTCATGGGTAGCAACACCATCAATATCATCAACGAAACCAATTGTCCGGTGTTAATCGTTCCACCAATGGCCACTTTCAACGGTATTAAAAGCGTTTTGTTGGCCAGCGATTTCCAAAACGTTTCATCAACCATACCTTTTGCGGAAATCGACAAGGTTTTGGGCATGATCAAACCACAATTGCACATCGTAAACGTTGATAGCGAGCATTATGTAGAGTTAAAGGAAGAGTATAAACGCGAAAAAGTGGTAATGGACAAAATGTTCGAAAGCTACAAACCAGAATATGCATTTTTACGTTTTTATGATCTTGAAGAAGGCATCGACCAATATGCGAAAGACAAAAAAATCGACATGTTGATCACCATTCCTCGCAAGCATTCCTTCTTGTCAAAAATTTTCAAAACAAGTTATACCCGAGAATTGGCTTTCCATACCAATGTACCTTTATTAGCTGTTCATAATTAAGTCATTGGTTAATAGGTTATTAAGTCACTGTGTTCAAGCCGTTTGTCTAAATGACAAACGGTTTTTTTTAACTAAATTTGATGGATGCAATACCAAATTATACATACAAACTAGAGCTAAATAGCTCAAAGCTCATTGCCAATAGCTTTTTTGGGCACCTATCGGGCTGTCCCAAGTACTCCGCGGCGGCGTTTCGGTTTTCTTAGCTTCGCTATCCTCAAAAACATCCGCCGCCTTGCGGGGTACTTGTTCCCATCCCGGGTGCACGGTCACAGTCTTGCATTTGTTTCTTCAAACTGCAAAAAGTTTACAGTTTGGGCTTCCCAAAAGTTTGACAACTTTCTCATGCGTTCGCACAACGAAGAATCCTAAATAAAGTTGTCAACTTTATAAGCCGCTTTACGCAATAACCTAATGTCCTAATGAGTAATTTACCGATTCCGTAAAACAATTTCCACACAATATCCAAATCCATTACCTTTGTCCATAATTTCAGTGGACAATGTAATACTGCACTGGATTTGAACTTTTATTGTTGAATTTTTACTTTGAAAATGGAATCAAGTTTACGAAATACTTACCAACAGCTTTTAAGCGAAATACAAGGTTTGGATGAACTGGAAGTTTTGCGTTTGTTGGCTGTAAAATTTGCTGGTAAAGTTACTTTTTCAACCAGTTTTAGCTTTGAGGATCAAACGATTACGCATCAATTGTTATCCAATAAATTACCTGTTAGCATATTTACCTTAGATACGGGAAGGCTTTTTGCGGAAACATATTCTGTTTGGAGCAGCACACTATCTCGTTATGGCACGCCCATCAAAGCATATTATCCGCAAGCGGTTAGTTTGGAATCTTTTGTAGAATTAAACGGTCCGAATGCTTTTTACGAAAGCATTGAAAACCGCAAAGCTTGTTGCCATATCAGAAAAGTTGAGCCGTTAAAACGTGCGTTGGCCGGAAACGAAATTTGGATTACCGGCCTTCGTGCCGAACATTCCGCCGCCCGTCACGATCTGCAACAATTGGAATGGGACGAAACAAATCAAATCATAAAATACCATCCTATTTTGCATTGGAGTACCGAAGACGTTAAAAAATACATTAAAGAACATAATATTCCTTATAATCCGTTGCACGACAAGGGTTTTGTAAGTATCGGTTGCGCACCTTGTACCCGTGCCATCCGCCCGGGCGAAGATTTTCGTGCCGGCCGTTGGTGGTGGGAAGATGCTGACAAAAAAGAATGCGGTTTGCACGAACATGCGGTTGTCAATGAAGTTGTCGACAAGTTTTAAGGCCAATAAATAATAAATAAGGAATAAGAAATAACAAATAAGAAAGTAAACCTCAAAGCATCAATCCCTTTAATCTTTTAATCCTTATTAATCCGGGCTCAGACAAAAATAAATAACTAAAGTAAAACATAGAAACGTTTTGTTGGTATTCACGACTCACGTTTCACGATTCACGAACATGACAAAACAGAAATTGGATTATCTCGACGAGCTAGAATCGGAAGCCATTTATATTATGCGGGAAGTGGCCGGCCAATTCGAAAAACCAGCCTTGCTTTTTAGTGGTGGTAAAGATTCCATTACATTGGTTCACTTGGCTCTAAAGGCTTTTAGGCCAGGCAAATTTCCTTTTCCATTGGTGCATATTGATACAGGCCATAATTTTCAGGAAGCTTTAGATTACCGCGATAATATGGCTGCCGAAATAGGAGAGAAGCTGATTGTACGCAATGTGGAAGACACCATCAAAGCAAAAAAATTGACTGAACCAAAAGGAAAATTTGCTAGCAGAAACGCTTTGCAAACTTTTACTTTACTGGATACGATTGAAGAATTTGGCTTTGATTGCTGCATTGGTGGCGCCCGCCGCGATGAAGAAAAAGCCCGGGCTAAGGAACGTATTTTTTCTGTTCGAGATGAATTTGGCCAATGGGATCCAAAATTACAACGCCCGGAATTGTGGAATATCTACAACGGTAAAATCCACAAAGGAGAAAATGTAAGAGCTTTCCCCATCAGCAACTGGACAGAGCTGGATATTTGGAATTATATTAAGCGTGAAAACATTGTTTTGCCTTCTATTTATTTTGCCCACGACCGTGAAGTGTTACACCACGAAGGTCAGTTTGTGGCCATGAGCAAATTCATTCAAAAGGAAGACACAGATGTTGTTTCAACCAAAAGAGTACGTTATCGCACCGTTGGTGATATGACTTGTACTGCTGCGGTAGAATCAAACGCCTCAACTTTAGATGATATTATTTCCGAAATTATAGCCACCAAAACAAGTGAACGCGGCGAAACAAGAATAGACGACCGTGTAAGCGAAGCAGCAATGGAAGACAGGAAAAAGAATGGATATTTTTAAATGATGAATGATGAGTTATGAATTATGAATGTTGGTTTAAGATTGAAATTCATAATAACGAACATAGCTCACCAATTCATAATTCATAATTTATAATTCATAATTCATAATTCATAATTACTTGGATATTTTACGATTTATAACCGCAGGTAGCGTTGATGATGGAAAAAGTACATTGATCGGACGTTTGTTGTACGACAGCAAATCAATCATGATCGACCATTTAGAAGCAATTGAAAAACAAAGCAAAAACAAGGAAGAAGGCGAAATTGATTTGGCATTGCTCACCGACGGTCTTCGTGCTGAACGTGAACAAGGTATCACAATCGATGTGGCCTACAAGTACTTTTCTACCCCAAAACGTAAATTTATTATTGCCGATGCGCCTGGCCATATTCAGTACACCCGCAATATGGTGACTGGAGCAAGCAATGCTGAGCTGATTATCATTTTGGTAGACGCTCGTAATGGCGTGGTGGAACAAACCCGCCGCCATTCAATTATTGCTTCGTTGTTAAATATTCCACATGTTGTGGTGGCTATCAACAAAATGGATTTGGTGAATTATTCGCAAGATGTGTACAACAATATTGTGATCGATTTTGCGCAAGTAGCCAAAACATTGGGGTTAAAAGACATTACTTATATTCCCGTTAGCGCATTAAACGGCGATAATATTGTTGACAAATCAGAAGCGTTTAGTTGGTACGAAGGCGAACCATTATTGCACTTATTGGAAAATATTGAAATTGCCGATACTGTAAACTTTGACGATGCCCGATTTGCGGTGCAATATGTTATTCGTCCACAAACAGATGAATTGCACGATTACCGCGGTTATGCCGGCAAAATAAGCAGCGGTATTTATAAAAAAGGCGACGCTGTTACCATTTTGCCCGCTAATATTGAATCAAAGATTTCAGCCATTGAAATAAATGGCAAAGAAGTGGATGAAGCTTACGCTCAACAAAGCGTTATTCTACATTTAGAAGATGACATTGATATAAGCCGCGGCGATGCGATTGTAAAAAGCGACAATCTTCCAAAACTGCAAAACGAATTAGATGTATTGTTATGCTGGATGGACAATAAGGCACTAAAAGCAGGCAATAAATATTTGTTGCAAATCAATAGTAAGCAAGTAAAAGCGGTAATAAAAGAAATTGAATACAAATTGGATGTGAACAGTTTGCAACAATTGCCAACACCCGAAAAAGTGTCGTTGAACGATATCATCAAAGCAAAAATAAAAACAGCCTCGCCTATTTCTTTCGATAGTTACCAAGAATTGCGTACCAATGGTGGCGCCATTTTAATTGACGAAACAAGTTTTGTAACCGTTGGAGCGTGTATGATTCAATAAAAGTGATAAGTTGTGAGTTATAAGTTATAAGTGTTTGTTCATAATTTATGGTTCGCAATTCATAACTCTTAATTCATAACTCTTAATTTATAATTATTTTGTCTTCCACATCATTCATATCAACGCTTTTCGCAAAGAATAAAACATCTTTTTCCCAATTTCCCGACAAAGGATTGGCGCAACAATTTGTTGATGGTTTGTATGCGCTACTTTTTGCATCGTACGAGGAAAAATATGCAACAGAAGAAGCTTTGCAAATGGAAATGGATTTAATAAAAGGCTGGTTGCAGATTTTATTGCAAAAAACATTGTCCAACGAGCTGGAAGCTAAAAAAATAGCAAACCATTTTTTTGATGAACTGCCACGTATTTACGATTATTTAATGGAAGATGCCAAAGCGGTGCTAGAATTTGATCCAGCGGCAAAATCATTGGAAGAAGTGTTGGTGGCTTATCCCGGTTTCTATACAACAGCCATTTATCGCTTTGCGCATGTATTGTATTTAAAAGGTATCCGTTTGTTGCCTCGACTATTTTGCGAATATGCGCATAGCAAAACGGGCATCGATATTCACCCAGGTGCAAAAATTGGACGGTCATTTTTTATTGATCATGGAACTGGGATTGTGATTGGGGAAACCGCGGTAATTGGAAAAAGGGTAAAAATTTATCAAGGCGTAACGCTTGGCTCACTTACGGTTAGCAAACAAGAAGCAAGCGCAAAACGCCATCCAACCATTCAAGACAATGTAATTATTTATGCTAATGCTACCATTTTGGGCGGTAAAACAGTGGTTGGTCACGATAGTGTAATTGGCGGTAGTGCTTGGGTAACAAAAAGCGTTTTCCCATACTCCATCGTTTATCAAAAAAGCGATGTGACGATTAGGGATAAAAATCCATTACCCGAAACAATTGATTTTGTGATTTAGGCAACAATTAAAAAGTAAAAATTAAAAAGAAAAAATAAAATGCCAGTCTTTCTACACATAAATCGATGTTGCTTTTTTTGAATATAATCGTTATTGTTAATTCAAAATTCTTAACTCAAAATTCCTAATTTTAAAAATGAAAGCAAATAATATACTCGAAACCATCGGCAACACACCACATGTGCGTTTAGCTAAATTGTTTCCCAACAATAATGTTTGGATAAAGTTAGAAAAAGCAAATCCGGGCGCAAGTATCAAAGATCGTATTGCATTGTCGATGATTGAAGATGCTGAACAAAAAGGTTTGTTGAAAGCGGAAAGCGTAATTATCGAACCAACTTCGGGCAATACCGGTATAGGTTTGGCCTTTGTTGCAGCGGTAAAAGGATACAAAATAATTTTAGTGATGCCTGAAAGTATGAGCATCGAACGCCGCAGGTTGATGGCTTTATATGGTGCTGAATTTGTATTAACACCTCGTGAAAAAGGTATGAAAGGTGCAATTGAAAAAGCAAAAGAACTAGTGCAAGAAACACCAAATGCTTGGATGCCACAACAATTTGATAACCAAGCTAATGTGGCGATCCATCGTAAAACAACGGCGCAAGAGATCATCAACGATTTTCCTGAAGGCGTTGATTATGTAATAACTGGCGTAGGTACCGGCGGCCACATTACCGGTGTTGGCGAGGTGTTGAAAGAAAAATTCCCCGCCACAAAGGTGTTTGCGGTAGAACCAGAATTATCGCCTATTTTAAGTGGCGGTGTTCCGGGCCCGCACCCGATACAAGGAATTGGCGCTGGCTTTATACCGTCGGTATTGAATGAATCAATTCTGGATGGCGTTATACAAGTGTCAAAAGATGAGGCTTTTGATTTTACCCAAAAGTTGGCCAAAGTAGAAGGTATTTTAGCTGGCATTTCAACAGGCGCAGCGTTGGCAGCCGTTTCAAAAAAACTGGCCGAAATTCCCGCCGAAGCAACTATTCTTACGTTTAATTACGATACAGGAGAAAGGTATTTATCGATTGAAGGGCTTTTTTAAATGTGATAATGTGCTGATTTGCTAATTTGATAATGACCTTGATTTTAATTAGCACATCAGCACATTAGCAAATTAGCACATTAAAGTTATGGCTGGAAAAGTAATATTAGCAGGAGCTGGGCCGGGTGATGCGGAATTGATCACCCTAAAATTGCAGCGGATGTTGCAACAAGCCGATGTTATTATTTCCGACAGATTGGTAAATCCAGCCATTATTGAGCAACATGCAAAAAAAGATGTGTTGGTGATAATGGCGGGAAAGCAAGGTTACAACAACGGTTCTTTTACGCAAGAAGAAATAAATGAGCTGATTGTAAAGCATGCGCTGGAAGATAAGCTGGTACTACGTTTGAAGGGTGGCGATGTGGCGTTGTTCAGTAATGTGTTGGATGAATTGTATGCCTTGGAAAAATATTCCATTCCTTATGAAATTATTCCAGGCATTACGGCGGCGGCGGGCGCATCGGCTTATTCGGGCATTCCGCTTACCGGCCGCGGATTGTCGCAAGGTGTACAATTTTTAACATTCAACCCCAAAAGTTTTCATAGTGCCGAGCTGTGGAAATTGCTGGCCAACACATCTGACACGCTGGTATTTTATATGTCAATAAAAAACGTGACCAAATTGGCTGAATTATTGCTCCAATACACCCCGAAACCCGAAATGCCACTGGCGTTGATTGAGCAGGCGACTACTCAATTTCAGCGAGTTCACATCACTACCTTACAAAATTGCGCAGCAGATTTTGGCGGCAAGCAATTCGGTTCACCGTCGCTGGTAATTGTGGGCGATGTGGTAAGTTTAAATAACCGATTTAATTGGTTCGGTAACAATAATTTACAAGGTTCTATTTTTAAAAAACTTGAATAAATTATGAATGATGGATTATAAATTATGAATGATAAGCAATTGGTAATGAAAATATTTTATCATTCAAAACATAGTCCTTAATTCATAACTCATAATTCAAAATTCATAATTTATAAAATGCTTGGCGAACAAAAATTGAAACAATGGGAAGAGTTGGTCAAATCATTTACCCCAGCGGAATTGATTTGGGCCAACGGTTATTTAAACGGAATTGTTTCAACTTCCACCAATAAACCTGTTGAAAATACGGGTGCATCGGTTAAAAAAATAACCATTGCTTTTGGTACCGAAACGGGCAATTCAAAAAAATTGGCCATGGAATTGGCTGCAAAAGCCAAACAAAAAGGCATTGTTTCAAAGGTGGTCGGCATGGATCAATACAAATTAGCCGATTTGCCTAAAGAAGAATATTTTTTGGCAATCGTAAGCACGCATGGCGAAGGCGACCCACCGGAAGCTGCACAGAAGTTTTACGACCATATTCACAATAACGGTTTTCAGGTTCCGCAATTAAAATATAGTGTACTCGCTTTGGGCGATACTTCGTATCCCTTGTTTTGTAAAACAGGCGAGGATATGGATAAGCAATTCCAAAAATTGGGGGGTAAACGCATTGCTCCCTTGCGTAAATGCGATGTGGATTATGAACAAGAAGCAGCCAAATGGGTAGATTCGGTATTAGAATCGCTTACAAAAACAGCAGATGCATCAACTGAAATAAAGGCTCAGCCTACAGTTGCGCCCGCCAAGCCAGCCGGCAAACAATATTACACCGGAAAGATTCAAAACAAAATAAACCTTAATGCAAGTGGTTCTTCCATTGCCACTTACCATATTGAGTTAGCAGTGGAAGGCGTTGAATATATTGCCGGCGATTCTATTGGCATTGTTCCTGAAAACAATTTAGCGGTTGTTGAAAAAATAATTGCTTTGGCCGGTGCGGATGCCAACAAAAAAGTGACTTGGAAAAATGAAGAAACTGACATTAAAACCTTGTTGCAAAAAAAGGTGGGTATTGATTATTTGCTAGGAAAAGCAACCAAACAATACGCCGCTTTGGTGCAAAAAGAATTGCCCGATAAACGGTTTGATTTAATTGAACTGTTGGAAAACTATCCATTGCAAGACGCAGCGAAATTTGAAACATTTATTATATCCCTAAATCAAATTGCGCCAAGGGTTTATAACATCGCATCATCACCTGCAGCACATCCTGATGAAGTGCACATTACTGTTTTGCGAGACGAATTTGAAATGGATGGCCAAAAAAAGACAGGGCTTTGTACCGCATTTTTAGATGCCAAGAATGATGGAGACGAAGTCACATTTTTTATTCAGCCAAACAAGCGATTCAGGTTACCTGCTGATGATAAAAATATTATCATGATCGGCCCGGGAACCGGCGTCGCTCCGTTCCGTTCTTTTGTGAGCGAGAGAGATGCAACCGGCGCAACTGGCGGCAATTGGCTATTCTTCGGCAATCCCGATTTTACGACCGACTTTTTATATCAAACCGAGTGGCAGCAATGGTTTGCGACTAGCGTATTAACCAAAATAAATGTAGCTTTTGTAAACGATACAGATGGCAGGATTAAAATACAAGACAAGCTTTTACAACAAGCAAAAGACTTATTTGAATGGATAAAAGCCGGTGCACACATTTATTTATGCGGCGAAAAAACACCGATGGGCAGGGATGTTGAACTGGCAATGGTAGACGTGTTGCAAAAAGGTGGCAATTTAACCGCCGAGGAAGCGCAGAATTATTTTTTGCAATTGAAAGATGAGGGACGGTATGTGAAGGATTTGTACTGACCCTGTCAGGGCTGGCTTCCGCCCTGACAGGGTTTCAGGAACATTGCTATTCATTTGGGAAACAAAATAGATTGACAAGATGATACCAAATAATCTAAACCTGGATGAGTAGGAGTTAAAAAGATTAAAAGGAATTTAATATTTTAGGGTTGCATAAAGAATTGAAAACTGAATTGATTGGAATTTGGAATTTTTTATTTTGGAATTTGAAATAATGAGCGAAGAAGTGAAAATATCAGCAGTTGAACATATCAAAATCAAAAGCCACGGGCTTCGGGGAACGCTAAAAGAAAGTTTATTGGACGAAATTACCGGCGCTGTTCGCGAAGACGACCATGCATTGATAAAATTCCACGGCATGTACGAGCAAGACGACCGCGATTTGCGGGAGGAACGTGCCGCCAAAAAGCTGGACAAATTATATTCTTTCATGATCAGGTTGCGCATTCCGGCCGGTAAAATAACGCCTGAGCAATGGATTGCTACGCATCATGTGGCGGGCAAATATTCGACTGGTGTTATCAAAATAACCACCCGCCAAACCGTTCAATTGCACGGTATTTTAAAGAAAGATATTAAACCGACGATCCAAGATTTTGATAGTGCGAAACTGGATTCTATTTCCGCCTGCGGCGATGTAAACCGTAACGTTACTTGCACCAGCTTGCCGTCGCAATTGCCGGTGCACGATGAAATAAAGGCTTATGCAACCGAGATAAGCGAAAGATTATTGCCTAAAACAAATGCTTATTATGAAATTTGGTTGGATGATGAAAAAATTTCGGAACGCCATATAAAACCACATGCTGATGAGCGGGATGACCTTTTTCAAGACCGTTATTTGCCCCGTAAATTCAAGATTGGGATTGGAATTCCGCCCAATAATGATGTTGATGTTTTAACGAACGATTTAGGACTAATTGCCATCATAGAAAATGAAAAACTAATAGGCTTTAATTTTGCCGTTGGTGGCGGTTTAAGTGCCACACATGGCAATGCAAATACCTATCCACGCATTGCTTCGGTAATTGGCTTTGTGCCGGTTGGCGAACAATTATTTAAAGCCATTTACGAAACCTTAACCGTTCAGCGTGACTATGGCAACCGTGCCGATCGTAAGTTAGCAAGGTTAAAATATACGATTGACAATATGGGGCTGGACGAATTTAAAAAGGAGCTGGAAACCCGCTCTGGATTTAAGTTCCAGCCGATTAAGGACTATACATTTGACGAACGGAAAGATATTTTTGGCTGGCAAAAAGATTATAAAGGATTGTGGCATTACACGCTTTTTGTGGATTGTGGCCGCGTGGTGGATGATGAAAAACAGGCATTAAAAACAGCCTTATTGCAAGTGGCCGAAACAGGGAAATGCAATTTTACTTTTACCTGCAACCAAAACCTGATTTTAAGCGATATAAAAGCGGTGGATAAATTGGCGGTTGAAAATATTTTGCTTCGTTTTGGTGTGTTGCAAAACACTGCAAAAACTTCGGAATTCCGCAAAAATTCTATTGCTTGTGTAGCATTAAATACTTGTCCGTTGGCATTGGCAGAAGCACAACGTTATTTACCAAAATTGATCGATAAAATTGAACCAATCTTAAAAAAACATCAACTGCAAGAAGATGAAATTGTGGTTCGCATGACGGGTTGCCCCAATGGCTGCGGCCGCTCTTCCATTTCTGAAATTGGTTTTATCGGAACTGCTATGGGCCATTATAACTTGCATTTGGGCGGCGATAGGCAAGGCATGCGCTTGAATAAAAAATACAAAGAATCGCTGGACGAGGCTGGAATTTTGACTGAATTGGATAGTTTGTTCGGCACTTACAAACAAGAAAAAAACGAAGGGGAACGATTTGGTGATTTTGCGGTGAGAAAAAATTGGGTAGCGGCTGATTAAGACAGTTTGCTTACTAAAATTTCAATTTCAGCGTCGGTCAAATTTTCTCTTTCGCTTTTATTATAGATAGAAAGTAGAAAAACGGAGTTGGCTGTCACCTGAACGTGGGTTATTATTCTGGCTTCGCCAGATTTTCCTTTACCTTTTTAGGTAATAGCCAACCTTATTTTGTAACAATTCTTTATTAATCCAGTTCCTTGTTTTGGATCGTTGTTTAGGCTTTCGGCCAATGAAAGCAATTCATTTTTTAGTGAGGGGAATTTCCTAATAAGACGTTTTGCCTCTTTTTTGAAGTGTTGGGTAAGTATGATACTATAGCTCATCCAAAAATTCTTTAAGTGTGCTGCCTTTCTTTTTGCCTGCTTTAATGTCGTTTACTTCTTCTATCGCTTCTTCAAATCCTTTTAAAAATTTTGTTTTTGTGGGAATTTTTTCTTTTGGTTCTTTCACTTTTACAAAGTCGAGACTTTTTACCAACTTCATAAAAAATGGGTATTCTTTATCCGGAATTGACAATATCACGTCTTTCATCTTATTTTGTTTCTTCAATTCAAAAATAAAGAAAATAAACCAATGCCGTTGGCTAAGAAAATACTGAATAAAATTGCGACTGAAAATTGGTATCGATAATCCAAACGCCTTTTAAGGACAGCTTATTAACTAGATGATTCTGTGGTTTCCTTTAAATCCCGAAGGGATGGTATTATTATAGAAAAGGTACAACGTAATAATAAATTATTAAGACATAATTAAATTGCGCCATGCCCGTAAAAAAAACGTTCAATATTTTTTCAAATGACACTTGGTCTTCTTTGGCGCAAGTTGAAATTTTTAAAGAAAAGGTTGTACAACATTTTCCTGATGTTTTATTAAACCTGATATTTTCAATGGAATCTGGCGAACCAGATTTTTTAATTGATAATTCAATTTCTCACGATGACCGTTTTTCTGTGGCTCTTGAAAGGGGATTATTGAATGATGTTGCCATATTTAATCCGTCAGTTTTAAGTAAAATTGATTCCGGCAAAAGTATTATTATCGGCAGTTCAATACCTGGCCAAACTTTAATGGCTATTAGGTTTTTGGAAAAAGCGCTGCCTAATTTTAGTAAACAACCAATTGATTTTGATTTCCAATTTATTGACGGAAATATGTTAGAACGATTGAATCAATTGGATTTGGGGAAAATAGATGCGATTATTTTATCAGCGGCTGATGTCAATCTTTTATTGTCGTTTGAATTATCAAGACATGTTATCCAACAATTGTTACAACACAAAAAAACAATGCTGTTGCCGCTTTTCGATTGTCCGCCGAAAGTGGGGCAGGGTGCAATAATTGCTTCAACAACCAATAACAATGATGACGCTATTGAAATTTTAAGAAGAATAGGCAATGAAAATCTGACGCATGTTTTAATAAAAGAAATAGATTTTGCTGAAAATCAGCAAGTAGATGATGCAATGGCTTTTGGCGTTTTTCATATAACCACTACAAAAACAGATTTTAATTACGCGGCTGGTATTGATAAAAACGGAAAAGAATTTACAGCTTGGGATTACAGAATGGAACTGGATACAACCAATAAAAAAGTTTTCTCCAGCGCAGCTTACATGAAAGATTTTTTCACGTACGAATATTTTGATGAGATTGAATTAAGTGAAGATTGCAAAGCTGTTTTTATTGCCAGTCATAAAGCAATCCATTCTTTAAAAATAAAAAAAACACTCGAAGGCAAACGTGTTTGGGCCGCCGGCACAAAAAGTTGGTTTCAATTAGCCAAGCAAGGTATTTGGGTGGAAGGTTGTGCTGATGGCATTGGTTTAGAATGGCTGAAACCCATATTTGAAAGTAAACTAGTTGATTTAAATAAAGAAAAAATTACGATCATTACCAATAAAGCCAGTGCTGACGAATGGAAATCGGAAGGTTGGAAAGCTGTTTTTAGCTACAAACTGATCCTTCAATTTTCTCAAACAATTGCTGATGCGGTCGCATCGTCCGATATCCTTTTTTGGACCAGTTTCCAGCAATATGAAATGTATAAAAATTATTGTAATTCAATGGCGCAACACGCTTGCCCAGCAGGCAAAACGGCCGATTTGTTAATTCGGGCAGGTTTATCGCCATTTATTTTTCCGACTATAAAAGCGTTTAACGATTGGATGTTGACAACAACAATCAAGCAACAATAAAATTTATTTCATATTGTCCAGTAATTTAGTAGGGATTTGCTATATTTGCGGCCGATGTCACAAAACGTAGTTAAAGAAACCAACAATTTATTCCCGATTTTTTTAAAATTGGAAAAACTCCGCATCTTAATTGTAGGCGGTGGTAATGTTGGTTTGGAAAAATTAAATGCTGTTTTGGGTAACTCCCCGGCCACAAAAGTAAAACTGGTGGCAACAGAAATTAGCGATGAAATTAAAGCTTTGGTAAGTGGATTGAGCAATATACAATTGGTTGAAAAGCCATACACAACAAGCGATTTAGCAGATATTGACATTGCAATTACAGCCATCGACGATCCGGTAATTAGTGAGCAAATTGTGATGGATGCAAGAGTAAAAGGCATATTGATAAACGCTGCCGATAAACCTGAACTTTGCGATTTTTACTTAAGTTCTGTAGTAAAAAAGGGTAACCTCAAAATAGCCATTTCTACCAACGGCAAGTCGCCAACTGTCGGAAAAAGGCTAAAAGAAAACTTCAATGAAATGTTGCCAGAAGAATTAGACGAGGTGTTAGACAACATGCATAATATCCGCAAAAGTTTAAATGGCAATTTTAGCGAAAAAGTACACCAATTAAACGAAGCAACGAAGTTGTTATCGTTGAAGCAAATGACGTTAGAAGATACCAACAAACCCGATCAGAAAATTTGGATGCAAATAGTAAAATGGTGTTTGTTCGCATTTGTGTTCATGATTGTGGGTCATGCATTTTTTTCTTATTTCCCTTTACACAGGATAGAAGCAGAGTTTGATGGAATCTCAAAATACATAGACACAAAAACATTTTTGCTGATGTTGCTTTGCGGGTTTTTAGCGCAAATGGTAGACGGCTCTTTGGGCATGGGATACGGCACAATTTCCACCACATTTTTATTGTCGATGGGTGTTAGTCCTGCCATTGTAAGTAGTAGGGTGCATTCGGCAAGGGTTTTTTCCAGTGGCGTTTCTGGTTACAGCCATCACCGTTTTGGCAACATCAATAAAAAACTTTTTAAAGCGCTGGTTTTGCCAGGCGCCATTGGTGCAATAATAGGCGCAGGTTTAGCTTTTTTTGGGCAGAAATATGCAGATCAAGTAAAATTGCCTTTATCAATTTATACTTGCTATTTAGGTTTTTATATTATCCGCAAAGCGTTTAATAAAACCAAGGAATTGGGAAAAGTAAAAAATGCTGGTTGGCTGGCAACAATTGGCGGCTTTATGGATGCATTTGCAGGCGGTGGCTGGGGTACATTGGTTACCAGCACGCTCATTTCAAAACGTAAGAGTCCACGATTTGTAATCGGATCTGTTTGTTTGGCCGAGTTTTTTGTGGTGTTTTGTAGTTCGGTTACATTTTTTATCCTTTTGAAAAATATTCCATTATTGGATGTGCTTGGTTTAATAATCGGCGGATTAATAGCCGCCCCTATCGCCGCCCGTTTAGTAGGTAAATTACCAACCAAAGCCATGTACATTGCCGTTGGTTCACTGGTAATTTTAACTAGCTTATTTACACTTTGGAAAGCGGCAAATCACCTAATTCATTAAAATAATTTTATTTATTCTTTTGTAAATCAACAACTTTTATAAAAATCCCTACTAAAACAATAGACAATTTATAGCAATTATGAAATGGAGGACTTTTAAAAAATATAATTTATTAAATGAAACCAAAATCGTTATTCAACTGCGATGTTGTGAGTGGCGATTTAAATACAATAAGGGTTACTAAAAAAAGAGATTATTACAAAAATTAAAAAACTAATTATTAGCTTACATGAAAACAGGTTATTTTTTACTTACTATTATTGCTTTGTTTTTTTCGGTTTCTATTGCATCAGCGCAAGGCGCTTATATTATTTCAGGTAAAATACATGACACCAGTAACACCCAAATATTAAGCGGCGCAACAGTTAAAATAAAAGGAACCAATTTTACAACTACCACTAAAGAAAACGGTTCTTTTGAAATAAAAGCATTCCAAAAATTACCGATTACCTTGGTTGTTTCGTATGTTGGATATGTAACGCAAGAATTTACAATTAATGATAATGCCTCTAAATTGTCGTTTGGCTTATATGCCCAAAACCAATTTGCGGGGCAAGTGGTTGTTTCCGCATCAAGGGTTGCGGAAAGTATTTTAAAATCACCCGTAACGATTGAGAAATTAGATATCCGTGCAATAAAAGAAAGTCCGGCACCTACCTTTTTCGATGCGTTGGAAAATTTGAAAGGTGTGCAAATGACCACTTTAAGTATTGGTTATAAAGTGCCCAACACCCGTGGTTTTGCGGGTACCACCAACTCCCGTTTTCTGCAAATGGTAGACGGGATTGACAATATTTCTCCCGGTATCGGTGCACCTGTTGCCAATGCTGTTGGCCCAACCGAATTGGATATTGAAAGCGTGGAATTGATACCGGGTGCAGCTTCTGCCGTTTACGGCCTCAATGCAGTAAATGGTATTTCCAACATGAAAACCAAAAGCCCCTTCAAATATCAAGGATTAAGCATCTATGCAAAACAAGGCGTAAACCATGTTGACGGAAAATATATTGACCCATCTATTTATGGCGAATATGCTATCCGTTACGCACACGCATTTGGCGATAAATTCGCCTTTAAAATAAATGCCGCACATTCTGAAGGAACTGACTGGGTGGCCAACGACCAAACGGATCAATACTACGCCACCGGCAATAAAACAAACACTGCGCTAGGCACCGGTCCAATCAATAATCCTGGTGCAGATTTGATAAACCGTTATGGTGATGAGTACAATAGCGATTTAAAAACGTTGACCCTGCAAGGCAAAACCTACGATGTGAGCCGCACCGGCTATTTGGAAAAAGACTTAACAGATTATAAAGTAAAAAATACAAAAGTTGATGGGCAATTGGTATACAAAATCAATTCAACCTTAGAAGCATCATATACTTATCGCATTGGAACGGTTTCCAACAATTATCAGCGTGGTAACCGCATCAGGTTAGATGGCGAACAAATACAACAACATGCATTCCAAATAAAAGACAATAACTTTTTTATAAGGGCTTATTATACCGAAGAAAATACCGGCAACAACTCGTTTAATTTTAGGCCGTTGGCAGAAAATATTGACATGGCATTCAAAAAATCACCCCAATGGTGGAACGATTATACCGCAGCATTCAATACAGCTTATACTTCTAACGGAGGAAATGTGGCAGCTTCGCATACTGCTGCAAGGGCTTCTGCCGATAATGGCCGATACCTGCCAGGCACTTATCAATTTGATTCTGTAAGAAATAAAATCATCCACACCAATAATTGGGATACCGTTGGTGCGCAATTATTGCTTAAATCAGCATTTTATCATATCGAAGGCCAATACGATTTTAGCAACCTTATTAATGCCAAAGGATTGCAACTGTTGGCCGGCGGCAATTACCGCAAATACATTGTTACGCCCGATGGCAACAACTATGTAAACCCCGAAGCAGTTTATAACCCAAAAATGGCCGGCGATAAATTCTTTTATTACAATTATGGTTTTTTTGCACAGGCCACCGAATCGTTGCTAGACGACAAACTAAAAATTACAGGTTCGCTGCGGGTTGATAAAACCGAATATTTTACGCCTAAAGTAAATCCGCGTATCGCCGTGGTGTATTCGCCATCGGAAAAAAATAATTTCCGTGTTTCTTATCAAAACGGCTATCGTTTCCCAACCTTGTTTGAAGGGTTTGCTTATGTAAACAATGGCGGTGTAAAACGGTTGGGCGGTTTACCAATTGTGGCCCAGCCATTAAATGTGTTCGAAAACTCTTACCTAAACACATCTGTTACATCCTACAAAAATGCGGTGAACGCCGATATTTCTGCCGGTATCAACAAGAATACGGCCATTGCGAAAGAGGCGGGTATTTTGTCTCAAAGCACTTATACTTATATCCAACCCGAGCATTTAAATTCGTTTGAATTTGGCTACAAAGGTGTATTGCTAGATAATAAGCTGTTTGTTGACCTTGATTATTATTTTAATGTGTACGACCATTTTATTGGCCAGTTAGATGTTACCCAACCAATTCGTGGCACCATCGGCCAAACAGGTGGCAGCAACGACAGCACGGCATATTTTGCTTACACTGGCGGTACCGTGGTTAAAAAATACAAGATGTGGACCAACTCAAAAAGCAAGATCAGCAACCAAGGTTTTGATATTGGGCTGAATTACAACTTAACTAGAAAATACAATATCGGTGCCAATATTAGTTTTGCGCAGTTGGCAGAAGTTTCCCAGTCAGATGCTTTTACACCAGCTTTTAACACGCCACAATGGATTACCAACATTTCATTTGGCAACCGCGAAATCATCAAAAATGTTGGTTTTAATGTGGTATGGCATTGGCAAGATAAATTCTATTGGAACAGCCCATTGGCCACCGGCGTTGTAGCGGCTTATAGCACATTGGATGCGCAGGTTAATGTGCGTGCACCAAAAATCAATAGCACATTTAAATTGGGCGGTACTAATCTTTTAAATTATTACCATACACAATATATCGGTGGCCCTTCCATCGGCGGTTTCTATTATGTAACTTATACGTTGGATTTACCTAAATTTTAATTGTATTTAATTTGGTCATTAGGTCATTAAGTCATTGTGTTCAGTTGTAAATTAAAAATCAATTACAGTTTCGTAATGACTTATTGACCCAATGACTTAGTGGCTTTTTTGTAAGCCTGTCATTTGCTTTAAATGTCGCTCGTTAATTTTTTAGTTTTAAAACAAAATATTTCTATTTTAAAAAATAAATGTCCAAAATATATTCGTTGGATTTAAATAGCTAAAAATTCTTTTTATGAATTGTTAAAACAACCGTAAATTTCCGTTCCTAAAACTGCGCCGTATGAATCTTGTAAAATCTATCCTTGCTAGGAAAGGGGCTAATTCCATCTCCGTATTGCCCGAAACATCCGTTTTGGATGCGTTAAAGTTAATGGCTGAAAAAAATATCGGTTCCGTCATGGTGATGGAAGGCGATACTTATTTGGGCATTGTTACCGAAAGGGATTATTCCCGAAAGGTGATTTTGCAGAACAAACATTCTGATACCACCAAAGTGTCGGAAATTATGACCAGCGATCTGCCGCATGTGTCGCCAGAAGATTCCATCGACCATTGTATGGCATTGCTTACCGATAACAAAATCCGATATCTGCCAGTATTCAGCTACGGAAAATTAATGGGTATTATTTCCATGAGCGATGTGGTAAAAGCTACCATTTTGGCACAGCAGCAAACCATCAACGATTTACATACATTTATCCATTCTTAATAAGCCTTTGTTTTAATAGGATTATCCCGCCTGCAGGCGGGATTTTTTATTGCCACAGATTCACAGATTTTGCACTGATGGTTTTAGGATATAAAATAAATTCGTCTTTGCGGGAAGTCATTCCGTCGTTCTTAAAGCGGTAACCTTTCGATGCCATCTACTTAGGAGAGCATTTTTCTAAGCTTAATATCGTTTAAAATATCCTTAAACCATCAGTGTAAAATCTGTGAATCTGTGGCAATAAAACCTGTGGCAAGAGGGAAATAGTGGTTAAAAATCTTTCCAGTAATATAACCTATTATCAAGCCTATCACTGTTCCGCCCAACACATCCAGCGGATAATGCACGCCTACATAAATTTGTGCATAAGAAATAATAAATGCCCACACAAAAAACAACTTCATCCATTTTCCAAAAAACTTTCCTGTGGTAAAAATATACATGGCCATCGAAAAGTGGTTGGCCGCATGAGATGAAGTGAAACTGAAACTGCTGGGACAATATTTCACCCTAAAAGCAATATACCTCGAAAAAAACGGATCTTGGCAAGGGCGGATGCGTTCAAACCAATTTTTCATCCAGTGGCTGCTTACCGTATCTGAAAATGAAACTGTTGCAATAAAAATCAACAGCCACATCCAGCCTTTCCATTTAAAATTATATGTGGAAAAAATTATTAAAAATAAATAAAGCGGTGCCCAAAAATTTGCTTCGCGGATCCAAGGCATCACCGTATCAAAAAAGGCGTTGCTGCCATCGCGGTTAATGGTCAAAAAGAATGTCTGGTCCCAATATTCTATCCTTTTCCAAAGCGAAATAAAAATGAAGTTGATGATTGGCATAAGCTGCAAACGTAGCCCAAATTAAAAATTCAAAAGTTAAAATTAAAAATTTGTAATTGAACGATTTTCCTCAATTCAAAGTTAGAATGTTTTAACGCAGAAACAAAGCGGCCACAACTTTCATCACGGTTTTTTGTTCTTATCTTTATAAAAACAGTTTTTGGCAAATTATTCCCATTTTTCCAACTTATTGTCTTTTATCTATCATCTATTAATCTAATATATGCTCGGACACCGATTTATAAAATATGACCCTAATGAAAACAAAAAAAGCAAGTTTGAAGAACTGCTCGATTTGTTGATGCAATTGCTAACTTATACCAATGGCGATATGGGCGAGGCGCTGCAATGGATGAACGAACTGGATAAACAATACCAGCTTACAAATGATGAATACGGTATGGGCGATTTTATTGACGAACTGAAAGAAAAAGGTTACATCGATGAAAACAATCAAACCGGTGAAATAAAAATTACCCCTAAAACCGAACAAGGCATCCGCAAAAAAAGCTTGGAAGATATTTTCGGAAAACTGAAAAAGACAAAAAGCGGCAACCACCAAACCTTTAAACCCGGCATGGGCGATGAAATAAACCCTGAAACAAAGCCGTTTACTTTTGGTGATACGCTGGAACAAATTGATTTTACCGAGAGCATCCGTAACGCACAAATAAACCACGGTGTAGATAGTTTTATGATGACCGAGGATGACTTAAACATCCGCGAAACTGATTTTAAAACACAAACTAGCACGGTTTTGATGATCGATATCAGCCATTCGATGATTTTGTATGGCGAAGACCGCATTACGCCAGCCAAAAAAGTGGCGATGGCATTAAGCGAACTTATTACTACCAAATACCCCAAAGACACACTGGATATCGTGGTATTTGGCAACGATGCCTGGAGCATCGAAATAAAAGATTTACCTTATTTGGAGGTTGGCCCGTACCACACCAATACCGTTGCCGGGCTTGAATTAGCGATGGATTTGCTGCGCAAAAGGAAAAATCCAAATAAGCAGATTTTTATGATTACCGACGGCAAACCAACCTGTTTAAAAATAAACGGCAAGTATTACAAAAACAGTTTTGGGTTGGATCGTAAAGTAATCAACCGTTGCTTAAACTTGGCCGCACAATGCAAAAAATTGAAAATTCCCATCACCACATTCATGATTGCAAGCGACCCGTACTTGCAAAAATTTGTGCAGGAATTTACCGAAACCAACAACGGAAAAGCATTCTTCGCTTCGCTCGATAAATTGGGATCTTTTATTTTTAAGGATTTTGAAAGTGGGAAAAGGAAGACGGTTTATTGAGAAATGAAAAAAAAATTTAGTACTAAATTGGTGCAACTAATAAGAAACAGAATTTTTTGAATGGATTTGAAGAGAATTTTTAAAGAGAAAAACAAAACCTTAACTTCACAAATTAAAGTCTAGTAAATGAAAGATGTAATTATCAAAGATATAAAGCGAAAAACAACGATACCAGAAGATATAATTGTAAGGGCGGCAAAAATAGCAAACGGCTTGCCTGTTACAGTAGCTAAAAAAGTGACAAATAAACAAAAAAGCACACAGCAACTACAAAAAGCAATTTAAATCACACAATGCCCCCAACCTACGAAGATTCGGTTTTTATTAATTGCCCTTTTGATAAAGATTATGATCCGCTGCTTAAAGCGATTGTTTTTACTATTTATAGATGCGGATTTGTGGCACGAAGTGCAATGGAAGAAGACGATAGTTCTGATTCAAGACTTGACAAAATAGTTCGCTTGATAAAACTGTGCAAATTTGGCATTCATGATATTTCAAGAACCCAATTAGATATAAACACAAATTTTCCCCGTTTTAACATGCCTTTTGAGCTAGGTTTGTTTTGGGGTGCCAAGTTAAATGGCAATAAATTGCAAAAATCCAAGGTGGCCTTAATATTGGAGACAGAAAAGTACTCCTACAAAAAATATCTTTCAGACATAAATGGGGTTGATATAAAGGCCCATAATAATTCTATTGAAACAATTATTAAGCACATCAGAAATTGGTTCTTTACAAATACAGGTAAAATAAAAATTCCATCTGCCGAAAAAATTATAATGGATTATAAAGAATTTAATAAAGATAAATTGCCTATCATGTTGAATGAAAGCCATTCTTCTATTGTTGACTTAACTTTTAATGATTATTGCAGATTTGTAAGCAGGTATTTATACGAAAAATTTAATAATTAGATTTAATTAAAAAACAATTAGTGGCAAATAATAATATTTTGACAATTAAAACGTTCGGCCAATTAAAAGCAACTGGTTATCAACCAAAGTCGATTAAAGAAGAAATCAGGCAAAACCTGATTAAAAAATTAAAAGCAAAAGAAGAAACATTCCCAGGCATTTTAGGATATGAAGAAACTGTAATCCCTGATACTGAAAGGGCTTTATTAAGCCGCCACAATATCCTTTTTCTTGGTCTCCGCGGACAAGCAAAAACACGCATGGCCAGGCAAATGATTGATTTGCTAGACGAATATATTCCAGTAGTGGAAGGCAGTGATATCAATGACGATCCATTTGCACCCATTACAAAATATGCGGTGGATTTGCTGGCCGAAAAAGGCGACGAAACACCTATTGCTTGGCTACACAGAAGCCAGCGGTATGGCGAAAAATTGGCCACACCCGATGTAAGCGTAGCCGATTTAATCGGAGATATAGACCCCATAAAAGCGGCCAATTTAAAACTAAGTTTTGCTGATGAACGGGTGCTGCATTACGGCATCATCCCACGCAGCAACCGGGGCATTTTTGTGATTAACGAATTGCCTGATTTACAGGCTCGTATACAGGTTTCGCTATTCAATATTTTGCAAGAAGGCGATATCCAAATCCGTGGTTTTAAGCTGCGTTTACCGTTAGATATTATGTTTGTTTTTACGGCCAATCCAGAAGATTATACCAACCGCGGAAGCATAGTAACACCGCTAAAAGATAGGATCGAAAGCCAAATTTTAACGCACTATCCCAAAACGATTGAAACATCTTTGGCCATTACGCAGCAGGAAGCAAACGTACATCCCGAGCAGGCTACATCCATTGTAATCAGCGATTTGGTAAAACGTTTAATTGAGCAGGTTTCTTTTGAAGCAAGGACAAACGAATATGTAGACAAAAAAAGCGGCGTAAGTGCAAGGCTTACCATCGCAGCTTACGAAAATGCCATGAGCGCCGCCGAAAGACGTGCTATTTTGCACGAGGAAAAAAGCACGGTTGTTTGGATCAGCGATTTAATCGGCATTATTCCGTCTATTACCGGTAAAATAGAATTGGTGTACGAAGGTGAACAAGAAGGTGCTTCGCAGGTGTCGTATAATTTATTGGAAAAAGCTATCCGAACTATTTTTGTGCAATATTTCCCTAATCCTGAAACGCTGAAAAAACGGCGTGGCGTAGGAAAACAATCGCAACAAAAAGAAGAAGAAAATCCATACAAAGCAGTTACGGCTTGGTTTGATGCCGGCAATAAAATTGATATGTTGTTGGATACAACCGACGACTTAAAATTGCAATTGTTGTATAAAGTAAACGGATTGTACGCCTTGGTAAATAAATATTATAAAACCACCAACGAAAAAGAAACGGCTTTATTAATGGAATTTGTGTTACATGGATTAAGTGCGCATTCGTTAATCAGCAAAAAAATATTGGAAGGCAAAATTGAATTTAAAGATCTGATGGGTTCAATGCTAACAGGTTTTGGTAACAGCTTAAGTGGCGAAGACTTTGACGAAGAGGATTTTAAATAAATTGAATCCTTAAAATAACTTGAAAAAGAAGCGTAGTCAATTTTAAATTGCTCCATTTTTTAATTTGCTTAATTAAAATTATTTTTGTTTTATAGCTTGCCACCTAGTCAAGCTTATATTTGTATAAATTGAAATATTATCATGGGTCTTGTATATGCAGATATTGAAATAATTAATTACGCTGATGAGACATTGAGCGAAGATGGTTATTTGCCAAGTGAAAAAATCAGAAAAATCCGTATAAGTGCAATGGCTGATTCTGGCGCTATCCGCTTGTCAATCAATGAAAAAATAAAAACGGAGCTAGGGTTAAGGGTAAGGCAACAACTGAATATTTCTCTTGCTGATGGAACAAAAAGAACACTTGATGTTGCAGGGCCAATTAGATTGAAATTTAAGGAGCGGGATTGTATTACTGATGCTTTTGTTTTGCCGGATAACGAAGAACCGTTAATTGGCGCCGTTCCAATGGAATTGATGGACTTAGTAATTATTCCTTCAGAAAACAAATTGGTTTATAATCCTTTACATCCTGATGGTCCTCTTTATTCATTAAAGTAAGGTACATTTTATTTTGTTTTGAATATTGCTTTTGATCTTAACTGATAGTTGTGAAAAGAGCAAGGAAGTCGGGTTTTAAACTCGACTTCCTTTTTTATGTAAAAAGAATTGCATATTTTGCCGAAACGATTGTTTGCCCGCAATTTATTTATAGTCAACCAAAAAATTAATATGCTGGAAAATGCTGGGCAAAATTCAATCCGAACAAAACGAAGCACCGAAATTATTGCGGGTATTTCCACTTTTTTGGCCACTTCTTATATTATTGTCGTTAATCCAAGCATTTTAAGCAAAACGGGAATGCCGTTTGCAGCCGTTTTAACCGCTACTGTCTTGGTGTCGTTTTTTAGTAGTTTAATGATGGGTTTGTATGCTAAAAATCCAATTGTGGTAGCGCCGGGCATGGGGTTGAATGCTTTCTTTACTTTTTCCGTTGTATTGGGCATGAAAGTGCCTTGGCAAACAGCTTTGGGAGCCGTATTTTGGTCGGGCATTGTGTTTTTGTTGTTATCGGTTTTTAATGTGCGAACGGCCATTGTAAAAGCAATTCCCAAACCATTGCGTTATGCCATTGCCGCCGGAATGGGTTTATTTATCACGCTCATTGGTTTTTCAAGTGCCAAATTTATTGTTGCCAACCCGGCCACTATTGTTGGCGTAAGTAAATTAAATCCAACAGTTATTACCTTTTTAATTGGCCTGATGGTAACTGCGTTTTTACTGATCAAAAATGTGAAAGGTGCTTTTTTAATCGGCATTTTATTTACTACTTTGGCGGCCTATCCGTTGGGCCGTTGGTGGGGTGCAAGCGATACCGCCATTATCCATTGGCAAGGTGTTTTTGCTGCGCCGGATTTTAGTCTGATCGGGAAACTCGATTTTGTGCATTCTTTAAAATGGAGTTTTTTGCCGGTCATTTTTGCTTTTGTTTTTACCGATATGTTCGATAGCCTGTCCACATTTATTGGTTTGGCAGAAGCGGCCAATTTGTTGGACGAAAATGGCGAACCGCAACATGTGCAACGTTCTTTATTGACAGATGCGGTTTCAACAACTATCGCAGGATTGCTAGGATCCAGTCCTGGTACGGCTTACGTTGAATCGGCTGTTGGCATAGAAGCTGGCGGAAGAACTGGATTGACCGCCATTGTAGCCGGCATTTTATTTTTACCTTTTCTTTTTCTTGCTCCGTTGTTGTCGGTAATTCCTTCTATTGCCACTGCGCCGGCCTTGGTTTTGGTAGGCGTTTTTATGATGGCTCCGGTTTTAAAAATAAAATGGAACCAGCCCGATGAAGCCATTCCCGCATTTTTGGCGATGGTGTTGATTCCGTTTACTTATTCCATTACGCAAGGCATTATTTGGGGCTTTTTAAGCTGGACGATTTTAAAAATTGCGACCGGAAAAAAAGCAGAAGTTAGTCCGGCTTTGTTGGTGATTGATGCGTTTGTAGTGTTGGCTTTGGTGTTGGGATAAGGATTTGGGCGCAACCCCGCCGCTCCACTAAATAAAAACATGCCTGTAATATAAAAACCATTCATTCAATAGGCGGGGTCGGGCTATCCGTTCCAAGTCCGCCGCCGCACAACAGCTGCTTAGCTTCGCAGCCATAACAATCACATGCGGCGTTACGGGCTTTCCACTGCTATCCCTTGCGCACAGATGCACGTTACATCACAACCACTTATTATCCATTAAATTGAATTTAAACAAAATAAATTATGCGAAAAGCAATTGCCGTTTTAATTATTTCAATATTTTCTGCTATTAAATTTTCTTACGCACAAGCTCCCGTTTTTGCAGATGTAGCGGCAGACACAGCCACACGAATGTATAAAAATATAACCGCTGTTGTTGGCGCTTTTGCCGCAGAAGTAGAAATATTGCGTGGACAAATGCAACAGAAAAAAGATGTATTTATTCAGCATATTCATTTTACCGAAGGCATATTAAATGGCCGGCCGATTGTGTTGGCGCAAACCGGCATTGGAAAAGTGAATGCGGCCATTACCACCACTTTGTTGCTGGAACATTTTCAACCTAAAAATTTATTATTTACGGGCATTGCTGGTGGAATAAACCCCAATTTGTTGCCAGGCGATTTAGTAATTGGCGATAAAGTTGCTTATCACGATTACGGCACAATTACCGACGACGGCATGTTGCTTCGATCAACCCGAAACCCCAATAGTATGGTAGAAAATCCTATTTATTTTATTTGTGATACTTCGCTTTTGCATTTGGCCAACAATGTTGGTAAAACGGTAGCATTCGAAAAAATTAAAATGGCGGAGGGTAACCGTTTGCCACAGATTATTACCGGTACCATTGTTACGGGAGATGTATTCGTTTCTTCTACTTCAGCTACGCAACGGTTGCGCAGACAAATGAATGCTGATGCCACCGAAATGGAAGGCGCTGCGGTGGCGCAAACTTGCTATCAACAAAAAGTTCCGTTTTTGGTGATCCGTAGTTTAAGTGACAATGCCAACAGTCATGCGTCAGGCGATGTTGTGATGTTTTATAAAATTGCTGCAGAAAATTCTGCCAAATTAGTGGAGGCGATTCTGGGTAAAATGGGAAAATAATATTCTCGCAGAAAACGGTGGAATCGCAGAATTTAAGTTTTCATGAAGCCTTATTTTACGAAGTTTCACACATAAACGTTCCAAACCTTATAAACGAAAAGAAATGTCTCGCAGAGGCGCGGGGGAAAGGAGCTTATTTAGATTACTCTTTTTCTCCGCTATCTCTGTGCCTCTGCGAGAATATTACACTACTCTGGCGATCAAAAATATCACTTACTAAGATTTGGTTTAATGCGAAACTAAGTCTCAAATAAGCCGTAGTTTCCGACTTCGTAGCGCAGGGGTAATTTCTCCAAAATAAAAAACCTACAGCGAAGCGCCTAACCAAGCCATATTGCCCATGCCAATTTCTATGGCATTTTCATCGATATTAAACGTTGGGGTATGCACACCGCTATTAATGCCCTTGGCAATATTTTGTACGCCAAGCCTAAAAAAGCAACCTGGGATTTGCTGGGCATAATAGCCAAAATCTTCCGCACCCATCCGCATTTCGGTTTCCTCTACGTTTGCGACGCCCATAAAATCTTCGGCCAATTTCCAAGCAGTTTTAGTCAATTTTTCATTATTTAAAACGGTTGGATAACCCACATCGATATGTATGCTGGCTTCGGCACCCATGGTTGCGCATAATTCAATAGTATGTTTGGTGATAAGTTCATGCGCTTTTTTGCGCCAGACTTCGTCCATGCAACGAAGCGTTCCCATCAATTTTACTTCGCTGGGAATAACATTTGTGGCATGCCCGCCTTGGAAGGATGTAATGCTTAAAACCGAAGGGTTGAATGGATTGTTGTTGCGGCTGATAATTTGTTGCAGCGAAATAATGAGGTGCGAAGCAATTAAAATAGTATCGGCGGTTAACTGCGGAGCCGCGGCATGGCCACCTTTTCCTTTGATGGAAATATACAATTCATCGGCACTAGCCATTACGGTTCCGGTGCGAAAGCTAAGCTTGCCAACTGGCAATCCTGGGTGAACGTGCAAGGCTACAATGCCCTGTGGTGCTGGGTTTTCAAGCACACCATCTTTAATCATATAACTGGCACCACCTGGATTTTTTTCTTCGCCGGGCTGAAAAATTAGTTTAATGGTACCTTCCCAGTCGGCTTTTGTTTCGTTCAAAATTTTTGCTGCCCCCAATAAACAAGTGGTATGCACATCGTGGCCGCAAGCATGCATAATGCCGGGTTTGGTGCTTTTATACAGCACATTGTTTTCTTCTAAAATTGGCAATGCGTCCATATCGGCACGTAGTGCAATGCAGCGTTTTTTAGGATTTTTTCCTTCAACTAATCCAACAACCCCAGTGGTTGCCATAATGGTAAAAGGAATGCCAAGCGAGGTTAATTTCTCTTGTACAAACTTGCTGGTTTCGAATTCTTTATAGCTCAGTTCCGGATTGGCATGCAAATAATTGCGGATGTCGATATGTTCCAGTTTGTAGGCTGCGGCCAACGCCTTAATTTTTTCTAATAACATGTTGCAAAGTTGCTATTGATTTTTTGGATAGCTAAAAAAAAGATGCGGCGATTCGCCGCATCTTAAAACTTATCATATATTAAATATTGATTGTAAAATAACTTAAATCAGCATTTTAAATTAGAAGCTGTTTAACTTTTTTTAATAGCACGAAACGTTCCTACGGAACGAGTTGTATTATTAAAATGAATGATTTTTCTACCCACCAGTCGTCCCGAAGGGACGTTTCGTTGGTAGAAAGAAGGTAACAAGAGCAACTTTTATATCGTTCCATCGGAACGTTTCGTGCCAATAAAAGCTTTTCTTGTTTTTCATTCAAAAGTTTAAACAGCCTCTTAGTCTAATTACTAAATACTAACTACTAACGACTTGTTAGTTGTTTTCATCATCCCCGCCCAATAATTTCTTTTCTTCTTCAGGCTTTAATTGGATAACATCCGATACCACAAAAACACCGCGAGGAAACATGCGGGCTACTTCTTTCCGCAAATCTTCAGCATCCGACCTTTTTAAAAAATCACCCATTTTTAGTTTATAAAAAGGTGCTTGATACGACATATATACACGTGAATCGGGATAATTCCCCAATAAAGTGCCTTTGGTTCGGTAAGCCAATTCTTTATCGTTTGTGCTTAAAACCATTACCCGATATCCTTTATATTGACCGCCGTTTGTTTTGTAAATGGCCGTTTTATTGATATTGGCTTGCTTTTTCAATAATATGTCAATACGGCTATCTTTATGTACTAGTAACGCAGTGCTGTCGTTAATTTGTGCGTTGGCTCCGCAAAAAGACACAAGGAGTATAAAAACAAGTATGGCTGGTTTCATCATATTTGGATGGGATTTATCTATCCCAAATGTAACAAACATGAGTTATATTATCAATTCGATTTTGTTTAAATCGTTGAAATATAACTTTTCGTAACGCACCTGCTTCAAATAAAGGCGGCTAATCTTAAAGTTTCGCTTGATCGTCTGGCTTTACCAAAACTGTTTCGCGTATAATAAAAAGCCCTTTTGTAAATGTTTTTGCCAGTTCATCCCTTAGGCTTTCGGCTTCTTTTCTAGATAAAAAATCACCCATTTTTAATTTAAAAAAAGGCGCTTGATAAACTAAATACAATTGCTGGTTTGGATAACGGCCCAACAATTGACCTTTTGTTCTGTAAGTCAATTCACGGTCGTTTGTGTTTAATATCAAAATGCGATAACCTGGGCGCTTTACTTTGTAGTTTACATTTTTCGACGTTGTTGTAGGGTTTGCGGGTGCACCAGTGAACTGTTTTTTTATCATTTCATCCAAGCGCCTGTTGGTATGCACAATCATCCCGGTGCTATCACTGGTTTGGGCAAATAATAATTGATAAAAAAATACACCAATTATCAAAGAAAATAATCGCTTATACATTGTTTTTGTTTTGTGGGGCGGCAAAAATAACAAATGATAAGTGATATATTGTTTTTATTATTAAGTTTTAGATGACTCGGCTTCTTGTAAAATAGCAATGCTGCTGCTGCAGCCAATCCGCGTTGCACCGGCATCAATCAATTCTTTAGCAAAAGCGTAAGTTTTAATCCCGCCGCTTGCTTTAATCTGTACTGCATCTGGCAAATGTTTGCGCATTAACGCAACAGCAGAAACAGAAGCGCCCTTTTCGGCGTAGCCGGTAGATGTCTTCATAAAATCTACGCCGGCGGCTCCATAAATGTCGCAGCATTTTATTATTTCCTCGTCAGTTAAAACCCCGCTTTCAATAATCACTTTAATTACCTTGTTTTTATTTTTAATAACAGGCATCAAATGGTTTATTTCATTGGCCAGCAATAAATAGTCTTGGTTTTTGATAGCGGTATAATTGATGACCACGTCCAGTTCGTCTGCCCCGTCGATAATAGCCAAAATACTTTCGGCAATTTTGGCTTCTACAGCGCAATAGCCAAACGGGAAACCTATAACAGTGGCGGTTTTTACGCCTGTACCTATCAGCCTTTCATGTACGTGTTTCACCATTAACGGCGGAATACAAACTGCTGCAAACTGGTTGGCAATTGCTTCATCGCAAACCCTGTCCACATCGGCTAAGAGTAAGCCTGGTTTTAAAATGGTATGGTCGATGTATTTATTTAAGTTGTTCATGATTAGTAAGCTTTGAGCGGTTAGCTATTAGCTTTGAGCTGTTGGCCTTGAGCCATTTATGTAGTTATAAAAATAAAATAATAATCTGATTTTACGTAAAATGATGTTTAATGAACCCATGTAAATTAAAGCTAATGGCTCACAGCTCGATTGCATGTTTTTTGTCGATAAAAATGTTTTCCATTGTCCAATCTATTTTTTGTTGGAATGGATGCTGTCGAACGGGGCAATCGTCTTTCATACAAAGCTTGCAAGAAAAAGACATGCAAGGGTCGGTGTGTACAAATATTTCAATGGTATTGCCAAAATGGTTGGAAACTAAGTTATACAACTCGTCAATTTCTTTATGTGCTTCCAGCAAATTAAAATACCATGGCAAGGTGAGGTGACAATCTAAATGGAGCTGGCTGCCATATTTAATTACCCGTAAATTATGCATGTCTATCCAATTTACCCGACGGTTTTTGTTCAGGAAATCCACCAGTTCTTTCAATAATTCGGTATCGGCTTCATCCATAATGCCAGCAATGCTTTCACGCAAAATTTTATAGCCGGTATAAAGAATAATACCAGAAAAAATAATGGCCACTACACTATCTATCCAAGGTATTTTGGTAATAGATAAAATCGTCAACCCTATCAATAAGGCAATGGTTGAATATGCATCGCTTATTAAATGTTTGCCAGAAGCAGTAATGGCCATGGAGTTACTTTTAGCTCCGGTTTTTACCGCCAATTTCCCCGCTAAAAAGTTCATTAATCCCGATACGGCTATTAAAACAATGCCCCAATCCAACTGTTGTAATTGTTGTGGATGAATTAAATTGCCAATAGCTTGATAAATAATAAAAATACCCGCCAAAAAAATAAAAGTACCTTCAAAGGTGGCAGAAATAAACTCAGCTTTTCCATGCCCGTACGGGTGGCCTTCGTCTCGGGGTTTTGCCGAAACATATAAACTGTACCAACCGATTAGCCCTGCCAACACATTTACAATACTTTCCAGCGCATCGGTTAAAATAGCAACGGAATGTGTAACAAAATATGCCAAAAATTTTAGGCACAACAATACCACACCCATCAAGGTTATCCACTTTTGGACTTTAATATTTTGGTTTGGATCGGACAGTAAAAGTCAAAAATTTAAAAGTAAAAATTTAAAATCAAAAAAAGGAAAAGGTAAAAGCAATTTATTTACTTGTGGTTTTTACTTTTTACTTTTTGATTTTTAGATACGTTCGATTGTATAATTAATTGCACTGTTTTTTTTAAGCATTGCCGCCACGCCGCAATATTTATCCAACGATAATTCGATGGCACGTTTCAGTTTCGGCTCGTCTTCTACGGCCAAATCGGTTTTATAAGTAATGGTGATATCCGTAAAAACTTTTGGATGGTCATGCGCTACTTCGGCACTGGTTATTATTTCAAGCTTGGTGAAAGGCACTTTCATTTTATGTAAAATATCCACCACATCAATACCGCTACAGCCAGCTAAGCCACTGAGCAGCAATGCCTTCGGGCCAAAACCTAACCGTTTGCCATTTTCGTCGTGGCCGCCGTCTATTTCAATTGTATGGCCTTCCAAATCGCTGGTAAAGGCCATGTCTTTTTTCCAAATTGTTGTTGTTGTTAATGCCAATGTTGTAATTTAAGTGATGAAAAATATCTTTTTTGGTAATTAAGTTTGCTAAACTGGAAAGTGTTTTAAAAACCAGTTTGTTGTTTGTATCTGTTTAGGCTGTAAAGCCATTTTTCTTAATTCCTTATCGTCAGAAACAATAAAGTCACAATTATTTTGTATAGCTAAATCAAATAAATAATTGTCTTTTGGGTCTGGACTAAAGCGATAAATGGCATTTGCTGTTGAACCGATTACCACTAGTTTTATATTCTCGATTATTTGATTTGCTTGAATTGTTGTGTACCAATCATTTTCTACACACGCATCAAATATTTCTGAAAGTAGATAATTGTCAGCAAAAACTTTTAATTTATACTTTCCAATTATATTGATTAATTTATTCTGTTTTCCATGAATAACAAAACGGAGCCAAGTATTTGCATCGATTATAATTTTATTGGTAGAAACCATTTTGCTTTCTTTTTTGTGTGATGGCCGCATCAATTTCTGCGTCCGATGGTTTCCGTTTGGGTAATGGCAAGCTATCAAAACTTTTAATTATATCTTCTTTAAAAAGGCTTTGATACAACAATTGGATATCATCGTCTCGCATATTTTCTATTTTAGATAATACAGCTTTTCTTTTTTTATTTACTATTTCGTCAAATTCATCCAAAACGATTTTTCTTTCCATTTTATTTATTTGTAAGTGTAAATGTAGTAAATCTAAAATTTACGGCTTCGCATAGCTCAACTATTCTCAAACCTTTTGCCCACTTCGTTCCAATTTACCACATTCCACCAGTTTGAAATATAGTCTGGGCGGCGGTTTTGATACTTTAAATAATAAGCATGTTCCCAAACATCAATGCCCAAAAGCGGCGTGCCCTTTACTTCGGCAATATCCATTAACGGATTATCTTGGTTCGGTGTGCTAGCAACCATCAATTTGCCATCTTTATTTTTAATGAGCCAAGCCCAACCGCTACCAAAACGGGTTTTGGCGGCATCTTCAAATTGCTTTTTAAAAGCATCGAAACTCCCAAAATCTTTGGTGATAGCAGCTGATAATTTGTCGCCGGGTTGTTTGCTGCCGCCAGGCGTCATCAACAACCAAAACAATTCGTGGTTGTAATGGCCGCCTGCATTGTTGCGCATTTTTGGGGAATATTTCGAAATACCCGATAGTAAAACAGGCAATGGAGTATTTGTTATGTCAACCTTTTCAGCAGCGGTAGCTTCCTTTAAATTTTTTGCGTAGGTGGAAGCATGTTTGGTGTAATGGATGTTCATGGTTTCTTTATCAATCACCGGCTCTAATGCCTCATAACCATAGGGAAGTGGTGCTTGGTCGTAATTGGGTGTCCACAAGTTTGGCGTTTGTGCCTGACTCAATAAAGGCAATAAACTTGCTCCGATGCCAATAGCGATGCCAGCTTTTGTGGTTTGGCCAATAAATTGACGGCGTCCGATTGATCTATCTTCCATAATTTATGTTTAAAAGTTAAAATATTTTCGTTCACAAGTTACAATTTTAGCAAGTGCGCTGTCAGTTGTACCATCAATAAATAATATTGAATAACATGCATGAATGTAAAAGGTTGTATTGATGAAAAATCTACAAGAAAATCACAATCTCAGACATCAGATATCCTTACGTCCTACATCAGCCATTATTTTTCTTTCTTCTTGCTTCTATTTTTGCCCGCAATACTTTGATAGCCCTAAAATAATATTCTTTGTTGAACAATTGCGAATCTCGCATGGCTTTGTAGGTAAGAAAAACGCCAATCGGTATCAAAACCACAGTTGAAATCCACATGCCTTGGATTGGTTCAAGGCTCCCTTCTTTCACAAACTTTTCGCCAAAACTATTGATCAAATAAAAGAAAACAAAAAAGATAATAGCGAAAACCAAGGGCGTTCCCAAGCCGCCTTTTCGTATAATGGAACCGAGCGGGGCGCCAATCAAAAACAAAACAAAGCAAGAAATAGACAAAGCAAACTTGCGGTGCCACTCAATGTTGTAAGACCGAAAATCTTTATTACGTTGAAAATAATCGTTGTATAATAAATCGAATGTGCTTTTGGCGGTACTTATTTTTGAAACAGCGCCGTCCATCGAATTTACAAAAGCAGTGTCGGGAATTATTTGTTTGATGGATGTCATTTCCTGCGTAATTGGTTTTGATTTTTGGATAAAGCCACTATCAAAATATTGGTTAAATTTGAAATAAACAAGTGTTTGTGCGCTCATGCGCTTGGCAATACTGTCTAAAATTGGGCGCATCGAATCAATAGAAAGATTTAATTGCGGCACGGTCATCATCCTAGCATTGTTCCTAAAAAGACTATCTGGATTTTTAAGCTGGTCGAAGCTGCTGATATCGATTGTTTTTTTGTACTCCGAAAACCCAAGACGGATGTAATCGTTGTTCACGTTGCCACGAAAACCTTTTTCTTCGTAACGGGTGCCATTTTTTAAAATAAATTCTAAGAAACGTTTATTGTCGCTGATGCGCATAATGCCGCTTTGCGCCGTAATAATATTGTCCTGTACGGGATTGCCCTTTTCATAAATCACCACATCATAAATGCCAGGGCCGTCTTTATCTTTTCGGGCAACTTTTATTACAAAATTTTCAATTTTATCGTAAAAGATGCCTTCTTTTATATCCAAAGCAGGTTTTGTAAGCACTAAGTTTGTTTTCAGCGCCTCAAATTTTAAGGTAGCAACAGGAATGATATTATTGTTGAAAAGAAAGGCAATGCCAGAAATAATCAAGCTTACCACAATCAGCGGCCGCATAAAGCGCAGCAATGGAATGCCGGCTGATTTGATGGCCACCAGTTCAAAACTTTCGCCCAAGTTTCCAAACGTCATAATGCTGGACAATAAAATGGAAATAGGCAACGCCAGTGGTAGGGTAGTGGCAGCAACATACATCACCAATTTTAAAATGGTGAATGTGTCGATGCCTTTGCCGATAAAATCATCGACCCAAAGCCAAAAAAATTGCATGACCAGCACAAAGGTCATTACAACCAGCGTGGCAATAAACGGCCCAATAAATGTGCGAAGTATCAGTACATCAAGCTTCTTGAACACAATACCTTTGTTGGTTTTAAGGGATAAAATAAAGTATTTAATAAAAAGCAGTGTGTTTTTTGCACTTACCGGCATGTTTTAAAATTAAAATCTAACTTCTTAAATCTAAAATCGTTTCCATGCAGGCAACAAATGTAAAACTTTCGGCTGCTGAAATGGCATTGGCCTGCAATAGTGAGCTGCTTTTAACAAAAAACAGGATCATTGAAAAAGTGTACGAACTTTTTGGCGAACTGGCCGAAACGTATCGATCGGCCACCAAAAACAGCAATTTACCACCTGAAATTTTGAGTGCTACGCCTAAAATTTCTCGGGGCGAAAATTATTTAGGCCTGCCTTGGGTAGTGCTTGATTATCCAAGATATTTTAAAGGCGAAGATTTTTTCTCCATCCGCACTTTTTTTTGGTGGGGGCATTATTTTAGCATGGCTTTTTTGGTAAAGGGAAAATGGTTGGAATTGATTGACCTTGAAAATGTAACAACGAATGCTTTTGAAAAAGAATGGCTCATCAGCACCGTACTTGATCCTTGGCAACATCATATTTCTCAAGAAAACACGATACTAATAAATGAACTGAATGCCAATGCCATACAAGATTTCATCACCAAAAATGGCTTTTTAAAATTGCAGGTAAAAATCGAAATAAAAGATTGGGATGAAGTACAAAATTTTATGGAACAGGCGTTTAAATTTTTTTTTGAAACCACGAACAATCAATATTAAAAATCCATTTTCACCATTCACCATTCACCATTCACCATTCACCATTCACCATTCACCATTCACCATTCACTATTCACCATTCACTATTCACTATTCATCTATTCCCCCCCAAATCCACCCGATCATTTTCTTCGCATTTTCTTTATTGCTAAACATGTTGCCCAGCACTTCGCTGCGGTGTTCAAATTGGTAGTAGGTATATGGCTGATGATATAATTTTTCCAATTCATTTCGCATGCATTGCTGGCTGTTGGCAACCGTACAACACTCAGAAAGACCCGTTCCATCGACCGCGGCGCTGTTTACCAAACAATGCCTGCCATTAAATAAAGCATTGATAATCTTCAATTTAATGCCGGTAGAGTTAAACGAAGGCAGGATATTTACTTGTGCTTTTCGTATCAATTCCTGCATTTCTGCTTCGCCGGGGTTTTCTACCAAGCAAGTTTGTGGTCTTTCATCCACTATTTTTCTTAATAATTCCGATGGTTTTTTTCCTGCAATTACAATAGGGATATCAATGGTTGAAAAGATATTTTCCAATAACCAAATCACCGCTTTTTCATTTTCGTCAACCGATAAATTGCCATGATATAAGCAATAACATCCTTTTTCGCCGGTAAATTTTGGTTGATAAGGTGGTAAAAAAGGCGGCAAATTATCAATAGACGGAAAACCTAGTTCGTTTTCGAAAATGGCTTTGTCAGCGTCATTTACCGTCCAAAAAACAGCTTTGCCTTTTAATGAGGCTTCATAATTTTTCAACAATTTACTTTCCCTTTTGTAATAAATTTTTTTAAGGAAAGAACTAGTTGTTTTTGCCAGGTGGTCGTAATATAAATATTCAACATTGTGCAGGCGCACAAACACTTTTCGGCCCTTTAAATCACCGCTGTGCAAATAATAGGTGCAGTGCACGCCTTCCAATAAAATAGGGTAATCATCTTTCAGTAAATTCTGCAATAATAAAGGGTTGTTGCGGCTGCAAACAATGTGTGGGGTTGAAAAACAAAAAGCATGATGGCCGGTTGTACGTGAATAATATTTTACCTCCACACAATATTTTTCCAACTCTGGCTGTTCACCGCGGCCATACTCAAAACAATGTAAATGAATTTTTACGCCCTCTTCGTGAAGCGATTTTATCTTGAAAAATAAATCAAATACGCCACCATAATCTACAGGCCATGGAACGTCTAAACATACAATATGGAGGTGTTTCTCTTTCATTTATTTACCCTGAAAAACGTTTGCCCAAAACGCCAATAAAATATTTTGCTCGTTTTCCCAGCATAAATCTTTGGCAGCTTTATCGCAATTTTTTTTCAATCTCTCATACAAAACGTGATGGGTGAGCAAATTGTTCAGTCCATAAGCAATCGTTTCTGATTTTATATCGGGTATTAACAATGCAATGTCGTAATCGGCATTAATAGAGGCGTATTCTGGATAATTTACACAAAGCTGCGGAACGCCACCATTGAAATAATCGAAAAAACGGTTGGCTAAAGAATAATATTGGTTTAAACCTGTACTTTCAAAAATAGTGATGCCGGCATAAGCTTGTGGCGTAATGGTTTTCAATAGGTTAGGTGTAACCGAACCCAATAAAATTACTTTTTCCGATACATTATTTTCAATGATCAATTCCTTTACCCGATCCATAAAATTGCCATCGCCCACAATTACCAAAGGCGCATTTACCAATTGCATGGCCGGAATTAAAGTCTCAAAACCACGGCCTTCGTTTACTGCACCTTGATACAGGAAAAAGTTGGCGGATGGCAGTTGGATGGCGGATGATGGATGGCAGTTGGCGGTATCATCTTGTAATTCGTAATTCAAATTTTGCTTTTCATAATTCGTAATTCGTATTTCGTAATTCGTATTTCCAACGGGTAAATTCCTCACCGTGCTGTAATCCACGCTGTATCTACGTTTTAGTTCTTCCACAATAAAATGATTAACCGTATAGCCATCGGTAAATTGTGGTACACATTTTTTTTCAACCCATAACCAAAACCGGTGGATTTTTGGGCGGCTTACCACTTCTTTCATTTCGGTAAATAATTCATGTGCATCGTAAACCCGTTGTTTTTTTCTTATTTTGGAAATGTAAAGGCAAGGTAAAATAGTATCTAAATCGATGGCACAAACGGCATCCATTTTGGCAAACAGCAAAAAGAAAAACAAGCGCAGGTTATATTCCAGATAAAAAAGTTTGCCATTTTCAGTAAACATACGCAAGCGTTTTTGCCTAAAAGGTTCTTTTTGCAACGGAAGTGAATTTTTTTTCCGCCTGCCCACCAACAAAACATCGTAACCATTGTTAGCCAACGATGTGCAAATACGCTGCATACGTTGGTCGTATGTAAGATCGTTGGTAACAGTTAAGATGATGGTTTTCATTTCGTGAAACGGATCGTGAATCGTCAGTCGTGGTTACTGAACGGCACAATATATTCGATTAATAAAGGGCATTAAATAACAAAAATACAATATTGATGATAGTTAAGACTGTCGAAAGACCTAAATATTGTCATTCACCCCACCCTACCCTCACCATTTACTACTCACCATTCACGATTCACCATTCACAATTGACTTTTGATGATATTGTATCACGTATCCAATCATTTGTTCGTGCAGCCACCTAAAGTTTTTCGGGTCGCTTTCATCTCCATTCGCCCGTAAAGTATCGTTATGCCAAATGCAAATAAAATGACCTTGTACACTTTTTACCGCTTCAAAATATTGGATAAATTCAGATAATGCTATTTGCACCGGCATCGTCATGTGGTCTCTAAAAGTACTTTCCATAATACAAAGTGGAAAGATCTTCATTTCCGTAGTTTCGTTTTTGTCAAGATCAAAAAAATAAAACGGCGTGCAAGTGCCAGCCCTAAATCCCGGCGTTTGGGTAAAGCCCATCGAATATTCTTCTAAAATGCCATTTTGTGCCAATTGTTGATAGGTTTTTGGCCAATTAAACCGTAGGTAATGTTGCCTGCTTTTAGTAATGGGTATTCCGCTTATTTGCTCCAAGGTCTTTTTTTCAGCTTGCAATAAGCTAGCTTTTACTGATGAATGAAAAGAAGGATGGATACCAATGGGAACCCGTTGCTGCACATGTTTTATTACATTGCGTAGCAACATTGTTTTTGGGTGGATGTTACGGTCTTGGGGTGATAATTTTTGGTGTAATAAAAAGAAAAAAATGGGGTTGATACTACTTTTCATGATGTAATCGTACTTATCAAAAGGATCTTTTTTAAACCCGCAAAGCACCAAAGTCCTCTCCCATAACCTGCCAAACTTTATTTGTAGCAAATCCTTTCCAATGGCACCAAGTTGCCTAACAAAGCTTCGGCCCTTGTAAGCAAATGCCACATCAATATCATAGGTAAAATTTATTTTCATTTTCCTTTCGGGGAAAATAATGTTTGGATATGTAGTGGTAATCAGTAACAAAAAGTTTTTCAACCAAATATCTACCACAGGCAATTGCAAAAAATTGTTTTTAGATCCCAAACTGTCTTTTGCAGGAAACCTGCCAAATGAATCTTTTGCCGGACTGTTATATTCCTCGTAGCGGGAAAGCATAAAAAATATCGCAGAAAAAATATCGAAAGATAAACAGGTTGTATTTTCCAACGGTTGTACTAAAAAAAAGTACGGGATTTTATTTTGCCATTCAACACTAGGTTTAACACGCCGATGACTATCCTCTTCTAACAATCCGTTAGGTAGAATTTGTATTTCGGTAGCACAAAGGGGTTTGTCGCTATAATTTATTTTGCCGCCTGCAAGTTGCTTAAATATCGTTTCATCATCCGTAACGGTAAATGAAATGTTGGTAAATCCTTTAAAAATAAAATCAAGCACATATAAAAGTCTGTTGGTTCTATATGTTGAAAAAATAAGGATTTGGCTCACGGATGTTTTTTGTTGGATGATTTTTTTTGCGGTATTTAATTTGCCAAAGCTAAATAATTGTGCTAAGATAATTATCGATAGGGGATATGAACTGCCATTTAAATGCTTTCCATAAAAACAGCAAGGCATAATAATTGAATTTACCCTTTAAAAACAAGTATGAAAAAGCGCAATTATATTACTGCCATTATATTGCTGGCTGCTGCGGCATGCAATAGTACTACAACAAAAAGTAGTACATCCGATTCAACCAGTCATGATACAACCATCCAAACCATGTCTAAATTAGAATCGGTTTTTGAAGATAGTGCCTTTCAGTTTACGGGCATTGCCAAAAAAGATGGCGGCCCGTTAATCATCAATTATCCGCGATGGTCGCCCAAATATCGCTATGCGGTTGTAACTGCAAACGGCAATAATCAGGTAACGCCTTATCCTGACTCAACAACCAATAACTGGCAACCTGGCCAGCCTGGTGCTAATAAATGGGTTTGCGTGCAATCGGTATTTTACGACGATCAAGGTGTACTTTGGGTGCTTGATCCTGCTGCGCCGATGCTTAAAACCATCCAAGGCAAAGGTGCAAAGCTTGTGAGAATGGACAGCACAGGAAAGTTTGCCAAAACCTATTCTTTTACAGGCATTATTGCCGATACTGCTTATGCCAATGATGTTAGAATCGATACAAAAAACCATTTTGCATACCTGACTGAATCAAAAGGAGGCGGCATAATTGTGGTTGATTTAGCGTCTGGGAAAAATGCGTGAAGTGTTAAAAGCACATCCTTCCACCATTTCAGATCCTGCTTATAAATTTATTATGGATGGACATGAATTGATGAAAGATGGGAAACCTGCAAAATTTAATTCTGACGGTATTGCACTTACCCCAGACGGGCAATGGTTGTATTATAAGCCACTTTCCGATGATAAATTATATCGTATTAAAACTGAATATTTACGCAATATGCAAATGGCAGCAAATGATATTGCAACAAAAGTGGAAAATCTAGGGCATTTTACCACCACCGATGGGATGATTTTTGACAAAGCTGGCAATCTTTATTTGGGTGATTTACAAAACAATAAAATAATTAAAATTGATACAAGCATGAAAATGACCACTTTGGTGCAAGATGCAAGATTGATTTGGCCAGACAGCTACGCAATTGCCGATGGTTATTTATACCTCACCTGTTCACAAATACAAAAGCAGCCAAATTATAACAATGGGGTTGATAAGCGGACAACGCCTTATGCCGTTTATAAAATTAAATTGTAGTCTTGCGGAGTTATGTTTAGTCTATAAAAATGCTTTCGCCGCTACCGAATTTAATTTTCTATTTTATTAATAGGATTAGGTAGAATATTCGCAATCTATTTTGTAGATCGGCCTTCGAAAGAAAAGTGCATAAAAATTCTTGTTATTGGCCTGTATTTGGAAGAATCCTCAGGCGGATGAGCCCTTTGGGACTTGTATTTTGACGAACGATAAGGCGAGTTCTTTTTCTTCCGGCCAAGAACAAGAATTTTTAGCCTTTTCTTTCGAGAGCCTTGGCTTTTTTTGTTTCTTTTTTTTGCCAAGAAAAAAGAAAAAGACCGAAGAAACATAAGAACAGCAAGAGTTTGCGAACAAAACACCTAATCCTGTTTATTAAAGCCCTTTGATTTTTTTAATGGGCTTTAAATTTCGTGCATTCGGTTGCACAATGAAAGTTGGCTTTTTGCAAATAAATTTGTCGTAGATCAATTTGTTTTTTAATAATCGCCAACAATCCAATAGTCAAAACTTAATATGAACCGAAAAGAATTTGTAAAATCAACCGGTTTGGCCGCTGCAGCTTTTGCATTGGCACCATCAAAAAATTTGTTTGCAAAAGCGCCGGAAGCCAAAGTTAAAATTGGTTTAATGGGAACAGGTTTACGTGGTCAAAACCATTTGCAGCTTTTATTAAACCGGGAAGATGTTGAGTTAGTGGCAATTTGCGATGTTGATGACAGGATGCTAGCTTCCGCAAAGGAATTGATTAATAAAAGCGGGAAGAAAATGCCCGAAATTTTTACCGGCGATAATTATGCTTGGAAAAGAATGCTCGAAAAAAAGCAATTTGATGGGATAATGATTGCAACACCTTGGGAATGGCATAAACCCATGATTATGGGTGCGTTGGAGGCTGGCATAAAATACGTTGGAACAGAAGTTATTTTGGGCATTACCCTGCAAGACCATTGGGATGTGGTACGAGCCGCCGAGCATTACAACGCCAATGTAATGATGTTGGAAAATGTTTGTTACCGCAGGGATGTTATGGCTGTTTTAAATATGGTGCGGCAAGGTTTGTTTGGCGAACTGATTCATTTACAAGGCGGTTACCAGCACGATTTGCGGGAAGTGAAATTTAACGATGGCGTAAACCCGTACGGCCACGGCGTTGAATTTGGTGAAAAAGGTTTCTCTGAAGCGCATTGGCGTACCAACCATTCCGTTTACCGCAATGGCGATTTGTACCCTACGCACGGCATCGGGCCAATTGCCAATTATATCAACATTAACCGCGGCAACCGGTTTTTATCGCTTTGTTCTTTTTCTTCAAAATCAAGGGGTTTGCATAACCATATTGTGAAACAAGGTGGCGAAAATCACCCCAATGCAAAAGTTAATTTTAAATTGGGCGATGTGGTAACCACTTCCATTAATTGCGCCAACGGCGAAACTATTTTGTTGCAGCACGATACAAGTTCGCCAAGACCGTATTCGTTGGGTTTTAGGGTGCAAGGCACCGAAGGGTTGTGGATGGATGTGAACAACAGCATTTATATCCAAGAAAAATCGGCCAAAGCACACACTTGGGATGCGGCAACTACTTGGCTCGAAAAATATGACCATCCACTTTGGAAACGCTACACCAAAGATGCGCAAGGCGCCGGCCACGGCGGCATGGACTTTTTTGTAGACCATGCATTTATTGAATCGGTGAAACGCAAAGTGCCAACACCGATGGATGTATATGATGCGGCTGCATTTAGTGCTATTACGCCATTAAGCGAAAATTCAATTGAGTTGGGCAACCAAACTGTTGATTTTCCTGATTTTACGGGCGGCCAATGGATGAACAGGAAACCTACATTTGCGCTAAACGATGATTTTTAAACAAACAATACGCCATTCAAATGTCAATACCCAAATCAGTTCTGCTTGCTTATGCGTTTAATGACGAAGAATTAGTTGTTGTTCCGTTTGGCAGTGGGCTTATTAACCATACTTGGAAATTAATTGTAAATAGCGATGCATTTATTCTTCAAAAAATAAATAAAACAATATTTACAGAGCCGCAAAATATTGCCACTAACATAAATATTGTGGCCAAATATTTAAAAGAAAATTATCCTGATTATTTATTTACCGTGCCAATACTTACCAAAAAGGGTGAGCAAATGGCGATAGACGAAGAAGGACATTATTATCGGTTGTTTCCATTTGTAAAAGGCTCACATTCAAATAATATTTTAGAAAATCCGGCGCAGGCTTATGAAGCTGCCAACCAGTTTGGCCGCTTTACGCATTTACTTAATGGGTTGAATGTGAATGGATTAAAAATAACTATTCCGCATTTTCATGATTTATCATTTCGTTACGACGCATTTTTAAATGCTTTAAAAAATGGAAATCAACAACGGATAAAAGAAAGCGGTGATTTAATTAAAACGTTAATTGGCTACGCCGATATTGTAAGCCAATACAATAAAATAAAAAAAGATAAAGCATTTAAATTAAGGGTAACACACCACGATACAAAAATCAGCAATGTTTTATTTGATAAAAATAATTGCGGTATTTGTGTGATAGATTTAGATACCATTATGCCCGGTTATTTTATAAGCGATGTGGGCGATATGTTGCGTACTTATTTATCACCCGTAAGCGAGGAAGAAACAGATTTTAGTAAAATAACTGTAAGGGATGAATTTTATAAAGCAATAGAAAAAGGCTATTTAAACGAAATGAAAAACGAACTAACCGAAGCGGAAAAAGGCAGTTTTTTTTATGCTGGGAAATTTATGATTTATATGCAAGCTGTTCGTTTTTTAACCGACCATATTTGTGATGATGATTATTACGGCGCACAATATGCTGGCCATAATTACAACCGGGCAAAAAACCAAACTATTTTATTACAAAAATTAATGGAAAAAGAAGAAGTTTTAAATGCCGAGAGAGTAGTTTATAATTAATTAAACCTAAATTTTAATTTAACAAGACTCGCCAATTAAGCAATTGTTTGTTGCAATATTTAATGCTGCGGTAAAAAAGAATTATTTAAAAGTTTACCAAATAAAAGTACCAACTGAATTAGCGCTCATATTGACGGTAAAGTTTTTGTTGTTTGAATCTACTTGAAATATTTGTAACGTATCACTATTATTTAATACAATCAAAACTATTTTACCTGTGGGTGTTTTAAAAGCCACATTTGGCAATTCGTCAATAAAATTAGACGCAATGCGAACAGAACCCGGTCTCACAAATTTTGCAGCATGTGCAATAATATAATAAGCTGGATTACGTTTTACATTGTCTCCGTCAATGGTAACAGCACCTAAACACCTGTTACAACCGCCAATCGTGTGCGGTTGATTGTTTGAATCAGCCGCCAAATTCCACTCAATAACCGTACGGCACCAATTTCGGGTAGCACCGATAATTAATTTTTTTACATGCTCTGCTAAATCACGTTTTAAATTACCCGGCGCACCAACCCATTGTTCGGTAAAATAAAGATTTTTATCTGGGTAAGCATCATGTACTTGCGATAATGCTTCAATTTTTCCACCATATAAATGGAATGCAGAGCCATCAACATATTGCCTAGCATCGGCATCATTTAAAATACTAATCGGATAATCTGGGCGATCAGCATTGTGATCGTAAAGTATAATTTTTGTTTTAATTCCGGCTGTTTTAAATGCAGGCCCTAAATTGTTTTTAATAAAAGCGGCTTGTTCTGATGCAAGCATCAACATGCTTGGGTTATTGCCGGGATGTAACGGCTCGTTTTGGATAGTGATGGCGTTAATAGTAATTCCTTCAGCCTTCATTGCCGTAATATATTTAATAAAATAATTGGCATAAGCAGCATAGTATTGTGGTTTTAAACTACCGCCCTTGGTTGAATCATTTGTTTTCATCCATGTTGGCGGCGACCATGGCGAGGCAAGTATTTTAATACTCGGATTAATGGCTAATATCTCTTTTAAAACTGGAATTAAATATTTTTTATCTACCCCTAAATTAAAATGTTCCAAATTAAGGTCGGTTTCACCCGTGGATAAATCGTCGTAAGAAAATGTATGGTCGTCTAAATCAGAAGCGCCGATACTGATGCGTAAATAACTAGTTCCAATATTGTTTTCATCTGTTTTAAATAATTCTTTTAATAATGCGGTTCTTTTGGTTGCATCCATATTAAATATATGCATTGCGCTTCCGCCAGTTAAAGCAAATCCAAAACCTTCTATTGATTGGTAGGTTTGTTTTGTATCAATTTTGATGGTTGGTATGTTATTGTCTATTTTGTAATGGTTAAACAATAATTGCTTTGATTGTTGTTTAAATAATATTGAATTTGCCGGATCTGTAAGCCAAGCATCGATACCGGCATTAGTTTGCGCCTTAACAAATACCGTATTCAATAAAAAAGCAATAAAAAATAATAAATAGTAGTTTATTCTTTTTAGCATCATTTAAAGATTAAAAGTTTATCGTTTATTTTTTTGTGAACATACACCGGCTTCCCAATAATAATCTGAAATAAATAATAAGAACGTCTATTTCACTTTTTGCTGGCTTATGGCCAATGCCATGTAACAATAAAAAGCCATTATTTGTTTTTATTGGCGCTTGCAAACTTAGTTTTATCTTAGTTCAGCATTAAATAATGTATGTTGTTATACACTTCCGTTTAGGGTAAATTAAGGTGTGCAAAACAAAATGTCAATTTATCGCAGACTTTGAGGTGATTTTAATACGCAGATAACAAATGAAAATATAATTAGCAAAAAATACCCCTTAAAATCTGCGGTATTTCAAATCAAATTACATCTGCGGGAATAATAGCCCTTTTGATTTCAAATGGCGGATAGTCATTATGGCATAAATACAAATTAGCAATAATTAGCATTCCAAAACATGGAATTACCTTTTTCAGTCGTAATGTTGTTGCAAATCTGCTTTCCAAAAATCTATACATGAAAAATACAATATCGATTGTCTTGTACTTGCTGTGCTGTTGCTCGGTAATAAATGGTTTAGCTAATCCTGTAAAAACCTATAACATAATAGAACACGGAGCCATAGGCGATGGTAAAACATTGAATAGTAAGGCTATACAGGCAGTAATTGATGAATGCGCCCAACATGGGGGCGGAACCGTGGTGATACCAAAAGGAGAATTTTTAAGCGGTGCACTTTTCTTAAAACCCGGCGTAAATCTTGAAATACAGGAAGGTGCCGTGTTAAAGGGTTCAACCGATATAAATGATTACCCAAAAGTAACTACCAGAATCGAAGGCCATTTTGAACCTTGGCGCACAGCATTATTAAACGGCGATAAAGTGGATCATCTCCGCATTTTTGGCGGCGGTACGCTGGATGGTAACGGCGCACCTTTTTGGAAGGAGTTTTATAGCAGGCGTGATCTCAATTCCAAAACAACCAATTTAGATGTAGAACGTCCCAGGCTCACCTTCATACAAAATTCGGCTGATGTACAAATCAGTGGTATTTATTTTCATAACTCTGGTTTCTGGAATTTGCATCTTTACAGGTGTCACAATCTTTTGGTTGAAAATTGCCGTTTTGAAGCACTGCACGGAGCAAAACCCAATAACGCACCCAGTTCCGACGGAATTGATGTGGACTGCTCGCAAGACGTTACTATTAGCAAATGCTTTTTTTCGGTTGGCGATGATTGTATTGCATTAAAGGGCACAAAAGGCCCGTTTGCGATGCAAGACACAGCTAGTCCGCCGGTTGAACGGATACACATTAAAGATTGTGTTTTTGAAGCCGGTGGCGGAATTGTGACTTGTGGAAGCGAAGCAACCATTGTTAAAGATGTGGACATAGAACATTGCATTACGCGTAAGCCAACCGTATTGCGGTTAAAACTTCGGCCCGACACACCGCAGCAATATGAGAATATCCGGTTGAACGATATTACGATGGAAAACGGAAGCGTAATTTTCAACATTTCGCCATGGAGCCAATATTTTGACTTAAAGGGTCAACAACCGCCAAAATCACTTGTGCGCAATATAAGTATCACAAATATTAAAGGCGCAGCAAGTTCTTTAGGAAAAATTGTGGGAAACCCTGATACTGAATTCGGCGATATTGTTTTGAAGAATGCTGATGTGACACTTAAAAGCAGCGATTTTGAACTAAGTAATTTTAAAGGCTTAAAATTTGAAAATGTGGTAGTAAACGGAAAGCCTATGGCTACCCCAGCTACCCCAAGTGCAGCGCCAGCAAAACAATAATTTGATAAGCAAAGAAAAAATGCCGCTTCGTAAGGTTTGTTGAATTGGCGAGCTAAAAAAATAATTGGAATATACAAAAGCCCCGAGATTTTTTTCGGGGCTTTGCAATTTTAGGAAATAGTTTATACTACAAAACGGTTCGTTTTTTAAGACAATGTCTCCTTTCTTTATAGGAATTTGCGAAAAAGCGCTGCACATCGTAGCTTTCACGTTAGCCGCTGAAAGTCTAATAATCCTGTTATGAAAACCCCATTGGGGCGAAAAAAACGCAGCATCATGCAGTGGCCGATATTCCAACGCTTATGAAGATTAGTTTGCTTGATAATATCAGCAGGCTTTGCATCACCGTTCCGCTCATAATAATCGTGCATTTCGCCCTTCATTGCCAATTGTATTTCGTCAATAGCACCTAATAGCAAAAGCTTGGGTTGTTTTTGCGCAAGACGAAGAAGCGCATGAGCCATAGAACGCGTATAGAAAGAACAATTAATGTCATGATCTGCAATGTTTGTCTCACGGTTCAGCCCTTGTAAAGGATGAGACGCAACTTCAATCGTAGCCTCTGCTTCCGGGCCAAAAACATTGTTTATCATTGTTCCGAACAAGGGGCGCCAACCGGGCAAGTCCACTGTGTCGCAAAAGATAATGCGTTTGGGATGATGCGGATGGCTTGGATCCATTATTAAAAGTGCGGCACCAAAATGCCTGTCCATACCGTTAGGCCGGTATCGGGATTGCAGAACGAAAAATTTTGGGTTATGTTGGTGTGCCATAGAACCCGCATGCATCTGTTCCGAAATAGCATTTAATGCGTCTGGCATATAATGGGTGTCGATTAAGCGAACACGCTTTTGACCAGCCCTGATCGTATGTTTAAGTTCGCTGTGCATTGTTTTCACAACGGTTTCATCTGCCCGGCGTGTTGCAAAATAATCCCCTATGTCATTGTCTTTCCCTTGTCGCTCTGGGCACAATTCGTCATTGGTTGCACGGTCGCCATTGCTACCTTGACGCGAAATAGGTACAAAACGATAAGGTATTTGTAAATGCTGCCGATGGGCGGAAAGATTATAAATCCGTGACTCAAACTGGGAAAGATCCGGCTCGTGCGTGATGGGGTCAAAGTAAACTTGATGATGGGTTCGGCAAAGATGTTTGGCAATCAACCTATTTTCTAACAGTTTTTGAAAAGCGTCTTCATGCCGCTTAAAAAATTCCCGCAACGCACCTCCGTTTACAAAGTCTTCAATAGCCTGTTCTTGGCTTTCAACGTCAGCATTTACGGGACTTCCCTTACTTAACCAATTCCGTAAAAAAGCTTTTACATGCTTATCGAATTCTATATTATCTCGTCGGGCCTGCTCAAGGGTATATACGGCTTTGCGTATCAGCAGCCTTGCTATAAGATAAAATAAAGACAAAATGGAAGTTGTAATAAAATGCTTTGCTAGACGCATTAGAAAAGGTGATGTTTAACAAAATCTTTCGCCCACAATATATGGCCATTTTTACAATAGTGGCGCAAACACAACATAATATTCTCAGTCCTTCAAACAGG
>CAWJTH010000075.1:0-9791 GCA_963845495.1 uncultured Chitinophagaceae bacterium
GCCAATAGAAATTACAGTATGAGCTACGGGTTTTCTTATGGCCCGTTTTCACATACCGGCTTAAAAATGGATGTTTCTTTAGGTGGAAAAAGTGCTTTTATGGTTGGTATTGCTAATCCAACCGACCATGTTACAGACGATGGCACCGGCAAAAAGGTTTTTATTGCCCAGTTTAGTAGCGGCACAAAAAACGATAAATTTAAAGCTTATTTAAATTACCAAGGCGGTACAGATCTTTCTCAATTTGATTTGGTATTGAACGGCACCATCAGCAGCAAGTTTGCTATTAATTACGATGGAACCATTGCTGATATTGCAGGCCACTCTTGGAGCAGTAATGCATTATATTTCTGTTACGATCCTACAAGTATGTTTGGCTTAACGCTTCGCGGTGAGTATTTCAGCAATAAAAATTATGCCGCTGCCGCAGGCCCAATGGGCACTAGCATATTTGTTCCAACACTTTCAGCAAATATAAAAGTTGACGGTAGTTTAACGATTATTCCAGAAATAAGGATGGACAACGCAAAAGATGCCATTTTCCAAGATGGAAAAGGCGTTGCATCAAAAACCGCTGGCAATTTCTTGATTGCCGCAACTTATAAATTTTAAAAAAGATCAAGAAAATCGCCTAATATTTTATTGACTGAATAATTATCAAACCGCTGCTGCTTACAGCTTTTTGACAGTTAATTTTTTGAAATTAAAACAAATAAAACCTTTACAAATGATCGTACAAAATCTGCTTCGGGGAAGGCTGAAAAAAAATGAATGCCCTCCGTCTTTGGTAAAACTTACAGTAGCCCAGAAATGGAAACTCGGTGCTACAATTTTGGGAGGTAAATTGCTAGGACTTGTTATTGTTTTGGCAGCAATGAAATTATTGCCAGGTATGATGGGCACCAGTGCACATGCGCAAGGTGCAGCCCCAGCATTTACTGACCATGAAACATTGTTGATAAACACAGCCAATACCATTTGGACATTGGTTGCAGCATTTTTGGTATTTGGTATGCAAGCTGGTTTTGTAATGTTGGAAGCAGGTTTTGCCCGTAAAACAGAAACGGTAAACGTATTGATGGAGTGTATTTTCGACACCTGTCTTTGTGGACTATTATTTTGGGCTATTGGTTATGCCTTTATGTTTGGTGAGGGTAATAGCTGGATTGGCTACCATGGTTTCTTTTTGCAGGATAATCCAAATCCTGCTGTTACGGCTGCTGCAATTGCGGCAAAAAGCCCGCTTCCAGTGGATACTTATTTAACTACGGGCATTCCCGTAATTGCACATTGGATTTTCCAATATGCATTTGCAGATACTTGCTCTACCATTGTTTCTGGTGCTATGATTGGCCGTACAAGTTTCCGTGGCGATATTCTTTATTCAATCGGTATCACAGGTTTCATCTACCCAATTATTGGCCACTGGGCTTGGGGACCGGGCGGATTTTTATCGACTTATGGCTTCTACGATTTTGCAGGTTCATCTGTCGTTCACACAATTGGTGGCATTGCATCTTTGGCGGGAGCTATTGTACTTGGGCCACGTTTAGGCCGTGTTTTCAAACGCGATGGGGGCGGTATGCCACCTGCGCATAACCTTGGCTACGGTGCAATTGGTGCATTCATTTTATGGTTTGGTTGGTATGGTTTTAACCCGGGTAGTTCACTTTCAGCAGTAGATATGCAAGGTATCGGTAGGATTGCAACAAATACAACTTTGGCTGCATGTGCTGGTGGTATGGTTTGTATGTATCTTGGTTTGTGGTTTGGAGATACAAAAGGTAAATTTGATGTAGGTCTTACAATCAACGGTCTTTTGGGGGGCTTGGTAGCCATTACATGTCCTTGTTACTGGGTTTCTACTACAGGTGCGGTATTGCTTGGCGGTATTGCGGGACTAGTTGTTTACTTAGTTACACTTTTGTTAGAATATTTACGTATTGATGACCCAATTGGTGCTGTTCCGGTACACGGTGCAGCCGGCATTTGGGGAACTTGGTCGCTAGGATTGTTTGCCTGCGGCAAATATGGACTTACCGGTCCAACAGGTGCTGATAATTCAGCTCCACTAAAAGGTTTGTTTTATGGCGGCGGTGGCACCTTATTAAAAACACAAGTTGTTGGTAACCTTACCATTGTTGCCGGAACTTTTATAGCTGCATTTGTAATGATGTGGGTTATCCAAAAATTCCCTTATCCATGGAAACTTCGTGTTGAACCAGAAGCTGAAACTGGTGAAGGCGGCTTGGATGTATTTGAACATGGTGTATCTGCTTACGCTTAATGGTTAAAAATGGATAAACAGCAAAATATGTTTTCACAAAAAGTCTTTTTCCTACTCTCTTTGTTTGTGGGTGGATTGGCTTGGCTGATTTTTACAATCATAATCAGCTTTATTGCAATACAAGTTTATAAAAAGATGTCCCCTAAAAAGGGACATCTTTTTTTAATTCCAGATCTTGAGGACGATTTCAGCACTAAACCAATGTTTCAAAGTAATAGGGCTTGTTAAAATTTTGTTAACAAAACGTGTTTCTTGATTAAATTAAGTTTTTTGAAATTTGTTTTTAAAGTTTGGTCTAATTGAAATGCAAACCCTGATTCTTAAAATTATTTTTTTTAGAATCGGTATCACCATAAAAAAAAGTCCAATCAAGTATTGGATATTTTTAAATAGCTTCTTGCCATTTTATTTCAAATGTTTTATTTTTAAATATGTTGCCTATATTTTAAGCACTATGTTTGAGCTGTTTTTTGAGTTTACAAGTGTTTTACTTTTGACCTATCAAATTAAAAACAACACTTAAAATTTAAAAAAATGACAGTCGTATTATCAGTAGCATTGTTGATCGCATGCATCGTTGTCCCTGCAATTAAGGGAACTCACAAGGCTTAATCCAAGCTTCGCAAATCGTAAATTTATATAGAGAGACTTTTTTTAGTCTCTCTTTTTGGTTTTATACCATCTTTGATTATCGCTCTTTCAAATAAATTTGAACAAGTAGTTGCCGTTGAATGTATGGCACAATTTTTTAATAAATCTGCTTGAATTAAATTATTTATTTATGAATATTATAGAAGCGATTCAAGAAAAATTGGGCTATTCTCACATCGAAAAAGTAGATCCCAATACCAACCAAGTGAAAAATGAAGACCAGATGATAAGTACAGAAAGACTAGAACACGCTGCAACTGCAAGTATGTTAGCTGGGTTTTACAAACAAGCAACAAATGATAAAGATGATGATATTCCTTTTAAATATTCTGATTCAGAAAATTGGGTTGATATAATTTTTGGTGACAAGGCAAATGAAGCTGCCGAAAAAGTAGCAAGTTTCGCTTATGCCGATAACCAAGCTGCAAGCACTGAAATGAACAAAGTGGGCAATGCATTGATGGATTTATATTCTGAAACATCGGGCGACCATAATGCAGATACATTTAAAAGTTGGATTGTTGACCAAAGAAATAATATTCTTCCATACTTACCGCCAGAATTACACCTTGGCGAAACTTTTAACGACAATACGATTGATGACAGAACAAATAAAATGGAAGGACCGATTTCTGGTTTGATGCATGCCATTGAAAAAGCATTTTCAGGTAAACAAGAACCAAAACCAATAGATTAAGAAAGGGTAAGCTTGGCAAGCTACAAATAAATTAAGCCCCAGCTTTTAAAGTTGGGGCTTAATTTTATAATTATTATTTTTTATGGTTTAGTTGGCGGCGGCATTTGAACTGGAGCCGATTGAGCTGGTGCTTTTTGCTCAGTTTGGGGAACACCCAGATTTTTGTCCAAAATGCTTGGCTTGCTTACTTTACCAAAAAATAGCGAAGAAGCCAAACAAAGAACAGCTATAAAACTAGCAAAAACCCAAGTTCCTTTTTCAAGTATATCGGTTGTTTGCTTTACGCCCATCATTTGGTTACCAAAAGTACCAACATTGCCTTGAAGACCTCCACCTTTTGGATTTTGAACTAAAATAATGAACCCAAGTATAACACAGGCCAATACCAATAATACTAAAAATAAATAAACCATTGTTTAAATTTTGATTTGTTCGATTTGAGCGGCAAAGTAACGGGATTTTTCGGGATGGAGCAAACTCAATTGTTTGAAAATTTCAACTGCCTGCTCTTTTTTTCCTTGTTTTAGTAATACAGCCGCCATTGCTTCAGTAATAACATTTGTATTTTCCAAAGATTTGTCTTTAATTGGCGTAACTGGTGCATCTGTATTGGCATCTTCGGTCGAGGGTAAGCGCTTCATTGATTTAAGCCACGATGTAAAACTCTTCAATTGCTTGCCTAGTTTATCATCTACTTTTGTATCAACTTTTATACCTTGAGAAGCAAAATAATCGATGGTGTGGTAAGGCTCGAAAGTCAGCTGCATGTCGCCGTCGCTACTATTTAATGCCGCCTCTATGTTTTTTTGCGACTTTGCTACATTTTCAATACTGTCGGTATCAACTATATTTTGGGCTGTAAGTAGCTTATTTTCAGCCACTTCGCTTTTTTCGTCTGTTTGTGTGCTTTCGTTTGAAACAATTTCATTTATATTATCGGTCTTATTTTCAATTACGCTGGTTTGTTCAATTTCAACAGGTTGCGGTTGTTGAATAAAAACATTGGGCTGCGAAACAGCTTCAACCTTTTGAATTTCCAGTTGATTGACTAGTTCCTCATCTGCTATTTTATCCTCTGGATTTTTAATTTCATGATGAATAACCACATCATCAACTAAAACCTGCTCGCTTTTTATTGATATGGTTGTAGGCTTTATTGCATCATTTTCCTCCACAGCCGCAACAGCAATTAAGTTGTTGGGTATTATAATTTTGGGGGGATGTTCTCGTTTGGGGAAAGGTTGGGGTGTTGTCTGCATGCCTTCGGTACTGATCGGCACATTGAGTTCGCTTAAAATTTTATTTTTATTAAAAGCCGGCTCGTGTAGCAACCAATGCAACCGTTGAATATCATTGAAAAAAATAGCAGCAGACGATATAGTTGATGAACCATCTGCTTGTTTATTAGAAGCATTTATCAATTGCCCCAAAGCAAACCAGGGATATTTTTCATGCCAATTATTATGATCAACACTTAGTTCCTTTACCAATTCAATTTGCGTAGGCATTGGGAAAACAGATTAAAAATTAAAAATTAGCATCAACCCAAATTTAAACAATTGAATTGTGACTTGAAATTTTAAATGAATTTCTTACCGCTGCAATTTACTGAATTACCATCCTGAAAAAAGCTTATTGAATATTTCTTGTGTAAGCCCGGTAACAATCTGGTCAGTAAGCGAATTCTCGACATCTGTTATTGTTTGAGTACCGGGAAACTCAAAACTTTTGCTAACGTCATATTCATCTTGCTTTTGATCTTTATTGTTTTGTAACACCACATGCACACCAACTGTTAGGCGGTTTGAGCTTACTTGCCCGTTACTGATGCCAGAAGTGCTTACGGTATAATCGTTTATAAAACCAGAAATTACATAATCGGCATCATCTCTTGTACTAGGTTGCCTACCTGTTTGGCTCACCAATTTCGTTTGTAAGTTTTGATTTAATTTAGGCGCTAATTGCGGATTGATATACCTGGCTTTATTTTCAAACAAACCCATTTTAATGGTTTTAATATTTGCAGGTATGCTGGAATCCTTCATTGAATATTTCACATTTTTGCAAGAATATACTAAGCAAAAAGCTAACAGCAAAAGGCTAAAAGCTACGAAACGCGATCCATTTAACAACTTCCTATTTTTCATTTTTAATCTTTTGATTTAACATAACGCACCTATTTTATCTTTAATCACATATAAAAGCATTCAGGATTATCAACGTTCAATAAAAATAAGTGATGTCTTCTTTTTAATGCCAAACATACGAACAGCATTAACGGGTTGTTTCACAAAAATTGTTATATTATGTTTTCAAAACCTTAAACAGTAGACCCAGAAAATAGTACCAAGCGAAGCTTGGTGTTACAAATCCTCAATGTCGTATTCTTTTAATTTGCGATAAAGTGTACGCTCACTTATTCCCAAGTCGCTGCTGGCGTCTTTTCGTTTTCCCTTATGTTTTTTTAGTGCCCGAACAATTAAATCCTTTTCCATATCCATTATGTTCAACGATTGTTCCACTTCTTCATGATGATGGATTTCGTTGTTGTTGGCATGGGTATGGATGCTATTGTTTTGTACCGGTTGTTGAATTACAAAAGGCAAAGTATTATTTTGTGAGCTAGTTAAAGCTGGCGTTGGGTATTCTTTGGGCTGTAAATCATTTCCATTCATGTTTTCGCCAAAATTAATATTGGCAGCTTTTACGGCGTTTGGGTTTTGCACCAATTCTAAAAACAAACGTTTTAATTCTGTCACGTCCCTTTTCATGTCGAAAAAGAGCTTGTACAAAATATCACGTTCGCTAGCAAAGGTTGTTTCGCTCACAAATCCGTCGCCTCCATTTGATAGCATCGGTAAATTGCTGGTAGGCTGATCGGTAAGAAAAGTGGCCATTTCGTTGCCGGTAATATGCGGGTTGGTCGACAAAACAGAAATTTGTTCGGCAATATTTTTGAGTTCCCGCACATTTCCCCGCCAAGGATAATTTACCAACATCTGCTTAGCATCTTCATCTAATTGAACAGGATTGGTTTTATACCGTTCGGCAAAATCAATCACAAATTTCCTAAACAATAACGGGATGTCTTCTTTCCTATCACGAAGTGCTGGAATCCTTATTGGCACAGAGTTTAAGCGATAATATAAATCTTCGCGAAACTTGCCTTGGCCAGCCAATTGCAACAAATCTTTATTGGTTGCGGCAATTACCCTAACATTTGTTTTTTGGGTTTTGCTGCTACCAACGCGTATGTATTCGCCTGTTTCCAAAATGCGTAGCAAACGTGCCTGTGTACCAAGTGGCATCTCTCCTATTTCATCCAAAAAAATGGTTCCACCATTTACCGTTTCAAAATAACCTTTCCTGCTATCAACGGCCCCGGTAAATGAACCTTTTTCATGTCCAAACAGTTCACTGTCAATCGTTCCCTCAGGAATGGCCCCACAGTTTACTGCGATGAAAGGATTGTGTTTGCGGGCAGAAAGGTTGTGTATAATTTGCGAAAAAACTTCTTTACCAACACCACTTTCGCCATTGATCAACACACTTAAATCGGTGTTAGCAACTTGTATAGCCACATTTAAACCGTGGTTTAGCGCGGGTGAATTTCCTATAATCCCGAAGCGGTTTTTTATTGATTGTATATCCATTTAAAAAATTAAAAAGTAAAAAGTAAAAACTTAACAGCTGATCACTTTAAGCTTAAGAAATCATTGCAATTACTGCTCCTATAAAAAACAAGAGCATAATTTCTGCACCTAAATATAAAATCCAAGGATTTTTAAAATCGACTTTAATTTCATAGTAATTACTGATTAGATTGTTATCGAAAGCAAGCCCATATCTTCTTAATCCACATTTTTGACAAATAGTATTCGCAACTTTATCAATTGGAAAAATTGGCAACCAATAGATATGATAATATTTACTTACCACCACCACGTCTGCCCAATTATTTGCTTCGCATGAAGGACATTTTATCAAAAACTCAGCAATGTTAATTCCCTTTTCTCCTATTCCATAAATTACAAATCCCATAAAGCGATATTTTTGAAAGACCCACTCACCATCCACTATTCACCACTCACCAATTGTCCAATTAAAGTTCCTTTTGTACAGTCGGTCACTTTTACCCAAGCGTAGCTTCCTTTTTGTAAATCGTTATTTTTTTTGGGAAAAACAACAACTTTATTTTGGCTGTTGCGTCCCATCCAATCAGTTTCACTGCGTTTGCTTTCCCCTTCTATCAGGACTTTACATGTAATGCCCACATCATCTTTATTACTTTGCAAGCTCAATTGATATTGCACATCAACAATTTCTTGTAACCTTCTTTTTTTCACATCTTCCGGTACATCGTCTTTATAACGTCGTTCGGCCAATGTGCCCGGTCTTTCGCTATAAAAATACATATAACTGTAATCGAACTTGCTGTAACGCATCAGTTCCAACGTATCTTGATGGTCTTCTTCCGTTTCAGTACAAAAACCTGCTATTATGTCGCTACTGATGTCGGCATTTGGCAATATTTCCCTAATCCTATCCACCTTATTTTTATACCATTCGCGGGTGTAAGTACGGTTCATTAATTGCAAAACCCTGGTGCTGCCACTTTGAACTGGCAAATGGATATAATCACAAATATTTTCATATTTGGCAATCGTGTACAACACATCATCAGTAATATCTTTCGGATGTGACGTGCTAAAACGAACACGTAGCTCGGGAGAAATTAAAGCAACCATCTCAAGCAATCGCCAAAAATGTACAATCTCGCCGCCGCCGTTTCCTGAAGGGGTGACGTAATGATAACTATCAACATTTTGTCCCAGCAGCGTCACTTCTTTGTAGCCTTTATTAAACAGATCTTGGCATTCGGCCACAATACTTACCGCATCGCGGCTACGCTCACGGCCACGGGTAAACGGTACCACGCAAAAACTGCACATATTGTTGCAGCCCCGCATAATGCTTACAAACGCTGTAACGCCGTTGCTGCCAAGGCGAATGGGCGAAATATCAGAATAGGTTTCATCGCGGCTCAACAATACATTCACCGCTTTTTGGCCGCCTTCTGCTTCTTCCACCAAACTTGGTAACGCACGATAAGCATCTGGGCCAACCACTAGATCAACCAATTTTTCTTCTTCTAAAAATTTGGTTTTCAACCGTTCGGCCATGCAGCCCAGCACACCAACCAAAGTTCCGGGATTTGCTTGTTTAATTTTCCTAAATTCCGTTAGGCGTTTGCGAACAGTTTGTTCGGCTTTTTCGCGGATGGAGCAGGTATTGATTAAAATAAGGTTGGCTTCTTCCACATTTCGGGTAGCGCCAAAACCATTGTTATTTAAAATGGAAGCCACTACTTCGCTATCGGCAAAATTCATGGCGCAGCCATAACTTTCTATATAAAATTTTTTGTTATAAATATTTTCATCCAACACAAAAGGAGCAAAACTTTCGCCTTGTTTTGCTTCATCGTGGATGTTTTTTGGTTCTGCTAATGCTTGCATTACTTAAAATCAATTTGAATTGGCAAATATAGACAAAATGACAGTTTAAAATGAACCACCTAAGACACCTAAGTAAACCTAAGAAGTAAAAAAGAAATCAAAACTAAAATTAGCAATTGTTTTAAGGTTCGCCTTGGATAACGACGACAATAGACTTTTATAATGACTAAATATATTTGTGTTTCTAAGGTTTACTTAGATGTCTTAGGTAGTTCAAAAACCTATTTTTACAGCATTGTTGTTTTACCTATGAATAAAATACTTAAGTCGCCTGTCGAAAATTTGGGTTATGATTTTGTTGAGCCTAAATATTTACCCAAAGGAAAGGATGAATATTATTTGCGTAATATGCAATTGAGCAATGGCATCACTTACCGCAAACTAACTGCCTATGAAATTGAAGCGCTGGTGCGTAACCGTAACACCAGCGATGACTGGAATAAATTATTGGTAAGCGATGCTTTTAATCCTGAATTGGTTAAAAACTGTAAATTTTATGGGCTTGTGCGCATCGGAAAATTAGAAAATTATTTTTTGGAATTTAGCGGATTGCGCACACCTGTTGGCTTGTACAACAGTACCATTGTTAGTTGCGATTTTGGCGACAATGTAGTGGTAGACAACGTAAATTACATCAGCC
>CAWJTH010000076.1:0-15459 GCA_963845495.1 uncultured Chitinophagaceae bacterium
CTTTTTTTGATGAACTTGAATCAAATTCATATTTGTCGGCAAAAAAAGTAATCCCATTGGTTAATGACATCATCAAGCCTGAATCGATTATTGATGTTGGATGCGGCACAGGCGAATGGTTGAACGTATGGCAAAATGATTTTGGTAAAAAGGATATCAAAGGCATTGAGGGAGATTATGTTAAAAAGGAGATGTTTAAAATTGATCCATCGAAAATCGACGTTCATGATTTGAAGCTGCCTTATCAGGCCTACAGAAAATACGACTTAGCAATGTCCTTAGAAGTTGGAGAACACCTTCCTACTGAGTCATCTGAACAGTTCGTGAAAACATTGGTGGGTTTAAGCGATGTAATACTTTTTTCTGCAGCATTACCAGCTCAAGGCGGTACTTATCATATAAATGAACAATACCCGGAATTTTGGGCAGCTATCTTTAAAAAATATAATTACCTACCAGTTGATTATTTGCGAGAAAAAATTTGGAACATAGATGGGATTGAGTATTGGTATAAACAAAACATAATGATTTATATAGCTGCTAATAAAATAAACGACTATGGAATATTGTTTGAAAATAGTAAAACAGTAAATCCGGATTATTTGTTTCGGATTCACCCTGACCTTTACAATTTTAAAATAAGAAAATTAAACCAAACCAGTTCTCTTTATGGTTTTTTGAAATGGAAATGGGTAGAATTTAAATATAAGCACTTAAAAAAATAACCATTAGTTATGAGAGAAGAAGGGTTAAGTAGATTGAATGATTTCAAACTTAATATAATTAATCAACATTATATTGTAAATTATTTTTTATTTAAAGACATTCAATTTGCGGCCAACAAATTTGCTGCTGGTAAAATACTTGATATTGGCTGTGGAAATAAACCGTACAGAGATTTATTTAAAAATGGCGTTAGTGAATATATAGGATGTGATATAATGCAAAGCGACCAAAACCTGGTAGACATAATTTGTGCTGCAACAGCTCTTCCTTTTGATAACGAAACTTTTGATACTGTTTTTTCAACACAGGTTATTGAACATGTAGAAGACCATCGGGCAATGTTGTTTGAAGCTTCAAGGGTATTGAAAGTCGATGGATATGCCATTTTTACTGTTCCATTCTCATGGGAACTGCATGAGGAGCCATACGATTTTTTTAGGTTCACTAAATATGGATTAAGATATTTATTTGACAAATATGGTTTTGAGATAGTTGTTCTAAAGGCTAATGGAGGTAAGTGGGCTGCTATAAGCCAATTGTTTTTAAATATGCTTTTCTCAACTCGGAAATATAAAACTTGGCGATCTTTTATAGTAAAACTAATCTTTATTAGATTTAGGTTTATTTGGATATATAATAAATTATCTATTAGGCTCGATAAAAGATATTTTGACGAAAAATTGACCTTGAATTATTTAGTAGTGGCAAAAAAAAAATAAATTTTTTGAACGGAATAAAATTAATTGGGCAAATAATTTTCAATTTTATTGTACCGTTATCTTACCAAGACTTGCGTATTATATTTATACAAGGAAAAATAAAAAAGAGTTCTTTAGTATGAATAAATTTTCCATCATAATACCTGTCCGCAACGGAGGCGAATATTTAAAGCAAGCTGTACAAAGCATTTTGGTACAGACTTTTCAAGATTTTAACTTATTGCTGCTCGAAAGTGGTAGCACCGATGGCTCAATTGAATATATACAATCTATTAAAGATGAAAGGGTTGTGTTGCATACCATTACCAATAGTTTAGGTATAGAAGCGAATTGGGGACGGATTTTACATATACCCAAAAATGAATTTATGACTATCCTTGGACAAGATGATTTATTACTTCCCAATTATTTGGAAGTAATAAATAATTTAATAATCCAGTATCCAGAAGCTTCGTTATATCAAACACATTTTAATCAAATCAATGCAAAAGGAGCGGTTATAAGGCCTTGCAAAAAAATGGAGGAGATTGAAAAGCCAGCGGTTTTTTTGACATCTATCCTTGAAAATAAAATAGATTTCATGGCATCTGGTTTTATGATGCGAACCAAAGACTATGATGCTGTTGGCGGCATCCCCAATTACCCTAATTTGCTATTTGCGGATTGTGAATTGTTTTTTGAGATTAGTAGAAAAGGGTATTTAGCTGTTTCGCCACAAACTTGTTTTGCGTTCCGCATCCATCAAAGTACCACAAACACTTCCTCTGATCTAAAATTTCAGCAAGCCTTTGGCCAATTTATAAATTACTTAGAAAAATTGCAAGTCGAAGAAAAGCTTTATGAAGCAGTTATTTATGAGCATTCGGCTGCCTTTATTTTGTTTTATTGTAAAGGGTTGGTGCATCGTCTTATCCGTAAACCCAAGCGCTTGAGGGCGGGCGTTAGTGTTGCTGGATTTATTGAGCAATGTAAATCCTTTGCTAAAAGATTAATGCCTAATCAATCTTTTGATCCGGAAAAAGTACCTAGCATCAGATTGGCCAAATGGATAGACCGGTTTGCATTAACGAGGTATTTATTTTTATTGTACAAAAAAGTCCATTCAAAACCACTAGCATAATTTTTCTGATGCATACTACATATTGGCCAGTTTCAACTTTGCTTTAATGGAGTACAGCTTTTTACCAATTTGATAGTTAATCAGGTAAATCAATATTTTCAATCTGTAAGTCCATAATATATGTCTCCAATCAACCAAATTGTATTTCTTTAATACCAAAGTGTTTTCAACAATCGTTTTGTTGAGATTGTTCATACTGGTTCCTCCAGGGGCAAAAATCGCCAGTATTTCAGGCAGAAAAGTAAACTTTTCTTGCCTGATGCGTACCAAAAAATCAAAATCCATGCTTATTTTTAAGTTTACATCATACAGCCCGTATTTATCATGTAACGATTTTTTTACAAACATTGTTTGATGACAAATACTGCGCATGCCTCTATAAATTTTACTTGCCTCAAACGGTTTGCCTAAAGTGACCCATATATTTGCCCGTTGGTATTTGTACATACCGTGCAGCCACATCAGCGCATCATCAGCTGCAAATTTTTTCGCTACTTTTTCAATTACATCGACATTGGAAAGTTTGTCGCCGGCATTTAGCATCAATAAAACCTTTCCTTTTGCTGCGGCTATCCCCTTGTTAAATGCATCTGAAATGCCGTTGTCTCTTTCATTGATAAATTTTCGATAGTTTGGTTGTTGATTCGTAGTCGACCAAATTTTTATTTCTTCTGTAGTTGAGCCGTTTACAACAATATGTTCAAATGGTAAGTAAGTTTGTTCATCTATGGACATCGATGTCTCAATTAAATCTATTAGATTATTGAAGCAAATAGTAATGATGGAAACCGTTATTGCCATATTTGGTAGTAAAGAAGACCTTTACAAGATTGGTTTGAATGCTTTGATATTTGTTCCTTATAATTCATCCAAATTTAAAAATATACCTTAATTTTTTATGATAAAACTATAATCGCTCTTATTGATAACTAATTACCAGCTTAGGGTGTTTGGTTGTATCCTGATATTTACTGGAACAGAAATTACGGATATTATACGGTGTTTCATTTTGTAAGCTGAACATAAATCCATAATTATTTGCTTGCATTTTAGCAACCATGGTAGTCACATCCAGATCGGTTAAATCTAATATTCCTTGATTTGTATGCGGAATTGCGACTTGTCCTGTTGTTTCAATGGCAGGCTTGTTGTTCCACGTTATACTTGTAGGACTCCAATTTGCAGTTATACGCTGTATATTCATGGCATTATTGGTACCATAATTGGGGTTTTGGTTTCCTCCGAGACCTTGATTCCCGTTAATGGGTGTAGGGTTGGAATAAAGCGTGAGTTTTGCAGAAATTATAGTAGACGTTGAAGGTAGTGCACTTAAATCAAATTTTATTGCAACTCTTACGGCAAAAGTATTGCCGTTAGTCCATGCCTGAACCGGTAATTCCGGGTAATTTGAAACCGCAATATCTGTTGGAATAAGGCTACTTATGTTTGCTTCATTCGGATTGTTGGCGGGTTGTAGGATTAAAGTTTTGGTAGTTACAATTATGGGTAAAACCGTAAGGGTATCTTTTGCAACACCAGTATAACCCAGGTTATCCACAACCATAAATTGAAGAATGTATGTCCCAGCTACAAGTCCATTTACAGTTGTTGAGGCAGAACTTGGGCTTACTATAATTGGAACATTGGGGCCAGATATTAGACTCCATAAATAGCCTGTAATTGTCCCTCCATTATTTGAATGCCCCGTTCCTGTTAATGTTACAGAGGAAATAGGTAGCTGAATGTTTTGATTTGTTTCGGCATTTGCTGTTGGTGCATAAAAAGTTTGGTTATTATCTTTTTGGCAAGCTGAAAATAGCATGAGCAAGATTGAAAAAAGTGTAATTGATTTTAACTTAGTTAGCATGTTTCCTAGGGTTTTGTATAAAGTGGCTTTAATATATATAAAGTATTAAAAAATGTTTAAAAGTTAATTGTGGATAATGCCTTGTAAATGTACTAGTTGTTAACTAGAGCAAAATTATATACATGTAAGAATCTATAATAGAGTGATTTATACAGTCCCCTTATCAATTTACAAAATCACCTTTTCGCTTTGTAGCCTTACCATATGCGGTACAAAGTGAAAAGGTGAAAAAGTAGTTTAAATGCTGGTTATCTTTTTAAGCAATCTTTTTTTTACGAAAATCAAAAACTATTGCTACCGCCAATAATATCAACATAATAATTGATGCAACATTGGTAAGCATTTTGCCGGTAAGGTAAGATTTTGGTGTAAATACCAGTTCTAATTTCTTTGTGCCAGCTGGAATAACAATACCTCTTAAAACATAATCCACAGGTACAATCGGTGTTTCTTTTCCGTCAACAAAAGCTTGCCATCCATTTTTGTAATATACTTCGCTTAAAACCGCAAATTGGTTGCTTTTTGTATCGATTGCGTATGCTAAATTATCATTATCGTACAAAGTAACTTTTATAGAGGCGGCACTATCAAATTGTGGCTGGTTGCCAATTGTTGTTTGATACTGTTTATCAACAATTGCCGTGTCTTTCGAACTAAAATGATCCAATCTTTTCATTATAGCGGCTGGGCCATCTACATACTCAATATGTTTAACAAACCAAGCCGGTCCGTTCGCATTTGGGTTTACCATTACGCTATCGCCGCCGCGTTGGTCGTTTACCATAATGTATCTGGTATTAAGCATATCCAATGCATCCTGGTTGCCTTTCGAAATTTGGTTTTCCCATAAATCTTGATAATTACTAAGTTTTGCTGGGTGATAACCGCCAACCATGTTATGGTAATACGCCTGAGAAGCGTCTTGAAAAGGACTAACGCCAATCCGTTGACTACCAATTGTTCTGGATTGTCTCGCATCAAAAACCCTGTAAATGGTATCTCCACTTTCTTTACCCATTTTAACAATTTGGGCATTTATCGGTTGTTCTGTCAATTCCGGCTCTAATATAATACCATTCGATTCATTTGGCTCTTGGTAGCTTTCGGAACTTAAATATTTATTGTCAATTGTAATTAAATCAATGAATGAAACGGCTGCCAAAACACATATTGCGACTACGGGTTTTATCCATTTTTTTAAGCATGCAAAAATGATAGCGGCACCAATTATCAAAATAAACATCATCCGCAAAATATCGTGCAGGGCAATTGTTTGGCGGTCTTCGGCCAACGCAGTATATAATTGTTTGTACACTTGTTTTACTTCAGGTGCCATTTGTGTTGAGGTGCTAACCTGCTTTAAACCTTGTTGATCGTAATTCGATAAAAAGCTGGATGTAAAATAAAAGCCTATAATCAATATTAATAAAACGCCAACAGCAATCAGGCCGTTTCTTATTTTAATTTTATTGGCTGCTAAGTCAAAATTTGTGCTGGTTAGTTTTTGTATGGTGAGCATGGCCATTATGGGCAACAAAATTTGCGGGATGACAATGATCATGCTAGGTGCACGAAACTTATTGTAGTAAGGTAAATGATTCAAGAGCCAACCATTAAAACTGTAAAAATATCCACCCCAGCTCATAATAATAGACAATAAAATAATGGACGCCATCCACCATTTATATTTTTTGTCGATTATGAACATGCCAAATAACGCCAAAAAGCAAATAATGGCACCAGAATATGGAGGGCCGACTGTACTGCCAATACCACCCCAATAAGCACCCAATCCTTGCGATAATTGCTGAGCCGCTTGCTGGCCAAATTTGCTTGAAACATCGCTTAAAGCTTCAACGGTTTTTCCATCTTCGGGCAATGGATCGTTGCCACCACCACCAAACAAACGCGGCACCACCATCACCAAAGGTTCGGGAACAGACATGCTATAACTGAAAGCATAAGCACTATCTAAACCGGTTGCAGAAATTTGTGAAGGTGCAATTGATGTAGATTTATCAGCAGCTTTTGTTTTTGCAAGCGCCGATCCATCGCGGATGGTTGCCTTAGAATAATCAAACGTGGTCATTATGGTAACACTGTTGGCCATAATGCCCAATACAATTGCCATTGCCGCAATTATCGTTCCCACAATCATTTGTTTTATTTGCCCTGCTTTTATACTTGTGATCCAATAAGCAACACCCATAAAAGCAACAATCATAAAAAAGTAAAATATTACCTGATAGTGTGCATAAGCAAATAAACCAGCAGTACCAAATGCGGTAAGCACCGCACCTAACCAGTATTTTTTTTCATAAATTAAATATAAGCCGGCTAGTATGGCAGGGATAAGTGCCAGGCTCATCATTTTTGTATGGTGGCCAGTTGCCACAATAATGGGATTATAGGTGGAAAAAGCAAAAGCCAACGCACCAAAAATACCAATCCACGGCCCTAATCCTAAAACCAAGGCCAATATATACATACAAACACAAGCTAAAAAGAAATACAAAGTAGGCGTAGGTAAATGCAAACCAAGCACTTGCGCAACCCAGCCAGGCAACGTGGCATTGTTGTTAAAGGCAATTTGATAACTGGGCATGCCGCTGAACATGTTGTTTGTCCATTCGGGATAAACGCCATGCTTAACCTTATAGTTTTCTGCATCCTTGCTCATGCCTTTCCACTGCGTCATATCGCTTTGTTGCAACACTTTTCCATCAAGGGCTGGTTTGGTATAAACAAGGCTTACAATTAAAAATACCACAATGGCCAGTGCATGTGGAATTACTTTCTTGAAATCAAATTTCATAAAAAAAGGTATATTTTTTTGTTGGCAGAAGGACCGCTGGTTTTACAGATTGGATCACATTTGATTTGCAACATGCAAATACTGCACAGACGCTACAAAATAATGGGATTTTCTTTCAAATGCCGCAGCAAAAAAAAAGTCTCCCTTTTTAGTCATTGAATCATTATGTCGATAAGTCAATTTTTAAACAAATATTATAAATTGATTTTAATGCTTCTGTACTTTCGCCAAATATCTATTAACACAATGACTTGATGACTTAGTGGCCTAATAACTATTTATGAACCCTTAATCATTCCTAAAAATCATAGCTTTTGTTCCGTTTCCTTTCCCGCGCAGCATTTCTTTGTAATCTTGTTTTTTTATTGGTTACCTGCATGCACAATATTCCCAATGTTCAAAATTGGGATGCCGCTTTAGTTAGCCATTTGGTAATAACGGGTTATTGGGTGGCTGTTCCGCTTACTGTTATCGTAAATATTTGCTGGCTGGTTTTGTTTTTGCAGAAAAAAAAGCTGGATGTTCCGTTTTGGTTACGCTCTGCCAACTTTGTTTTTCTTATATTGCAAATACTTTATTTCCAATTTACATGATCCAAAAAATACTGCAAGACCGGCCAACCAAGCTGTTCCTTTTTTTTACTGCCTTTTTTGTAGCCAATGCGTTAATTGCCGAATGTATCGGCGGTAAAATTTTTTCGTTGGAAAAATTATTTGGCCTTACACCATCAGATTTTAGCTTGTTGGGTGAAAAACATTTATCCATCAGCCTTACCTGCGGCGTTTTACTTTGGCCGTTAGAATTTGTTATGACCGATATTGTAAACGAATATTATGGTCCCAAAGCCGTTCGTAGGATTTCTTATATTGCTGTTGCGCTGATCAGTTATGCATTTTTAATGTTTTACATGGCTATCCATATTCCACCAGCAAATTTTTGGATAAGTACTGGCGTAAAAAATAATGTTCCAAATATGCAAGATGCTTTTAATGGCATTTTTGGACAAGGCCTTTGGATTATCTTGGGAAGCTTGACGGCTTTTTTAGTGAGCCAAATTGTGGATGTAACTGTTTTTCATAAAATAAAAAAAGTAACCGGCGACAAAAAGATCTGGCTCCGTTCAACCGGTTCCACGTTGGTAAGCCAATTGGTAGATAGTTTTATCGTTTTATTTATCGCCTTCAAAATTGGCCAAGGCTGGTCGTGGCAATTGGTTTTTGCAGTATGCATAGTTAACTATACGTATAAGTCTTTTATGGCCTTGCTGCTTACACCCGTTATTTATTTTGTTGAAAAAAGGATTGAACATTATGTGGGACACGAAATAGCCCACCAAATGAAAGCAGCAGCAATGGGAAAAGCAGTGGGAGGTTTTGAAAACATCCCCACTGCTGGTTAAAGTTTCTAAAGGGTTTAATTTATTTCCCCACAGATTTAAGAAGATTTAAAACACCGCAGATAAAAATGAGCCATCTTTTTAACAAGAAAATCTTCTTAAATCTGCGGTGTTTTAAATCTGATTAAATCTACGGGAAATCGTTGATAGCCATTTTTATTTAATCTTTAAAAACAAGATATTTTCATTACCCAACTTACAATTGTAAGTACCAACTGATAATTTGCTGATATCAATCTCAGTTTTATCGCCTACAATATTTACTTCACTTACCACATGGCCAAGCATATCAATAATTTGGAGATTGCCTTTCAAGCCGGTTGTGGTTGCGTGCAATATTGTGGTTGCTGGATTCGGGTATATCGAAAACCAGCTTTTATTGATAGTATTCAATTCTACTACATTGCTATAAGTTAATTGGCCATCAATATCAACTTGTTTAAGCCTGTAAAAATTGTTTCCTGTAAAAGGCTGAAAATCAGTGTAATCGTATTTTTCGCCAGCTTGGGTATTGCTTGGTGCGGTTACAAAAAAGAGGGTTGTAAAATCTTGCCCATTGCTGCTTTTTTCAACATAAAAACCCTTGTTGTTGGTTTCTGACGTGGTGGCCCAACTTAAAATATTGGCACCGTTTTGCGAAATACCAGTAAAGTAAAGCCAAACAACGGGCAAAATAAAACTGCCTTGGTTTTCGAAAGCCCCCATGTCGATTGTTGCATTGTGCAGCCTTGGGTTATTGGCTAGGTCAAGGTCGGTTGATAAAGAACCGCCTACTGTTGTATAAGCATTGTTGTTGCCAGCGTCTATCGCCATGCTGCCTAGTTGTATGCGGTAATCGCCATTGGCAAAAGGTGCGGCAGAAGCATTTCCGGGGTTTACAAAATTTGGATTGTTACTGCTATTACTGGTTCCGACATAGCCGCCTTGCACCATGCTGTAGTTGACTATTGGGCTACCAGTACCATCATCGTAAATTTCATCTCCATTGCCATTGGCGTTATTGCCGTACACAATGCAGTTGTATATGTTGGGCGATGAATTGGAAAGATTTGCAACGCCTGCGCCAAATCCATTTCCACTGCCGCCCGTAAGAAGATTGCCAGCAATGGTACAATTTACCAATGTGGGCGATGAACCATTATTCCAAATACCTGCGCCGCTGCCCGTGCCCGAAGCATTGCCGGTAAATTGGCAGCCTATGATAATTGGTGATGAACCATTATCAATGTGCATGCCTGCGCCACCGCCATTGTTGCTGCTATTGGTGGCATTGCCCAAAAAGGAACAGCGATAAATAGTTGGTGATGAGGCGTTTAAGTGAAGTGCAGCGCCTGAATAATTGGCAAAATTACCCTTGAACACACAGTTTCTGATGGCCAATTTTCCGCCGTTTGCATTGGCGGTCAGGTCGAGGCCGGCGCCCCAATATTGGTAAACCGTTTGATTATTGTAGCCATCACCGCCCGGGCCGGTGGCATAGCCTTTGGTAAAAGTAAATCCATCCACTACCACACTGTCATCGGTTGCATTCAATCCTGCAATTACCATAATATGATAGCTGCTGCTGTCGCCATTTAAAACAGTAGGATTGTTGGTTATATTTCTGGTACCGCCGCCGCTTGGATAGCCGCCATATAATTTTATATTTCCACGTATTAATGCCAGGCTAATGGCTGGGTTGCCTAACGTAGCCGATGCCATACCCGCTGGGAAATAAGTGCCACGGCTTACCAGCACACTATCAATGCCAGTACTTGCCTGCACGGCGGCTAAGGCTTGCGTCAAAGTTTGGAAAGCTGATTGCCAACTGCCGCCATTGTTATTGTCGTTTCCATTGACACTGTCTACATAAACGGCGCCTGAAAGATTGGTATTGATGGCTGGAAAAGGATACTCATAAGCACCCATATCGATGATACTCCGGCTTAGGCGCAGATTAAGTGCCAAGTCAAAATCGGTAGCGGCCGAACCGTTACGGTTGGAAGCAGCAGTATTATAAGCGCTGTTGCTACCTGCGTTAATTGCCGGACTTACTGGTTGTAAACTATAATTGCCACTGATAGTTGGGGCAGCTGCAGGACTAACAGGGTTTACAAACAATGGATCTAAACTGATGTTGCCCGTGCCTGTATAACCTCCTTGCACAAGACAGTATGAAACATTTGAATTAGGTGTTGCATTTGTTCCGCTAGGCTCTATGCCGCTTGGGTGGGGAGCAACAAAAACAGGAATGGTGTATCCATCGTAAATACTGTTGCCATTACCGTTTGCATTGTTGTTGTAAATAACACAATTGGCAAGTGTAGTATTGTTATTATTGGCATGATCCACCCAAATTCCCCCACCATAACTTGCTTTGTTGCTGGCAAAAGTGCAATTGTCAACGGTAGGCGAAGAATTGAGATTTGCCATGCCGCCGCCTATTGTGGCCGTATCACCCGAAAAAAGACAGTTGGTAAGTATGGGATTGGAACTTGCATTATTGGTCATACCGCCGCCTGAAACAGTTCCCCAATTGCCTGAAAAAATACAACTGGTAACGGTTGGCGATGATGAGCTTGCATTGTACATACCGCCTCCTTGCTGTGCGAAATTGCCATAAAATTTACAGTTCAAAATAAAAGGTGAAGAAGAAACATCGTTGTAAATGCCGCCGCCAAAGTTGCTGGCTTTGTTGCCGGTAATGATGCAATTCCAAATAGATGGGGATGAAGACTGATTGTAAATGCCTCCGCCGGAATAATATCCACCCAAGCTACTTGCGGTGCAATCTCCCCCCGTTATTGTAAAACCATCCAACACTGTACTTGTGCCGATATTGGTATTATAAACCACACCGCTTTTGTTACCTTCTAAAATAGTAATGTTTGCCACATAATCCCGGTCTCCCAAATCAGTTTCAGTTCCATTGAAACCGCCAAAAACCGACACGCCATCCACTAATGAAAAAGAACTGCCTGCCGCAGGTTGGTAAGTACCCATAGCTACCCAAACTTGGTCGCCAGAAGTTGCGCCGTTTATTATCCCTTGCAAATCGCCGGAGGCATTTATCCAAGAAGTACCATCGCCTGTGCCGTTTGGCACCACATACCAAACATCAGCAAAAGCTGCGCTTATTGTCATTAAGCTTATAACGGAAAGTAGTAATTTTTTATACATATAATAGGATTTTTAATGATGGATATTTTAAAACAAGACGTATCACAAACGCCGTAGGATTAAGGCGGAGACTATATTTTGGGCTACCGATTGGATTATTTTTGACGATTCGAAAATAGAAATATGGCTACGCCAGATCAATTACTAAATTTGAGTATTTTCTTAAAGCAGGTTTTGTTTCAACTTTGGTGTCGCATTCTTAAAATGCTTAATTAAATCATGTTGCGACCAATATGTATTAAACCATTTTTTGCTACGGTTAAATACCTGATCTGGCTATTTTTAGCCGGAAAAATGTTATTTGAAAAAGTTGATGCGCAAACCCATAAAATCGATTTGCTTAAACGAGCGGTTTATGCGGCAATTGACAATCAACAAAAAACAAACGCGATGCTTGCCTTGTGCGAGGAAGCAAATTCTATGGATATTGACACATTGTTTCATTATGCAACGATGGTTAAACAGTTGGCATCCGCCGAAGGCGATAAAAACAAAGCGATGTTGGCCGACGTGTTTCTAGAAACTTGGCTAGCCAGAAAAAGTCTTTTCGACAGTGCTTTACAGGTCTGCAATGCCGATCTTAAAAAAGCAACGTATGACAACCCCGATGATGTTTATGCCAAAATGAATAGGCAAAAATGCTATTCGTTGATGCGTATGAACAAACATGAAGATGCTTTATCGCACACTTACCATTTTTTAAGCGAAGCTGAAGCCAAGCAAGACACTTTGAGCCAAATTTATTGTAAATACATTATTGGCGCCGTGTACCGCAGCATGCAGCAAACCGAGCCTGCGTTACAATGGTTTTACAAAGCTGCAAACACGGGGAAAGACTCGCTGTACGATGAAAAGAAAAACGCTTTTGGGGTGTATTTACAAATTGGCGGCATGTATAATTGGAAAGCAGTTGCCGATTCAACGCAAAAAGATGTAACAACAGATTCGTCTATGTCGTTGCTTTTTTTAGATAAGGCGATTGAAAAAAGCAGACGATACGAAAACATTTCGGTGCTTGCCCGGGCGCTTTGTATGAAAGCCGATGCATCTGGAAGATCCTGCCCATATTAAATTGGCAGGCGAATATTTGAAAGAGGCGATACGTTTATACAACCAACTACATGATACGTTGAGTATTTTAAATGGAATAACTGCTATGTCGGATTATTACCTAAGTTCCGGCCAACCCGATAAAGGCATTGCAGCCTGTAAACAAGGCATCGGGATTGTGAAACGCGGATTTGCCTTTCCGCTGGTTGAACTATATTGGACCTTGGCACAGTGTTACAAAAAGGCTGGCGATTATGTAAATTATGCTGATGTATTAAACTCCATCATCGATTTAAACAATGCTACCTACAAAAAAAATTCTGAAAAAGATTTGGCTGAATTGAACGCTAAATATGAACTAAGCAGCAAAGAGGCTTTTATTGCTAAGCAAAAGCTGGAAATCGTTTATAAGAATATCTTGATTTTAAGTGCGATTATTATAGTGCTGCTGATTTTAATGGGTGCATACATTTTATTCCGTAGAAATAAACGCAAACAAGTTAGTGCTTTAGCAGCCGCGGAAGAAAACGAACGTAAGCGGATAGCGGCAGATTTGCACGACAACCTTGGTACTTATGCAACCGCCATTTCGGCCAATGTGGATGAAATGACGAATAGCAAATCAAATGCCGATCCTGTATTGTTGAATAATTTAAAAGAATATTCCACACAAATCATGAACTCGCTTCGTGATACTATATGGGTGCTAAATAAACAGTCTATCACTTTAACTGGCATTAGCGATCGCATTAAAAACCATATCCAAAAAATACAACCGGCTTATCCCAGCTTCAACATGTACGTGCAAGAAAACATACAACAGGAGTATAATTTTTCGCCATCGCAAGCCATGCATATTTTTCGGATTGTGCAAGAAGCCATCCACAATTCACTAAAACATAGTCAGGGCAATTCAATAATTGTGGGTGTTTCTTACAATGAAAAACTTGTGATTACAGTAACAGACAATGGGATTGGCTTCGACGACAAATCAATTTTTATACAAGGCAACGGATTAGGAAATATGCGGGAAAGGGCGGAGAAAGCCGGATTCCATATCTTTTTCGAAAAAAAGAAACCATCTGGCAGCAGTATGGTATTGGTTATTGTATCTCAGTTTGAAGTTTGAGCAGTAAAAGTTTCAGTGTTTCTGTGCCTTAGTGGCAAACCGATTTTTGCCACTGAGGCACAGAAACACTGAATGGAGATATTGCTTTCTTGCTTTCCGGTTAAGCATTAAATTAAAACTGAGACACTACCGGTATTGGTTGTTGATGAAGAAAATAATAAAAAATAAGTATTGGTATGTCTTTGTAAAAATGTCAACTTTATTAAAATAAATGAACATGCCTATAAAAGTGGCGCTGGTAGATGATAACATGGTGAACAGAAATACGTTTGCCAGAAAAATACAATCGTTTGATGATGTAACCATCGTGTTTTCAGCAGCCAATGGAAACGATTGCTTGCAACGCTTAAAAGAATCAAAACCTGAAGAAAAGCCACAAATATTGTTTGTTGATCTTGAAATGCCTTCGCCAAATGGCGTAGAAGTTATATTGATCGCAAAAACATTGTACCCAAACATCCATTTTATTGTGCTTACTGTTTTTGATGATGACGAAAAAATTTTTGAAGCCATCAAAGCCGGCGCAAACGGCTATTTATTGAAAGACGAAAATGCACTTGCTTTAAGAAATGCTATTACAAATGTGATGGAACAGGGCGGAGCGCCAATGAGCCCGGCAATAGCCCGTAAAGCTTTTGACTTGCTTAGTAAATCTTCCATCGATGCGGTTTCAAAAACGCAAAACGAATCGTTATTGGACAATCTGCTTTCGCAAAGAGAAAAGGAAATCTTGCAATACACGATTAAGGGTTTTACCCCAAAACAGATTGCGGAAACATTGTTTATCAGCGTGTTTACGGTTCGTAAGCACGTGGCCAATGTGTACGAAAAACTGCATGTAAGCAGCAACACCCAAATTATGTCGCTGGCGTATAAGAATAAATGGTTGTGATTACATATTGAATATTGAATGATTATCCGCTATTTGGAATTAGATAACTGTTAGAATATGAGCATGTGTGCTTTTTAAAGCCCAGCGGGTTGGTATGTTGGTAAAGAAGCAGGAACAATAGCGAAACAGAGTGCCAGCGGCACGAAATGTTTGCGGTTCATATATCGCCCCGCTGGGGTTTGGGTGCGTCCTTGTAACGATTTTTTACCAACATTTCGTACCGCTGGTACTTTATTCCAAATAGCGAATAGCCATGGAATATGTTTATAGGATTAGGTGTTTTGTTCGCAAACCCTTATCGCCCTTGTGTTTCTTTGATCCTTTTCTTTCGAAGGCCGATCCACAAATAGATTGCGAATATTCTACTCAATCCTATATTTGTTTATTGCATATTGATATTTTTATCAGGATGTAATTTTTAACTTGTTATTGCTTGCTAATTAAGCCAAGTTGCTTTTCGTTGAAAGCGGCTTTTGTATCTTTGCCATCTAAAATATGCTATAAAAAATGTTTAGATACACCGTTTTATTTTTCCTATTCACCATTCACCATTCACTATTCACCACCGCTTCCGCCCAATCATCCC
>CAWJTH010000077.1:0-9491 GCA_963845495.1 uncultured Chitinophagaceae bacterium
TTAGATTGAAATCAATAGATATTGATGGGAAATTTACCTATTCCAATATTGTTGCCATAAAATTGACCGGTAAAACCAGTACTGTTTTATTGTATCCAAACCCTGTAAAAGAAAGCGCTACCATGGTAATTTCTGTTGCAAAAGCAGACCGCGTTAGTTATAATATCATCGATTTGTCAGGCAAAATTTTAAGCTCGGTAACCACAAATCTAAATGCTGGTTCCAACACATTTAATATAAATGTAAGCGGATTGGCTGCAGGTATGTATAATATAACTATAAAAGGCGAACAAACTGATGAAAGGATAAAATTTATCAAACAATAATAAAAAACTAAGATTTGCATAATAGCCAAAGCCACCTTATTTTGTTAGGTGGCTTTGGCTATTTTTTAATTTATAATTATCCATTATTCCGTTATCCGTTATACTTATTCTTTCGCATCATTTATTTCCAGCCAATAACCATCAGGATCCTTAAAATATAATTGCTTTACGCCATCTACCCTTAGCGTAGTGGTATTTTTTTCTCCTGCCCAGTTTTCAAACTCGATATTATTTTTTTTAAGTACTTTAATAAAATCATCTATTGAATTTACCGCAAAACAAGTATGCGCATTTTTATCGTGCGCAGTAATAGAAACCGCTCCTTGAATAATATGCAAATGCCCAGCCCCGCCAATATTAAACCATGTATGCCGCCCATCATGAAAAGGTTCTGGAATCGTATCTAACCCAACTATTTTTTGATAAAATGCAGTGCTAGTAGTAAGGTTACTTACATAAACTGCAATATGGTTTAAATGTATTCCATTTGCCGGCTTTGCAGATTGCGCAAATACATTTTGTACAAAGGATGGCATTGATAAAAAGCAAAAACTTACAATTATTCTTTTCATATAGCTTATAGATTGCAATGTAAAATAAGGTTAAAAACCTTTGCTACGATTAAATTAATTTAAAAACCGCCAGTCCTATTACCAGATATGATAAAAAATCAATGTATAGCTTAACCTTTTATTATCAAGTATTTAACTTTTATTAACCATTGAGATTGGTTGCTGGTACGATTTTTACATATCTATTTTTATCATAAATTAAATCTAAAAAACATGCGTAAATTAGTAATGTTATCTGGAGTTCTATTTTGCTTGGCAGGCGCTGCCAATGCGCAATTAAGTGTAAGTATAAACATTGGTACACAGCCTGTTTGGGGACCAACTGGTTATGATCATGTAGACAATTATTACCTACCTGAAGTGGATGCGTATTATAGTGTTCCCACAAAACAATATACTTACATGAGTGGCAACAGGTGGGTACATAGCGCTACCCTTCCTTCACAATACAGAAACGTAGATTTGTACAAAACCTACAAAGTGGTTGAAAACGGTAACAATCCTTGGGTAAAAAACCATCAAAGGGATATGAAACAGTACTCCGGCTACAAAACCAGACACGATCAACCAATTATCCGCGATGCAAAAGATCCAAAATATTTTGTAAATAAAGATCATCCGCAACACAACCAATGGCAGCAACAACAGAACCAACATGGCCATAACAACCACCATTAAATTTATCCCATTTTTAAAAAACAAGAAGGGCGCAATTAATTGCGCCCTTCTTGTTTTTTAAAAATGGGATAAAACAGCTAAAAACTGTGATTTCGTCGTGTTAAAACCGCGTTTTCGTCTAAAACAATTGCTGAAACTGCTAATAAACCTGAGGTTTGGGACATCAATGTAAGGAAAGCATACAGTAAGTTGAATGCAAAAAGCTCTTTGAAAATACCACATTAAATGAAAAAAGTATTTGGTCGAGTTAAATTATACTTTGGTCTAAAATAATTTTTAAAGGATTCGTTTAAAACGAGTTTTGGAATATCAAATTAAAATAACCAAAGCAAATTAAAGGTTAAAAATTCTTTCACATATTAAATAAACTGAAAATAAATTTCGTCGAATTAAACGACAACTTGGTCTAAAATATTTTAAAATTGATTTATAAAAAATGAGCTTTGGAATATCAAATTAAGATAAGCAAAACAAAATAAAATAAAAAGGTTGTTTAAATATTACAAAAAAAAACACAAAAAATTTGATCGAGTTAAATAGTAATTTGGTCTAAAAAAAATTAAAATCGATTTATTTAAAACGAGTTTTGACTTAACAAAATAAATAAAAAAACTTAAAAAAAATTATATGGAAATCCGAAATTACACAAAGGTATCGCATTCATTTTACAAGGTTACCCAATCAAACGCTAAAATTGAAGAACTGATTGACGCTATTAAAAGCACCGATTTACCAGCGTCTGAAAGATATGCCTATCAAGCGTTTTGCTACGCAATTATGGCAAAACAAGCATCCAGCATAATTCAAAAAGGAAAATATATTATGCAATACGACGAATTCATTAATAAGGCGGTGGCTATTAAAAATGAATGTTACGAAGCAAGATTACTCCGTTTTATGGTTGAAAAAAAATTAGAACACGTTGAATTTGTAAGCCACCAACAGGCTGATAAAGAATTTCTTAGTAAAAATATAGTTTTAATAAATGATGATTGTTTAAAACATATAACCCAAAACGCTTTAGCAAATGAATAGGCAATTATTTTTTGATCCGTTTAATAAATATGCAGATGCTTTAATTGTAGATGCCAGTCAAAAAAAAGAATATACATATGAAGAATTTAACAATTTAATTACTGGTATTGCTTATGGAATAGAAAAACTAAATATTGAAAAGCATACTATTTTAGTAATTTATGGATATAAAAATTCTTTTAAGCCGCTATTATTGTTTTTTGCTTGTATTAAATGCAATCTTATTCCATTTATTGTTGAAACAGGGAATTTATCGAAAATAGTTGATTTAAAATTTACTGGAATATTTTCTGGCGAAGCAATTAACGATCCTTTATTTGACAATGCCACCAATACAACCATTTGCGATGAATATGTATTTTACTATAACATCCATAAAGAAGTTTATATCGGATCAGAAAATGATTTATTAATTGTTTCAAGTTCAGGTAGCACATCGCCAGTACCAAAAAAGATTTTATTGGGCAAAAAACAAACTTTAGCCAATATAAAATCAAACCAAGAAGCATTATCCATCACACAAAATGATGCCACATTAATATTACTTCCCGTATCATATTCTTATGGATTAATTGCACAATTTTTAACGCATTTTTTTGCTGGATCAAAAATAGTTTTAGGCGAAAAATTACTGAGCATTTTACAATTGCCGCAGTTGTTTAAAAAACATGCCATTACCAATGTGTTTATGACACCGCTTTTAGCCCGGTTAATTTTATATTATTATCAGAAAATAAAAAGAATCGACAACAATTTACGATTTATCACACTAGGCGGCGAAAAGCCTCATTATCAAACCTTTAAGAATGTTTTATCGCTGTTTAATTGCCCTATTTACAGCACTTACGGCCTTGCCGAAGCTGGCCCACGGGTTGCTACTAACAAGTACACCGATGCGCCAATAGATAGCGAAGAGTTTTGCATCGGCAATGTAAATCCTGGCATATCAATAAAAATTGCGGCCAACGAAAAGTGGCCCGCCAAATACAATGAAGGAGAAACTGGTTATTTACAAATTGATAGCCCATCTATTTATTTAGGTTATATAAAAGGCAACCAATTAAATAAGCCACAATCAAATACTATACTACTTACAAAAGATATTTGCGTAAAAAAAGATAACCGTTTTTTTCTGTTGGGAAGGGAAGGTGATTTTATTGAATATAAAGACAGGATTATTTGGTTTAATTGCCTCACCAAAGAATTATACCATACGCCAGAAATATTAAAAGTAAAAATTGAAAAAGAAAATAACAATAAACTGGAAATAAAAATATTCCATCGCAATAAAATTTCAGTGGCCGAAATAAAAACCGTTTTAAAAAACAAATACGATTTAAACGACGGCGATCATTACAATATGAGTTTGATTGAATTTAATAATACGCAATACAAATGACCACCATTTTTGCAGCTAATCTTACATCAACAATTTCATCGGACAAAATAAATTTTTTAAAATATTATTTTAACGATGGCCTAATAAATAGAATACATAAATCGCCAAATGAAGCACATAAATTAAAAAGAGTTACATCAAGGTTAATGCTGGTTCAAATATTCTTGGAATTAAGTATTGGTCTCGATAAATTAAAAAATATTTATTATAACTCACACGGCAAATTAATGTTGGATAATCTTGATTTAAATATTTCTTTATCATACAGCGGCAACAAAGTAGTTTGTTTGGTAAGCGATGATAAAATTGGCTTGGATATGGAAGATATAACATCTCCACCTAAACAATACTGTATCAATCTATTAGAAAAACTAACAAATGCCAATATCAACACCGAAATGGACTTTTATTATTTGTGGACACAAATAGAATCAATTGTAAAAATATACGACGACAAAGGTTTAAAAGATATTTTTTACGGCAATTTATTTACGCAAACACATTACACAAAACAATTATTGTACGATCAAGAATATTTAATCTCCACGTCTTCCATCAATCAATTAACCTATTTAGAACCTATTAAAACATTACTTGTATGACAAATGCAACTATTAATTTCGACACATTAAAACCGATTGAAATTTTACCGCACCGTGCACCGATGCTTTTAATAGATAAAGTTCTTTTTACCGATTTTGATACCAAAATAATTACCGAAACAAAAATAGAGGCTGGTGCCATTTTCTTTCAGGGTCATTTTCCAACTTACCCAATTATGCCAGGTATTTTTATTGTTGAAATAATGTACCAAGCATGTGGTATTTTAAATAGGATTTCTAAACCGGTTATTGATGAAAATCCACGCATTGGAAAAGCCGTTAAAATAAAATCTGCCGTATTTTTTAAAGAGGTTTTGCCAGGTTCTACTTTGGTAATTAATGCAGAAAAAATTCAAACCATTTTAAACTTTGGCGAATATAAAGCCACCGCCACTGTTGATGGTAAAAAAGTTTGTCAAGCTGATTTAACCGTAACAATTTGATATTATGAAAGACCAAACAAAAATTTTTATTACTGGCCTGGGAAGTATTTCTGCCTTAGGTTATGGAGCGCAAGCTGCATGGGAAAACATTTTGACCCAAGAAAGCAGTGTGAAAATAAAAACTGATTGGGCTAACCCTAAAATAAAATCCCAATTTTTTGGCGAAATACCCAACGTGGAATTTGAAAACGAAGTAAAATGGGATGAACGTTTTCCGCCACAATTATATTCCCGGTTAGGCATTTTAGCCTGCAAAAAAGCATTGGACGATGCACAAATAAAATTAGAAGCATTAGATAACGAAATCGGCTTAATCATCGAAACAAGCCTTGGCGCAACAGCATCGGTAGAGGATTACTTATATGATTTGTATAAACACGGATTACCAAAAATAAGTCCATTAAAATTCACCAAAACCGTTGCCAATACTGTGCTTGGTGATATTTCGAGAACATTCAAATTAAATGGTCCCAGCTCACTGATTTATAATTCAAACAGCATTACCTACGGTATTGATTTGATAAGAAAAGGCATGGCAGACATTGTAATTTGCGGCGGCGTAGATCATTATACCGAATACCGCATTTTAAGCGAACAAGAAAGCAATAATTTGATTGAATCAGCCAATGGTAAAAATCCAATTAACGCAGCTGCCGACGAAATTGAAAGTCAGCGAAACATTTTAGGTGACGGCGCCGCATTTATTGTGCTTGAAAGCGAAGCCAGCGCATTAAAAAGAAATGTAAAACGCTACGCCGAACTAATTGATTATCATACAAGTTTCGATTGTGACAATGTGGAAGATGCTACTCAACGATCTCAAAGTATTGGGGAAAAGGCCTTCGCGAAACTGAAGCCTATTATTGAACCTGGCAAAAAAGTGGCGTATTTAAGCGCCTACACCACGGCCAAACAAATGGAAAAAAGCGAAAGTAATTTGGTAAAAAATATCAATGTGGATAACGAAGCTTACAGTTTTAACCACAAAACATATACCGGCGACATGAAAGCAGCAAGTGGTGTAATGGGTGCCAGCATTGCAAGCCAAATATTATCAAATAATTTATTCCCAATTAAAGAAACTACCGGCAATCATCCATCAAACTTTACTTATGCATTTGTAAATACGGCCCATGAAGGCGGCGGAAGTTCACATCTAATTTTCAAACAAACAACTTTATAATCTCCTTAAATCAATTTAATATGAAAACTATTTTAATTACAGGCGGCTCTAAAGGTATTGGAAAAGAATTAGTGAAAGCCTTCGTGCAAAAAGGAACTTATGTCATTTTCACTTATCAATTTTCTGCTGAAAGCGCCCAAAACCTTGTAGCCACTTTAAATGCATCGGGTTATTTAAATGTTACCGCATTTAAATGTGATATGGGCAATGAAGACGAAGTAAAAAGTTTGTTTAGAAATAATAAGGAAATTTTAAAAGATGTAGACGTACTAATAAATAATGCCGGTATTCGCGATAGCAAATCAAGCGCCAACCCCAAACCGTTTATCATGACTTCTTCAAAAGAATGGTGGGAAGTGATGTACAACAATATGAATGGTGTAATTAATTTTTGTAGGGCGGTTTTGCCCGGAATGATCAGGAAAAAAAACGGTCGGATCATCAATGTAACTTCATTATCGGGCATCAAAGGAAACCCCGGCCAATCTGCCTACGCATCTTCCAAAGCTGCTATTAATTGCTTTTCAAAATCGCTATCGAAAGAAGTTGGCGGCATGGGAATTACCATTAATTGTGTTGCGCCAGGATTTATTGAAACCGATATGGTTGAAAATATTTCAGACAAATATGTGGCCAGCCGAATGAACAGCAGCCTTTTAAAAAGAATGGGTACCACCGATGAAATTTCCAATTTAATTACCTATTTGGCTTTAGAAGCCCCCAGTTATTTGGTTAACCAAGAAATTGTTATTGACGGAGGTATAAACTAACTAAAATTTTATAACATGAAAAACAGGGTAGTTATTACAGGTATCGGTGCAATATCATCGCTGGGCAACAATGTGGAAGAAATGACGGTAAGCTTACAAAATGCAACAGTAAAATACGATGTTGTTCCCAGCGACAGGTTTTCAACCAGTCATAAAATGTTTGCCAACAACAAAGGTTTTATGATGGATCACGAGGTTTACAAAGATGCATGGGAAAAAGATGTTTCTTTAATGAGCGAAATTGCCATAAAATGTATTTACGAAGCGTTGGATAAAGCCAAACTTTCAGAAGACGAATTGCAACGGTACACAACTGGATTATGCTTGGGAACATCAGTGGGGGCAAGCTTTTCCATTTTGCAACGTGTTAAAAAAATGGTTGAAAAAAGTGAAGATGATTACGAGCTTTCGCTATATTCTACGCCAAAAGTGTTGGGGAAAATAGCCAAGCAATTCAAATTAGGCGGATACGTTTCTTCCATTTCTACGGCCTGCGCTTCCGGCACTAATTCAATAGGACGTGCTTTTGATTTAATTGAAAACGGGAAAGCCGACATCATGATTAGCGGCGGCATGGACATATTTACCGAACTTACTTACACAGGATTTAATGCTTTATTAGCCATTTCAAAAACAAAATGTAAGCCGTTCAGCAAAACACGAGATGGCATGTCTTTAGGCGATGCTTGCGCCATTTTGATATTGGAAAGTTTAGATTCGGCCATAGCCCGTGGTGCTGATATTTATGCTGAAGTAAAAGGTTATCATATTTTAAATGAAGCATATCACGCAACGGCCCCGCACCCCGATGGAAAATATGCTTTAAAATGTATGAAAACCGCTTTAGCATACGGCAATATGACGGTAAACGACGTAGATTACATTAATGCCCACGGAACTGGCACCAGTAAAAACGATGGGGCAGAATTAAAAGCTTGCGAAGCGCTTTTGCTGGAAAAGGAAACAAAAACCTATGTGGGTTCTACTAAATGCCTTACAGGTCATACTTTGGGGGCGGCGGGAAGCATTGAGGCAATAATTAGCATTTTAAGTATGAAAAATAGCGCTTTATATGCCAATTACGACGCAACCGATTTACCAGAATCCGAGAAAATAGACTTTGTAGTGCAAAACAAATCGAACGTTCCTTTAAAAACCGTTTTATCTAATTCATTTGGATTTGGCGGAAACATGGCCAGCATTTTATTAACCAGCAACATATAATTTCTTTATAACAACATTTAAAACCTAAAAAAATTTAACCATGGAAAAGCAATTAATTGAACAAAAAACAAAGGAAATCTTAATCAACGTACTTAACCTAAAACAAGCGCCTGAGGAATTAAGCACAACGCAACCATTGTTTGGGGATGATTCCAATCCAGGTTTATTCGACGATTCGCTTGCGGTATTAGAAGTAACATCTGTTTTAATGTCGGAGTTTGAACTGGAAGCCTCTGATTTTGGAGAAACCAGCTTTAAAACAATCGGTACTTTGGTAGATTGTATTTACGATGCTTTGCTATTAGCAGCAGCATAATAATTAAATTAAAATATTATTTATTTAAAAACATTTAAAACTTAAAAAATGGAAAAGAAATTAATTGAACAAAAAACAAAAAAAATTTTAATCAGCGTCCTCAATTTGAAACAAGCACCTGGGGAATTAAGCACAACGCAACCGCTTTTTGGTGATGATACCAATCCGGGCTTATTTGACGATTCGCTTGCGGTATTGGAAGTAACTTCCGTTTTAATGTCGGAATTTGAATTGGAAGCTTCCGATTTTGGCGAAACCAGTTTTAAAACCATCGGAAGCTTGATTGAATGCATTTATGATGCAATTCATTTGGCCGTAGTGTAAGTAAATTTAAAAATTACCACCATGCAAGAAGAATTGTTTAGCATAGAATTAAAAGGGCATTCGTACCTGTTTGTATTCGGAAATATCGTGTGTGCTAAAGTTGACAATAAACTAAACTATACGGCTAACAATAATAATGGCAACCGTGGAATTGGAAAACAATTTCAAAATGCATGCATCAACCGAGCAAATATTTACATCAAGTATTAATTTTTCATTGATTTTAGAAACTATATTATTTAACCATTTTAAACCAAATTGTTATGCAAGAATTAAGCATTCAGCAATTGGAAAATCGTCTGGAAATGTTGACGATTACCATTAATTGCAACTAATTAAATGACGCAAAAAATTATGCGTTAACTACCGGCATCCCATTTCTTAACCATTTAAAACCAAATTGACATGCAAGAATTAAGCATCCAGCAATTGGAAAATCGTCTGGAAATGTTGACGATTACCATTAATTGCAACTAATTAAATGACGCAAATGCAACATGCGTTGATTACCAGCATTCTATTTCTTAACCATTTAAAATTAAATTGTTATGCAAGAATTAAGCATTCAGCAATTGGAAAATCGTCTGGAAATGTTGACGATTATCGTGAATTGCAACTA
>CAWJTH010000078.1:0-64743 GCA_963845495.1 uncultured Chitinophagaceae bacterium
GAGAGGTTGACCAATACTTTAAAACTCAAGAATATTTGGGTCAAAAAAAATCAAAAAGAAGCTTTAGGCGAACAGGTATAACAGATCTAAGCCAGCTTTTCCCGCTCAAAAAATGGCTGGATGGTGTCCGGCGCTTTCATTAAAAATACCTGTAATCCCAATTTCTCGGCAGTGGCCAAATGCTGCGGGCTATCGTCAATAAACAAAGTTTCGGCAGGATTAAGGTTTTCTCCTTTAATACCTGTTCAAAAATATCGGCATTGGGCTTGCGCTTGCCCATCAGATGTGAATAATAAACCTTTTCGAACAAGATGATCGTTACCGTCAAAACCAAAATCGCGTTTCAGGTAATCCATAATGTAATCGTAATGGATGGCGTTGATGTTGCTCAGCAAAAACGTTCGGTATTTGGCTTTAACCTTCAGTAGCAGGTCGTGATTGCCTTCAGCAACCCCCAACAACATCGAATTCCATGCTTTGTTTATTTGCTCGTCTGTCAGGCTTGGGTTATTAGCTTTGATCCGTATCTGCGTTCCTGAATTCTTCCGGATGTTATCTCACCTTTTCAAACGCGCTAAAAATGTCATCCTGCTGGCGGTGCCCAAAAAATTGCTCCAACATTGGCAACACCCAAGATCGGCCCAGGCCTTTTGCGCTATAGAAAAATCAATACTGAAAATAACGTTTCCGTAATCAAAAATGATGTTCTTAATATTGGTCATGGGGAGTTAAATAGGACAGAATTAAACAGCCTCAGAAATTAATGGCTCATTTTAACGGTCTTGTTTTGTAGTTTGCCACCTCGGTTTGAGCGCTTGGTGCGCGAAAACAAAGACAGATCACGGTTAAACAAAAACTGGAACAACAATACAGTATAAGAAGTATGATAGCCTAAAGTTTCGTAATGCTCATCAGCCATTTTTTTTATTTTCGGTAAATTATTCCAAGGTACAGAAGGAAAATCGTGATGCTCGTTATGGAACCCTACATTCAGGTTAACTACATTTAAAACACCATAATAGCTTTTAGTTTCCTGCTCATCACCGTGCGTAAGGTAATGCTCCTGTACCCAGCGTGCTCCAAGCGGGTGCAAGCCAACAGAAAAGAAAAAACTAAATACCATGTACATAATAGCCTTTACACCAAAGAAATAAACAATTGCCCCCATGAAAACAATCTCGGCTATCCAGTTAACCACGGTCCAGGGATCTAATAGATCGATCTCTTTCAACCTGAACGGGCGCAACAATTGAAACACAGGGAACAACAATAACCATAAAGCTTTACCAAACCAGGAGTTATTGATCAGTTGGCCTCCCAGCCAAAAGGCATATCGGCATCCAATTCAGAAACGCCCTGGTAGGAGTGGTGCTTCAAATGATATTTTTGAAACGATGCCGAACTTGGAAACCCTTGCGGCAAATTAGCGAATATACCGGCAAGCGTATTTAGCAGTACGGTTTTTAAAAGCAGGTTGTGCGCGCACTCATGAATGCAGATAAACAAAGTATGGCTGGCAAAGGCACCAATAACATACGATGCTAACACAACAAGCCACCACGAAGCATCTTTTAATAAGAAAGATAAACCAACCTGTAACGCCAACACATAAAAATATCACGAATATGGTATATGGATTTCTACCTATCAACTCCCTTATTTCAGGGTGTTCACTTATAATTTTTTTAGTCCTTTTTTTGTGGGGCTCACTCTCGTCCGACCAGTTAAAATCTATTCTTTTCGCCATTTAATTTAGGATAAAATAAGTTTCCTAAAATACGATGTTTAAATTAAAAAACATCATTCCAACTTTTACATTATTGGTCTTTTCAAAGGATAATTAACTTTTTATATTGAAAATCAATTACTTACTGAAAGTTTGACATTAAAATATTATTAAAAAAAGCCAAAAAACAAAAAAACCTCAGCAAATTGCTAAGGTCTTTTTTTGTGCGCCCACCTGGGCTCGAACCTAATCTTATAAATAACTTATATTTAATAACTTATGAAGAATGTCAATTTCTAAGTGCTCAGTTATGTGCTCTCAAATTGATATACAAATATACGTTTTTTTCCGTAAAGTGCATTAGACTAACAAATGAAATACGATTATATTGCATGAATTTTCAATAACAATTCTTTCATTTTAAACTTATTACTTACCTTTGTATTTAAAGAAATTGTCATGGCCAGATTAGATGAACTTAAAAAGCACTTAAAACGTGGTAAGGTATATCGAAGGTCTGAATTAGTTAAATGGTCTAAGTCAGTAGACCGGCACCTGGAAGCGCTTGTTGAAGACGGGACACTACAAAAACTATCTCAGGGGCTTTATTATTTTCCTGAAGAATCCGCATTCGGCAAGACGCCTCCCCAAGAAGAAACCTTAATAAAAAGTTTTTAAAAGATGACCGTTTCCTACTGACTTCATTGAATGTTACAATAGCCTTGGGGTTGGCACTACACAACTTTAGAGTAATCAAAATGAACGGTATATAACCATAAAAGGCATGGTGACTTTAAACTGGGCAATAAGAACTTTCTTTCCGGGTAAAGCCGCATTTCCCGAAAAAGGCAACGCCTGAATTTTTATTGGTTGATCTGGTCAATAATCTGGATGCGCTTGCCGAAGATCCAAACGAACTTTTGAAAAACATATCATGGAAAGCTCGTACCATGGATGCTAAAAAACTTGAACGTTCTGTATCGGAGTATGGTAATGCCAGGGCAAAAAGGATATTTGCACCCTTGATGTCTGCTTAAAAATAATCCGCTATGCCAATAGATTACCTGCATAACCACAAAGATTTTCCAGCCCTGCTGAATATTGTATCGGATGAAATGGGCATACAAGCCGGGCTTGTCGAAAAAGATTACTGGATCAAGCATGTATTGTATGGTTTAAAGCAGCAAGGTATGCCTTTACTTTTTATTGCTGCCATTTGAAACTTTACCTTGTATAAATTGCAAATCATATCTAAAATTGCCGGTAATATTTACAAATGCACCGGTCCATAAGATCTTGTGAACTGTAAGAATAATTACGGATTATGATAGTGTGATTTACAGCTCAAAATAGTTGATTTTTGATCCGTAAATAGATTAAAAGTGAGCCGAAATTCAATTACGGCTCATTCAAACTATAATTACAGCTCATTTTTTATTAAATTTGAGCCGTAACTGAATGCCTAATGAGCTGTAATTATGACAAGAATAGATGATGACATCCTTAAATTCATAAAAGAACATCCTGCCAGTTCATCCGTAGAAATACATGAAGCGGCCGGAAAAGGTTCTTTTGCAACAACCAAAAGGGCAATAGCAGAGCTGGTAAAAACCGGCCAATTATTAGCTGAAGGCCAGACACGCGCCACCCGTTACCGGGTCAGCCCGACAAACCAATTGTTTGGCCGTATTGATATAGATACCTATTTCGAAAAGGAAATTGACGAACGCGATATTCAGGGTGGTTTCAATTTCGGTCTGATAACCGAAGTTTTGCATAATGTCGACCTATTCACTCCGGAAGAAGCAAAAACTTTACAGCAATTACAGGAGGAGTTCCGCGATAATATTTCCCACATGACCACTGCTGCCTATAATAAGGAAATGGAACGGCTGGCTATCGACCTGAGCTGGAAATCATCACAGATCGAAGGCAATACCTATTCGTTGCTGGAAACCGAGCGACTGCTAAAGGATAAGGAAACCGCCGCAGGTAAGCCGAAGGACGATGCAACGATGCTGCTGAATCATAAGGAAGCACTCAACTTTATCATTGAAAACCCTGATTATGTGATCCCGTTAACGATTGCACGAATTGAAGATGTCCATAGTATCCTTATCAAGGGTCTTGAGGTGGAACGTAACATTCGGCAGCGGCGCGTGGGTATTTCGGGGACAAACTATAAACCGTTGGATAATGAACACCAGATCAGGGAGGCCCTTGAAGATATGTGCCATCTGATCAACCGGAAGGAAAACGTATTTGAAAAGTCCCTGCTGGCATTAGTACTGCTTTCATATATCCAGGCATTCAACGACGGTAACAAAAGGACGGCACGTATTGTCAGCAATGCGATCCTGATCGCAAATCAATATTGCCCGATTTCCTTCCGCACAATTGATGCCGTGGAATATAAAAAGGCTATGCTGATCTTTTACGAACAGAATAATATCAGCGTTTTTAAAGAGATATTTATCGAGCAGTTCAGGTTCGCGGTCAAAACCTATTTTTAACAAAAACTGGCCGCTGGCTTCTATATAAACACTTGTTTATTTATATATGTTCACTATATTTAATTGCTCACGTTAGGTGAACAAAGCAAGGCTATGAAAGAAACAGAAATAAATGCCTCGTAGGTTATGACTTAACGTTTACTTCGCGAACTTTAAGTTGATGTTGCCAATCTTCCCATATCATCACCATTGCCAATGTGTCCAGTTCGCAATATTTTAAAAGCGATGACTGAATAGCTTTTCTCTCCTCGGGGTTCATTTCAGTAAATTGCATTTGGGCATAAGCCATCATTGCCGCCCCACCATCGCTTAACTCCGCTCTTCGTCCATCAGCAAATCGTCTAATAAGGATTCATCTATCCCGGTGAATATTGGTTCCAATTGTTTATAAGGGCTGATTACCTTACCCTGGGGAGTAAAATCAATCCATATCTTTTCGCTAAAATTTAAACTTTGATTTTTGTCCTTATAAAGAGGACGGCTATATTTCCCCTGGAGGAATGGGCTGTTATTTAATATAGCTGGTAAAATATCTTTAATGGAATTTGATCCATTAGTTAATGGGGAATAATAAAATTTCTTCACACAATCCAATAAATCTGTCATGTTCCGGCTGCCTTCCCATTTTACGGTGCTGTCCCCTGTGGATTTGCTAATTGTTTCAATCCATGAACATAGTTCGCTGGCATCCGGTTCGGATGATTCTCTTAACTGCCGGTGGATAGCGTTCAATATAGAATTTTCATGGGCAGCATACCGAAAAATATTGCCTGTATCTCCATTAAGATCTGCTTTGAGTTTCCTGATAAATTCAAAATTGGGAAAGCCCCCCACGTCTGTATTCAACCACTGCCCTGTTATGTTCAAGAGTTCCGTCCTGGTGAAGCACATGATGTGAAAATTGAAAAGCGATCTGTTCGTAAGGCCTGCGGTTCGTATTAAAAGGTATAGCCACAGCAGAGGTTTCAAAATCAATGAAATGTAACGGATAGGTAAGACTTGAAGAAACCTGCTGAAATCCCCCATGATCAAAATAGGGCGATAAGTCATTGTCTTTTGACTTCTGCACCTGCAATTCCTGGCGGTCAACCCGGCTTAGGCCAGGTTCAGTATTAACTTTTGGTTTCTGGCCTTCCAGGTCAACCCTACTCAATTGTGATTGAAAAAATATGTTATTATCCAGGCAATCATTTTTTTTCCTAAAGTCCCAAAGATTAAGAATAGATGGTTTTAAAAAATCCTCCTCTGTAAAGCCTTTGACGCTTTTCCAGCATTCCTTATATCCGTTTTTTAAACCTAAAGCTTCCTGTTCGGGCGTAGCCCGAAACTCGCAGGTCTTACAGTACGCTCTTATTTTGCCCTGTATGCGTTCATCAGCTTTATATTTCTTTGCAAAAAAATAAATCCATTCTCTAAGCGACTTGGCATCATCGTTATACAACGGGTCATCTTTCAGCAGCATATCTGCAAGGTCATCTATATTAACACGACAAAGGATTTCTTGTCCGATGGCTGCGGACTGAAACATCCCCCGATACTTTGACTGAAACTTTGTTATCCTTATTTTTTTGAATATGAAAATGCTGATTTAAACCATCTACCGATGTCTTTTTACTTTTATCTGCCAACATCAAAAACGCCTTAACCTTCAAATCAGGCCTGGAACAGGAGATCACATACTTTTGGAAGGTAACATCATAAACATACGGTTGCCATTTAGGGGAAATTCCATTACTGTTTGAAATTGATGCTTTTAAGTTTGTCGGATCGTACGGATTTTGCCTTAACTTCAAATAATTTCAGGCTGTTTCCGTCTTTGACAACAATGTCTGCCCTGATAAAAAACAAATCAAAACAGAAAGCAGCTTCATAAATGGTCACCTTATCTAAAAGTAACAGTTCATTGGTTTTTAAAAGTGCTTTGTCGTAATCAAGTTCGTCGATTTTAATTCCGCCAGGAAAATAACATTTCGCAAGTTCACCGACCTGAAATCCACCATTGGCCAAAGCTTCCAAAAAAGTGTCCTGTATCTTTTTATCAGGATACTCCTTTTTTGAATTATAAAAAAGCTTAGTTGGACATTCCAATGCAAGTTTTAATTTGGATTTTGTTAAATATCTCTGACCTGACATTGATTTGGGTTTATAATTATCACGTGCTTATAATTACCTATTCCGCTCTTTAAAATATTGTCGCAAGGCAAACTTGATTTGTTATTCGATTTTTATATTTAATATACTTTAAATCTCAATGATTTTAAGTATATTAAATAACTTGGCCGGGATTTTCGGAAGATCCATTTACATTTTCCGTTTGCCTATATTTTTCCCATGCTTCTTTATAAAGATTCTCGCTATCATCTTTAAACTTGTTCTTATTCAATAAAATCTCAGCGAATTTTGCATGAAGGTGTTTGTATATAATCTGATGCGCTTTATTTTGTAATAATTTCTCGTCATATTCATCCATTTTAAAATCGCTTTCAACAGCTAAGTTCAAAAGTTTAAATAAATCCTCCTTGTTAATCTCGTCGATTGGGTGCCAATAATCTATATCGTTCTCTCTTCTATTAAAGAAAGCTTTGTTATCGTCAATTTTTAAGTAATCCATAAGTTTTATTTCTCTCTTCGTAAGGTTGCTCACCAGCCTCTAAACAGGCCATCATCACTCCGTAATTATCTACTACTTCACCATCAACACATTTTAGTTGTTTATCGGATGGGTATCCGGAAAACACCTGGTAATTTATCCACTCTTACCAACACTTTTACGAGTGAAGACAATATAATCAGGACTTATTGAGGCTCCAACTGTGCTGTTATGCGTTACAAGAATTACTGGGATATGCGCAGAGATATCTTTTAATAATTTGTTTACCTCGCTTTTTAAGAACAAGTTATCAAATGAGGATTCAGGCTCATCTATTAATAACATTTCATAGCGCATAGCATCTTTTATTTCATGCAATAAATTAAATTCCGAACGCTCACCACCAGAAACAGAAAAGTTATCTCTATTTAAGGTTATATAGTCAATATCCACAAAGAATTTATGAATTTCTGTGGGTGCTAATCCCGTTTCTTTGAGAGCTTTAAGAAATGAACCGGGACTATTATACTTGTTGAATGCTTCCGTAAATGTTAATTGGGTTTTGCTTATTATTTTCATTCTTTGAGCACCGGTAAAGTTCTTTGTTGAAACAACAACCTTAAATGAACCAGATTCTTCCGCTCAATTTCTCTTTCTTTTCTAATTTCATCGACAATTTTAATAAATTTCTTGACTTTATAATTTTCCCAAACACTGTTATATAAATCAATTTCATTTGGTGGAACAATTGTGGTTTTAAGTTTTAAATCGTCTTTTATTTTATTAACCAACTCATTTAGTCCAATTTCTTTTCAAATTCAATTCATAATTGGAATCTAGTTTTCAATCAATTCGCATATTAACTTTTTAAGATTTTCAATATTTAAATGCTTAACTATTATTTGACTATAGGAGGTATTATCAATTAATTTGGCCGTAGCTCGATTAAGTCACTAAGACCTTTTAACTCTGAGATAGAAAATATCTCATCAAAAAGTCTCGCACGGGAAAAACTATCATGTTTGTGACTATCCAGGCATATCTAATTAAGCTATCAAGATATTGACCTATTTCTGATTTATTAGCTGTGTAGTCAAATTACAACATCTTCAACAACATGTTTAAATTCTTTTAGGAATCGCTCACTAACATCGCTATTGCGATTTGACATTAATGTTTTGAACTTTTCCTCGTCATTTTGCAATAAAGCAAACTGTTCGATATATTTAATATTATCTGTGAACGCTGATTTTATTTTATTTAGCGTGTATGATTTTCCAGAAGATCTTTCGCCTAATATTACATTTAAACCAGTGGATAAATATAGACCGTCATCTGTGGCTTGAAAACGTTCGTTACCGTCATCTTTAGAGAGAAACACCTTTGTTTTGTCTCTAAGGCAAAATTTTAGCCCTATCAGGGTTAAGTCGCCGATGTCTACAAAAGTAGCTTTAGTAGGATAGGGTGACATATTTTCAATAACTCTAATATCACTAAATATTACTGGCGTTAGCTTAGTGACATCTTTAATACACATTTTAAACTTGGAGGGACTTGTTACTTCACCCGCATAGATATGAGGACTCAACTTGTTAATAGTCTCTTTTGAAATAATAGGATTCTTATCGGAGTGCGGGATTAATAAATACTTACTTAAGTCTGGAAAAATTTTTTTAAACGTCTCAACATTTATAGAATCGTTCTTATTTACTATTTCAGTTTTAATCTATTGCATTGAATCTCAAATTTTTCCAAGTCAACAATATCTGATATTAATAGTAAGTGCCCACTTTCAAGATTTATTTCAATGCCAGGAAATACTTTAATGCGTAAATTGGATCTGATTTCCTCAAATTGCTTTAAATCAAATAAATTGTGATTAGTAATTGCAATGCAATCAATTTCAGACTTGGTAACGTACCCCTGTAGACTTGCAAGGCTAAATTCAAATGCGGCATCACTTATTGAAGATTTAGTGTGAATGTGTAAATCAATCTTTTTCAATATAGTTTGGGTATAGGGTTGGTTATTTAAACCTAACACATTTAAACTGGTTTTCAAAATTGCCCCTTACAAATTCATGTTTTTAATAATTGATTTTATCATGTACTTCTTGTTTAATTTAATAGCCTTTTACTTCAAAGCGCCCCCTGTTTTCACCAAAGATCATTAAACCATAAGAAAACAGGGGGCGTTCTTCGGGCGGGCGATAGCCCGCCGCCGGGGAATTTTAGAAATAAGGGGGATTGCTCCCCCTTATATAGCAATTAGTTATAAATCAATGCTTCGCTTCCCTGCGTTGCAAAATCACGGCAAAGATTAAAGGCGGTTTGCGCCCTTTGTTTGGCTGTGCCGTCCATAATAGATTTAAACTTGGCTTCGTCACTTTTGAAACTGCGCACATTTTGAAAATAGCCCGTAACGCTGTTATATGCGCCAAATACCGTTCCTGCGGTGGTTTCCATTTGCTGGGTCTGACTTCCTAAAGCATACTCATACACGTTATCTACAATATTGGTGTAGTGTGTAGATAGCAGGTCTAATTTGCCCTCGGCTAAATTTTCTAAAACTTCTTTATTTGGTGCCATTGCAATCTGTATCAGTTTTTTAACCTCTGCATCTGTAATACGCACTTTAGCCCATTGGTTAAATAAGCCCTCCATTTCACCGCCTAACGATTTACTGATACCCATTAAGGTATGCGCTTGTTTAAGCCTCTCGGTAGCGGATGCCGTATGACGGATTTTAATCGCCCCTGAATGGTTATTCATAGCTGCGTTTAGTGTGTTGTTGCAAACTATGCGAATAGGCGTAAAAGCTGCGGTAATGCTTCCTAAACCATCGTGCGTAGTGGTTAAAAACAAATATTGCTCTATCCAGTCCTTAACACCTACCCGAATATAATCGGGTAATTTGGCGGTTATAAAAACCCGCTCACCATTACCCAATGCCCCCGCCGTTTCGTATAAAATGCCATCGCCACCGCCTACAATAGCATCAAAGAACGAAAACGCATCACGGTTTTGTACTACTTCGTAATCATTGCCAACTACCCCTAAAACCTGCTCGGTATCTGCCCGAACGGTTGCAAAGAAATTAGGCACTTCAATTTCGGGGATCATAATATCGTCGCTTCCCTCGCCTAAATGGTTTGCGGTATCATAGGTAAATAAAGGGCGTTTTTCCACAATATAATCCAGTCCTGCGTGCTGTATCGCTTCGCTACTGGTTGGGTAGCGGTCTATAATTTGCCCTAACCCGTGCCAGGCTTTTTCCTTTACGCTCATAAAGCTGTTTTTGCCTGTTTTCTGATTGAAATTTATTTGATGTGCCATGATTTTAATTTTTTGTATTCAGTTCAATAATTTTTGTTTGTAATACTTCCACATTCGGGGTACTGCTCACCTGTAAAACTCGTTTTGGTTTGCAGTTCCTGTATAGCATCGTGTATGTTGCTATGGGTGGTTTTGATGGTAACTTTTACCAGTAAAAAAATCCTGTCCTCCATTGTCTTAAAATTGGTAGGTGTTCATAAAATCGCTTAACTCTAATTGAAACCGTGCGGGGTTTTCCTGCGCTAAAGTTTCGGCGTAACCCTCCCAAAATATTTGGTTGGTTAATTCTATAAATTGCTCGTACATAGGAATTGCTGTTTTTTGTGAAACCATAAAAAAATGCTCCCGACGATATGCCGGGAGCATAATTTGTTTAAGCATTGGGGAAAATGATGTTTGCTTCAATGTCGGCCAGTTTTTCATGGCAGGCATCAAAAATGAATTGTGAAACCATGCGGATAAGGTTAGGCGTGTTGGTTACAAACTCCCGGCCTTTATCGTCTTTGATAATCAGCTTGCATCCCTGATATGGGTTGCTTTCCAGTTCGTCGTTTTCTTCAATTAATTTCACTTCAAAATCTTCCAGTAACTTAATGCGGGATAACAGGGTAATCCGTTGAATGCTTAGGCGGTGCAAGCCGTCAACCGATTTTAAGGTTTGCTCTAAGTTAAAAGCGAATTTTTTAGGCTCGGCTTTTACTTCTTCCACTTTGGCGGGTTCTGCTTTTGCTTCTTCCGCTTTTACCGGTTCGGCTTTCGGTGCTTCGTCTAATCCTTGTCCTGTGGTATAAGGCGCAACGTTAGCGGGTTGGTTATCCACTGTAGCGGGGCTACTGGTCTTAACCTCGGCAGTGTTTGTTTGCCTCAACTTCCGGAGTTTTGGCAGGTGTTTGATTTTTAGCGTTTTCATCTTCTTTGGCTTCCTTTCCTGTTAGGCTTGGGCGGTTTTCAACTCTGTTTGCTGTTTGGTTGTTTTTTGCTGCTGTACCTTGTACACCGTTTGCATTTTTTTCTGCTGTTTTCATTTTTTAAATGATTTAAAAGGGTTAAAAATTTGTTTTTTTGTTTCCCTCTTTTCCCGAAGACTTTCCCTAAAAAGCTATTTTTCAAAAGAAAAAACGGTAAAAAAGAAAGTCAAAAAGGCGGTCGCAAAGCGGGCGGGAGAACTATAAGTCCCGAAGGGTGGCCGCAGCGCAGCGAAGGACATTATGCGTTCGTACGAACGGGCTGACCGATCTTGACGCCGCTTTTGTCCGTTTTCTTTGGAAAATAGCACCTTGAAAGCATCTGATATTTTAGCAGGAAATTAAGTGCAGAGTGAAGGCAAGCGAAGCTTTTCCCAGCATCGCGGGTAAACAAGTGAAGTCCTGAAAGATGCTCTTAATTGGAGTTTGAAGAAGTTTTAGAAAAGCGAATGCTTTTGCAGCGCAGCAAAAATGCAGCAGCGGAACTTATGGCAATCAGCTTTACAGGAAATCACCTGTCAAGGATTGCAACGGCATCCTTTTCAGGGAAAAGATATAGTGGAAAGCCTGGCCGAAGGGACAGCAGGCTATAGATTGAAATATAACTAATTATTATTTAAAGAGTGCTGCAATGGTTTGCATCGGCAAAAACATCTTACCGGAATCCAGTTTGATAAAATCGTATTTGGCATAGAATGCTTCCGCATCTTCATCCAGGGGATCTACGATCAGGGCCATTGAGCCAATGTGTTTCTCCGAGGCATCCAACGCAACCTTTAAGGCATCCATCAATAAATATTCACCCAGGCGTTGACCTTTATAATTTTGATCTACGGCCAGACGGCCTAATAAAGTAGCAGGCAGATCATGGTAAGACGGGGGCATTTTCTTTTGAACATCTTCCGGCACGAGCTCACGAGAAACACTTGTACTTGATAGGGTGTAATAACCTATGACGCGGCTATCGTCCACCATCGCAAATACAGCGCTCAAACGCCTTTTCAAATCCTGGCTGGCCTGCTTTTGGATATAATTATCCAACATGTCCTTGCCGCAGCTAAAGTCTTTCTTATTAAATCCAGACTGTAGCGGTAATATAGGATAACTCATTAAGCTTCGGCAGACTGATTACTAAACTCCTTGTACCTTTTAGCCGCATCCCGCAAACGTTGATTAGGTTGTGGCGGGTTCATGATCGCATCAAAGAAGATTTTTTTATCTCTTTCAGAAGCCAGGATGGCTTCGTGCTGCTGAACAATGGTTTTTGCTTTTTCTTCCGCTGTTGACAGCATAAAATCAGTTAACGTGCGATAGCCGCCAATTTTGGTAGCTAATTCAAAAAGTTCCTTTTGAACTTTGGTCAATTTCGTATCAAACCTTGTTTTTTCAACTTTAAGTGCTCTTTCCATGGTGGCAATTATTAATATACAAAAATACGGAAAAATTCCGTACAAATAAAAACAACAAAAAAAGAATAAGTGTTTGCTGCTAAAATAAAGTGGGAGAAATCAGCCGATCTTAATTCGCATAATATCCTCTATCCTCGTAGTGTAACATGGGCACAAGTTTGGTGCATTCAACTGCAATGGCTTATCATTTCCCTGCGCGCCTAACTGCACGGTATTCCGTCCATATCGGTTATTGATCGAATCCAAGGCTTTGGAAAGTTTGGCTTCTACTTCCATATTGTGCGTTTTCTCCTCGAATAATAAAGCGGTTTGCTGGTGTGTTTCGGGTATCAGGTCAATGACCATTACCCCGGTTTTTTTGTATGCATAACCTTTGCGGTAAATTTTGCGCAGACCCTCCAATGCTTTGCTTACAATCACTCTGGCCGCAGTTGGAATAAACATCCAGTTTGACCATTATATCATTATTATATTGCTTCTGTTCAGTGCGGAATTTATCTGTTTGCAAAAACACCACTACCGCAGTACAATTCAATTTGTCTTTACGCAGTTTATAAGCGCAGCTCGCCGCATGGTTAGACACTGCTTTTAAGATCAGGTCAAAATCGTCTATGGTTCTCGCAAAACTACGGCTGGTGCAGATATGCTTCTTGTCGGGTGGTATTTCTTCCATCGGTACGCATGAAACGCCGCGCAATTCATACCAAAGCCGCTGCGTTTGTATGGTCATGTTTTGTTTAGTCCAGTATTCCGGCTGCATGGCTAAATCAAGCGCGGTATAAATGTTAAAGCCAGCAAGAAATTTAGCATAAGCGGGGCCAATGCCCCAAAGGTCTTCCACGGGAAAATCCCGCAAGGCGGTTTGTATCTGCTCGTCCGTTTGTAAAACAACAACACCGCTTTTATCAGGCGACTTTTTAGCCAGTTTATTAGCCACTTTAGCCAGCAATTTAGTTGGTGCCAGTCCCAGGCAAATTTCGACACCTACACCCTTTGTAGTAGAGCGGACTATTTCCCGTGCCTAATGCCGGCAACGCATCCTGATCCCATTGCTTAAAAAGCATAAATAATTCATCAATACTGTAGCGTTCCACAATATCACAGAATTGCGCGACATGGTTAAAGCCCCGGTTACTCATAGACTGGTAATATTCGTAGTTGGATGAATAATCTATTACACCGTCTTTCTTCATTTGCTTCACCAGTTCAAAAGCATTTTGGCTCATGCCGTAACCCATTTGCTTGGCAATTTTGCTGCGGGAGATAATACAGCCATGATTATTGGACATGGTAACATGCGGTACAAAACGCAGTTTCGGGTTAAACAATTCATGCGTACCGCAATAAAAACTGGAAAAATCAGCCAGCCCAAACATATAGCGGTATTTCAGCAGCCATATCCCGCTGTTCTCCGGCGATATATCCGTTAAAAATTCATCTAATTCACTATCGGGCTGTAACTGCATATCAAATCGTTGAATTAATGATGTAGGTTACTTTTCCCCAAATGAAAAAATCGTCCTGGTCGGAAATCTTTATCGGTTTAAATTCTGTATTGAAAGGATGTAAAAAAACGCCGTCGTTGTTAATGCGTACTTGTTTCAAGGTAAATCCTTCATCCACCCAGGCAACTACCAGATCATTATTTTTGGCTTCTAAGGAGCGGTCAATAATAGCCAGTGAACCTGACCAGATGCCAATATCTTTCATACTGACACCTTCCACACGGCCTAAAAAAGTTGTGCTTTTATTACGGATCAATTCTTCATTCAGGTCAATTTCATTCCGAAAGTAGTCTGTTGCCGGACTTGGAAAGCCGCCAAATATTCCATCTTCAAAAAAAGGGATCAGCGTTTTGCTGTCCGTGTTTAACCTGTACAAGTTCACCCGCATAGTATCGTTATCTGATCGTCAAAATTGCTAATTATTTTAGTATTTCAACAATAAAGTTTTTAACTTTGTTTTATGTGCGGCAGACAAGTGGCTTCCCAATCATGGGAATTGGAAACAGATTTAAAGGTTAAAGTATCAAATGCTCCGAAACTGATAGCGGGCTAAAAGATGATTGTGCGCCGACCGATCTTTCGGCGGTTATCACGCATCAAAACCCAAGGGAAATAGAATATATGCGATGGGGCTTAATCCCTGCTAATACGCATAATATTGCGGAATTGCGTCCATTAACCAATATTCGTTCTGAAACAATTGCTACCAGCGGTAAATTGCAAAATTTGCTGATGCAAAGCCGTTGCCTGAACATTGTACCATCTTATTATGAATGGCATGATGAGGGCGAATTTAAAGTCCAGTATGAAGTTAGCCATGTAAGCGAAAAGTACGTGTATTTCGCCGGTATATGGACAACCTGGATAGATCGCGAGAATGGCAATGTTCCTGTGAACAGTTTTGCAATACCTACCTGTGAACCCGATAATAATTATAGCAAAATCCACATACGTATGCCGGTTGTGTTCAATAAAGAGCAAAGGCGTTTGTGGATGCACCCCGAGGCAAGTTTTCAGCAATTAATGGGATTGCTTAAAACTTATGATTCTACGTTTTTAAAGTTTAAAGAGGTTGGCAGAAAACGGTTGCCGAAGAAAAAAGATGATGGCAATTCGCTTTTTTAAACTACATACGGGATATTTGCTAATAGATAGGGGCAAGTCAAAGTAAAACTTAGAGCCTGCAACGGTAGTACTATCCACGAAGCCATATTGGTCTGCCAATGCACAACTTAACGGCTGACATAACACGTTAACAATTATTGATCTTTAGAAATTCTAAACAATCATTTTAGCACCATTAGTTTTCTCTTTGAGTCCTTAATTAAGGTTCCGATATTCATTTGGTGTCAGACCTGTCTTTAGCTTGAATAAACGTGTAAAGTGTTGCTGATATTTGAATCCTAACTCACCTGCAATTTCATTGATTGATTTGCCGGCATCAAATATTTTTTCTTTCGCTTCATCAATAACTTTCGACTGTATATAATCTAAAGCTGTACTCCCCGTTTCTTTCTTGATCAAGTCGCCAAAATAGTTTGCAGATAAATGCATTTGATCGGCACAGTAAGCAACACTTGGTAACCCGTAAACTTTTGCTTTTTCTGATTTAAAGTAATCAGTAAGAAGGTTTTCAAATCGAATCAATATATCCTTATTTACATTATTACGTGTAATGAACTGACGGTCATAAAAGCGCATGCAATAGTTGAGGAACAATTCAATGTTAGAAACGATCAATGTTTTGCTATGCTTATCAATATTCTGTTCTATTTCTTCCGCGATCTTCTGTAAGCTATCGACTATGGTCTTTCTTTCCTTTTTTGAAAGATGCAGTGCTTCGTTGACTTCATAGGTGAAGAAAGAGTAGTCTTTGATGACCTTTCCTAAATGAGTTCCTTTTATCAGATCGGGATGAAATACCAGTGCATAACCGGAAGGCTTGATTGCTACGCCTTCACTATCGATGCCGTAAACCTGACCAGGTGATACAAAAACCAGCGTACCCTCCTCATAATCATAAGGCTGACATCCGTAGGTTATGTTACCGCATTTGATGTTTTTTAAGAAAACTGCATATATTCCTAAATAATGTTTAAAGTGTAAAATGGAAGGTATTTCATTAAAGTTAACTACACTTACCAAAGGGTGATGAGTATCTGCCCCTACGTATGCATTGTACTGGCCTACAGTATCGATTCTTCTCACTTGCTCCATATTCGTGTCTTTATGATACAAATTTAAATGAACATTTTGTATTTAATATCGACCAATAGCCGTATCAGTAAAAGTGGTAAATAAAACCGTAACCTGTATAAATACCGTGCAAACATAAGTACCGACCTTTGTCTTATTAATTAACAGTAAGTTACTTATACTAATTGCCAATGAATCAATTAAATATTTTTGATAGACTCAAAGCAGGTGAAGTTATCAGATTGACAGATCCCGAATTTGAAAAAATCGATCAAACCGTGAGTCGCACGATGAAGCTATCCGCCAGGCTTAACGCTGCAACTGATATAGACGATGCCCGTAAGATAATAAGTGATATTACCGGAAATCAAATAGATGATAGCACGACCATATTCTTTCCTTTCTACACTAATTTCGGCAGGTTCATCACTATTGGGAAAAATGTATTTATTAACCATGCCTGCTCGTTTTTAGACCTGGGGGGAATTACTATCGAAGACAATGTGCTAATAGGCCCCAGGGTAAACCTTGTTACGGAAAATCATCCATCCAACCCTGCTGAAAGACGATCATTGATGACTAAACCAATCGTTATCGGGCGAAACGCCTGGATCGGTGCAAATGCTACAATACTACCCGGAGTAACCATAGGAGAAAATGCCATAGTGGCTGCGGGGGCAGTAGTTTCAAAAGATGTGCCGGCCAATACTATCGTGGGTGGAGTGCCGGCTAAATTTATTAAATTGATCGATTAACGTCATGAGAATATATACAGCAATTAAATTTCTAAGCATGCTTTCCCGACTATCTGCTGCTGCTGACTACACAAATAATATAAAAACAGAAAAATATGACAACAGCAAATGAAACTTCTTTATTTCCGAAAGGAGATAAACTACCCGCATCATACTTCACCGGCGATGCATACTTAAAACCGTTACTTGCCAAAGATGCCAATAACCATTTTGTAATGGGCAGCGTGACCTTTGAGCCGGGCGCAAGAACCATCTGGCATACTCATCCAAGAGGGCAGGTATTGATTATTACTGAAGGACAGGGATGGTATCAAATAAAGGGTAAGCCTGCGCAGTTTATACAAAAAGGCGATGTGGTCAATATTCCGGATAATACCGAACACTGGCACGGTGCAACATTAAAAAACGAAATGGCACATATTGCAATCACAAACTTTGAAGGTGACGTAAATGTAGTTTGGCTAAAACCGGTTACGGATGAGGATTATGCAACGGTGAACAAACAATAGAATTATGAAATGCTTAACCAGACATATTCCATGGTTCCTATTATGCCTATTACTATTAACCACAAAAAACATGAACGCACAAAATCAAAACAGTACTAAAGATATTTTAAGTCCGCAAGAGCAAGCATTGGTAAAAATATCAGCGCTTACCGCTACCGGCAATATTGAACAATTGAAGACCCATCTTTCTGAAGGACTTGATGCCGGGCTAACCGTCAATGAGATCAAAGAAGCTCTGGTTCAGCTTTATGCTTATTGTGGTTTTCCGAGAAGCTTAAACGGCATAAGCGCCTTTATGGCCGTTTCCGAGGAACGAAAGGCAAAAGGCATTAAAGACAAAGTAGGCAAAGAAATAATAGTCAGCGATAAAAAAGGAGACAATTACGAAAGAGGTAGAAAGGTTTTGGAGGTTTTAACCCAAACGCCGCAATCAAAACCCGCACCTGGGTTTGGTGTATTCGCTCCACGTGCTGATGCCTTTTTGAAAGAACATTTATTCGCAGATATTTTCGATAGCGATGTACTTACTTACCGCCAAAGGGAACTGGTGACTATAGCTGCCTTATCCTCAATGCCCGGCGTGGAAGGACAACTCCAGGCACATATCAAAATGGGAACAAATACAGGTATCACGGAAGAGCAGTTTCAGGTTTCTGAACTGATCTTGAAATACGTAAGCCGTGCACAGGCAAATTCATTAAATGTACTGATTGGCAAGCCGGCAATTCCCCTTACTAAACCGGATGTGATGGTTCGCATCTCCGAGATTGAGATCGTTCCTGAATTTATGGAGGAATACAGAGCCATCTTAAAAGAGGAATCAGCAACTTCGATTAAAATCGAGCCAGGTGTAATTTCTCTTTTTGCGATGTATCAGAAAGAAAATCCGACACAAGTCGGGATCGTTGAAATTTACGCCGACAAGGACGCTTACCAGTCACACCTGAAAACACCTCATTTCCAGCATTATAAAACCACTACACTTAAAATGGTGAAGTCGTTAAAGTTAGTAGACATGACCGACGTGGACACGGAAACCATGCTAAGCATTTTCAAAAAATTAAATTGATTGTTTTTAAAAGTAGAGAGGCATTACTGCCGTAATGCCTCTACTAAATAATTAAACGTGAACTTTAGCTTTACGCGACTGCTTTTTTGCAGGAGCATCCTCCTTTTGCTGCTCGCGTTGTTTTAAGTTCCTAACCGGCTTTTGTTCGGGTTGTAGTAATTCTTCCCGTTTTATTTTCTTCATTTGATGATCGTAAAGGTCAACGGTTTTGAATTGCGGGTTAGCTGCGATAAAATATTTTTTATCGCCATCCTCGCCACCAACGGTGATTTGCTGGGCGTTACCTTTCTTTAAAGAATACATTAATTCTTCCTTCGCTTTAGGGTCTTCCAGTTCCTTGATACCTTTTCCGGCAATAACCTTATCAATATCATATCCATAATTTTCATGATAGTGCTTGATCTTTTTATTACCGTTTTCGGTCAGGTTTTTATCATCAAGCGTTAACCAGGATTGATATTTTTGGCCTTCCAAATTGTAAAGCTGTTTGTGTACGGCACGGCCTTCCATGAAATTAAAAGCCTCTTTAGCGGTTATGCCGCTGCCTTTATTGATAAAGAACGATTGATTAATATCCTTTGCAGGATCATCTTTGTGGCTGATGGTTGCATCATACTTATTAAAAAAGTACATATCCTTATTATCGCCTGCTTTAAAATGCAGGGTATAGTCAACCGTTTTTTGGTTGAACTCATGTTGTAAGCCCTAACTTAAATTCAGGCGTTTTAGCAGCCATTTCCTTATCCAGTTCAGCATTTAACTTGTCGCCAAAACCCAGGTTAAGCAGGCTCTTTTTTAGAAATTCAGCATTTTGAGTATTCATAACTTAATGATTAAAAATGAAATAAATGGTTAATTAAAGTGTATTAGCAGCTACTAAAGTATTTCCCGGTTGCTGCCTTGCCGGGGCAATTGTTTTTAAATCGTCCAGATCCTTTTGTTTGATTTGCAGGTACAAATGGCGGTTGCCATTGCGCTCGTATAATTCAACGTTTAGCGCCTGGTCTTCAGAAAGTGAAAAACGGTGAAAGCCAAAAACTTTTGCAATCTCCTGTTTATGGGCAATTGAAGTTTTTTTATGTAGTGTAGTAATTAACGGCACTATCTCCTGTTCATGAGTTGCCATCCGTGCAACCGTTTTCAAATCCCTGATATAAAAGCGTACAAAATCAATTTCATAAGGCAGATTGGATTTGTTACGAATATCCAGCCTAAAGAAAACCCGGTTACCCGCAAGGGATAGTTTATCAACCCAGGCTTTTACTCCTCCGGTTTTTTCGTGGTCTACCACGTCTTTGCGTTTACCTTCGGCTAATTGTGTAACGACTGCGCTGTAATTAAAATCAGCAGTTTTAATGACCCGAACTGTCATTGGTGCTCCTCCATCAAGTTCAATCCGTCTTCCGGCACGTCCGTAGGAATATTCAACCGGAATGTGATAGATTTTTGCAGTGCTAACATCCTGCACGTTTAATGCGTGTTGGCGAAAAATCAGTATCAAGTGCTTTAATGGTAATCAGAGCATCTTCCTTTTGGGTTACATCGAAATCCGGCGTTGATTTGCTGATAATTTTAACAGCGGATTTAAAAAATAAAGCGGTGGTTTTATCACGGCTCACATAAGCGGTATCTTGTGCGTAGGAAACTGTTCCCCAGGCACCAAGAATGAAAATAATGAATGATTTTTTCATGGTATTTTGTTTAATTATCACGGTCGTTACTATCCTTTAAAAGGACTTCGTAACCGGCCTTTACTTTAACTTTTATCTGTTTTACCTTGTGGTTGAATAAGCCTTTGGCGGCTTCAACCCCTGCACTGGCGGCCTGTGTACCTACGGACTGATCCATTGACATGAGTTGCATAGATTGAACCGCATCACCAACGCCATTTTTTGCAGCATCCCTTCCGATGGAACCAGGAACATATAAGCCCTCCATACCGTCAAGGTCGTAAACTGCGAGTGCTACCGGCAGGATATTATTGAGATAGCGAATACTGGTTATTTTGACTTCTAATCGCTCGTTATTCAAAGCGCAGGTGCCGTAAACAAAGCTGCCTTTTGGTATCATTTTGCCGTTTACATAAATGCCATCCAATAACCTCAATTTGATAACCGCGCCGGTTACAAGCGTTTGATCTTCATGCACCACTGCCTGAATAGTATTACCTGCTGTTTCGGCAGCGTTAGCAGAGCGGCGTTTTTTTGTTTTACCGCCACCATCGTAAGAAGCGTAGCTAACCTGCATTTTATCAGCTGCGGAATTATCGTCATCATCGTCATTCGCCGCCATCACCGCATAAACACGACCGTGATTTTTCAGGGATTGATTACGAAGCTTGCTATTAGCATTGCCAGGATTTTGTATATCGTTAATTTGTTGCAGCATTTGTGTTAGCTGCTTCATTTCAGGATCGTTGCCGCCGCCGTTACCATTCATCGCTTTCATCATTAATTCCAGCCGTTTTACATCTGCGGCAGATTGCGGCGATGAGGCGCTCCCGCCGCCATAGTTAGGCTGTTCGGGCTGGTTGATCTGCTGATTGATAGCGGCAAGTTTGGCCTGAATTTTAGCTTCGTTCACATCTGCCACGGTAGGGCCACCTGTAAGGTTGGCGGTCGAACGCTGGGTAGCAGAATCAGTATGCCCGGCTTTAGCGGCATCCAGTCCCATTGATTTAACGAAACTTTCGCTAACCCCGCTGCTGGATGAACTTACGGAATCAGTTTTAACGGTTTGATAAACGCCCATTTTATCCTGGGCCTTTTGATCTTTAAACTGCGCCTGCGGCAGTGTTGCATTTAATCCCTGTGCATTGGAATTTTCAAAGGCGGATGCGGATTGTTTACCGCCGCCTAATGCCCAAAATGCCATCGTTAAAAATGGGATGATAAGCAGGGGCATAACGATTAAAAATTTGCGCTCCTTCAAAAATTCAGGAGTATGCTGCGGCAATTGGCCGCTGTTTAATACTGCATTCATGATTTACTTTTTTTTAGTTAATGAATCTGTTAATTGACGTTTAATAAATTGGGGATCGGGAAACTCTGATGCCTGCCCGATATGTGCAGACGTATAGTTTTGTGATAATTTGGGAATAGTATAAAAGCTGCAAAATGAACTGCTAATTAATATGATAGCCGTTAGTAGCCCGATTGCAATTGCAATCTGTTTCTTTTGACGAATAGAATAAGCATTAAACCACCTGTTAAGCCAGGCCGAAAAACGTATTTGGAAATTGATAATCTGTTTTGCCAGCGAAGCCGCAACCTTGTCGCTCAATTGTGCTGACGTTTTACTGTTTGATAAAATCATAGCTTTTAATGTTGAATGGTGGTGTCCCTGTTCGCTAAGGTTTCCCAATGCAGGATCAAAAAACCATGCGGGTTATTGTCTGACCTTGCTACATTGCGCAAATACCCCTGAGTGATCAGGCTGCGGTTCGCGGTGGAGGTTGAACGGATAAGCTTTTGTGTAGCGAAACATTTAAAATAGTAGGGATATTGGTTAATATCCAGTTGAATACTGTCCACGGTAACCTGCTGGCTGATATTGCCGGAAATAAGATTATTGTAGTAACTCTTTTCCTTCAAATCGTTGTATTGATTTTTGGCGCTCTCATCTGCCAGGTATAGCGCTTTGCCGATATTGGCATCAATTACTTTTTCATCGGGGTCAAGGGTGAAAAAATAGTGGTGGAACATCCTTATATGATCCCTTGCCTCAACCGGAATATTGTCTTTTCGGTCTGCAGCAAAAGCTTCCAGCGCCTTGCCATTCGCCAGGATATAAACATGATTATTTGCAATGTTTGCCGCCTGATAGCTTTTAAAAAGCGCAAAGCAGGAAATAAGCGTACATGCTGCAATGAGCAGGTAGCTAAACAGCTTGATATGCTTGAAAGCTGTGTCGATATTTTTGAGTTGTGAAAACATAAATGAGATATTAAAGGTGAATAATTAAGCTTTTTGAGGATTTATTTTGGAAGCCTGCTGGCTGTTTGCTCCTTGTTGTTTATCCTGAAAATAGGGTTTGGAAACTGCGCTGTCTGCCATGCTTGCGCTGGTATTTGAACGTTGATTGCCAAAAGCATCTGATGACATGCTGCTGCCGGAACTGCCTGCGCTCATTACTGATTGGCTGGTATTACTGACAATACTATTCACCTTTTGAAGTAGACCATTGCCGCCGCCTGCATTTACAATGTAGTTGGCTACGCTTGGTACGGTGAAATAACCGATGATCCCAATAATTAAAAATATGAGGTACGCGGTGTCGGTGGAACTAAAGAAAGTATCACCTGCATTTTGAACCTGGGTAATATCCAGTTTCAGCATATTTTCCTGTACCTTACCGATAATGGCACCGAAGATATTTGCTACCGGCAACCATAGAAATACATTGATATATTTGGCCAGCCATACCGTTAAGGTGTGCTGAAACCCATCGAAAACAGCTAACCCAAATACGATAGGCCCCAAAATGGCAAGAATGATAAGGTAGAATGTTCGGATGGTATTGATACATAATGCCGCCGCTTCATATAGCACCTGCAACACTTCGGACATCCATTGCTTAACCGAATTGCGGAAATTATAAGAAGCTTTGGACATGGCAAACTTCATATCGTTCCCTACGCTGGCAAGCATTCCTTCTTTACTACCATCTTGATCGTCGGGATGAGTGTATTTGTACCATTTATCGCGGTCGCCATCGCCATCGGCACCGACATACATTTGCCAGGTGTCCGTTTTTTCTACCGCCGCTTCTTTTGCTTTTAACAAGGTTGCAATAGCGGCATCCGAATTTTGCACCATTCCACCCGTGGCGCTTACTGTAGGTGACATAATTCCGTTAATAATCGCTATAACTGTTGGGAATAAAAGAATTGCTAAACCCAATGCAAAAGGGCGCATCAGGGGATAAAAATCTATCGGCTCTGCGCTGGCTATTTGTCGCCAAACACGGCTTCCTATATAAAAAAGTGCACCAAATCCAGCTATCGCCCGACCTACACCGATCAACTGGCTGCACATCGGTAGCATATCATTATATACCCCGTTTAACGTGCCCTGCAAACCCTGAATATCAGTTGCAAGTCCGTCCGCTTTGGAAAATAAAGGAAAAGCTATCCCCGATACCGCAAGAATTGCGGTTAAATAAATCTTCTTTTTCATAAAATTGGGATTAGTTGTTTATACCATAGAGCTGTTTCATCGTTCGGGTGTCGCCCACATCCTTACTGCGCTGAATATTCAGTAAAACCCCTTGCCGGTTAAAATGCCGGAGAAATTGCAGCTTATCAGAACTACTGGCGTAGATCCGGTCAATGGCCCTCATTCGCTCATCATCCGACATGCGCAGTTTACCTGCCGTAAGTACATTAGTTAAGATCGTCCAGATTTTGAAGGCTTTGATTGACAAGCTGTGTATATACACTACTCATGTAATTCAACTCACTTACACTAAATGAGCCGCTTTGCTGAAATTGCTTGTAGGCACTTTTATACTCACTTATCAAGCTAACCTGTTGCGTGATGATTTCGGCAACTCTGCCATAATTTTTTACAGTTGGATTTATTGACAGCAAACCATTCAGGTAAACACTATGCAGATCAAAATTGCCTTTGGACAATTGAGATATACTGCCGTAGCCCTGCTGATAAATTTGATAGCCTGTTTTCATATCACTCAATATGCCTTTCAGTTGGGTAAGTTTTTCAATATCCAAAATGAGCTGCTGCATTTCCTGAACCTGCGCTGAGGCAACCTTTGTCGTAACAAGGCAAAAGAAAAATACCATTATCACTGCGATATGCTTGAACTGCTTTTTCATAATTTATTTGTTATTGAATCCCGTAAATTTTCTTTTCGGAAATTACATTGTTGTTTTCCTGTGAGCGTTGCACGGCATATACTTTAACCTGGTCTGCAAATGCCGAAGCAAAGCGGTAATTATTTTGCATTGAAGAATGAATAACCCCGATATGTTTAAGCCGTTCTTCATCACTCATCTTTAGTTTGCTGTCCGTTACTACATTTTGTAATTCGGTGATTTGCTGGTCGCAGTCTTTGAATAAAGCAGCTTTGACCTGTATGATATATTTCCTTTCGCCGTCATTAAGATTGGCGGTTTTGTCCAGCGTATTCATACGTGCAAGAATATCTTTCTGCCATTGCAGTATATCGCTGACCTGTTTGTTATTCTTCACTACCGGGCTAACATTATTCAGGTTGCTATAGTAGGTGGTATGTAAACCGTTCTCTGATTTAAGGGAGCCGGTTATCGAACCCAGCCCGTTGTGAGCTATATTATTACCTGCTTTATAATAAGCTGCATAAACCTGCAAGGCCGCAATTTGCTGTAAAAGGTATTTCTTTTGGGTGCTTTTCTGTTGAAACCATTCCGCAAAAGTTTGTGCTCTTGCTGTAGTGGCCAATGCAGATGCCGCAACTGTCATTACTGTGAAAGCCAGTAATTTTTTGCTTTTGCGCCGGATCTCGTCTGCCCGCATTTTTATTTGATTAATTGATTCCATAAAGCTTTTTAATTGATTGTGTATCGCTTAAATCTTTACTGCGTTGCAGGCTTAATTGAATACCCTGATTATTGAATTGATGTAAGTCGTTATAATTTTCATCCAAATGATCGCTGGCCTTATTAATTAATTCCAGGCGTTGTTCATCTGTCATTTGCGTTTTAGCAGGGCTAACCACAAGCATGATCTCATCTAAATTTTTAACGCTTGCATCCAATATTCCTGAATAAACCTGCTGCATATAGCTTAATTCCTGTGGGTTAAAATGACTATCCTGCCGAAACAAACTCCAGGCTTGTTTATATTCACTTACTAAAGCCGCCTGTTTTAAGGTAATATCTTTTATGCGCTGATATTTTGATATGGTGGCTTTAATGTTTCCTAACTCCGTATAGTAATTGCTATACAACTGCTTTTGCTGTTCTGTCCAGCCGGAAATTTCAGTTAACCTGGTTTTCGACATTTGATTTTCAATGACCTTCTGCGCGTTTTGCAACCAGATCGTTTTATTCTGCATCCGCTGTACTTTAAGGTCTATAGCCTTAATCACTTTGGTGACGGTAAGCTTTATTACTTCGCCAATCACAAATTGTGCATTTGCCGTTTTGCATGGGTACTATCAAAGCGATAAATACCATCAAAGACAATCATTTTTAATAGCTGTAAATTTTTCATAAAAGCCTCCCTTATCCCTGTCAAAAGACAGGAATCACTTACTGATATGCTAGAAATAGCGTTATTTGATTTTTTGATAGTGGAATTTTCCAATATCAAAGATTTACCATTGTCGGTTAAACTGAGATTTGTCTTACCCAAATCAGTTTCTGATAACAGTTGCTTTTCCTAATGTCCAAGTTGACAACCCACGATGTCTTTTTAAATTCTTTCGGCAGTGGTGACACCATTCCGTATCTTATTAAAGCCGAGTTCGTCTTTCAATGGTATAGGTATTTGCGAATTAGAGTGATTTAGATGAAACGATTAAAGTATCGTAATGCGATAGCATATTCACTTTTAAATTTGCAAGGCGTAAATACCTGAAATATCAGTCACATTATTATTGCTTGTTACAGCGTATAAAAAACAAGTGCAAGTAGAAGCAATAAAAAATGGTTGATACTTTCATAATTAGTGGTTTTTAGTTTATGCTGCTTTTTCTAATTCTTCCCTGACAATTGCGGCTATGCCTAATTGCATACTGCCATACTTTTTAGCATAGGCATGGACTTTGGCTTTTTCCGCTGATTCCGTGGTATAAGTCCAATATTCCTCGCGGCTAACTTCGGTGCGGTAAACCTTAGATAGCTGGCCGTTAAGACTAATAAACACTTCTTTGTATTTTAAATTTTCATCGTTATTCCGGTTCATGCTCATAATCAGGGCGGTTTCTTTATCGGTTATTCCTAACAATTGCTGAATTTTAGGAAAGTCGTTCTGATACTTACGCTGGTCAAGTAATATTTTGCAATCACTGTTATTAATGATGGCCTGTTTAACCACTGGTGAACTGATTATATCTTCTATATCCTGCGTAACCACTAAAGCTTCACCAAAATATTTACGGACGGTTTTAAACAGGTATTTAATATATTCTGCCATTCCTTCCCGCGCAATTGCTTTCCAGGCTTCTTCAATCAGTATCATTTTGCGGGTGTCCTTACTTAGTTTGCGCATTTTGGAAACGAATGTTTCCATGATGATTAAGGTAACTACAGGAAATAAGATAGGATGGTCTTTAATATTATCTAATTCAAAGACAATAAAGCGCTTTTGCAATAAGTCAAGATTTTCTTTTGCATTCAGCAGATAGGAATATTCACCGCCTTTGTAGTATGGTTTCAATACAAACAGCATGTTATCTATATCAAAACGAATATCCTTCACTTTTGATTGCTTCATTGTTTCATAAAATTCATTGGAGAGAAATTCATAAAAGCTATCGAAGCAGGGAAATATTTCGGTTTCAACTTTTAATTTTTCATAGTAATGATATAAAGCGTCTGAAATGGCGACGTATTCAGATCGTTGCACACCCTCATCTTCCTTTTTCCATAAGGCGAGTATCATCGCCTTGATGCTCTCTCTTTTTTCAGTGTCCAGATTATCTCCTTCAGGAACATAAAAAGGATTAAAGCTGATCGGTTTGTCCTCTGTATAAGTAAAATAGTAACCGCCTACAAATTCACATAAGCCCTCGTAGCTATGTCCCACATCAACGATAACCACATGGGAACCTTGTTCAAAGTAGCTGCGCAGCATGTGATTGGTGAAGAATGATTTACCACTGCCTGACGGACCTAATATAAATTTGTTTCTGTTGGTGGTAATACCCTTTTTCATCGGGTCGTCGCTGATATCAACGTGTACCGGCTTTCCGGATAAACGGTCGCCCAGGCGAATGCCACACGGACTAATGCTTGACTGATAATTTGTTTCCAGATTTAAAAAGCAGGTTGCCTGCTCAACGAATGTATCAAACGTATCATTCATCGGAAAGCTGGCTTCATTGCCGGGCAGTCCTGACCACCATATTTGCGCTGCGCCGTCGGTTTCCTGTTTGGGCTGTGCATCCATCTGTGCCAATGATGAGCTGACCTTATTTTTCAGATCCTTTAAATTGGCAGCATCATCCGTCCAGGCCAAAATATTGAAATGCGCTTTCACAGGTAACCGTTGCTGGCTGATCGCTTCGTTAAGAAAATCGTGCGTGGCATCACGCCCAATAGCATTTTCGCGGGAATAGGCTGAAAGTGATTGAAGTCTTAATTTTTTCGCTTCCAGTTTTTTAATGGTTTGCTTGCTGTCCCCGATAAAAATGTATTGATTATACAGGTGGTTACATTTCAGCAATGTTCCTATTGGTGTGGCAAAGCCTGTACTGAATTTCGTTTTATCTGTACTGTATTTATCGTAAGTGATCCGTGGCCCGCAAAGCGCTGGCAGGTCTTCCACATCGCTAAGCGTATAAAGCTGGCAATGACTGTCGCCAATTCTAATCTCGTCCTCGATATGAATATCTTTTAAAACGGGTGCCTCGTCTTTATTCAAAAGGAAACAGTATTGTTCTAAAATACCCGGATTTTGAAGGGTGCCAGTTAATTCATCGTCGGTTAATCTCTTCAAAGAAATTAAGCCGCTGTCCTCTAATACCCTAACGAATTGCCCTGCGCTATCCAAGAAGTCACGGAATAACTCATCGCAGGTAGTTTGCACTGGTACAATGCGTTTACGCATCAGTACGCTGGTCGCACTTGAATACTGCTTGAATTTATCCGGCTTCTTAGTTAAATAAATATGGCAATGATGATGAAGGTAAGCCCGTTCGTTAAAGTAACGTTCACTGGAATGTGACAGGAACGTTTTAACGTTCGCACCGTTATTCTTAGCAAATACTGCTTCGTACTGCTCATTGATAAACCAGTCCTGTTTATGAAAAACGCTGTTTTTAGGCAAAAGTCTTAAAGCTTTAATCAAAACCTCGTGAAATGCCAGGTACTCATCGTTAGATAAGGTGAATATTTCAGGCAGGTTAACTTTGAAGCCAATGGTCAAATCACCTTGCACGGAGATCATACATTGATGTTCTACCTTATACACAGGAAAAACCTGTTCTGCTTTGCTATGTGTTGCCATTGTCTATTTTTTTAATTTTAAAAAGACCTTTCGGGTCGTGAATTTTAAATGGTTCGGCAGGTAACGTTTAGCTGCTTTTTTCATCAGTCCATGTTCACCGTATTTGTGGCTTAAATTGAAATACCTGATAAAATAATGCGCTTCCTAATACTGCAATAATCATGATGCAGTAATGAACAGGTACACCAAGCAAATAAATTATTGCAAAGCCGACCAATAAGATGACAAGCCCACCTGCCAGATAGCCGATGTATTGAGCTTTCAGCCCTTTAAATTCAATTGGCTTATTAATGCCCTTGTTAATTTGATATAGTGCCATAACTAAGTTGCGTTAAACCCCGAAAAATGATTTTAACACAGTTGCAACTACCACAAGGAAAATACAGCTACCAAACCAACTGGAAGCAACTTTTCCGGTATCATGTTCGCCATCATTCCATTTTTTAAATACTTTGATCGCGCCAACAAGCCCCATTATTGCACCAATGGCATACATTAAACTTGTGCCGGTTGAGAAGTAACTCTTAACCTGGCTTGTGGCTGCTGTTATTCCTGAATTACCATCCTGCGCAAATAGCGTCAGGCTAATCAGGGTCAGACTTATTGTAGCCAGTACGTGCCTGATAAAACTTACCGCATCTGCACGGCGTTTGAATTTTTGAACATTCATAATGATTAAATTAAGTGTGAATAAAATAGAGTTATGCCCAGGTTCCGTGCAGGTCTGTTAAGGATAGCGGGAACATTAGCTTTTCTTTAGAGATTTCGACGATCCTGTTTAGTGTGGCCGGCAAATCAATATCGTCCTTAAACCTTTTGTAAGAATCTATCAAAATCCGAAGCAGTGTAATAAATTCAGGCTTATTGTCGATTTCCTGAAAAGCTGCAATGAGATTGCCTGCTTCAACTTCTAATTCTTCGGAAGGAGAATAGATCACGTCCGTGTGAGAATGAAGGTTTTCCTGAATTGTTGAAACCGCTACAACATCATCAGGTGTCGATTCTGAAAAATACAACTCTTCGGATTTTGATACAGAAACGCCGTTATCCAATTTAGCTGCGCCCATTACATTAGCAGGTGCTGCCTGAGCATTGGCAAATAGATTGGCGCTATTCTGTTTGCGGTTAAACAGGTTTGAGATTTCTTTTTGATAATAGCGAAGTATTACATAACCGTAATAAGAAACGGTTAGAATTACGATGGCGGCCAGATAGTGCTGCCAGGAGATTGAAGACAACATATTACTTTGATTTAAAAATCACCGCTCCATGCGGCAATCCGTAAAGCAAAGGTTGGGGTAGTAGAAATTATTTTTTCACCACCTGTACATGAGTTAGGTGTTTTTTATTTTATAACACGAAATAAGTAACTGATAAAGAGTTAATTAAAAATCAACCAAATTTCAGTTTCTGTTGGGCGGAGGCTTCTTCATCCAGTTTTTCTTCAATTCGTCGTAATAATGCCAGCTTGAGCTTATCCAAAAACGCGGTTCGTTCCTTTTTTCGTTTCATGATGTCCTGATATTTATGATAATAAGAACCGAGATCCACATGAAAAACGGTTTGAAAAAAACTCATTATTGATCTTATTTCAGTATTCCCATTATTGAATACACCAAGGGCCACTAAAGCGTAAATGAGTTCAACAAGGTCGGTTTTATTTGCCGTCCAGGTAAATGGCAGGTCTATAGCCTCTTCTATAACAGGATCGTTATGATGGAGTATTTTTGACAGTTCTAAATTTAAAAAGTCCTGGAACCGCTCATTAGCCATGATCTTAGATAGTTTATAATCATGACTGGTAGAATAAATTTCATCTTCTTCAAAATCTTCCAGTTCTGCTAATACATCAAATCCGCCACGGGTAAAGTAAGCATCATCCATTTGTGTTGAACCGGATCGGTAATACTGGTAAAAAGCCTGATTATGGTCGAAATATCGTTTTACATCAGCTAATTGAAAATTGATGTAGTCTTTCAGGATTTCGTCCCCGCCAAGTGGCTGTTGTATAAGAAAATTATAAACACTGATAAAGTAAATGTATTTGCTATAAAATTGGGGTTTTACGTTTTTAAAGAAGTAGATTTCTTCTTCCGTGCTCTCAAAGGAGTAGCTTGCTATATAGTTTTTTAGTTTGGCCATTGCTTTTTTGCAAAGCAATATGGATGCACGGTATTGTTCAGTCAAAGATTCTTCGTTGATAGAAACTTCGTTTAACTGATTTTCCAAAGCACTGTAGAAACGCTCTGCAAATGTTCTCATAAGATGGTAGATAGATAAGGTTTATAATTTAGTTGCTTTTAATTCAATAGGCTTTTTTTTAATAGGGGTTCAAAATTTTCCATGTACAGCACAGCTTGATTACGGTTACATAATCAAAAAAGTTGTCCGGGAAGATAAAATTCAAATCAGGTTTTTGCAGGCAACGGTTTACTTAGCAGATCTAACAGCGGTATGTTTAAGCCATCTGCTATTTCCTGAAGGTAGATATATGAGGGGTTTATATTTCCTGCTTCTAAGCGTTGTATTGACTGCTGGTCTTTTCCGATGGAGTGGGCAAGCTGCACTTGTGTAATACCCTTATCCTTACGGATTAAGCGGATTTTTTCACCCAAGTCTTTTAATAATACTTCCTTATTCATCGGAAGTATAAAAGAAATGTAAAGCAAATGAAAGTAGTACAACGGATGCGTTGTATTATTATGGTGCTTATAAATAATAAGCAAAATAATTACTTAATTCAACAAAGCTGACTTATCACCGTTTCAACCAAAATTTTAATATCCTCTTTGATCTGATGGTAATTCATCAATACTTCTGCCTGATCCACATCCCTTACTAATGGGATAGGATGATATTTCGCTTCTTCCTCCCTTATGGCCTCATGGTCGTTTTGAATAGCATTGTGAAAGGTTTTTAAGTCGATTTTATTATCGGGATCATCGGCAACCATGCCCACAAACTCACCTGAAGAAAGGCCGGATATTTTGGAAGCCGGTATAGCGTAGTCCAATTGTACTGATTTACTGATAGAAGTGTCCTGGCTGTTGATAGAAACGCTTTCCTTTTCCTGATTGATCTTGCCGAAGCGTTCGGACAACTGCTTTGCAGTGTCGCCGGTTACTTGTCCAAAAACCACGTTACCCACTATATTTAAAATCACTTCTGCCTGTTCACGCCCATAGTCTTTTTTTAACTGGCTGTAATCCTGAACGGCTAACGTTACTGCTACTTTGTTTGATCGCGCTGTAGCGATAAGATTATCAATGCCATTAAAGTAAATGGTAGGGAACTCGTCGAATATCATACTGCATTTTTGTTGATTTTTACGGTTGACCAACTTATTGATGCGGTTGATGTATAAGGATAGTACCGCGCCATAAACCTGTGACTTCTGCGGATTATTGGCTAAACAAACGATCTTAGGCTCTTCGGGATTATTTATATCCAGTGAAAAATCGTTACCGCTTAACACATAATACAATTGTGGGGATGATATACGGGCCAGACTAATTTTGGCACTTGCAACCTGTCCTTCGAGTTGTTCATAAGCTTCATTCTTCCAGGCAGATACAAAGGGATTAATTAGCACCTCTATTTCCGGTTCCTGTAACAACACTTCAAATAGATCCTTGTAATCAACCTGCGCCAGTTCAATCACATGCGGAAGTGTACAATAGCGCCCATTCTCATATTTTTTTAAAAACCACATGATGGCGGTAATAAAGTTGATTGGTGATTCAACAAAAAAGTCCCCTTGCTTTTTTATCCACTCGCGGTTTAGGCCAAGCATAATCGTGCGACTGGAATCTATAGCATCGGTAATATCAATCATAGTATGTGGTTCTAATGGATTAGCCCGGTGCATGATCTGTTCAAGATTGATAACGTATTGCACCGGCTTCACTTTGTACAAATGGCCGTATTTCAATAATGCGTTGTAAACAATTTTGGTTAGGTCGTCATACTTAAAATCATAAACCAACATGGTAAATCCTTTTTGGATATGCTGTTGAATAATGTGCCGGATCACAAAGTAAGATTTACCGGAACCGGGGCTTCCACCTATCAATGTACCCCGAAATGGGTTAATAATATTTATCCAGCTTTTACGGGGTTTACCTTTAAGGTTATAGATTGCAGGAAGATTAATAGAATATTCATTTTCAAGTAGCCGCTCTTCCTGCGGGAAGGATTCATTGTCTTTGTTAAAAATATCTTTGCCCAGGTTCAATTTAATCATCCTGAAAAGCAGACTTCCCCCAGACATTATTAAAAAATACCCCAATGAAGTTAAGCTGATATACAGTATTGTAATCGTATTGAATGGGTAATTTAAGCGCAATAACAGATTGCTGATAAAGTAAATTATCAAGTCCTGAAAAACAATAAGTAACAATTGTTTTAATCCTGATCGTTTCATCCTTCTTACCTTTGCTCCCAATTAAAGAAGCCAGTAACAACAACAGCGCAGATGCTTTTGCATACAACACTGTTTTAAAAATCACCATCCTGGATAGCGGTAATACCACATGGTTAACCAATGGTTTTGTTAAACCCCATGCCTGAAAAGCGGGATAACATGATAAATAAAAATGCACGATCAATATTGCTAAACTCAACAATCTTGTAAAGTCAATGATCTTTCTTAATGCCTGTTCATTTTCTCCGGTTTGCATAGTCTAAAAATTAAAGTGAATGACCTTTTCGTTTCTTCTTCCGTGTGTTTTGTTTAAGCCTGCCGATAGCCGCCATGTCCTGCTGTTCCTCTTTAAATAGCATATCCAATAAAGAATCTCCGTTATTATCAGAAGAAGCAAAACCTGAAAAATTGTCAGTAAATTTTTGAGATTGGAAATCTTTATTGAGGTTTTTCAGGGTATCATTTTCGGGTTTGAACCAACCTGTGAGTGATGCTGCACTATACATTTTGCCAAGATCACTGCCGTTAAATACAGCCTTTGATTTATGGTCAACGAACGTGATTCCATATAACCGGCCTTCTTCATTCTGCCGAAATATGACTTGAATACCTTCCGTTTTCAATTGTTTTTGAAATGCGGATTTTGACAGCGGCTTCAATAATGCTTTATCCAGTTTAGTTTTTAACTCCTCTTTTAAAGGTTTGCGAAGCACCTCATTTAGTCGGAAGCGGTCTTCAAGTGTCTTCAAAGTGGGCTTGCCATAGATGCTGCTCGCCTTAATAGGCACCCCAAGTTTGTTCCCTTTTTCATCCAAAACCCAATAAACCAATCCGTTTTTTTCATACATTCTTGAATCTTTAGACCCACGATCTGCGGTAATATTGTACTGATTGAGTACGGCATTCAGTTCAGGAATGCTGGTAAATTTGTAGGCTCTTACCACTTCATTTACAACATTCGTGATTGATCTTTTAACTTCTGACTTGCCATAATTTACTTGTTCAAGGGGTTTGCCAATGATATTTTGTTGCTTACCCTGATCCTCTGCTTTGACAAGATTATAGGTTAACTCAACTTGTTTTCGGGAACTTTCAGATGCTCTATTTGCCAATAAATGAAAGCTAATTCGTTTACCATCTGGCTTAATGTTAGTTGTTACGATGTAGGCTAAGCACCCGGCGCCTTTCCACATTACTGTGATAGGATCTCCAAATACTCGCCCCCGAACCGTACGTACACCTCTCGATGTATACGGCTCTCCATTAATATTATCAGTCCATTTTACCATAATGTATTTTTCTATGGCAGTTGAAACATACAGCCAACGTTTTCCTATTTCTTGCAATCATGTGCTTTTCCCAATCCTGTTTGGCTTTCAGATCTTTGATTTTTTCTGACATGATGCATTTCTAAGTGTCCATTGGCTCCACAGAACTCGCATTTTGCAGCTTTCAGCCTGTCAATAAGGCTGATGCGCTTTACGACTTCTGCGAAATGGGGTATTGCATCGGCATCTTCGTTGATTGTTTTCTTCCGAGCAAACCCATCGTTATAAAACTGCCGGCACCGAGCACCACCCTTTTTGTCCTCATATTTCACCACGAACTCTTTGTTCTCGCTGTATTTGCGAATCATCTTTCGAGTTGAGCTGCCATACTTACCAGCAAAGGTTTTGTATATGCTATATTCCATAATGTTGTAGAATGAATCAATTGTATAAGCATTATTAGCGATAGAGAAGTAGTTAAAGAAGCCTCGGATTTCACTGTTGTATTGTTCCAGTATTTCAAGATCATCGTTGTTCTTCATGCAGGGCCGTGCTTTGTATTTCCAGACTTCTTTACCATTTCTGATTTGGATGGTCATGGCATCATAATCCAAAAGGCGTTTCCGCATGGTATCGTTGCCGATTTCAAGAACAACCCTTTCCGAAAAGGGACGGGTTAATACCCCGTTATATTTCTCTTAGTGCTTCCGCTTTTTCTTACGTAAACTTCATAGCTTAGGAATTTGGCAGTAGCCCCAGCATGGGTAACTAACGTCTTTTCAGCCGACAGTTCCAATTTCAGTTTGTCAGCTAAGAATACTTTCAAGTCATTTTTGACTTGTTGCGCATCCGCTTTACTGCCAATGATACCGATGATGAAGTCATCTGCATACCTAACATATTTCAGTCTCCGATAACTGCTATCCATAGCTTCTGAATAGGGTAAGAGAATGCATTCCCTTTTTTTAACTCTTTGATTTTCGCTAACAGTTGGTTCCTTATCGACCCATCTTGTTCAACTTTGAGCTTTCTTGCAACCATGTTGCCTACTGTCCATTGGATTCGTGCATAGGCAGGATTTATCCTTCTTGCGTCTCCTTTGTCGAACAGTTTGGTATATTCGGCTATGTATTTATCCAGTTTATCCAGATAGATGTTTGCCAGTTGTTGATTCGGTCTAATAATGCCACCACCCTGCGGCGTGCCGATGTAGCCTCCTGTCATAAACCGAATCCTCAATATACCCCGCGTTCAAGAACTTCTGTTTAATCAACCGGAGAAAGCGTTCGTCTGAAATGCGCTGCGATAGTATTGCGATAAGCACATCATGATTGATGTTATCAAAGCAACCTTTGATGTCGCCTTCAACGAACCATTTTGTTCCTGTGAAAGTCCTTTGGACACTAATAAGCGCAGTGTGACAGCCTCCGTTTTGGACGAAACCCGTGAGAGCTATTTTCAAAGCAATCCTCATAAATAGATTGTAAAATCATTCTGATCACTTCCTGCACTAATTTATCTCCAAACGTTGGAATACCCAGAGGACGTTTTTTCCCATTTCTTTTTGGTATGTACGTCCTCCTTGAAGGTGCTGGTTGATAGCTCTCATTTCTGATTGCATCAATCAACTGTTTAATTCGGTCTGTACTCATTCCATAGACGGTTTTACCGTAATTTTCCTGTGGTCATATTACCAGGGTTGGCATATAGATTTTGATATGCTACGTAGTACATTTCTTCATTAAACATAACCCTGTAGAGCCGATCATGCTTGTAGCATGGTTTGCTGTTCTGCTCTGACAGACTGTTTAATACTCTTGCTGGATTTCTCATAATGTCTCTCACATTGTCCTTTAATCGTATTAAATAATATTAACTGCTTCCCTTCGCCATGTACAAGGCTTTCCCTTGCCCGGACTACTACGGAAGCTCCGGTTACCATGCCGGGTATTCAAAGACCTATAGTCTTATAGCCACGCCAGTGGCATTCCAGTTTAGGTAATCCCCATTTAGACATTTAGTAACATAGCTTAACAGACTATCGGATATGACTTCCGCCCTTTATTACTTATCGTAATTGCGCTGTACTCCGTTTATGCTCATAACCTATACACATCGGGTTAGAGTAGTACAGTCTAACGGTTATAATTACCTTCCGTTAGAGCTCCCCATGCAACCGCTCCGGCTGTCATTTAATCAGTATGGATTTTATCCTTATGTCTGTATTTTATCTCCCCATTCAGTCGCAGTTTGGTAATTAACTGACTTATGAGTTTGCCGACATGCTACACTCCCCTCTGGTTTCCCTTTCGGATAAGTCGGCTGATAATTGACGTCTAAACGCTTGTCAAAGAACTTGCTAAGTTCTATTTACTAAATGCCCTTATGGGCGCACATGTAAATGGGGATGTCCCGCATCATGATGCTGATACACTAAATAAGGTTGTTTTCCAAAACCTAAGCCTTCCATGTAGTCATCTGCAATCTGCTGAAGAATATCTTTATCCAAGTTTTCACCTACTGCAAAATTTAACGAAACATGCAAGGTATTGACAAGTGTAAGCTGGTTACGTTTCGCAAGATCTGTCAGCCTTTCCAACTTATTGTTGAATGTTAGATCGAGCGGGTCTTTAAGATAACCTTGTGCTAAAATCAGTTCTGCTTTGCCCAATCCCACCTTATGTTCATTGTAATTTATTGCACCGATGATGCTTCGTCCGGTTTTAATTTTTGCGACCATAATTCTGAGAAATTTTGCATCCGCTCTTTGATTTGCATAATTGCCGGATCAACCTTACTTCCAATAATCGAAAGTAGATTAAGCCATAACCGGCTATCTGCATTTCCATGGGCACTGTTAATTTGCCGTACCGCCTGGTTGAGATTATTACCGATAGCATTAAGTTCTCTCCGCAGCAGAGCAAGCTCTTCCAATAAATCATCCATTGATTTATCCCGGTAGTTTACGGTAATTGGTTTTTCAAGCAATACAGACCTGATGTACTCGCTCATTTTTAAAAATCTTGTTTTCTTAAAGCGGGTATCAATTACTTTAAATTCGTTGGGTTTGAACCGTGTGGTTACTTTGCGTTCCCTGTTTTCTTCTTCATTTTCCATTCCTTAAATCTTTAAAAATCCGACCTCGGAGGATTTTTCCATGGCCCCCGACTGACTTCGGAAGGTAGGGGCAAGATTCGTTTGTCGGACAAACGTTTATCTTGCTGATTGCTATTAAGAGGCAATCTCATCCTTTAGGACGTCTTCAACCTTCATCCATTCTTTAATGACTGCCACCGTTATGACTTCTTCAATTTGGCATCTAAGAAGAATTTTAAAGCATCTATACTGATGTCTTTAAGAGAATGGTCATATTCCACTCCATAAGACTTCATGCGCTTTAAAAGCCCCTTTGGAATCCACACATTTAGTTGCGCTTCGTCTTCCTTAGCAATAACGTTTTGCCTGACAGGATGCACCTCCTGTATCGGTGTTTTTGGAGTTTCCTTCTTTAGCTTATCTGCTAAACCACCCAGCTTGTCTTTATAATCTGTCATTGTAAACCTTTCTTTAAGTTCTCCATTGCACATGAGATTTTAGCAATTACATAAATATGTATTTATGTAATTATGCACTGATGCGGTTAACAATCTCCTCCGCTAAGGATGTTATCTCCTCCTTTGCTTTAACATCCGTTCCCTGAAGTACACCAGCGGTAATTGATGACCTTGCTATACTCACCCTATCATGGATCATAGTTTCTAAAACTGGTATTTCCATGCCTTCCAAAAGGCCGCTGACCTCTTTAGTAATACCCGAACGCGGCTTAATCATATTCATAACTATTCCGGCCCGAATTTCCGGTTGCCTTTCCTGTGCATCTTTCACCAGCGCAATTGTCGAACGTATCGCCATAACATCAAAAAATCCAGCTTTTGTAGGAATTAATATAAAATCCGAAAGGCTGAATAGTTCAAGCAGTTTGTTCGATAGGTATGGAGGGGTATCAACTATAATCAGGTCATAGTCTAAATCTTTAATTTCCTGTAGTTGGTCGTTGCCTACTACAGCAAGACCTGGTAACTCGTCTTTGATGTGATAAAGGCTGCCTTGCAAATCCGTATCAACTAAAGCAACGTTTAATTGATCCTGAAAGCAAACTGCCAAATTCATTGCCAGTGTGCTTTTTCCTACGCCACCTTTTTGGTGGGCTACTGTGATGATCTTTCCCATGTTCTGTAATTCTAAATTGTTATAAATACATAATGCTGTAATTGCATAATGCTGTAAATCTTTAAATACATAAATCTTCAATTGCAGACTTTCTGTAAATACATAATGCTGTAAATCTGTATTTCTATAAATGCAAGTTTCTTGAATTACATAATTCCATAAATACATATTGCTGTAAATACATAAATCTGTAATTATGTATCAGGAAAGGCGATACGTTTAGCTTCCTGCCGTTCCAGCAATTTTGCGTTTTGAATTGTGTTGTCTATCCAGTCTTTTGCTAAAACTTTCCAATTTTTTTGAGGCCTGCCTGTAATCGTTCTCCATTGCAGTTTGTCATGGTGCTGAAAAAAACTTTTTGCATCAGGTAAAGCAAGGTTTTGTTGAAGGAAATAAATTGCCACATGATTGATCAGCGGCGGGATGTTGTGACCCATTCCCTGATTGATACAATCAGTCAAATTGTCATCATAAATTTTGATAACATCCTTTTGTTGCACTACCCTTCGTTTAGCCTTCCGCTTTAACATACCTTAATACTTAACCACCATTGGACTTTGCATTAACTCCTCAATTTTGTCTGCATCGTAATAGGTCGTATTTCCTAACATGGTAAAAGGTATTTTACCGTTATCCCGCAGTCGCTGTAATTTTCCATGAGAGATGTTTAATACTTTTCTAACCTCAATGGCTTTCAGCCATTTTTTACTTTTTCCCTTAACCTGGTCTTTTAAGATGGATTTAAGTTCAGAAAGCAACAGGTCTTTAAATTCTATAAGGTCGCCTACAGTAATTAACTGGTCGCGGAAAACCTTTCCATGTTTCTCAAAATGTGAAATGACTTTTTCCATAATCAATATTTTAATTCGACAAAATTGAAGAGGAAGAAATTAAGTTTTTCACCACTCGTACATGAGTTAGGTGTTTTTTTATTCAGAGGAGACGGTGAAATATCAAGAATAGGACAACAAAAAATTGCCTATATCTATATTTTCATATCTTTAAAACATCATTTAGTACTATAAATAAAACTAAATACAAGAATGAATTCTGACTTTAAATTTTTGCAGGGTGGCGGTGAGATGGGTGAACTAATCCGATCCACGGACTGGTCTAAAACTCCCATTGGTGACGTAAGCACTTGGCCCACAGAGTTAAGAATTGCTACAGGCATCATGCTATCTACTCCCTTCCCAATGTATATCGCGTGGGGTAAAGAATATATTCAACTTTATAATGATGGTTACCGACCGATACTTGGCTCTACCAAACATCCTCAAGCTATGGGCATCAGTACGAGGGAAACATTCGCAGAAATATGGCACATCATTGGGTCGATGTTTGACGGGGTAATGGCAGGCAATGCCGTTGGTTTTCCTAATTTTATGCTGCCACTTGAAAGAAACGGCTATGTCGAAGAATGTTTTTTCGACTTTTCTTACAGCCCGATCAGTGACGAAGACGGGAATATTGGCGGTGTACTGGTAACAGTGATAGAAATTACCGAAAAGGTTCAAAGGGCTTAAAGAGCTTAACAACGCAAAGCGGGATTTAGAAGACGCGAAAGGAGAAACAGAAAAGCAACGCGACCAATTGAAAAAATTCTTTATGGCGGCGCCCGCCGGCATTTGCGTATTAGGTGGCAAAGACTTTGTTTTCGAATTGGTCAATCCTGCCTACCAGGCAATTTTACCAAACAGGGAACTATTAAATCGCCCACTGTTTGAGGCATTGCCCGAATTACGTGGTCAGCCATTACAAAAGCTTTTAGAAAACGTTTATGAAACTGGGGCATCTGAACGGGTTTTGGAGCAAATGATCCCTGTTGCGGAGTTCGACGGAGGACCTCTTATTGAAAGGTATTTTAATTTTAACTACCAGGCCCGGTTAGATACTGATGGCAAAATAGATGGTATATTGGTTTTTGTTTATGAGGTTACCGAAATCGTTTTCGCAAAAAACCAATTGACAGCGAACGCTGATTTTCTACAAAGTCAATTAAATGCTATTCCCGAAATAGCCTGGACAAACACTATCGATGGGGAAGTAGATTTTTATAACCAGAAATGGTTTGATTATACAGGGTTGAACTTTGCTGAAACTAAGGCATGGGGATGGAAGGATGTAATCCATCCGGACGATCTGGACTTTAACCTTGCAAGTTACCGCAGTATTTTACAGGGAACGACCGGCGGGCAGTTTGAGGTTAGGGAAAAGAGCGTTGACGGTGAGTTTAGATGGCATGTAGTAAGGATGATGCCAATTAAAAACAAAAACGGAACCATTCACAAATGGATTGGTACCGCGACTGACATTCACGAATTAAAGGAAACTAACGAAAAACTCGCTAGTGCCCGTGAGCAGTTAGAAATAACTATTGACGCATTAAGTGCAAGCGAAGCTAACTTAAGCGGAATCATCCTTCAGGCTCCCGTCGCAATGGGGCTATTTTTAGGTCAGGAAATGAAACTTGAAATAATTAATGACAAGTTTCTGGAGCTTTGGGACAAAGATAAAACGGTATTAGGCAAAACCCTGCACGAGGCACTTCCCGAATTAATTGGCCAACCCTATCAACAAATTATGTTGGAGGTCTATCATACAGGAGAACCATATTTTGGCAACGAGGCTAAAGTCGAACTTTATAGACAAGGTAAATTGAAACCTGGCTATTTTAATTTTATTAACCAACCATTTATCAATAAGGAGGGTAATATTATAGGTATCATCGTTGTAGCGAATGAAGTTACTGATCAGGTTAATGCAAGAAATGAACTGGAACGTGTATACGAGCAGGTCAGGCTATCCAAGGAGGCCGCCCAATTAGGAACATTCGACATGGATTTGGTATTAGGAACCATGGAATGGGATGAACGTTGCCGCACACTCTTTGGCATCAGTCATCATAATAAGGTGACCTACGAAGACGATTTCTTACCGGGCCTGCATCCCGAAGACAAGGAAAGAATCATCAAAATTATAAACGATGTGTTTGTCAAAGCGAAAAGCAATGGCGTTTATGATGTGGAATATAGAACTATCGGAGTAGAAGATCAGAAATTGCGCTGGGTAAGGGCGAAGGGGCAGGCTTATTTCAACGAGGAAGATGTCCCTATTCGCTTCATTGGATCTGTACTTGATATAACAGAGCAAAAAAATGATGAGCTACGAAAAAATGACTTTATCGGCATGGTGAGTCATGAACTGAAAACTCCTTTGACGTCTTTAACGGCACTAATTCAAATGCTGAACCTTAAATTGAAAACAAATGCAGATGCTTTTATTCCGTCTGCTTTAGGAAAGGCCAATTTACAGGTTAAGAAGATGAGTAACATGATCAACGGCTTTCTTAATGTTTCACGATTAGAATCGGGAAAAATGATTTTAGCCAAAACTGAGTTTGATTTGGAGAAACTCATTAAGGAAATAATAGACGAAACCGAGCTAATTATTTCAAGTCAAATTTTAAAGTTTGAGCCCTGCAATCCAGTGCCTGTTATAGCCGATTATGATAAGATAGGATCTGTACTAACGAACTTGATTAGTAATGCTATTAAATATTCTCCGAAAAATGAGGAGATCACTGTAAAATGCCAGGTTGTTGAAAGCAAAGCAGTTGTTAGTGTAAAGGATAAAGGAATAGGGATAAAACCAAAGGATAAAGAAAAATTATTTGAACGCTACTACCGGGTGCAAACAAGCCATACGCAACACATCTCGGGATTTGGCATAGGGCTTTATCTCAGCGCTGAAATCATCGAAAGACATAATGGTAAGATATGGGTTGAAAGCGAGCCAGATAAAGGATCCACATTTTATTTTGAACTGCCGTTACAAGCATTGTAGAAACCAAATGATAAATCAGCATTGCTCGAAAAAATAGCTTGAAACAGAACCTACCATGAGATTTTAGCTTTGGTCACCGGATTACTTAGCGGGAGAAGGAAGCGTATTTACTATTAGGGCCTCCCTTAAAAAATAGGGGGCTGAAAAATCGAACCTGAAATTTATACCTAAAATTGTTTTTTAAGTAACAAACTTTACCTAAATCTGTAATTTTTAGATTGACTCGATCAAATGTATTTTTTATTTTTCAGTAATGGGAGGCGAACGTTGAAGACTGAGCCGATGCCTGGGGCGCTTTCAACTTCAATATGACCGCCCATTGCCTCTATCTGGAATTTTGTGATATATAATCCAATGCCTTTGGCATCTTTATTTCCGTTAAACGTCTGGTATATCTGAAACAACTTTTTACGATATTTTTTTAAATCTATACCGATCCCGTTATCTTCAAAACGAAGCAAAATCTCGTCGCCAAATCTTTCTGCACTAATCCGGATAATAGCCTGCTTATCTAAAGCCCGGTATTTGATCCCGTTGGTTAGCAAATTCAGGATAATACTTTCCAAATAGGATAGGTTGGTCCTTAGATTAATTGAACCAGGCACTTCATTGATAACATGGACACCGGACGTCTCGACCTGTATCTTCAAAAGGTCAATACGACTTGTGATGACAGTCAGTAAATTTACCTCCTGGGTCGGAAGGTGTCCACTATTTTCAGCATGGGCGATTTCATGAAGGTTCCCGACGGTCGAGGAGAAATCGGTGGAAATATCTTCCAGATATCGAAATAACAATTCCTTTTCTGCCGGGTCTACAGCCTCTTTATAAAGCGCAAGTACCTCTTTTAAATTAAACGCATAGGTTTTTAAATTATGCGAAACAATATTGGCAAAATTAAGCAGGCGCTCATTTTGGTTAATGATTACCCGATTAGATGCCAGCAACTCCTTTTCCAATACCTTGAGGCTGGTTATATCAATAATCTGGGCAAAAAATCCCCGTATTTCGCCCTCAACACGATCCGGGTAATAATTCGCCAATACATGTCGCGTTTCCCCGCTAACAACTTTTACTTCTCTTTCAAACATTTGCGGCTCGCCATTCAACGCTAATAGTATAAATGGAAGGTTTTTTTCATAGTTATCCCCTAAAAATTCCTTCATTGTTAGCTGACCGGCCATATTGTGACATCGTTCACCGAACCAGGCGAGATAGGCGGAGTTTGCAAACCTGCATAACTGGTTTTTGTCCCAGTAAGCGAGCAGGGATGAAACACCGTCAGCTACGGAGTGCAATAAATATTCATTGTTAGGGGTAGAATTTAGATCCATTCGTAAAAGCAATACTAATATAGCTAAAAGTAGTAAAGGGCTATTATATTTTATTAATTATTCATGGGCAAAGTTACCCAAAAAGTACTTCCTTTACCCAGTTCGCTTTCTACCTGGATCACACCACCGTGGCGGGTAACGATCTCTTGCGAAATGTAAAGACCGATACCGAGACCGGATATATTTGGGTTAACCTCTTCAACCCGGTAAAATCTCGAAAATATCTCGTTTATTTTATGTTGCGGGATACCGATCCCGTAATCTTTTACACCGATCCGGACCTGCTCACCCTCTTGTATAAGGGTCACATCAATTCGGTAATTCTCGGGCGAGTATTTAATGGCGTTTGATAAAAGATTAATCAGGACCTGTTCTACACGTTGGCTATCTATGTTTATTTTTAACTGTGTTACCTCAGTCGAAACGTAAATTTCATATTTTGTATTAAAATGCCTGAGCAATTCAATAGCATCGTCCACTAGATTCCGGATATCGGTAGGCTGGATATTTAATTGTAGCTTACCGGCTTCTATCTTTGATACATCGAGCAGATCGTTAACCAATCCGGTAAGCCGGTTTACCTGTTGCAAGGTTTTTTGAATGAAGAGTTTCCCCTGGCCTTCCACCTCTATCCTCGACAGGATCTGGAGATAACCGTTTATACTGGTAAGCGGTGTCTTCAATTCGTGGCTTGCCAGGCCGATAAATTCGTCCTTTTTTTCATTCAATGCCTTTACCTGTTCATACAATCGTAGCCGCTCTTCTTTTTCAGCCTGTTGCTGACTGATGTCACGAGCGATCTTCGATGCGCCGATAATATTCCCATTCCCGTCTTTTATAGGTGATATGGATAATGATATGGGTATCATCCGCCCATCTTTAGTGATACGTTTCGTTTCGAAGTGATCCACTTTGTTACCCTGGCTGATCTGGCTGATGATATATTCTTCTTCATTTAGCCGATCGGCAGGAATGATCAATGATATATGTCTTCCTACCGCTTCGCCTTCAGAATAGCCGAACATGCGTTCAGCAGCTTTGTTCCAACTGGTAATAATGCCTTGTAGCGTTTTGCTGAGTATCGTATCGTCAGATGTGTCAACAATGGATGCCAGCCTGGCCTGCCTTTCGACACTTTCTTTCATCAGTTCTTCCGCTTGCTTTTGATCCGTCATTTCTAAAACGGATCCAATAAAACGGACAGGTTGGTCCTGTTGATCAAAATATGCCTTCCCTTTTGCTCTGACCCACCGGATCGCTGCATCCTCCACGCCCACGGTGCGATATTCAACATCATAGTCCCCATTGCTTTTGGACTTGTTCATTACATCAGCTATTAAATTGATCACCCTGTCCCTGTCCTCGGGATGGAGCCCCTTCACGAAATCATGTTCGTAGTTAACCTGTTGCTGGTGGCTGATACCGAATAAGGTACGGCAGCGCTCATCCCATTCCATGGTCCCATTAACAAGGTCAAGGTCGAATGTACCCAACATCGCCGCCTGCTTCGATAACCGGGACTGTTCATAAGCCGCCTCCAGTTCCTTACGCGTGCGAATAAGTTCAGTGACTTCCGAAGCTACAACTGTGATACTTTCGGTAATACCTACATCGTTTTTGATGGGCTGGTAAATAAAATTAAAATAGCCTTCCCGCAATTCACCGGCATGTTCCATTGTGCTTTTTGCCTCGTTGCCAACATATACTTCACCTGATTCGAAGGTATGGGCTAAAATATCCAAGAATGGCTGCCCGTTAAGTTCCGGCAAAGCAACGGCAAGTGGCTTTCCAATGATAGAAGATGTTTTTCCCCAAAGTCCCAGCATCTTATCGTTGGCAGAATCTATAACGAGCTCTTTTCCGGCCAGATTCGCTATTGCTACAGGAGCGTGGTGAATGATATTGGTAAGATGCTGTTCGCTTTTCCTTAGTAATGCCAGGTTTTTTTTATTTTCGGTAGTTTCGATCACTGTAACCAGCACACCACCGACGCTACGGTCGGCAAATCTGATCGGACTATACGAAAAATCAAAAAAGCATTCTTCAACAAAACCGTTCCGGTCCAGCGGAAGCATAAAATCAGGGAAGCCTACAGCCTCACCCTTCATCACGTCGTCAAACATCGGGCCTATGGTTTCCCATATTTCCACAAATGTCTCCTGCGTGCTGATACCCATAGCCTGTGGGTGTTTGGAGGAACCCAGGATGGGCCTGTAACCGTCATTGTATAGCTGAATATACTCTTTTCCCCAGGCAATATACATTGGGAATGGGGTGGAGAGCATAATGCTTACAGCCAGTCGAAGCGGCTCCGGCCACCGGTCAGGATCTCCTATGGGGGTTTTCGCCCAATTAACTGACCTGATCAATTTTCCCATTTCACCGCCACCCGCCAGGAAAGGATGGTCAGACGGTATTAATTCCGGCATTTGCGTCATATGGGGATAAATATTAATTCTGCATTAATACTATTGGTTAAGTACTGTGTCTATTATCTCTTCCAAGGCATCTAAGTCGAAAGGTTTAGCTAAAAAATTATCCGCCTTGGCGGCCGCAGCCAATTGCGCGATATCACTGTTAGCAGAAAAATAAATGACAGGGATCTTCGCTAAAGCTGGATCGGCTTTAAGGCTTTGGGTTGCTACCAGCCCACCTAAGTCTGGGATCCAATTGTCCATGAAAATTACATCCGGCTTGACTTCGGCAACCTGCCCGATGATATTATTACAATTAGTAAATGTATGAACCTCCCAGCCCTTTTCTTCGAGGATATAGGCACATATCGTGAGGATATCCTCATCGTCGTCAAAAATTGCGATCTTTTTCAAATGCTTAGGGTTAGTCGATCATAAATTACAAATGAAATGTTATATAGTTTTTACAATTAAAAAAAACATTGTGTTCAAAGTGTATTCCTGTTCATAAGCACGTCCTGCAAAATTTCCATTATATTTAATTGACAATAGTCTGGCATCATAGCTTCCAGGTCGTTTCCTTTTCGCAATAGTTTAATGCGAATAATTATTTTGGCAAATCCGGCCAGCTGCAACTCCAGTAGCTCAAAAAACAAAAAGAGGTTAAGTGTCGTTTGAGCACAATCATTTTCATTAACCCTCAGTCGTGTAAAAGCAAATTCAGTGATTTCGGTAAGTTCGTAAAGTTCGTCTACGATTTCCTGCTGTTTACAGGGTTCGATAACGATTGTCTGTATCCTTTCATCGATAGCTTTTATAGCCCCGGCTAATGATTTCTTATACTTACCATAGGCTTGAAGGTCAACAATTTCCTCCAAACGCTCTTTCATGTAAATATTCAAAGCACAGTAAAGCGCCAGATAATAGGCAGATAATTCCTTCAGCTCATTGCTCATCTTGCGTCCTCCGTCCCGAAAACCCGGGATTTTAAGATCATTGCTTACTTTCTGATATTTTCAGGGGTATGGAAATGATCCTGAAAGCTAAGTTACTGATTAAAACTTATAGGAATAAAAATTTAAACGCCTAACTTTGTCACCTATGCTGTCATCATATCGGGGAAATATTGTTAATTTAGTATTTTACTCAATTTCCCGTAACGGCAGATTTTTGATCAACCCTTTGTGCCGTTCTAAAAAATCAATACAATGAATGTACTAAAAAGAAATAATGTAAAAGTGTTGGGAACCGGCAAGCAGGACATCATTTTCGCCCATGGCTTTGGTTGTGACCAAAACGTATGGACCAGTATAGCAACGGCTTTCAAGGATGAATTTCGTCTGATCTTATTTGACTATGTTGGTGCCGGGAGCTCTGATCTAACGGCTTATGATCCTGATAAATATAGTACCCTCGCAGGTTACGCTCAGGATATGATAGATATCGGTGAGGCACTGGAAATTCATGGGGCAATTCTTATTGGACATTCGGTAAGCAGCATGATCGGTGTAATTGCTGCAAACCAACAGCCTGACCTATTTAACAGGTTGGTGTTCCTGGGCCCATCGCCCTGTTACATCAATGAGGAGGGCTATAAAGGAGGTTTCAGTCGGGAAGATCTTGAAGGTCTGTTGGCTATGATGGATAATAATTATCTGGGCTGGGCAAAAGCATTAGCTCCTCAGATCATGGCCAACGATGACCGGCCAGCCCTCGGTGAATCCCTCACCAATAGTTTTTGTGCGACAGACCCTGAGATCGCCAAACAATTCGCACGGGTAACCTTCCTTTCAGATGTTCGGAGCGAACTCCCTAAATTAAAGATCCCGAGCCTGACACTACAATGTACCGACGATATTGTCGCTCCTATCGAAGTAGGGCACTACATTAAACAGCATACACCCGGTAACGAATTGGTGATTTTGAAAGCAACCGGCCATTGCTCACATCTAAGTGCGCCTGAGGAAACGATCAGCGCCATCAGGGCTTTTATCCAATAACAATGCAGTAAATTGAAAAACCAGGGCGAACATGAATTTTTATCCTCACTGATCGATGCGGAAACGCTATATCATAACGCGCCCTGTGGCTATTTTTCCATGTTGTCCAACGGAATGATCATTAAGGTAAACCAAACCTTTACGGAGTGGACCGGTTTTCCAGCCCTGTACATGGTAGACAAGATGAATATTACCGACCTTTTTTCCAATGGCGGTAAATTATATTACCATATGTTCTATGCTCCGCTGCTGCAACTTCAGGATAAAGTGAATGAGATCAGCTTTGATATTTTCCGGAAAGACGGAACCTCTTTCCCGGCCCTGCTTAATGCTAATACCGTAAAAGATGCCACCGGCAGAATGGTGGCCATTAACGTGGCCGTAACCGACATTTCGGACCGGAAAAAATATGAAACAGAATTATTGAATGCCAAAGCACTTGCCGAAGCAGAAAAAAATAAATTTGAAACGGTGGCCGCCCATATACCGGAAATGATCTGGACCGCCAGCCGGAATGGCAAAATAAATTATGTTAATAAGCGGTTTGCTGATTATTTTGAACTTTCAGATCTTAAATTTGAAAATAACCGTATCAGCGGACTTATTCATCCCGCTGATGCAGCGCAAGCCAGGCGCTCATGGGTGGCTGCAATAAGACAAGGTGAAGATTTTACCCTGCAAATAAGGCTAAGTAACCGTTTACATCAGTATAACTGGTATTTATTTAAAGGAACACCTTTTCGCAACAGCGCAGGCGAGATCGAAAAATGGTTAGGCTCCTGTTTAAACATCCACGACCACGTACAGGAACTGGAACGCCGGGACGAATTTATCAGCGTAGCCAGCCACGAGCTTAAAACCCCTATAACGAGTTTGAACCTAACCCTGCAGTTGCTCGGGATCAGGAGCAACGGGTTTACAGATAAGCAATTCAAACTTATCGAGCAGGCCAGCAGGAATGCCAAAAAGATCAACACGCTCATTGATGATCTGCTAAACGTTAAAAGATTGACGGAAGGACAGCTTGCTTTGAATTTGCAACGTGTAAATGTCAGGCGAATGATCCAGGAATGTATAGACGCCATTTTTGCCGACACCAGCCCTGATATTACCGTCTCAGCTGACGACTCTCTGGAAATATTCGCTGACGAGCACCGCATTGGTCAAGTGCTTACAAATTTTATCAACAACGCTGTCAAATATTCTCCTTTGTCCCCGATCAGAGTCGACGCTCAACCAACTGAAGCAAAAATTAAAATAAGTGTGGCCGATCAGGGGCCGGGAATTGCCAGCGATAAGCTCCCTCGTTTATTTGAGCGTTATTATCGGGCCGACCATTCCGGTAAAGAATACTCCGGCCTTGGCCTTGGACTCTACATCTCTGCTGAGATCATTAGCAGGCATGGCGGAAAGATCGGTGTCGATTCAGAACCCGGTAAAGGAAGTGTTTTCTGGTTTACAATTTAAGCTCAGGCTCTTCTGATAATACCTAATACGAATGCTATAATAGCGATAACCAGTAACACATGGATGATGCCCCCTGCTGAATAAGCGAAAAAACCAATGGCCCAGCCGATGATCAGGATTACAGCGATAATGTAAAGTATGCTTCTCATAGTTATAAAGTTTAATTTGTGTTTTAAACACATTTTAGCAAAATTTGTTTGAATCAGTTATTTTTATTCGAACGGCATTTTATCTTGATCAGAAACTAAGTCTTGATTTCCGAAACCTGTTGGCCAGAAAACAATAGTTTCCCCGGTTATTGCTAATTAAGCATAATTTAACTCGTAACTTAATGCCTATATTATTCGTTATAGGAATATTTAACAATTGAAGTTTTCAATTTCTAAGGGACGAATTCATCAAATTAAACCCCTATATATCAAAAACTACAATTTTTATTCAGATTTATCCAATAACTTGTAAAATTGATCAAAATGTGTAATGAGATGACTGCAACTCTCCTTCTTTCCCTGGCATTTATTACGGTGCTTAAATACGCCTTTGAATTGATTAAGGCCCATCAATTGCTCGCCAAGATAGACAGAGAATATCCTATACGGCGTTCAACCGGTGGAGAGATTAAAATCAAATACCTGCAAGAAATGTTATTATCCGGGATTTACAAAAGTGAGGAGTTGCCAAATGCTATCCGGTTACTAAAAAAATCCAATTATGATCTATGTGCGATCACTGTGTTGCTGATAATGGTTTTATTTTTTGATCCGTCAACCCCCTTGGGAGAAATGCTCAGCCAGCTGCATTTGTAAACATAAATAGGTATGGTTTGAGAATAAGACTGACATTTAAACGGCAATTTCATTGTACTGTTTGCGGCGAGCCATTTAAATTAAAAAAGCACAGGGGATGGCTCTTAAAATACGTTCTGTTTTTTTTACCTGTAGCTAAATATTATTGCCCTTTCTGCGGGATGACTTATTATGTAAGGAAAGCGAACAGCAAGCCGAACGCTGCCAAACGCAATAAAATGCCCCAATAATTATCAATAATAAAATTTTTCTTTATTATTTATTCGCCTTTTTATTAATTTATGAAATTTAGGTGCATATTTTTAAAATCGTAACAAAATGTTGCTATAAGGGACAATAAAAACTAAATTTACTTTAGCGTACAACTAAACCATCTAAGCCAATGCGAAAAGGAAAAACACAATACCATTCGACCCTTTTCCAGGCGGTCCTGGAAAACAGCGCTGAAGCCATTGTTATACTCGAAGCGGACGGCTCGCCTCTCGAAGTTTTTCCCGGTATCGAGAAGATCCTTGGGATCACGCCTGAAGAGGCTATGTCAACAGCTGCTTTTTCAATTATCCACCCGGATGACATTAATCAGGTTAAAAAAGGAATGGCCGATTGCTTCGCAAAGGATGAAAGCTGTTTTGAAAATATAGTTTACCGTATAAGGCATAAACAAGGCCATTGGGTTTGGGTGAATAGTACATTGCGTAACTGCCTTCATCATCCCGAAATTAATGGCGTAATTAATTCTTTCCGTGACATTTCGAAAGAGCAGAAATTGTTAAAAGATCAGGGCGAATTGATCAGGCAACTGCGTGAAAGAAATGAGTTCATCGAATCTATTCTGCGGAATTTGCCTATAGGGATCGCTATAAATGACATTACTACCGGCGAGGCCAAGATAGTAAATGACAGATTTACAGATATTTATGGGTGGGATATACAAGATTTTTCTGATGTTGAGGGCTTTTTTAATAAAGTCTATCCGGACCCGGCATACCGCAGTCAAATCTCTGACCGCATATTAGCTGATATCGCCTCGGGTGACCCCGAACGAATGTCATGGGACAATATCTCTGTAACCACCAAGTTGGGCGGGCACAAGGTAATCAACGCAAAAAACATCCCTCTGCCGGGTCAGAGCCTGATGATATCCACAGTAACCGATGTGACAGAAAATCATTTACAGCGACAGCACATCGAGCATATCCTAGCCAATCAGGATGCCATGATCAACGCAGGCGATGAGTTGATATGGTCGGTGGATCCGGACTTTCTGCTGATCGCAGCCAACCGGTCATTTGCTGAAGCCATCAAGACCAATTCGGGCAAAACCTTGAAAAAAGGAGATTCTTTGTTAATTTCAGACTTTGGCCCCAAAGTCAACGAAAAATGGCGCAAATATTATAACCGCGCGCTGAAAGGCGATAAATTTTCAGTTAAGGAAAAAGTTTTCAGCAAAAGCCGGAATAGGGAAGTTTATGACCTGATCTCCTTCAATCCGATAATTGATATCAAAGGTGAGATCATTGGAGTTGCCTGTTATTCCAAAGATGTGACCGACGACACGTTAAGCTCGCTGGCGACCGAAAGATCACGTGCGGAATTAGCGATGATCATGGATGCTTCCCCGGATATTATCTGTACTATTAATAAGGAAGGGAATTTCGTCAATATCAGTGCTGCCTCGATTTCTATCTGGGGATATTTGCCGGTTGAAATGACTGGCAAACCATTTCTTGATTTCATTTATCAGCCAGATCAGGAAAGTACAAAAAAAGTTGTTGAGCAGATTATAACAGGAGAGAAATTAAGCAATTTTGAGAACAGATACCTTAAGAAAGATGGTACTGTTGTTCCAATGGCCTGGTCTGTACGCTGGGATGTAGGACAACAGATGATCTACTGCGTCGCCAAGGACGCGTCTGAAAGAAATAATGCTGAACGAGAACTGGCTTTCAAAGCGAAATTGCTCGATACGGTTGGGCAGGCCGTTGTTGCTACTGACCTTGACGGGAAAGTTATTTTTTGGAATAAAGCCGCTGAAAGCATCTATGGCTGGAGCGAGCAGGAAGCTGTAGGAGAAAATATTATCGATCTTATTCCCGCAGACCAGTCAAAAGAAGATGCGGCTGATATTTTTCAGGCCCTGATTGCCGGGAAGCAATGGTCCGGTGAGTTTCTGGTCAAGTCAAAATCCGGCTCCGTTTTTCCGGTCCTGGTGAATGACACCGCCATATACGGAGAAAACAACCAGATCATCGGTATAATCGGCATATCATCCGATATTTCAGAAAGCAAAGTGACCGAACGGCAATTGCTTTTAAATCAGCAGCAATTAAATGTCATTTATCAGACCGTAGCTGATGTGTTGTACCTGATCAGTGTCGAACCAGACGGGCGCTTTAAATTCATATCGGTCAACAAGGCTTTTCTTGACGTGACCGGCCTAACGAACGAATTGGTTGCAGGGAAATATGTTGATGAAGTCATACCAGAAGACTCGTGGAAAATAGTTGCGCTTAACTACCAAAAAGCAATCGAGCGTAAACAATCCGTTAAGTGGGAAGAAACATCGGCTTACCCGAATGGAACAAAAACAGGCTTGGTAGCTATCACTCCGGTAATAGATGCTGATGGTAACTGCCATCGGCTGGTCGGTTCGGTGCTAGATATTTCAGAGAATAAGCGAGCGGAACTGGAGCTCAAGGCATCAGAAGAAAAATACCGTCTTATCTTCCAAAATAGCCCGTTACCGAAATGGATATATGACCTGGAAGATTTCAGGATATTGGATGTCAATCTCGCCGCAGAACGACAGTACGGTTACACAAGGGAGGAGTTTCTCCAAATGACGCTTGATGATGTCAGACCAAAAGAAGAAGTGCCTAAACTAAGAACTATTCAGGAAACGATCAAAAACAGGCAGGGCACCGTCAAATTCGGCATTTTCACACATCGTAAAAAGGATGGTTCCCATTTGATGGTGGAAATATCGGGGAACCCCCTGCTGTTCCAGGATATGCCGTGTATGATGGTGGTTTGCAACGATGTAACAGATCGGGAAAGCGCCTTACTGGCTTTAAAAGATCAGCAGCATAGATTGGAGACAGCACAGCGCATAGCCAAACTGGGTTACTGGCAATTAAATTTAGCGGACGAAACTTTGCAATGGTCACCGGAGGTTTATCATATATGGAATATTGATAAAAATGTTAAACCGGATCTCCACCTTTTTTTTAATACGCTTCATCCAGACGATCGCGACCGGTTTATGCAGGCGCAAACTGATGTGCTAGACGCGGTTAAAGAATTTGACATTGAACACCGCATTATTCTTCAGGACGGCACTACTAAATGGCTACATGCAATTGGCAAATTGGAAGTTATCGGAAACGGAAATGTTCTCTCCGGTACCGTGCAGGATATCACGCGGCGAAAGTTGGAAGAAGAAAGGTTGCGGCTTTATGAATCAATGGTGGCCAATACTCATGATTCTATTTTGATCACCGAAGCAGAACCATTCGACGAACCAGGACCGAAGATCGTTTATGTCAATAAAGCTTTTTCAAAAATGACAGGGTATTCTGCTGAGGAATTGATTGGGCAAACGCCCCGTATCCTGCAGGGGCCAAAATCAGACAGGGAGGCACTAAAGCGTTTCAGTGAGAGTATTAGAAAGTGGCAGCCATGTGAGATAGAAACAATTAATTATAAGAAGAACGGTGAAGAATTCTGGATCAATTTTTCTGCAACGCCGGTGGCAGATGAAAAAGGTTGGTTCACCCACTGGGTGGCCATCGAAAGAGACATCACCCGGCAAAAAACCGAACAATTTCAAAAGGCACTGCTGTCAGATCTGCGCGGTTTGTTTGGTCTTGACCTATCCCTCGAAAATATCCTGACCCGGGTACTGGAGCATATCGTAACCTACGGCGATTTTAGCGTGGCTGAATTCTGGTTAGTTGATGTTGATAAGCAAAAAATAAATCTGGCAGCTCAAGTACCGCCATCTGCCATTTTACAGGAAGCGTACCGCTCTGTCGCCGACCAAACATCATACCTTAAAGGAAAAGGACTACCAGGAAAAACCTGGGAGAGCGGTCAGGTCCAGTTTTGGCATACCGACGAAATTCACCGGGATTATGTAAGATTAAACGCGGCGAAATCGGCGGGCTTAAAAAACGCGTATGGTATACCGCTGTTTTATAACCAGGAAGTGGTCGGCGTGCTGGAGATCGGCTTAAGCAGTACCGATATTTCCGAAAGTAAGTTTTCGTTATTAATAGAGAATATTGGTTTTAACCTTGGACCCGAAATTAAGCGTAAACAATTAGAACAGGAACTAAATCAGATATTTATCCACGCACGTGATATCATTTGCGTGGCCGGCCTGGATGGGTCGATTAAAAAGATCAACCCGGCCGCCTGTCAGTTATTAGGATATACGGAAGAAGAATTACTCGCTAAACCGTTCGCTGAATTTATTTACGCTGTCGATCAGGATCGGAGCAAAAATGCCCTTCAAGTGCTGGCGGAGTATAAAGATGTATATTATTTCGAAAACCGCTGTATCACTAAAGAAGGCAAAGTAGTTTGGATATCGTGGACGATCACTCCTTCAAATGAGGAACAATTACTATTTTGTATAGGAAAAGATATCACAGATAAAAAAGAGCTGGAGGGCCTGTTACATAGAGCGACAGATATGGCCCGCATTGGCGGCTGGGAAATAGATGTCATATCTGGTAGTGTTTTTTGGTCGGAAATGACCAGGATCATCCATGAGGTTCCTGATGATTTTTTGCCCGATCTTAATAATACGCTGGCGTTTTACAAAGACCTGGATTCCCGGAATGCTATTGATGCCATGATCAAAAGCAGCATTAAAAACGGAAGTTCATGGACAACGGAGGCGGAGATCTTTACGGCTAAAGGACGCAGTTGCTGGGTGAAGATCATCGGCGAAGCTGAATTTCAGAATAACAAGTGCGTCCGGGTTTATGGTAGTTTCCAGGATATTGATTCGAAAAAACGGCTTGAACTTGAGCTGGAGCAATCTTTAACCGAAAAGCGGACCATACTGGAAAGTATAGGCGACGCATTTTTTACGCTGGATAAAAAATGGGAAGTAACCTACTGGAACAAAATGGCCACCAGGCTCACCGGGGTGCCGGCCAATCTTATTTTAGGCAAAAATATCTGGGATGTTTTTCCGGACTATGTAGGAAGCGAATCACATCGCCAATATCATTCCGCCATTGAAAAAAATGCGTCGGGGCATTTTGAAGATTTTTATGCGGCACTGGGCATCTGGCTGGAAATCAGTTGCTACCCTTCAATCGACGGCCTGACCGTCTATTTCAAGGATATCAGTGAGCGGAAAACAGCTGAACAGCAGATGCTAAAGTTAACAGAAGACCTGGGCCGGCAAACTAAGGAACTTACGATATCGAATACTGAACTGGAACAATTTGCGTATGTAGCCTCCCATGACCTACAGGAACCACTAAGAATGATCACCAGTTTTCTGTCTCAATTGGACAGAAAATACGGAGAAAGCCTGGATGATAAAGGAAAACAATATATCCATTTTGCCGTCGACGGCGCCAAACGCATGCGGGAGATCATTCTTGACCTATTGGAATTTTCTCGGGTGGGTAAAACTGAGGAGAGGCTGGATAAAATTGATCTTAACGAACTGATGGCTGAAGTAAAAGGGCTATACCGGAGAATGACCGAAGAAACGAAAGCGACGATCAGTTGGGGCGCATTACCTGAATTGGTCAGCTATCGCGGCCCGCTTCGGCAGGTCTTTCAGAACCTTATAGGCAACGGGCTTAAATACCAGAAAAAAGATCAGTCACCGGTAATTCATATCAGTTGTATTGAAAAACACGATGCCTGGGAATTTACGGTTGCTGATAACGGTATAGGCATTAAGCCTGACTATTTTGAAAAGATATTCGTGATCTTTCAACGGCTGCATAACAAAGATGAATTTTCGGGCACCGGGATGGGTCTTTCGATCACGAAAAAGATCATCGATAATCTGGGTGGGAAGATCTGGGTCGAATCCGAAGAAGGAAAAGGAAGCAAATTTCATTTTACAGTTAAAAAAGTTAAGTTATGATAGCCCCGCGTTTACCGGATAATGAGGTCGAGCGCCAAAAGGCGCTGGAAAGCTACCACGTGCTCGATACCTTACCGGAAGAAGACTACGATGATATTACCCGTATGGCTGCGATGATTTGCGGAACACCCATCGCTATGATCAGTCTTATCGACAACGACCGTCAGTTTTTTAAATCGAAGCTCGGTATTGAGATGTCCGAATCACCCCGCGCGTATTCCTTCTGCGGCCACGCGATCAATGACCCTGGCCGGTTAATGGTCGTTCCAGACCTTACACAGGATGTACGTTTTAGTGACAACCCGGTAGTCGCGGGTGGGCCGCAAGTAAAATTTTATGCGGGAATGCCGCTCCTAACACCCAACGGCTACGCACTCGGTACAATCTGCGTGGTAAATTTTGAGGCAGGGGAACTAACAGAACAGCAGCAATTAGCACTCAAGAGCCTGGCTAACCAGGTCATAAACGTTTTAGAACTCCGTAAGTCGAACAGGCTTCTCCAGTCTTCCGCGGTCAAAATAGCTACCCAGGCCAGGGAAATGGAAGAGTTTGCGTCAGTAGCGTCGCATGACCTGAAAGAACCTCTGCGTATGATCTATTCTTTTATGAGTTTACTGGAAAAGAAATACAGTAACGTACTTGATGAGAAAGGCAGGGAATATGTCAGATACGCCATTGACGGCGCTAAACGGATGACACATTTGACCAGTGAATTGTTGGAATTTGCCAAATCAGGCAGTGACAATACACCGTTCGAACCGGTAAAAATGCAAGTTTTAATAGAAGAAGTTGTGCTTTTTTATGCGCCTATTATCAAGGAAATACATGCCGAGTTGATTTTTGAAAATTTGCCTGAGATCATCGGGCAACGTACCGCGCTAAAACTTTTATTGCAGAATTTAGTTTCAAACGCGGTCAAATATCGTTACCCGGAAAGGCAGCTTTTGGTCGAGATCACCGCAGACGAAAAAAACGACCACTGGCTATTTGGGGTTAAAGACAACGGAAGCGGAATCCCGCAGGATCAAAAAGAAAACATATTCCAGATATTCAAAAGATTGCCCCAGGCGGCAGGTACGGCGGGTGCCGGACTCGGCCTTTCCATTTGTAAAAAAATCATCGCCCGTCATGGCGGGGAGATCTGGGCGGAGCCTGCAATTCCCCATGGAAGTACTTTATTTTTTACTATTTTAAAGTAATGCGTATGAAACCAATTAATATTCTGCTCGTAGAAGATAATGAAGGCGATATTTTGCTTACACGCGAGGCTTTCGAAGATAGCAAGATCATCAATGACATCGCGGTGATCAAGGATGGGGAGGCGGCGATCGCTTTTTTCGAACAATTGACGGCCACGCAAGCACCGCCTGATCTGGTGCTGCTGGACGTTAACCTTCCAAAACGAAGCGGGCATGAAGTCCTTAAATTTCTCAAGGAAAACGAGCGCTTTAAAGTGATACCGGTTGTGATGCTAACTACATCCTCTTCCGAAAAGGATGTCAACCTGTCGTACAGTAATCATGTTAATTGTTTTATAACGAAACCTATCGAAATCAATGAATTCATGATCGCTATGGCAAAAATTGAAGATTTTTGGATCCACATTGTATCTATACCAAAGAACAGATGACGACCGATCATAAAAAATATGAGATTCTGGTTGTCGAGGACAACCCTGGCGATTACGTTTTGGTCGAAGACTGTCTCCTAGAAAAGATCGCCGTTCCGAACCTTACACAAGCGAAAACTTTTGGTGAAGCGAAAAAGCTGCTGACAGATGAAGGATGTACCTTTGATATTATTTTACTGGACTTGTCTTTAAGCGATATGACCGGCGAAGATTTGATAACTAATCTCCTTAATATTTGCGGCACCATCCCGGTTATCGTTTTGACCGGTTATGAAAATTTTGAATTCAGCATCAAAACGCTCGGTTTCGGGGTGGCTGATTACCTGCTCAAAGATGAAATTACACCGGCGATTTTGTATAAAAGCGTGGTCTATAGTATAGAACGGCAATCATTTATTGATCACCTGGAGCATTCGAGGCAAGAATACGCAGACCTTTTTCATCTTAATCCAGTCCCCATGTGGGTCTATGACTTGGAATCACTTGCCTTTCTTGATGTCAACAGGGCCACAGCAGAGCATTACGGTTATGCCCCATCGGAATTTCTCGCCATGACGCTTAAAGACATCAGGCCGCAGGACGCTATCGCACATTTGGAACAGTCGCTGATAGAAAACGATAGAAGTTTTTCACCCGGAATTTTTCGGCACCAAAAAAAAAGCGGCGAGATTATCAATGTTGAAATAAAACGGACGATAATCCGCTTCAGGGGAAAAGAAGCAGGACTTGTACTTGCTAACGATATAACCGAAAAACAGCGGTATATTACTGCAATACAAGAGCAAAACTTCAAGCTAAAAGAGATTAGCTGGATGCAATCACATGTTATTCGTGCACCGCTTGCAAGGCTGATGGGGCTTTTTAACCTGTTTAAACTTGCTGGAAATTCGGATGCGGAAAATGATGATATTATGCAATATATGAAGGAGTCTGCGGACGAACTTGACAAAGTAATTATGGATATTACAATGGCTTCAGCGACTATTTTTGATCAGCCTGACAATAGTCACTGATATTACTGTTCCGCTGACTAAACAGATTGCTTGTGAAGTTTTTTTATCGTAAGTCATTTAAGAATTAAATAGTTGCAGGTATAATTGTATATTTGTGGAAGTTAAATTTAGTTCTTTAAACGACATCAAACCAGTACAATTTAGTACAAAGTATATCGGTGACCTTTTCGGTACCCCATAAAAATCAGATCGTTATAACTTATTGAAATACAGGGGCATAACCCTTCAAGAATATAATCCCAGCGGGATCACATAAGAGGCTGTATCATAAATTATGATCAGCCTTTTTTAATATTAAAGTTCGGAGTTTGAAAAACCAAGTATTTCTGATATTTGCATTTGTTTTAATGGTCTGATTTTGCATATATTTGTCACGCTTAACTTGACATACAACCAGACAATGAGTTTTCAAACTTATAATCCGCAGAAAAATCTTCTTCGCCATTCCGGCCGGCACTGGAAGAGTTGATTCCTCAATCGCACCCCGTCAAGTTTATAAATGAGTTGATTAAACTAATTAGTTTTAGAAAGACACAACCCCTTTTTCGAAAGCACTGAAAATTACTAATACTCATGCTTTTTTATTTTAATAATGATCAGTTTTGAAGTCGGCGTATTGCTTTTTTTGGCAACGCTATCAATCGGCACCAAAACATTGGTTTCAGGATAATAAGTTGCGGTATTGCCTTCGCGGGATGTTATAAGGCACGATCACAAAAAGCTTTGCAACGCGCACTTGTCCGCCGTGGTGATTAAACAAGATCAACCTTATCCCCTGCCTTAAACCCGGCCTTTTAAATATCTTTTTCGTTCATAAATATCACCCTGCGTTCATTATGAATGCCGCGGTAACGGTCATCCAAGCCATAAATAGTGGTATTAAACTGGTCGTGGCTGCGGATGGTCGTCAATCATATATTCATCATCAGCCAGTTTATGCTTCGGTAATTCGGTAATACTGAAAGGTACTTTATCGCCAAATTTTTCGGTTTCAAATTTGCCTTCGCGCGGGGCGTTTGGCAAATAAAAGCCGCCGGGCTGCCGTACACGTTTATTATAATCTTCAAAACCCGGGAATCACTTTTTCAATCACATCGCGCACAGCATCATAACTATTCATACTTATCCCAATCAACAACCGTTCTGTCTGCCAAGAGTGGCTTTTGCCAGTTTGCAAACGATCTGGTTTTCGCTCAGCATTCGGTTAGATATCGGCTCCAATACGCCTTTCGACATTTGTATAACACCCATCGAATTTTCGCAGCTTACAAACTGTGCTTCACCGTTGATAATATCTTTATCACTGCGCGCAAGCGTTGGTAATATGAGCGCTTCTTCGCCATGCACCAAATGACTGCGGTTTAGTTTGGTTGAAACATGCACCGTAAGCTTCAGCTTTCGCATAGCTTCGGCGGTATAATTGGTATCCGGCGTAGCCGAAAGAAAATTTCCGCCCATGGCAAAAAACACTTTCAGCTTTCCTTCGTGCATGGCTTTTATGGAATCAACCACATCATAACCATGCTCGCGCGGCGGTTCAAAACCAAAAACTTCTTTCAGTTTATCCAATTGCTTTGCGTATGGCTTATCAAATATCAGCATGGTGCGGTTGCCCTGCACATTGCTATGGCCGCGTACCGGGCATAAGCCTGCGCCCGGCTTGCCAATGCTGCCTTTAAGCATAGATAAAGTTTACAATTTCCTTAATGGTATCCACCCCGTTTTCATGCTGGGTAATACCCATGGCCCAGCAAATAATAATGCGGCTTTTATATTTGAGCATAATTCGGCGGCTTCGTTGATTTGCATCAAGCGGAACGCCGCATTTTTCGGCCAGTTCTTCAACGGTTATGCTTTTCCAAGGTGATGCAGAAACTCGGCATAACCACGGCGTATTTTCCTTAATAAAATCCTGGTCGAAAACTTTTCCCGGCTCTTTCACTTCGGCCTCATAAAGCAATTTTTCAATGGCTTTAAACAGCGCCATATCGCCGTTTATTTTTACCTGCAAATACACATCGGCCAGTTGGGTGGTGATGCCCAATATGCCTTTACACATTCTGCGGGTTTTTAAAGCCCATCAAACCGGCCTCGTGCAACGGGTTTATGGCGATGATTTTCGCGCCTTTATCCTTTGCTTTTTGCAAAGCGGTAAGCATGCGCGGGTGATTGGTGCCCGGGTTTTGCCCCATAATGATGATCACATCCGTATCATAAAAATCATTCAGCGTAACGGTTCCTTTGCCAATGCCGATGCTTCGGCCAAGCGCCACACTGGTAGATTCATGGCACATGTTGGAGCAATCGGGCATATTATTGGTGCCAAATTCGCGTACAAACAGCTGGTAAGTGAACGATGCTTCGTTACTGGTACGTCCCGATGTATAAAATGCAGCTTCGTTTGGCGATTTCAGGCCGTTTAAATGTGATCGCTATTTTTTTAAATGCATCATCCCAACTGATAGGCTCGTAATGCGTAGCCGCCTTTTGGCAGATAAACAGGCTCGGCTATACGGCCTTTTTTACCGATCTCATAATCGTTCAGTTTTGCCAGATCGGCAACTGAATTTTGGGCGAAAAATCAGCCGTCTAGCTTTTTTGTAGTGGCTTCTTCGGCCAGGGCTTTGGCGCCATTCTCACAATATTCGGCAATTGGCGAGCGGTCGTCATCCGGGTCGGGCCAGGCACAGCTGGAACAATCAAACCCGCCTTTTTTATTCATGTGGAACAAGCCGTCCATCCCCGCGCCAATGCCGGCTTCCTGTAAAATATCTTCCATGGCTGCCGTAACTGCCGGTATACCCGCCGCCCATTTTTTAGGTTCGGTTACTTTCAAATCCAGTAACTTCTTCCGGGTTTTCGGCTGCCGGCTTGTTCATTTTCCTTGCTCATATAATTTTCTCAGCTAAAGGGTTGGGGTAATTATCACTTTGATCTTCGGCTACATCATCCAAACAGGTAAAATCTTTTTCAACCAGTAAATGCAATCGCCATCGTGATTTTCAAAACCAACTTTATCTGTATCGGTTAATTCTGCTATCATTGTTTGCGGCATAATTAAAGTAATCTTATTATCTGATAAAACTGATGTCAATACTTGCATCATGTCAGTTAGTTGAAGGCATAGATCAAGCGGATTGCCCGCAAAATCTAACCTGTTCTTCCAGGTAACCTTCCTTAGCTAAACTGCTTACGTCACGTACGGGTGAGCCTGTATCTTAATCGAATTGCTTTTAATGCGTATTTTCATAAACGGGTAATAAAATGCGGTGTGGCGCTGTATAAATATTAAAACGATTATCGCGTAAAAAACCGGTAAGCGTGATGTTAAATTCTTCGGCCAGTTCAACAGCCAGGCTTGATGGTGCGCCAACCGCCGCAATAATGTTAATGCCGGCCATAGCTGCTTTTTGCACCAGCTCAAAACTGGCCCGGCCGCTTAACAACAAAATATGATTGTTTAGTGGCAGCCAGTTTTTATTAAAGCCGCGCCGATGAGTTTATCCAAAGCATTATGCCTGCCAACATCTTCCCTAACCAATAACAATTCGCCTGCTGTGTTAAATAATGCCGAGCATGCAATCCGCCGGTATCGGCAAAAACAGCCTGGTGTTCCAGCAATATATCGGGAAACTGAGTAAAGTAAATTCGTTATTTATTGCCAGATCGTCAGTTTGTTGCATGAAAGAACTACCGTACGAATAGCATTAATAGAACCTTTACCGCAAACGCCGCAGCTGGATGTGGTATAAAAGTTTCGTTCGGTATTTTGCAGGTTGGGAATAACATCTTCGTTTCAAACTTACCTGTATCACATTTTCTTTATTCTCGGCACAGGCAATAAAGCAATGATCAACTGTCGGCGATTTCCTTAGCTTGTTTTATAATGCCTTCAGTAAACAAAAATCCAGGGCCAGTTCAGCATCATTGCCCGGCGTACGCATGGTAACCGAAATATTTTGGACACTGCGATTTCCCTCAGGCCCAAATTCCAGCCTGATCTCCAAAGGCTCCTCAATGGCAAGCGCATCCGTTTTATCGAAGCAATTGCCATCCGTTACTTTGGTTATCGAAACTTGTTTAATTGCTTTATGCACGTTAGCTGATTTAATGCGAGGTTCAACTACAAAACACCCGTAATTTAGATTAGTTTTAACTTTAAAGGTATTTAAAAGAAGTATGCATTTGTATTAGTTTTTCAGTTAAATTTACTCGACTAAAAATTTGCTTATGATCACAATCACCGTCAACGGTCAACACCACGATGTCGATGCCGACCCAAACATGCCATTTTGTGGGTTCTCCGGGATATTTTAGGTTTAACAGGTACTAAATTTGGCTGCGGTGCTGCTCAATGCGGGGCCTGTACCGTTCACCTCAACGGAGAATCGATACGTTCCTGTATTACAAAGATAAGCCGTGCGGCAGGGCAGAAGATCGTTACCATCGAGGGCCTTTCTGCCAACAACAACCATCCGTTGCAACTCGCATGGAACGAAATGAACGTGCCGCAATGCGGTTATTGCCAGTCGGGCCAATTGATGTCAGCCGCAGTGCTTATTGCGCGAAAATTCCAATCCTACTGACCAGGATATTGATGATGCGATGTCAGGAAATATCTGTCGCTGCGGCACTTATCAGCGTATCAGGGCGGCGATACACAGGGCTGCTGAGTTGCGCGGGAGGGCGCTAAATCATGAAGAAACTGATTTTTTTAAGTATAGCGCTGGCGATGGCAGGCATCACGGTTCTATCTTTCAAGACAGAACCGGCGGGCAAAAAAAGCACCTCCACAGCGGGGAAAGACAGCGTGGGTTCGGTCAAGGCGTTTATGTCGGTTTATAAAGTGTTGATGAGTCCGCGGTGTATGAATTGTCACCCTTCAGGTGATGTGCCATTGCAGGGCGACGACAATCATCCGCATACCATGAATGTAAAACGTGGTGCGGACGGGCATGGCGTTTATTCCATGCGCTGCAGCAATTGCCACCAGCCAGAAAATGTTCCCGGCTTACATTTACCCCCCGGAAACCCTAAATGGGGATTGCCGCCTGCCAATATGCGGATGGTGTTCCAGGGCCGTACACCGCGGCAGCTGGCACTGCAACTGCTCGACCCAAAACAGAACGGCGGTCGCACCAAAGCCCAACTGATAGACCATATGGCACATGATGATCTGGTAGGCTGGGCATGGCATCCCGGCATTGGCCGCACCCTGCCACCAATGAGCAGGCCTGCATTTCAGCCCAGGTTAAATTATGGATAGCTAAGGGCGCCTATGCGCCTTCGGCCAAAGCAAAATAGTATTTAAACGATTTACAGTAGCCACTATGGAAACTAACGCATTATCAAGAAGGAGTTTTCTCCGGGTATCCAGCCTTGCCGGACGGCACTTTGTCTGGGCTTTTATTTTCCGGCAAATGCCAAAAAGGAACAATTAATAAATG
>CAWJTH010000079.1:0-149135 GCA_963845495.1 uncultured Chitinophagaceae bacterium
GCGTAAAGTATAATTTTTAATGAATTGATAATTAATGCGTCAATATAAGCAATTCAATTAATAAGCTAACGTAAAAGACCTCAAGCAATAAAAGCTTGGGGTTTTTTATTAGATGGAATAAAATTAATTATATATAATATTGCTTCACTACATTTGCGACGGATTTACAATCATTTAAAATTTAAAAAATGTTAATTAATTTTGTCAAAAATTAAAACAGGCAGAGTGTTGGTTACGCTAGCAGTAGCATTGTCGGGCATCGTTTCTACCATCGTAGATATACTTCCTGGTGATAAAGGACACGTAGACAATTCGCAATGGCTGCCCCATGCCAAGTTCCACGATGCAGTAGCGTTTATATTCTTGGATGGCATTTGCCTTCTTTCGCTGTGGTTGATGTGGCGCAAATCCAAGGAGCCAAAATTGGGTATGATAGCTGGCGTAGCTACGGTATCTATCTTTTGGTCATCATTTTATTATATAACCTTTCTTTTCCCTGAAGCAAGTCTTATAGCCACCAATAGCATGGTGCCTTTGAACGCGGCCAACTATGGGCAGTGGCCGGAAGCCGTGAAGAAACTGAATCCCATGCTTTTCGGTTTTTTGCCTTTGTATATCAATACAGCAATTGGCACGGCGCTAATTATTATTGCACTTATTGGTCTTTGGATGTACAAAAAAGGCGTGAAGGTTGGGAACCTTGATAACCGTTTGCAGTTGGTATAAGACTTAAAAATGCTATCACAAAAAATTACGAATAATATAAGAAATATAGCGCTTGGCATTGGCTGCTGTATTTTACCGTTTTCTTCTTTTGCCCATTCTGAGATAAATGGAAGCAGCATTCTATCTGGCATGCTGCACCCCATTTCTGGTCCCGACCATCTATTGGCAATGCTTAGCGTAGGAATGATAAGTACAGTAATGGGTGGGCGAAACATTTGGCTGATACCCAGTGCTTTTGTCTCGGCTATGATTGTTGGTGGCTTGCTGGGCATAGCCGGCATACCTGTACCATTTGCCGAGGTGGGTATTGGTATTAGCAGTTTGATACTGGGTTTGGCTATCGCCTTTATTAGCAAGGGATTTTCTACAGTGCTTACTTTTGCCTTCGTATTTTGTTTTGGCATTTTTCATGGTAATACGCACGGATTGGAAATGCCAAAAATGGCCACGCCATTTTTTTACACCATTGGCTTTTTGTTGGTCACTATTTTCATCCACATTGTAGGACTATTTTTGGGTGAAGTAGCTTCGGATAACAGATATTCAAGAACCATGCTTTCAATTATAGGCGGTGGGGTTACTTTGGCAGGTTTATATTTTACCGTACGGGCGGTATAACTTTGCAGATGCGTTTGTAAGTACTGTTAAAGATTATAAAAAAGAGGCTGTCTCAAACTTTTGAGACAGCCTCTTTTTATTTCTTTGAATTTTTTATTACGCAAAATAAATCTTACAAAGACGCCAATTGCACCTTTTGTTGCAATTCCATTACATTTTCTTTAAAAACCGTATCGGTATCCATCAAATCTTTGACGGTTTGGCAACTATGGATAACCGTGGTATGATCTCGACCGCCAAAATGCTCGCCAATTGTCTTTAAAGAATTTTTGGTGAATGCTTTGGAAAGGAACATCGTTATTTGGCGTGCCTGAACAATTTCGCGTTTGCGGGTTTTTTGCATCAATTTTTCAAAAGGCACATCAAAATATTCACACACCATTTTTTGGATGGTTTCGATGGTAATTTCTTTGCTACTGGTTTTTATAAAATTGCGTAGTACTTTTTTAGCCAGTTCCAAATCGATCTCCCTTTTATTTAGCGATGATTGCGCCAACAACGAAATCAGGGCGCCTTCCAATTCCCGTACATTGCTATTGATATTAAAGGCTAAATACTTCACCACTTCCTTCGGCATTTCCAAGCCATCGTTCTTCATTTTCCTTTCCAAAATCTCGATACGGGTTTCGTATTCCGGCATGGTAATATCGGCACTCAACCCCCAGCGGAAACGGCTAAGCAAGCGTTCTTGCAAACCGTCCAAATCTTTTGGTGCCTTATCGCTACTTAAAACCAATTGTTTACCACTTTGGTGCAAATGGTTAAAAATGGCAAAGAAGGCATCTTGTGTTTTTTCGGCTCTATTAAAAAATTGAACATCATCAATAATAAGTACATCTATCAACTGGTAAAAATGAATAAAATCGTTAATAGCATTATTTCGGCTGTGGTCTTGGAATTGGTTGATAAATTTTTCGCTGCTTACATACAGCACCACTTTGTGTGGATGTAATTTTTTAACTTCGTTACCGATAGCTTGGCCCAAATGGGTTTTCCCTAAACCAACACCGCCATAAATAACCAAAGGGTTAAAAGAATTAGCGCCGGGCTTTTCAGCTACGGTTTTCCCCGCACGACGAGCCACACGGTTACAATCACCTTCAATAAAACTATCAAAAGTATAATTGTGGTTCAACTGCGGGTCAATTTGCATCTTTTTAAGACCCGGAATGACAAAAGGATTTTTTACTGGATTATTGATAACCAATGGAAAATCGGCTTCATTATTACTGTACATGCGAATTTCGTTTGCAGGCACATCCATGGTTTTTTGTGGATGCATAGCATTGCCGCTATCTACTAAAATGCGGTATTCTAAACGTGCTTCTTTGCCAAGTTCGCGTTTTATTGTCTTGGCAATCAATGTAATATAGTGTTCTTCTATATATTCATAGAAAAACTGGCTCGGAACCTGGATGGTTAGAACCTTGTTTTTTAATGACACGGGTTTGATGGGCTCGAACCATGTTTTATAGTGCTGCCATTCCACAATATCTTTTATGATATTTAAACAGTCAGCCCAAACTATTTCGCAAGTCTTGTTCATTCTCCCGGTAAGGTTGTATTTATTTTTGAGTAAAGTGTTTCCATCCAAATCCATGCAAAAAGTTTTACAAAAATGTGTAAAAATATTCCGAAGGACAGCGAATATCAAAAACCTTTTGTTGAAAAAAAAATTTTAAGTACTTGTTTTTTTCCGTATCAAAACAGTATATATTTTTCGCAGGCCTTTTTGTTTATAGCAGGGAATGAAAATGAATTGATGATAAATAGATGCGAAACCTATGCTGGTATTCATTTTCATGGCTTTTACTTTAAAAATTTCCGAGGTTAAAAATGGATAATTTTTTTTTATGGTTACTACAAACAAATGTTTTGATTTAGAATTTTATTGAGATGAGAGAGCAAAGTTTCTATGGGAGTCGTGCAACCATCTAATATCGCAAATGTGGTGCCAGTTCCGTATAAAATTCTTTTATAACCATTTATGAAAATTATAAATAAAATATTTTTTTTATTATTTTAAGGTTTTGGGAAGGTACGGCAAAGTATCTACAAAAGTCTCCAAAAGAAAAAAAATAATACAAGAAATTTGGTAATAGCTTTGACTAAATTTTTATTGAAACATGTCATTCGAAGTAACAGGGAAATTAATTTCCGTAATGGAAACCATGCAACGCACAGCCACATTCAAAGTGCGGGAATTTGTAATCGAAAAAACCGATGATATTGGTGGCCGTGCTATCACCAATTACATCAAATTTCAATGCGTGCAAGACAAAACCGATATGCCCGGCAAGTTTAATTTGGGCGACGAAGTGAAAGTTAGTTTTAACTTGAAAGGCAATAAATCTGAAAGAGACGGCAAAGTGAGCTACTTTACCAATTTGGATGCATGGCGTATGGAATATGCAAGTATGCAAAAAACCGCCGCCAACCAAAGTGCCAGCAATAATAATATGCCGCCTGATTACATTCCTACGGATGTGCCTGATGATTTGCCGTTTTAAAACCGGTAGTTAGTAGTTGGTATTTAGTAGTTAGAAAATAAAAAGATTTATCTAATTACTAAATACCAACTACTAAGTACCAACTTACCAACTACTTTTCTCTTTTGGATAACTACCAAACAGAACAAATATGCAACAACAAATTTTGCTTCGTTTGCTGCCGTCTGAGGCTGCAAACGAAGCATTTATAAAAAATGCAATTGCCCAAAATATAGGGAAAAGGGCAGCTTCTGTTACCGGATTCCATGTTTTAAAGCATTCCATTGATGCTCGAGGTAAAACCATTTGGGCCAACCTTACGTTGAATGCCTTTATTAATGAGCCTTTCAAAAAGAGGGAAATCCTCCGTTTTAATTTTAAAGACGTTTCCCATGTGAAGCATGAAGTAATAATTGTGGGCGCTGGTCCAGCGGGATTGTTTGCAGCGCTAAAATTGATTGAGCAAGGCATTAAACCAATTATTTTAGAACGTGGTAAAGATGTTCGTAGCCGCCGCCGCGATTTAGCTGCGCTCAGCAAAACGGGTATTGTAAATCCTGAGAGCAATTATTGTTTTGGTGAAGGCGGTGCCGGCACTTACAGCGACGGTAAATTATACACCCGAAGTACAAAGCGTGGCGATATAAATCGTATACTTCAATTATTTTATCATTTTGGGGCAGAAGAAAATGTGCTTTATGAAGCCCATCCACATATTGGCACCAACAAATTACCACAAATTATCACGGCCATGCGCCAGCAAATAACTGATGCTGGCGGTATTTTTTTGTTTGAAAAAAAGGTGGTTGATTTTGCAGTGGAAAACAACAAAATCAAATCGGTGCTTACCGCTGATGGCGATTCATTTAACGCCGAAGCCGTGATTTTAGCAACAGGCCACTCTGCCCGTGATATTTTTGAATTGCTTTGCCGAAAAAATATTTTGATCGAGGCGAAGCCGTTTGCCCTTGGCGTCCGCATCGAACATCCACAAAACATTATTGATTCAGCCCAATACCATACTGCGGTACGGGATAATTTTTTGCCGCCAGCTTCCTATAGTTTGGTACAACAGGTACAAGGTCGTGGCGTGTTTTCTTTTTGCATGTGTCCAGGTGGCGTAATTGCGCCGGCTGCAACAAGTGCGGGTGAATTGGTTGTAAATGGTTGGAGCCCAAGTAAACGCAACAATCCTTTTGCTAATAGTGGAATGGTGGTGCAGGTTGATGTGGAAGACGCAGTAAAGCAGATGGTGGATGGTGGATGGCGGATGGCGGATGAAAACCCTAAGTTAGGCTCCGCCAACCGCCAACCGCCAACCGCCAACCCGTTGCTTCTCATGCGTTTCCAGCAAATGGTAGAGCAAAAAGCTTTTGCCGCCGGTGGCGGAAATATGGTGGCACCAGCGCAGCGGATGATTGATTTTACAGCATCCAAATTGTCTGGCTCTTTACCTAATTGCTCTTATAATCCCGGATTAAAATCTGCAGAGCTTTCTACTGTTCTGCCGCCATTTATTTACAAAACTTTGCAAGAAGGATTTAAAGAATTTGGCAAAAAAATGAAAGGTTATTTTACCAATGAAGCAGTAGTGGTTGCAACAGAAAGCAGAACTTCCTCCCCTGTGCGCATCCCTCGTGATGATTTGTATTTACATCATCCCCAAATAAAAAATTTATACCCTTGCGCCGAAGGCGCTGGTTATGCCGGCGGCATTGTAAGCGCTGCGATGGATGGTGAACGGGTAGTGGATATATTAGTAGAGAAGATGGGTTGATAATTTACCCAAACAAGTCTTCCATCGAAACAGATATGTTCAGTTTACCGAACAACATTGTTTCTGAAGCATCCGTATAAAGGTCGGTTTGCCATTCGCCATTATTATCTTTCGACAAGAATGTTACAAACTTCTTTTCTGGTTCTATCAATAAATAATAGGAAAGTTCTGGAATTTTTCGGTATTCCAAATACTTGTCAAACATATCGTAATGCCTAGTTGCTGGTGATAATACTTCCGCAATCAAAACAGCGGTATGGTATATAAATTGTTGATGGGCAGGTTTTTCAGCAGTCACAAACAAATCCGGATAAAAATATATTTTTTCGTTTGGGATCTTTAATTTCACATCGTGTGTAAATACGCTGTAACCTGTTTTCCGCAATGTTGGCTTTAAAGCTATCAACAAGTTACCAGCAATATCGTTATTGTAACCGCTTTCTCCTGGCATATCGATCAACTTTCCATTTATATATTCATGACGTAAATCGGACTTTATTTCGTATTCGATATATTCTTCTTCCTCCATATCAACTTGCCTAACCTGCCTCATGGAAATGTTTTTTCAAATTTAAGGGAAAACAATGATTTATATTGTTGTTTACAAAATCAAGATATATCCCGTATTTCTACCGCCACCGGCATCTTTCGCCAACACATTTTTATCTATCAAATCCAATATATCCCGCAAAGCCGTGTCTTGCGAGCATTTAGCTAATTCAAAAAAAACTATTCCGCTGCACATTTTGCGGAGATTAAACCATCTAATCTCCGCAAAATGTGCGGTGAATCCATCATTTATTCTCCGCATCCATTGTTTAGACTTGGCCAACTTTCAATATTTCATTTACCCACCAATCCTTCAATCATTATTTTTGCCGCCCACATGCAGATACCACTTACCGATAGAGAAGCATTTTTGTTTAAAAAGATTGGTCGCATAGCCGGAAAACTTGGCTTTCCAGCTTTTGTGGTAGGCGGTTTCGTGCGGGATAAATTATTGCAACGACCTACAAAAGATGCAGATATTGTTTGCTTGGGCGATGGTATTGCCTTAGCGCAAGCCGTGGCGGATGAATTTAATCCGGTGCCAGCAGTTAGCTTTTTTAAAACTTTTGGTACGGCACAAATAAAGTTGCCCGATATTGAAATTGAATTTGTGGGGGCAAGAAAAGAAAGTTACCGCAGCGATAGTCGCAAGCCCGATGTGGAACCAGGTAGTTTAGAAGATGACCAAAACCGCCGCGATTTCACCATTAACGCCATGGCTATCAGCTTGAATACCAACGATTACGGAAGTTTGCTAGATCCATTTAACGGTGTTGCCGACTTAGAAAAAAAATTGATCCAAACACCGTTAGAGCCTTTACAAACTTTTAGTGATGATCCATTACGTATGATGCGAGCCATCCGTTTTGCTAGTCAGTTGCATTTCTCAATTTCGACAACCACTTTTGAGGCTATCAAAAATGAGAAAGATCGGATCAAAATTATTTCGAAAGAAAGGATAACAGATGAATTGAACAAGATTGTGATGAGCAAAAAACCATCCATCGGTTTTGATTTGTTGTATAAAAGCGGTTTGTTACAAATTATTTTTCCGCAAATGGTGGCTTTGGCCGGTGCCCAAAATATCGAAGGCATAGGCCATAAGGATAATTTCTACCATACCCTTCAAGTCTTGGATAATATTTCACAACACACTGATAATCTTTGGCTTAGATGGGCTGCTATTATGCACGACATGGGTAAACCCGCCACAAAACGTTTTGAAGAAGGCCATGGCTGGACGTTTCATGGGCATGAAATAATTAGCGGCCGAATGGTGCCAAAAGTCTTCGACCAGTTGAAACTACCCTTGCATGAGCCGATGCGCTATGTAAAAAAATTGGTGGAGCTGCATCATCGCCCCATTTCTGTTACCAACGAAAACATTACAGATTCTGCCATCCGCAGACTTTTGTTTGATGCCGGCAACGATTTTGAAGATTTGATGACTTTGTGCAGCGCCGATATCACCAGCAAAAACAAACAAAAAGTACAACGTTATTTACAGAATTTTGAAACCGTAAAACAACGTTGTAAGGAACTGGAGGAAAAAGACCATATTCGAACTTGGCAACCACCCATTGATGGTCAACAGATTATGGATATTTTTGGCATCGGACCAAGCCGACCGATTGGTATTTTAAAAACAGCTTTGAAAGATGCCATTTTGGATGGTGAAGTACAAAATACTTATGAAGCCGCCTATGTTTATATTGTGGAAAAAGCAAAGGAACTAGGATTGCAGCCAGTTGATAAAAATTGATTTTATTTGCAGCCTATTTAACAACAAAACGACAGCTAAGAAAGCTGGCTCAATTTTTATCAGCAGATACTTAACACAATAAAAAGCAGATGGCCATTTTAAAATTCAGGATTTACTTTGAAGAAGACGATAGCATTTACCGTGATATCGTTATCAAGCATACACAAAACTTTTTTCAGTTGCACGAGTGCATCTTAAAATCGTATGAGTTTGATTCAAAACATCAAGCAACATTCTTTCGTAGTAACGACCAATGGCAGCGTGGCAGGGAAATTAGCGTTGAAAAATATGACAAACCATACAAAGCTCCGCCATTGTTGATGGCCGAAACTACCATTGGTTCGGAAATAAAAGATACCAACCAACGCTTTATTTACTTATACGATTTTACCAAAAATTGGGTGTTTTTGATTGAGCTTATTAACGTTTCCAAAGATGACAATGGCAAAACAGTATATCCATCGATGACGCGTAAGGAAGGTATTGGACCACAACAATACGGCACCAAAGGTTTGTTGGGACCAAAATTTGCCGAAATTGAGGAAAAATACGATTTAACAGAAGCAACCGAAGGTTTTGGTGAAGAAGGCGAAGGTGGATCAGAAGAACCTGCTGAAGACGCTGGCGATGAAAACCAAGGTTTAGGGCTTGAATAAGTAAAGCTAGTATAAAATTATTTGTTAAGAATTAAGGATTAAGAGTTGATAATTGAGAGTTTAAGTGGCACTAACTCTTAATTATCAACTCTTAATTCTTAACAATGTTTTGAACCTTGCGCAAAAACATCATTCTTATTTGCGGGCCAACAGCTGTTGGGAAAACGGCTTTGGCCATACAATTAGCCAAGCATTTTGGCACATCCATTATTTCTGCCGATTCCCGCCAATGTTTCAAGGAATTAAATATTGGTGTAGCAAAACCTTCTCCCGAAGAATTAGCCGCCGTTCCACATTATTTTATCAACTCGCATTCTATCCACCAAAAGGTTGATGTGGCCATTTTTGAAAAGTATGCATTAGCTGCAGCTGAAGAAATTTTTGCTAACCATGCCAATGCTGTTATGGTTGGCGGTACAGGCATGTACATTCGTGCATTTTGCGAAGGATTAGATGAAATTCCACCAACCGATGAGGCGATAGAAAAAGAAGTTAGGGGAAGCTACGCTTTGAAAGGATTGGAATGGTTGCAACAAGCCGTTGCGAACGAAGATCCAGCTTATTTTTCAGCCGGTGAAAACCAAAACCCACAACGTTTGATGCGAGCTTTAGAAATAAAGCGGTCAACCGGCAATTCTATTCTTTTTTATCAACAAAAAAAGAAAGTGAAGCGGCCGTTCAACATTATAAAAATTGGACTTGAACTGCCGCGGGAAATTTTGTATCAACGCATTAACCAGCGGGTTGATATGATGATGGATGAAGGTTTAATAGATGAAGTAAAAACATTGCTTCCCTTTCGGCAATTAAATGCTTTACAAACCGTAGGTTACCGGGAAATTTTTGATTATTTAAACGGCCAATGTACGCTTGAAAAAGCAATCGAAAACCTAAAAATGAATACCCGCCGCTATGCCAAACGCCAAATGACATGGTTTAAAAAATATGCTGATATTCAATGGTTTGCGCCAGAAAATTTAGATGAGGTTTTGGAATTTGTACGCAAGTCGATTAGTTTATAATGTAAATTTATGCTAATATTATTTCCAAGCATCATATCTTTACAAAAAAGAAATGTTATGTTGCAAATAACGGATATTGATAATATAAACGATGCTAAAAGAGACTTAAAAGATTACAGCCATAATACAAATCAATCTGAAAGTAACACAAAGACCAAATTTCAGATTGAGTGTGAGACAGCGATTTCCTTAGATGAAGCTGAAGTACGTTTGTTAAGCTTCGTAAGAAATCTTCCATGGAAAAAGTAATCATACAACCGTGGGTTGTAGATGATTTAATTGAGCTGGTGAATATATTATTCGAAAAAGAGTATTTTGGCTTTTTAGAAAATGCGGAAGATTATGTTAGAACGATTACTAAATTCATTTACACCATTCCGAAACAACGTCGAAAAGAAACATTAAATCCACTGTTTGGTGTTTATTATTGTCAATACAGTCCAAACAACAACACCACATATTACATTTGTTTTGATATTGAAAACGATGTTTATCTGGTTAAAAATATCGTAACTAATCACAGTTCAGATTACCCGAAATTTATAAAATAGCAAAAGGGCAGCATTTTAAAAATGCTGCCCTTTATTATAGACTAATAACTTTTCTACATCTTAACAACCTTGCCGCTGCCGGAAGTTTTAGCAATCACATTGGTTGCATTGCCTTTGTAATGAATACTTCCGCTGCCGCTGATGCGGGCTTCAATGCTATTATTGGCAGTTATTTTCATGCCACCACTGCCTGAAATGTGTGCTATCACATTGTTGCAAGGCACATCAACCGCATCCATTTGACCACTACCGCTGATGCTGGCATCAACCGAATTTATTTTTCCGTCAGTTAATTTAATGTTTCCACTGCCAGAAATAGAAGTTGATAACTTATCAAAACTTAAAAAGCCCAATTTAATATTGCCAGACCCTGAAACCGACATTTGGGAATTACTTCCATCAAAATTTCCGTTACCATTTATATTACCACTGCCGCTTACGGACAATTTGTCAATGGCTTTCATTTGTACGGCTATGGTAATTTTATTTTTGGTTGAAAAACCTGTTTTGTCCTTACTTTTTATAACTAAGTTTTTACCATCCACTTTTGTTTCGATCAACGGCAATAAATTGTCATCGGCTTCAACGGTTATTTGATTGCTATTGCCATAAGATATTACCACATTCATACTGCCGCGACTTTCAATGCCGGAAAAACTACCAACTTCACGGGTTTCTTTTTTCAGGTTGCCGCTGCCTTGAATATTTTCCCAATCTTTCCAACTGATTATGGCGGTAAAGCCAACAATGGCCAATAGGCCGAACATTAGTTTTTTCATGGAATAAATTTTTATTGATTTGGTTTAAAGAGTTAAACGAAGAGTTTCGGAGAATGTTACAGTTTGTTTAAATCCCAAATAAAAAAATTCCAAATTCCAATTGTTTGATTTTGCTAAACGTTTTGAAAACTTCAATGTTTGCAAGTTCTGTTAGTCGCTAATAAGTGGATGACCTTTCACGGTCATTAAAAAATTTCTGAGAACTTGAAAAGGTCAACCACCTTGCCGTAAGGTGATTGACCTTTTTCGGGACAACAAATAGCAGAAAAGCCGTATAAGGTCACTCACCTTATTACGAACTTGCAAATAAAAAACATTGCAATGATGATTTTCATGCGAAATAATGACTGACTGTGTTTTGCGCCAGGGATGGGAACAAGTACCCCGTAAAGCGGCGTAATTAATGGATAATTGGATAATTTATAATGGATAATTTTGTACAGTGAATTGCCGCTGCGGAGTACTTGGGACAGCCCGCCCGGGCGCCCAAAAAGACTTGGCAATTGACGGTTGGCGGTTAGCAGAAAGTCGCACTAATTTTTCAGTTGCATTTATTTTAGGCAATAAAAAACCGCCTGCAATGCAGACGGTTTTTTGTTTAATATTTGAAAGCTATTGCTGAAGGATTGCAAACTGCCAACCGTCAACTTTTCTTAGTATCCCATTCCACCCATGTCTGGTGCGCCATGGTTGTGGGCTTCTTCTTTCTTAGGTTTGTCGGCCAACACACATTCAGTGGTTAACAACATACCTGCAATTGAAGCTGCATTTTCCAAAGCTACGCGGCTAACCTTAGTTGGGTCGATAACACCGGCTTCGAACAAGTTTTCGTACACTTCTGTACGAGCGTTGAAACCGAAATCACCTTTACCTTCCTTGATTTTTTGTACCACGATAGAACCTTCGATACCGCTGTTGGCAACAATTTGGCGAAGTGGTTCTTCCAAAGCACGACGTACAATTGCAATACCAGTTGTTTCATCAGGATGGTCGCCTTTCATACCTTCCAAGCTTTCAACAGCACGGATGTAAGCAACGCCACCACCTGGAACAATACCTTCTTCAACAGCCGCACGGGTTGCGTGAAGGGCATCATCAACACGGTCTTTCTTTTCTTTCATTTCAACTTCAGTTGCTGCACCAACGTACAAAACTGCAACACCGCCGCTTAATTTAGCCAAACGTTCTTGTAGTTTTTCGCGGTCGTAATCAGAAGTTGTATTTTCAACCTGTGCTTTAATTTGGTTAACACGGGCAGTAATATCTGCTTTTTCACCTTTACCGCCAACGATGGTAGTGTTGTCCTTGTCGATAGTGATAGAAGCGGCTTGACCAAGATAAGTCAAATCGGCATTTTCCAATTTGTAACCTTGTTCTTCGCTTACAACCGTACCAGCAGTTAAAATAGCGATGTCGGTCAACATTTCTTTACGACGGTCACCGAAACCTGGTGCTTTTACAGCAGCAACTTTCAGGGTACCACGCAATTTGTTTACCACCAAAGTAGCCAAAGCTTCGCCTTCCAAATCTTCACTGATGATTACCAACGGACGACCAGTTTGGGCAACTTTTTCCAGAATATGAAGGATGTCCTTCATAGCGGAAATCTTCTTATCGTAGATTAAAATGTATGGGCTTTGCAATTCAGCTTCCATCTTTTCGCTGTTGGTAACAAAGTATGGGCTGATATAACCACGGTCGAATTGCATACCTTCAACCACATCAACTGTAGTATCAGTTCCTTTTGCTTCTTCAACAGTAATAACGCCTTCTTTACCAACTTTTGCCATTGCATCAGCAATCAATTTGCCAATAACACTGTCGCTGTTAGCAGAAATGGTAGCCACTTGCATAATCTTATCGCTGTCGTTACCAACGGCTTGTGATTGTGCTTTTAGGTTTTTAACCACTTGGGCAACGGCTTTGTCGATACCGCGTTTCAAATCCATCGGATTTGCGCCGGCAGCAACCATTTTCAAGCCTTCGCCGATAATGCTTTGTGCCAAAACGGTAGCAGTTGTTGTTCCATCACCTGCAATATCGGCAGTTTTAGAAGCAACTTCTTTCACCATTTGTGCACCCATATTTTCGATCGGGTCTTCCAGTTCAATTTCTTTTGCAACAGTTACACCATCTTTAGTAACTGCGGGAGCGCCGAATTTCTTTTCGATAACCACGTTACGACCTTTTGGTCCAAGGGTTACTTTTACCGCATTTGCAAGGGTATCAACACCCTTTTTCATTTTGTTGCGGGCTTCAATATCGAAATATATTTGTTTTGCCATTTTATTAATTATGAATTATGAATTATGAATTTTTGACTACATCCTTATTATATGTTAGAAGCTTCAAGCGTCAAGTTTCAATTACTTATAACTTAACACTTATAACTGATAACTTACTGGGGCGCTTTCATCAAAATGTCAGAAGTGCGCATAATAAGGTAGTCTTCACCTTCGATGCTTATTTCTGTACCAGCATATTTGCCATATAAAACGGTATCCCCTACTTTTTGGTTGATAGGTATTAAATTACCAGTTTGTTCAGCATATTTACCGGGGCCAACAGCAATAACAGTTCCTTTTTGAGGTTTTTCTTTTGCTGTATCAGGGATTATAATTCCGCCTTTTGTTTTTTCTTCTGCAGCGGCTGCTTTTACAAGAACCCTGTCGTCATAGAGTTCAAACACTTGTGAAGCCATAATTCGGTTATTTTTTAGTTTAAAAATAATTGTTGGTGACTGCCATGTAACGAAGATTATGCCAAATGGTTGGTTTCATAACAGGATGTCAGTTTTATTGACGCTCAAGTTGATTTTTTGACAGAAACGGTAATTTGGGATAACGGTTTGGAAAAAATGTCAGTGGCCAGTGGTCAGTGGTCAGTGGTCAGTGGTCAGTGGTCAGTGGTCAGTGGTCAGTGGTCAGTGGTCAGTGGTCAGTGGTCAGTGGTCAGTGGTTTGGGAGTGAGTGATACCTGCTTACCATTCGCCACTGACCACTCACGACTCACTTTCACAATTCACGTTCCGCTCTTTGGCCATATATTGTTACTTTTGCCGCCCAATCAAAAAATTGAATCGCAAAAGAAAGGCATGAATCATCCAATTTGGTAACGCCCTTCACAACTGACGATTCACGATTCACGATATGATTAGTAGAAGAAATATCCGGGTTAAGGTGATGCAAACCATCTACGCCCTGCGCAACGAAGAAGGAAAAACTTTACGTCTTGGTGATGCAAGCCGCTTATTGACAAAACATTTTGATCAAACACTAGCCTTGTTTACTTGGCAAATTTATGTTTTGGTTGAAGTAGCACGTTTTGCTGAAGCAGATGCGCACCACAGAGCTTCCAAACATAGGCCAACGGCTGAAGATTTAGGCGTAAAAACAAAAATTGCAGGAAACGAATTGTTGTGGAAAATTATCGAATCGCCTTTTTATAAAGAAGCGGTTGCACGTTACAAACCAGAATTAACAGAAAGCAAAGACTGGATAAAAAGCATCTACAACAATCTTACCCAAAGCGCACCTTACCAATTATATAATACCGTACAAGAAAGGGATAAAAAAAATGAAAAAGAAATCCTTGAGTTTATTTACACAGATTTAATGTTGGCAGATGAGGATTTTACAGAATTTGCGGAAGAATTGTTTAATAATTGGGATGATGACAGCGATATGCTCCGTTTGTTGATAATGGCCTTTTTTCAAAAAACAAACAGCTACAGACTGGACGAAATGATTAGCATTGAAAAACGCGAGTTTGCCAAAACCTTGTTGCAAACCACAGAAGAGCGCAAGGAACAGTTACAAGAATTTATTACACCCAAACTGCGTAATTGGGACGCTGACCGCATTGCTACGCTAGACATGATTATTATGGAAATGGCCACCTGTGAGTTTTTATATTTTGAAACCATTCCACCCAAAGTAACAATCAACGAGTACATTGATTTGGCAAAAGAATATAGCACTAAACAAAGCGGCCAATTTGTAAACGGTATTTTAGACAATATCCGCAAAGAATTGGAAGTAGCGGGCAAGTTGCACAAGGTTGATTTTAAAAGAAAATGATTGCCACAGATTCACAGATTAAGCACAGAATATTTTGTATGTATTGGCAATAGTTTTCTGTTTGTGTTAAATCTGTGATCTGTGACAAATATTTTAAAAGAAAATAAGCCAATGCCACAAATTAAGCACAGAATATTTTGGATGTATTGGCAATAGTTTTCTGTTTGTGTTAAATCTGTGAATCTGTGGCAAATATTTTAAAAGAAAATAAGCCAATGCCACAAATTCTCAGATTAAGCACAGAATATTTGGATGTATTGACAATTGTTTTATGTCTGTGTTAAATCTGTGAATCTGTGGCAAATATTTTAAAAGAAAATAAGCCAATGCCACAAATTCTCAGATTAAGCACAGAATATTTGGATGTATTGACAATTGTTTTATGTCTGTGTTAAATCTGTGAATCTGTGGCAATAAACCTGTGGCAATAAATCTGTGGCAATAAATCTCAAAATCTGTGGCAATAAAATTACTTTTGCAGCGCAAACAAAAAACTATGCGATATTTATTTTTCTCGGTTTTTGCCATGGCCTTGTTGGTTGGTTGTATTAATAACGACGTAAAAACAAATAAAACAGCTGAAGTTTTAACTGATTCTGTCAATTTTACTACGATTGAGTGGCTGGATTCGACCAAAGATTTTGGTAAAATAGTAGAAGGCGTTAAATTCCCTGTTTCTTTTCGTTTCAAAAATTCGGGTGCTAAACCATTGGTTATCAGAGAAGCACACGCAAGTTGCGGCTGTACCGTGGTAGATAAACCGGAACGGCCATTTGCACCGGGCGAAGAAGGTGAGATAAAAGCAATTTACAACAGCGAAGGCCATGAAGGCGTACAAAATAAAACAATAACAGTTACTACCAACACACCCGACACGAAAGAATTGAAGTTCTCGCTAGAAGTAGTGAAAAAGCAGTAGCCTTAAATGCAAGAGTTTAGGAGGCCAACAACACAACTCCCTTACTTCAATGCGTATTATCATCTAAAAATTCTTCTCACCTTCTCATTTTCTAACTTCTTACTTTCCTTAATTCGTAATTTTTAATTCGTAATTCTATAAAAATGTTACAAACAGTTCTTTTAATGGGCGGCGACCCGAAAGGTGGCGGCGGTGGTTTCCAATTTATTTTCCTTGGTGGGATGATTTTGGTTTTTTACTTTTTTATGATTCGTCCGCAAGCTAAAAAAGCGAAGGACGCAAAGAAATTTCAGGAAGAAATACAAAAAGGCACCCGTGTTGTTACCATTGCGGGTATCCATGGCACGGTAAATAAAGTAAATGAAGATGGTACACTTCAATTGGAAATTAGCCCTGGTAGTTATATGAAGATTGAAAAATCTGCCATTAGCCAAGAATGGACAACCAACTTGAATAAAGCGAATGCAGCCGCAATTGTCAAGTAATTCCAATCTTAATAAATCCCAATAAGGAAAATTCCAAATTCCAATAAGTTAGAATTTCATTATGAATTTTAATTTTGTTGGAATTTGGAATTTTTTGTTTTGGGACTTGGCTCTTGTTGGGATTTGGAATTTTTTATTTTGGAATTTTATTTAAGAGGTATGTTGAAAATCGGTCTTACGGGTGGCATTGGTAGCGGTAAAAGCACTGTTGCAAAAATTTTCCAAACGCTTGGCGTGCCCGTGTATGATGCAGATACGGTTGCAAAAAAACTGATGAATGAAAGCCCAATCCTCCATAAAAAACTAACGGAGGTTTTTGGTGAGGAAACCTACACAAACGGGGTGCTAAACAAAACTTATTTATCTTCTAAAGTTTTTGGGAATGAAGAAGAATTAAAAAAGTTAAATAAAATCGTTCATCCAATAGTGATACAAGCTGGCGAAGATTGGATGAATGCACAAACAACAGCATACGCTATAAAAGAAGCAGCTATTTTTTTTGAAAGCGGTTCTGCTGGTGGATTGGATTATATGATTGGCGTGTATGCGCCAAAAGCCTTACGCATCCAACGTTCCATGCAGCGGGATGGTAGTAGCCGCGAACAAGTTTTGACCCGCATGGAACAACAATTGGACGAAGAATTGAAAATGAAGCTGTGCGATTTTGTGATTATTAACGATGAGCAACAAATGGTTCTGCCACAGGTTTTGGCGTTGCATGAAAAGTTTCTATCAATTACGAATTAAAAATTTCGAATTACGTCCGGTTCGTAATTGGTAATTATTTTCAACTTGCAAACTGAATCTTCTTTTTACTTTTTACCAGCACTTCATCCCCTACTTTAATTAAATTTCCACCGCCGTTATAAACTAGGTTTTGTCCAAATAAAATGCGGTTTCCAACCCTTTTGTAAGTGGCTAAAGTACGGAGCGGTTCTTTTCCGCCAATACCAGAATTTTGATCGATGGTGGTTAAAACGCAACGAGCGCAAGGCTTTACACCTGTAAAAAATCCGGAACCAATCTGCATTTCATGCCATTCCTCCTCTTCTTGTGGCATGCTGCGTTGTACCACAATATTAGGCCGAAAACGATCCATGCCAAAATCAGTTCCCGCTAAATGATTCAATTCTTCCAATGAAGCTTCGGCCATCAGCAAAAAAGAGTATCCATCCGAAAAACTAGTCGTTGAATCTTTCGTAACGTAACGATAATCCACCAAACGCTTTGTGCTTTCCGGCATAAAAACTAGTTCCACTTCCTTTTGCAAATAATTGCTCAGCCAATCATTAATTAGCAAATCAACTAAAACGCCTTCACAAACATCATCCCAAATGGTTACTTGTTTTGTAATGTTGGTATTTGGCAACAACGGAATATCAATGCTTTCTCCAGTATGTTTATGATAAATTTTTATTTTATCTTCCTCAATTGCCGTACCCAATAACGCTAAACTGGGATAGGTGCGTTGTGAAATAAATTCGCCATTTTTATCAACAATCATCCAGCGCCGGTCATACTGCAAGCCAAGTTCAGAAAGCTGGCTTTGCTGCAATGCAATGCCACCAAGGCTTTTAACCGGATAAACATATAAGGCAGAAACTGTAGGCATTAAAAAAATTCAGATTGCAAATTTAGCTTTTAAACAATTTAAAATCCTGACAGGGCAAAAATACAAGTTCTGTCAGGGCATAAATTTCTAAAAACCTGTGCATCTCTGCCAATAAATTATTTTCTTTACATAGTATGAACAACCAACAAAACGATCCGTTAAGAAATACAGTTTTAGCCAACGCCATCCGTGCTATCGGCATTGGCAAACACGGTAGCAAACCTTTGCCGGTTGAATGGATAGCCGATTGCAAAACTGACTTTATATCACCAACGGTTAACCATGCGCAAGCTGGTGCATTTTTTGGCGCTTTGTCGGTTAAATCAAAACATAATGCCGACGAGTTAGAATTACTTGATTTTTGTAACGAAAAAATTACAGATGGTATTACAATATTTCATTTAAAATCATATCAAAATATTCTTATTCCAGTTGAATTAACTGCATTGGCAAATAAATTATTGGCAAGAGAAAATTTATCGATCGAAGAAGCCATTATGCTTGGTAATTATATTTTTTCAGTTGATAAGAGTTTTGATTTTATCCGTGGCATTAGTGCCAGTGTAATGCGGGTACGTTACGAAACGGATGAAGAATTAGCAGGCTTTTATGAGGTGTTAAAAAACAATTACTCGAAAGAAATAAATGCCTTTTCTTTTAATCCCGATCAATTAAAAATACAATTGGCAGAACCTTTTGATGGGGCCGACCATTCGCCAATTATTACACCTTTGTTAGCAAAATATTTAGCTATCAATAATTATTTACCTATTATAATTACTGGCAAAAATCCTGGTCCAAAGTTTAATTTAAACCTGTTTGATATAATAAATAATTTAAATGTTGAAAATAATACATCTTCAAATTTTGACCTCGGTTCATTTAGCAAAATAATTAATTGTTCATTGCTTTCAAATAGTTGGGATTATTGGTTAAATATTCGCTTCGCAACAATTAAGCGGCCTTTTTTATCAACCATTGAAAAAATATTTAATCCATTAAAAGCTGATGTTTTAATTTCTTCGGTTTATCATATCACTTATCAGGAAAAAATGGTTTCGCTATCTTTTATGGCAGGTTTTAAAGGTGCAATTGTAATGAAACGTGGTTTGGAAGGAAGCTTAACACCTAACACCAGCAAGGGCTGTGGCATTTTGTGCGCTGTAAAAAAAGACGATGGAACGATTATTAAAACAATTTTTGACATGTCACATCCAGATATGCAAGAATATATTTCAGATGAAGAAATTGCAATAGAAAATTTAACGCTCGAAGAAAATAGGAATTGGATCATTAATTATAATACCAACAACAAAAGCGAAAATGCAGTTTTTATTAATTATGTAAAAGCCGCAGAAAAACTATACGGCTTGGGATTAAATTGGTTAAAAGAAAATTGGTGATTTATCCATTCATTTATTTTCCTTCCCAGATCGATTTTTGAAATTTTCGTTTATCGAATTTATATAAAAAAGGTGCTTTATGCGCTACACCTTCTTTGCGTTCATCCAGCCGTTTTAAAATATTGGCGCCAATTATTTTTCGCTGAAAATTACGGCGGTCTAAAGGATAACCAAGAATTGTTTCATAGAGTTTTTGTAATTCGGGCATGGTAAATTTGGGTGGCAATAAGTTAATGCCAACCTGATGGTAGTTTAATTGCAGCCTTAAATAATTCAAGGCATTTTTAAATATATCGGAGTGGTCCAAAATTAGTTCGGGCATAGCATTTATGGGGTACCAATCGCATTTTGTTGAAAACGCATCCGGGCTTACATTTACTTTGGAAAAATCAACCAAGGCATAATATCCAACGGTAACAAAGCGCTCAAAAATCCAACTTTTATCCAATTCAATTTTATTGGCTTCTAAAAATTGTTGGTGGTTTTTTTGGGTCGTCCGTGCTGCATCGCCAAATGCATGAAATTGTTGCAAATAGATATTTTGTAGTCCAGTCCGCTCTTTTAAAATGCGTTGTGCCGCATCATCCATATTTTCATCCAATTTTATAAAACCGCCGGGCAAAGCCATTAAATCAGAATAATGCGGTTTGGCCAATAAAACTTTTAGCTCGCCTTCATGAAAACCAAAAATGATGCAGTCAACAGAAATGTTGCGCAGATGTGTTTTGTGTCCTTCGGTGAATAACTTTTTTAAATCCTTTCGTAAATCCATTTGTAAGCCATTATTGGTACAAACATATCAAAACTTCTCTTTTAAACTATCATGCCTGTGTCTGAAATACCATTGTGTCATTTAAACAGATTAATTATGTCCAAATTTGTCTGAATCAGGATTAGGATAATTGTAGGATTTAAATGAAGGAAGGTTAATATCAAGATACTGATAATATTTAAAGCATTTAATGATCATCCGCTATTTGGAATAAAGTACCAGCCGTACGAAATGTTGGTAAAATCCGTTACAATGACGCACCTAAGCCCCAGCGGGGCGGTATGTGAACCGCAAACATTTCGTGCCGCTGGCACTCTGTTTCGCCATTGTTCATGCTTCTTTACCAACATGCCAGCCCGTTGGGCTTCAAAAAGCATACATACTGATATTAAACAGTTATCTAATTCCAATAGCGGATAGTCATTAAACATTTTAATCATAATTTAGACAATCTGACAGGCTCCCCAAAAGCCCTGTTTAAAATTTATTGGGTTGAATTCAAAAATAAGTTTTATCATTGTGTCATCATAACACAATGATAAAATGAAAATTGCCATGAAAAAAATAATTGTTTGTCAAGCATTGCTACTTGCCGGCATTTGCGCCAATGCACAAACCAGTAAGGCCAAAGCTTTGGTAGCCCAAATGAGTTTGGAAGAAAAAGTGAATTTGGTGGTTGGTATGGGCATGAAATTACCTGAAAATAACACGGGTGGAGCACTGGTAGGACAAATTACCGATGGTGTGCCTGGGGCTGCAGGAACAACTTTTGCTATCCCTCGATTGGGTTTACCAAATACCATAGTTGCAGATGGCCCGGCTGGTTTACGCATTAGTTCGACTAGAGAAAACGATAAAAAAACGTATTATGCAACCGCTTGGCCGGTTGCAACCTTACTTGCCAGTACATGGGATACGGCTTTGGTACAACAAGTTGGCTACGCCATGGGCAATGAAGTCAAAGAATACGGCGTAGATATATTGTTGGGGCCTGGTATGAACATCCACCGAAACCCGCTGGGAGGAAGCAATTTTGAATATTATAGTGAGGATCCGTTAATTGCTGGGAAAATGGCGGCATCGATGGTAAACGGCATACAAAGTAATGGCGTTGGCACTTCCATAAAACATTTTGCTGCCAATAACGAAGAAACAAACCGCAACACCGTTAACGTAGTTGTTAGCGAACGGGCATTGCGGGAAATTTATTTGCGTGGCTTTGAAATTGCCGTAAAAGCGTCGAATCCATGGACGGTGATGAGTTCGTACAACAAAATAAATGGCACTTATGCTTCGGAAAACCACGATCTGCTAACCACTATTTTACGTAAAGAATGGGGTTTTAAAGGATTTGTGATGAGCGATTGGTTTGGTGGAAAAGATGCCGTAGCACAAATGAAAGCTGGCAACGACATGCTAATGCCCGGCACCGCAGAACAAAAAAAGGCCATTACCGATGCCGTAAATGCCGGAACGCTTGATGTAAAAATTATAAATGAAAATGCAGAGCGGATCGTAAATTATATTTTAGGTACGCAAACATTTAAAAAATATACTTTTAGCAATAGCCCAGATTTGAAAACCCATGCAGCCATTGCCAGAAACGCCGCCGCAAACGGAATGGTGTTGTTGAAAAACGAAGCGGGAACACTTCCAACTGCCACCAATCAAAAAATCGCAGCATTTGGTAATACGTCATACGATTTTGTTTCGGGCGGCACAGGCAGCGGCAAGGTAAACGAAGCGCACACCGTTTCGTTGGTGGAAGGATTGATAAATGCTGGTTACAAATTATCAGACAAGTTGACCAATAGTTATCAGCCTTATGTAATGGCAGAAAAAGCAAAACAGCCGAAGCAAACTTTTTTTGAAGAGTTTGCGCACCCAACGCCACGTGTTCCCGAAATGGAAATTAGTAATAGCATGTTGGAAGATGAGTCGGCCAATTGCGATGTTGCATTAATAACTATTGGTAGAAACGCTGGGGAAGGTAGCGACAGGAAAGTGGAAAACGATTTCAATTTAAAAGCAAACGAAATGCAGTTGATCACCAATGTGAGCAATGCTTTTCATGCAAAAAACAAAAAAGTAGTGGTGATTATAAATGCCGGCGGTGTAATAGAAATGGCAAGTTGGCGAGATAAAGTGGATGCCATTTTACTAAGTTGGCAACCAGGTTTAGAAGCTGGCAACGCTGTGGCCGATATTTTGAGCGGAAAAATAAACCCAAGTGGAAAATTAGCCACCACTTTCCCAATGAAATATGAAGACGACGTAACCGCAAAAAATTTTCCAGGCAAAGAATTTAAAGAGCAAGCCACTGCGGGCAGATTTGGCATGCCATTGATACCTGCCGAAGTAACTTACGAAGAAGGCATTTATGTAGGTTATCGCTATTACAACAGTTTTAATGTGAAAACTGCGTACGAATTTGGGTTTGGATTATCGTACACACATTTTGATTATGGAAAATTAACGCTTGGTTCAACTAGTTTTAATAATAAAATAACCGGCTCTATCACCATTACAAATAAAGGCAGCGTAGCTGGCCAAGAAGTAGTACAGGTATATGTTTCAGCGCCTTCGGCGAAATTAAATAAACCTGCGGAAGAATTAAAAGCCTTTGCAAAAACCAAACTGTTGCAACCCGGCGAATCGCAACAAATCAGCTTTACTTTATTGCCAAAAGATTTGGCGTCATTTGACACCGAACGTTCCGCATGGGTTGCTGATGCCGGAAAATATGTGGTAAAAGTTGGCGCATCATCCAGCAATATTTTGAAAACAGCCAATTTTGATTTGAGGTAAAGAATTATTGGTAGAAAAAACAACAAAATCGTTGGTGCCGAGTGTGAAAATTAAAGACCTCACCCCTGTCCCCTCTCCATAAATGGCGAGGGATGTTTCTGTTCGGTAGTGTCTAAGTTTGAAATCTAATGCTTGACCGCAAAGCAAAAGATTGAGTAATATCTCAGTTCAGTGTTTCTGTGCCTCAGTGGTAAACTAATATTTGCCACTGAGGCACAGAAACACTGAAACTTTTACTGCTCAAACTTCAAACTGAGACACAACCCCTTTGTTCAACTTCTAGCATTTATTAATTATTTCCGTTTGTTTTATTTGAAGATTAAAAATATTAAAGTTTTAAAATTGTGCAAAGTGTTGGAAGTGTGCGATTTAAGGGCTGTGCGAGGCGTCTGCCTCGCACTTTTTATTTTATCGGCTTTGTTGATTATTTGTGTAATTCTGTTAAGCTAATCTTTGTGTTTCTTCTTCGTTTGAGTTAAAAAGCTGGTACGATATTTATACCTTTGCAGCCGATGAACAAACAGATTTTTTCTTTTCTTTTATTGATTTTAATTGTAGCCTGCAACAACCAGCCCAACCAACAAAATACCACAAAAGATAGTACCGGCGAAGCTTTGCAATTTATTCAGCTCAAAAAATTAATCCACCAATATCCTGATTCGGCTAAATTGTATGATGTATTGATTAACCAATATGCAGCGCTAAAAAATTACAAAATGGCAACGGCTTGGGCGGATAGTGCCATCTTGCGAGACAGCGTTAAAAATTTTCAATATTGGTTTGTAAAAGGCGATTTGTTCCGCGATAACCTGCAATACGATTCCGCCATTCGCAATTACGAAATGTATTTAAAAAGCTTTCCTGATGATGAAGATATTTTGCTGAACTTGGCCAACACTTTTGCCGAGGCGGGAAATGTAAGGTGTATTCCGTTAACCGACCGTTTGATGAAAGGTTTCTCTACCAACGAAACCAAAACAAGATGCTTTTTTATAAGAGGCGAATTTTATGCCCGCACCAAACAATGGTCAACTGCCGACGAAAATTTCGACAAAGCCATACAAATTGATTATCAATTTCCCGAAGCGTATATTGAAAAGGGGATTGCGCTATACGACCAACAAAAAATTGCCGCTGCACAAGCTGTTTTTAATCAGTTGAAAGAAATAAACAACACGTATCCCGATGCTTATTATTGGATAGGCAAGTGCCAAGAAGCCAGTAACCACAAGGATTCTGCGTTGTTGAACTACCAAAAAGCATATGGTTTGGATAAAACTTACACAGATGCAAAAGACGCGGTGGAAAGACTAAAAAAATAATGGATAATGAATTAATTGATAATGGATAATGATAAAATCATCCATTTTAATTATGCTTTATTATTTTTAACCAATTATTCGTTTGCTAATTATCCATTATCAATTAACCAATTATCAATTATAACATGACCCTAGTTGCTCCTTCCCTTTTGGCTTCCAATTTTCTGCAATTGCAACAAGAGTGCGACATGCTAAACGCCAGCGAAGCTGATTGGTTTCACTTGGATGTAATGGATGGCCGTTTTGTACCAAACATTAGTTTTGGCCTGCCGGTAATTGAACAAATAAGAAAAGCAACCACCAAATTTTGTGATGTTCATTTGATGATTGAAGAACCAGGCAATTACGCCGAAGCATTTAAAAATGCTGGCGCTGATGGGTTGACGGTTCATTGGGAAGCTTGTCCACATTTGCACCGTAACATCCAACAAATAAAAAATTTGGGCATGCAGGCGGCCGTGGCTTTAAACCCAAGCACGCCAGTAAGCTTACTGGTTGATATATTGCAAGACCTTGATATGGTGTTGGTTATGAGCGTAAATCCAGGTTTTGGTGGCCAACATTTTATACCGCATTCGCTTGAAAAAGTAAAACAGCTCCGTAAAATGATTGACGAAAATGGATTCAAAACCAAAATTGAGATTGATGGCGGCGTGTCTTTAGAAAATGCCGGCAAAATTATTGGCGCTGGTGTTGATGTATTGGTGGCTGGAAGCTCAGTTTTTAAAGCTGCAGATCCGAAGGCTATGATTACGGCTTTGAAGCATGCATAGTTTTCTTTGAAAATCAAAGAATGGCTATTTTTTGTAAATCACACTTTATGCAGCTAAAAACTTACGACTTTGACAAACACGCCAATGGCTTTTATTATGAATTTCATAGTGAAGGGCCAAATGGAATGATCAAAAAAGTGGTTGAGTATTATCGTTATACAGAATTGGATGGCGAAATTTACAATTTGGCTTTTGGTGATTGGAATGAAACTGATCAAGTAATCAACGATTTATCTATTTCTAACAATGAAGACAGAGACAAAATTCTTGCTACCGTTGCCGCAACTGTTATTGCATTTATGGCACTGCACCCTAATGCTGTTATAATTGCGACAGGTAGTACTATGTCAAGAACTAGATTATATCAAATGGGTATTATGAAGCTGTGGCATGAAATTGATGAACTTTTTGAAATACTTGGTTACATAAACGAAGAATGGCAGCCTTTTAAGAAAGGTGTTAATTATAAATCTTTCTTGCTCAAACTTAAATAATCTTGTAATTTTGAAAATATAGAAACCACAATTATGGAAACAACAATTAAAAATAAAAAATATTCAAAATCTGAAAGCAAAGCTTTACAGGCTTATGCCAATGATCCTTATTTTATTAAAAAAAGAGAGGCTTCTCTAAAACTGCTACAAAAAACAAATATTCCAGCATCCTTTTCAGTTGGTAAAAAATAGCATGTCTATTAAACATATTTACAAAATGGCAATCACTTGATTGCCTTTTTCTTTTTTAGGCATCCAAGTTTTACTTTGTGTATCTTCTTTTCCTTCCTGCCTTCGTGGTTCAAAAAAACCCGTACTTTCGGCATCTATGACTGCGAGACAAAAACTGCTATCCTTCATATTGCTCACTTGCTGCTTTTTATGTAGCTTATCTGCCTTTTCACAAAAAAAAATAGCTACTATTTCAGGCAAAGTCATCGACCAAGATGAACACGCCATGAAAGGTGTGTCCGTAATTATTTTGGGAAAACAAACCGGCATTAGCACCAACGATAGCGGAAAATTTACCATCAATGTAGTGCCAAACAAAGCCATGGCATTGGTTTTCAGCTACACAGGCTACAAAACAAAACAGCAAAAATTTATACTTAACAATGGTGAAAATGAAACCGCCGTCATTCAATTGGAAAAAGGTGAAAACGTGTTAGACAACGTAACCGTAACCAATAACCAAGAAGTTAGAACAGGCAGTCTTATCACCATCAATCCCAAATTAATCGTCAATAATCCATCGCCCATAACCGGCGTGGAAAGCATGATAAAAATTTTGGTGGGAAGTAACAACGAACTTACCAGTCAATATAATGTTCGCGGCGGAAGCTATGATGAAAATTTAGTATATGTAAACGATTTTGAAATTTTCCGCCCATATTTGGTAAGCAACGGCCAGCAGGAAGGTTTGAGTTTTATCAACCCCGAAATGACCAAAAACATCAATTTTTACAACGGCGGTTATCCAGCAAAATATGGTGACAAAATGAGTTCTGTGCTCGATATTACTTATAAAAAACCTACGCATTTTGGTGGCAGTGCCTATGTTGGATTGTTGGAGCAAGGCTTGGAATTAGAAGGCATGTCGAAAGATAGCAACGTTACTTATTTGTTTGGTGCACGCAACAGAAGTTTGCGCAATTTGCTGGCCAGTCAACAGACGGTTGGCAATTATATTCCGTCCTCAAGTGATGTGCAGGCTTACATTACATGGCAGGCTAGCCGCAAATGGTTCTTAGAATTTTTAGGCAATACCAGCGGTACCAGCTTTACGTTTTTTCCTGAACAAAGCACCCAAAGTGTTTCCGTTTTTTCACCTTTGTACACGCAAAATATTGGCTTGCATGTTAATTACCAAGGCCAAGAAAGAGACAAATACAACACCAATATGGTTGGGCTTTCCGCCACTTACCAATTCAGCCCAAAGTTTAAGTTGAAGGGCATGTTGAGCCGTTTTGAGGACAACGAAAAAGAAAATATCGACATAACCGGCGACTATATTTTAGGTGATTTGGATATTGACAAATCAAGTTCCACTTTCGGCCAAGTAATCAATCCGTTTGGCGCTGGTATCAATCAAAATTATTCCCGTAATGCATTGGATATCCAAACTTACAGCGCCGCTGCAAAAGGCACGTTGGATTTGGGCAAAAATTATATTCAATTTGGCAACAGCCTTTCGGTCGAAAAAATTGACAACACCATCAACCAATGGGAATATCGCGATAGCGCAGGCTACAGTCTGCCTTTTCAGCCTGGAAATTTAACGTTATATAGCTACATGAAAGGCAATAGCAGCTTTAATCGTACACGTTTACAAGGCTTTGTGCAAGACAATATTAAAATGGGCGAATATTTTACCATGCAGGCCGGTCTTCGTTATAATTACAACAATTTAAATAATGAAACGGTTGTTTCGCCCAGGTTAGGCATAAGTTTTACGCCAACCAAATGGAAAAAAGATATTGTTTTTCGTGCCGCTGTTGGCATTTACGACCAACCGCCTTTTTTCCGCGAAATGTTGCGACCAGATGGAACCATCAATACGGCGCTAAAATCGCAAAAAAGTTACCAAGCCAGTACCGGATTTGATTATAATTTTAAAATGATGGATCGTCCATTCCGCTTAAATGGCGAACTCTATTATAAAAAAATGACGGATGTAGTGCCCTATGATATTGACAATGTGTACCTGCAATATTATGCTACTAACAGCGCCAAAGCTTATGCTTATGGCGGCGAATTGCGTTTATTTGGCGAATTGGTAAAAGGCGCAGAAAGCTGGGTGAGCCTTGGTTTGGGCAAAACAATGGAAGAATTGCAGAACGATTTTTACTACAAATATTACAATGCCGCACATCAAGAAATTACGCCCACCACCACCGACCAAGTAGTGGCCGATAGCGTAAAAACCGGCGTTGGTTATGTGCGCCGTCCAACCGATCGCCGCATTACGTTGGGAGTATTTTTTCAGGATTATTTAAGTACCAACCAAAATTTTAAAGTGTTTTTAAATATCCTGTACGGTAGTAATTTACCATACAATATTCCGGGTAGTGTTAAATACCGCAATGCATTAGAAATTCCCGCTTATATCCGCACCGATATTGGTTTTAGCGCCTTGTTAATGGACAGCGATAAAAGCAAACGCCGCAGCCATAATCCACTTCGCGGTCTTGATAACATGTGGCTTACCTTTGAAGTTTTTAATTTAATCGACCGTGATAACACTATCAGCTATCAATTAATAAAAGATATTTATAATAATACCTACGCTATTCCAAACCGGCTAACTCCTAGATTAATTAATTTGAAATTGGTAACAAGATGGTGATTTAATTACGAATTAAAAATTACGAATTACGAAATTTACTTGTCTTTTTAATTAATTTTAAAAATAAATTAAAAACTTCTTAAAACCCTGACAGGGCGAAAGCCAAGCCCTGTCAGGGTTTTAATATTTGTCTTTCAAAACGTATTTAGATTTTACAAAAAAGTTTTACAAAATTATTTAATTAAAAAAGCCTTCTTTAATTAAGAAGGCTACCAAGCATTTAATTTAACTGGTAATTGGTGCCGGAACAAATTTATTTAATTACAACCATTTAGCTGTGAGTACAATAATTTAATTTGTCCTGTCTTAATATTTTATTAATTAAATAAAACTTTTTATTGATTAAATAAACTCAATAAAGCTTGCGCTTTTATTTCATTGTCTACTTCTTCTAAAATATCATTTAATTGCAAAGCCTCTTTTCTTGTTAATAAAATATAGTTGCCTTCGGTTGGCGTCGGCACAAAAATACATTTTGTGTTCGCAGGATAATCAGTATCACATTTTTGAATTAATGTTTTAACCTTTTTGCAAAACACCCGAAAATCGTTTGGCGATAAAGTAAGCATGCTACTTAAATAAGCAACCTGATAATATCCGCATTCTCTACAGCATACAACATATCCGGTTTCGCTCATATATAAAGATTGGTACTTGCACATTGTTTTATTTTTTGTGCCACAAACTTGTACCTAAAAAAACAAATTAGTTTGCCGTATCGGGAAATGCCGCTTACGCAATATGGAAATTAGATGGCGGCTGACTGATGGCAGATGGCAGTCTGCAGTTGGCCATTTTATACACAAACTTTGTGTGTATAATGCACTAAGTGTTAATTAAAACCATTTTTTCCCCTTTTGTTAATAACTAATATTTGGTAATCTTTCCGATTTTTGACTAAATTTGAGAAGTGCCTGAAACGGGTGGTTATAAGCCGGAACCACTTATTTTTTAACCTTAAATAAAACAGAAAGAACTTTGACAGAAACCATCATCAATCTTGAAAGCGTTAATCCCATTGAGTTTTTTGGTGTAAACAATGGGAAATTGGACCTACTGAAAAAGAAATTTCCGCTCCTTAAAATTTTAGGTCGCGGAACACAAGTAAAACTGTCGGGTGCCAAAGAGCAAATCGAAAACGCCAAAGAAAAAATCGAGATCATCGTGCAGTACATTGAACGGAACGGTCATCTTACAGAAAATTATCTGGAAAAAATCCTCGGTGGTGATGATGCCGAAACGGTAGACAACTTTATTGAACGCAATCCCAACGATGTGTTGGTATTTGGGCCCAACGGCAAAACGGTTCGTGCACGTACCATCAACCAAAAAAAGATGGTGGCCGCAGCCGATACCAACGACATTGTTTTTGCGATTGGGCCAGCTGGTACCGGCAAAACTTACACCGCAGTGGCATTGGCCGTAAGAGCTTTAAAAAACAAATCGGTGAAAAAGATCATCCTTACCCGTCCGGCAGTTGAAGCGGGAGAAAGTCTTGGTTTTTTACCCGGCGATTTGAAAGAAAAAATCGATCCTTATCTGCGTCCATTGTACGATGCTTTGGACGATATGATACCGGCCGATAAATTGGGTTATTACATGAGTACCCGCACCATTGAAATTGCGCCCCTTGCTTACATGCGTGGTCGCACGTTGGATAATGCGTATATTATTTTGGACGAAGCGCAAAACACCACCGATCTTCAGCTTAAAATGTTTTTAACGCGGATCGGGGCCAGCGCTAAAGCCATAATTACCGGCGATATGAGCCAAGTGGATTTACCAAAAAACCAGCGTAGTGGTTTGCAAAAATCTACCCGCATCCTTAAAAATATCAATGGCATAGCGCATATTGAGCTGGATGAGGAAGATGTGGTGCGCCACCGTTTGGTAAAAGCCATTATTAAAGCGTACGATAAGGAATCGGTTATTGAAACAGAAGCCGAGGAGCAACAACAACATCGTGAAAGAAGGCCGTACATCAGTAACAGGCAATAACGGTAATTAAGCAATTGGGTAATTAGGAAATTGAGATTCAATTTGCAAAAGAATAAGAAAATTTCGAACGGCGGCTACTTATTGTTTAGCATAATCTTTGTGATAAATGCTTGCAATTCAACAAAGCAAAGTAATCCCGAACCAATCGTTCGGGATTCTTTGTCTGTTAAAAAAAGATTGACAAATTATAACGATAGTATTTATCCAAAGCTGACAAAAGCCATACAAACCGGAGATATTGTTACCCGCCTTGGCAACGATCTTACCAGTACTATGCTGGCAAAAATAAATTTACACGACAAATCTTACAGCCATATTGGCATTGCCAGCATCGAACACGACACAATATTTATTTATCACGCATTGGGTGGAGAATTTAATCCATCCCAAAAACTGCGCCGAGAAACACTTTGGTCATTCGCCCATCCCAACGACAATAAAAAAATCGGCATTTTTCGTTTCAATTTCTCTTCAGCAGAAATTAACACATTGCAGCAAATCATTCAATCGCAATACAAAAAAGAAATACCGTTTGACATGGATTTCGACTTGGCTACCGATGACAAATTATATTGTGCTGAATTTGTTGCCAAAGCTTTGGATAAAACAAAAAAAGACAATCATTTTATAAAAATTTCGCATACGCCAACAAAAGATTTTATAGGCGTGGACGATATTTTTTTGCACGCCGGGGCAGCGAAAATATTGGAAGTGGATGAACAATGATTGAAAAATAAAATCAAAGCTTGTCTAATTAATCTAGAAAAACCTAACAAATCGTGGTTCGTCACTAACCCAAAACATAGAAATAATCACTTGATAAACCTATATTGTTTTAATAAATTTATAACGCTTTATTTTGCGCTGTCTTAAACAACATCATCATGAAAAAAACATTTCTTTCTTTGGCAGCCGCAGCCTTTATAACAGTGGCAATGATTGGTTGCAAAAGTGCAGGCAGCGATCCAAAAGCAACAGCCATAGCATTTATGGATGCCATGAAAAATAAAGACTGGGACGGCGCTGAAAAATTGGGTACGAAGGATACCAAATCTTTTCTTGAAACCCTAAAAAGCATGATGAGCATGGCCGAAAGTATGGGTAAAAAAAATGATGACATGTCGTTTGATAAGGATTGGAAAGGCAAAACCGTTACGTATAGCGATGCTAAAATAGACGGCGACAACGCAACCGTAAGCATGATGGTAGATGGTAAGGAACAAATGCCCATTAGCTTAAAAAAAGAAGACGGCGCTTGGAAAGTGGCTTTTGATAAAACAACTTTAATGAAACAAGCTACCGATAAAATGGGTGATATTAAAAACAATACCAACCAAAACGTTGACAGTGCACTTCAAAATATTGACGTGAAAGGAATGCAAGATTCAATAAACAAAGCAATGGGCAACGTAAATAAGGCAATGGGCGATGCCAATAAAATATTAGACAGCGTAAAAAATGCGCAAGGAATCAAATAATTTCCCCTTTTAATAAAATCCAAAAGCGCCCATCGATAAAATGGGTGCTTTTTTTGGTCAATAGGTCATTATAAAAAAATCGTGATTATCAACTATTGACTATTGACCATTGACTGTAGACCAAATGACTTAATGACTTGTATTTTTGCAATATGGCTTTCAAAAAAAACTTTTTCTTTTTTATAGTATTGCTTACCGCCTGCGGCGGAAATATTTATCCACCGGTAGAAAATCCGTTGGATGCTGGCCGGCAATTTATCGACGCCATTTTTAAAGGCAATTTTAAACGGGCCGACGAATTGATATTACCAGACGATCAAAATAAAAACCTACTTCGCACTAATTTGGAGGATGACTACCATGCCCGAAACAGCACAGACCGCAATAATTTGGGTCTTTCTTCCATCAACATCAGCAATGTGCAAAACATAGGCGACAGTGTTACCATCATACATTTTTTCAATAATTACAGCAACAAACCAGCATTGCTAAAAGTAATAAAACAAAACAGCACTTGGCTGGTTGATTTAAAATATACGTTTGAAAGATGATTATGTTTGAAAACTGAGCTGGATACTCACGATTCACTTTTCATGCTTTTATTAACAACAAACCTATGCGAATACATCACAATAATACAAATATGGCATTAGGTTTTGCCAAAAGCGCTTTTGGCTGTAATGTTGCAGATTAGAATCCAATCTTAATAAATAAATACCAAGAACCGGTTTTTAACTAAAAAAAATAAATATGCTTCAAACAACCGTTGCGCATCCATGGCATGGTGTAAACTATGGCGACCAAGCACCAAGGCTTGTAAATGCAATTATTGAAATACCACAAGGCAGTAGAGCTAAATACGAAATTGATAAAGCAAGTGGCCTTTTAATTTTAGACCGTGTTATTTATTCGTCTTTTCACTACCCAATGAACTATGGTTTTATCCCAAAAACATACGGCGACGATAAAGATCCGTTAGATATTTTGGTACTTAGCAGCATTAACATACAGCCAATGTGTATTGTAGAGGCTAAAGTAATTGGCGTAATGCAGATGATTGACAATGGCGAGGCGGATGATAAAATTATTGCCGTAGCCAATAATGACGTGAGTGTGAACCACTTAAACAATGTGGAAGAAATGCCTGAACACTTTTTTAAAGAAGTGCGCCACTTTTTTGAGGATTATAAAAAGCTGGAAAATAAAACCGTTAAGGTGGAAGAATTTGGAGACAAGGCAACCGCATTAAAAATTATCCAACAAGCTATCGATTTTTATAAGGTTTCTTTTTTAGATAAAAAATAGTATTGGATTAGCTTCGAGGATTGAAAATATAACGATTTTATCAGCGTTTATATTTTCAATCCTTTTTTTATGTCGAAAAACAATAGCAACCACACTCAACCTAACAAACGCATTATCAAAATTTTCAAATATTCAAAATATTCAAATTTAAGATTGTATGGAATGGAACCCAATTATCATGACTGCCTTGGTTTGTCTTTTTGTGTCGGCGCTTGGTTTTTATTTGTGGAATTATCGCAGCGCAAAAAAGGAAGCTAACCAAACACCGCTGCCCAAAGCAACCAATCCTTTACAATTGCAAGCTTATGAGCGCTTGGCATTATTTACCGAACGCATAAAATTAGAAAACCTCATCACCCGGCTTTACCAGCAAGATATGAGCGCCCGGCACATGCAGCAAGCCATACAAGGCAGTGTTAATCAAGAGTTTGAGCATAATACTACCCAGCAATTATATGTGTCGCCCGAAATTTGGGATGCCGTTAGTAAGCTGAAAAACCAAAATTTATACATTGTTAACCAACTGGCTAGTATGCTGCCCGCTAATGCTACGGCCATGGATTTAAATAAACGCATTTTGGATTTAACCCTTAACAATCCAAACAGTACCATGAATACTATTGTGTTGGAAGCCATTTCCTACGAAGCAAAAAAATTGCTTTAATCAAATTCCAAAAAATAAAAAATCCAAACTCCAAAAGTAGAATCAGGCGTTACTTTTTTTAATCATTCCAAAAGATTAAAAGTTGTTTATAAATCTGGATTGTTGGGATTTTAAATTTATTATTTGGATTTTGGTTTTCCATGGCATCATCGTTCCTCGATAGTTTTCACATCCAATTAAAATTTTCAATAATGGAATTCCGATTAGTAATGACTGTCACAATATTTAAATTATCTTTATTAAATTCCTAATATTTTTTGAATCCTGAAGCAGGTTTCAAAACAATCATAAAAACTGCAATTAGTTAGAATGCAGCATTTAAATATTGGGGATTTAAACCATTGCCATGCCAGAAAAAAAAATCTTTACAGATAGTGGAATCGAAATAAAAGAAGTTTATACCAAACTAACTGAAGTAAAAAAAGAGATAATAATACCTGCCGAACCGCCATCTGCCAACTGCCAACCGCCATCCGAATTACCCGGCCAATTTCCATATACCCGTGGTATTCAACCTAATATGTATCGCGGCAAACTATGGACCATGCGACAATACGCTGGTTTTAGCACAGCCGAGGAAAGCAACAAACGTTACCATTATTTATTAAGCCAAGGTGTAAGCGGATTAAGCGTAGCTTTTGATTTGCCCACGCAAATCGGTTACGATAGCGACCATCCATTGGCCGAAGGTGAGGTTGGGAAAACGGGTGTTGCCATCGATAGCATCGAAGACATGCAGCAACTTTTTGCTGGTATCAAACTCGAAAACATCAGTACCAGTATGACCATTAATTCAACAGGGTTTATTTTGTTGGCGTTTTATGTGGCAATCGCCAAACAACAAGGTGCTGATCTTTCCAAAATAAACGGCACCATACAAAACGATATTTTAAAAGAGTACGCCGCTCGTGGCACTTACATTTATCCGCCGCGGCCTTCTATGCGCATCATCACCGATATCTTTGAATGGTGTAGCACCGAGCTGCCAAAGTGGAACACTATTTCTATTTCTGGCTACCATATCCGCGAAGCGGGGAGCACCGCCGTGCAAGAAATTGCTTTCACGCTAGCCAATGGCAAAGCTTACGTAAAAGCCGCACTGGATAAGGGTTTAGACATAAATGTATTTGGGAAAAGATTGTCTTTTTTCTTTAATGCCCATAATAATTTGTTTGAAGAAGTGGCCAAGTTTCGGGCTGCCCGCCGCATTTGGGCAAACACCATGAAGGATTTGGGCGCAACTGATACTAAAGCAATGATGCTACGTTTTCATACGCAAACGGGCGGCAGTACGCTTACGGCGCAGCAGCCGTTAAACAATATCAGTCGCGTAACCATCCAAACTTTAGCTGCGGTTTTAGGCGGCACACAAAGTTTGCATACCAATGGTTACGACGAAGCTTTAAGTTTGCCCACCGAAGCGGCGGCGCAAATTGCGCTTCGTACCCAACAAATTGTAGGCTTTGAAAGCGGCGTAGCCGATACTGCCGATCCGCTAGCCGGCAGTTATTTTGTGGAAGAATTGACAAATGAAGTTGAAGCAAAAGCCTTGGCATTAATGGCAACTATCGATGCCATGGGTGGTAGTGTAAACGCCATTGAGCAAGGTTTTATGCAAGATGAGATTGCAAAAAGCGCTTACGAATACCAACGCCAAATTGAACGCGGCGAAAAAATAATTGTCGGCGTAAATAAATTTACCGTTGAAACCGAATTGCCGATCCCAGGCTTTAAAATAGATGACAGCATCCGCATTTTACAAAGCGAAAAATTAGCACGGCTTAAAGCAAAAAGAGACAATGGTAAAGTTGCCTGTTGCCTTGAAAATATTGAAAAAGCAGCAAAGGACGGCAGCAATTTAATGCCACATGTACTTACCGCCGTTGAAAATTTTTGCACCTTGGGCGAAATTAGCCATGTGTTACGGGCTGTTTTTGGCGAACATCGGTAAGCCGTTTCAACTTACCGATGCCTACTTTTTTTATTTAATTGATGGAAGAAATTTTTACGGAATGCAACATCCATCCACAAGCTTCGGCCACCGTGTTTTGCTGATTCATGGTTGCTCCATACGAATAAGTGGCGTCGGCAGAGGTATCGATGATCACATTTATTACTTGTGAACTTGAAATTGCAATATCTTGAAAAGTACCTGTAGGATATTGAATGACCCTAAATTTGTACACTTTTGAAGTTTGGTTAATGGTTATATTGAATTCTACCAAATGCTTTTTGCCAGGTTTTAATGGGTAAAACTCCACCTGAACCGCCGGGTTTACAGCCGCTGGAAAAGCTGAACTGAATAAAGCAATATTGTTGGAATCACGTGGGTCGGCCAACAACATCATGGGCGCAAAAAAGCTTAAAAAGTTTTTGCCCGACAAAGGTTTGTTGGGGCTTAAAACTACTGGGAGGTTTAAATCTCTTACAGTTATACCCAGTTTTCTGGCGGATTCAATATCTGTCAACGCAACAGGCACAACATTTAGCACTTGTGGATCAATACCAAGGTTTTTAAACGCATCTGTGGTAATTGTTGATAATTTGGGGATCGGAAGCATAGATCGATTTTAGATTTAGTGAATGAAAACCTAAAATAATACTTTAATCCAGTGTTTCAAATTTATTTCAGCACTTATATAATCAATCTTCCAAGATGTCCGGTCTTCTTTCTTTGGTGCGTTGAATGCTTTGCTCGTGCCGCCATTCTTCAATTTTTTTAGGGTCGCCACTTAGTAAGATATCCGGCACTTTCCAACCGCGAAATTCTGCGGGACGTGTATAAACGGGCGGTGCCAATAAATTATCTTGAAAAGAATCAAACAAGGCTGAAGTCTCATCGTTTAAAACGCCTGGTAGCAATCGACCAATCGCATCAACCATAACTGCAGCACCCAATTCGCCACCGCTTAGCACATAATCGCCAATCGATATTTCTTTGGTTACAAATTGGTCGCGTATGCGCTGGTCAATGCCTTTATAATGACCGCAAATCAGCATCAGGTTTTCTTGCATGCTCAATTTGTTGGCCATTTTTTGGTTAAAAGTTTCGCCATCGGGCGTTAAGTAAATAATCTCATCGTATTTTCTTTCGGCTGTGAGCGATTCGATGGCGTTGGCCAACGGTTCGCACATCATTACCATGCCGGCACCGCCCCCAAATTGATAATCATCTACCATACCATATTTGTTCAATGCCCATTTACGCAATTGGTGCGTATTCACTTCCAGCAAACCTTTTTCCTGCGCACGTTTCATTATGCTGTGCGCAAAAGGGCTTTCTAGTAATTCGGGTAAAACGGTAATGATATCGATACGCATGTTTAATAATGGATAATGGGTTAATTGATAATGGATAATTTGAATGGATAATGGGTTGACATACAATAAATAATTTCACAGGTAGCAAGGACTGCAAACAGCAGCAGCCCCATTATCCATTATAAATTACCCCATTATCCATTATTTATTCTCCGTCTAAAACATCCCCAATATCCCTTCTGTCTTTTTTTGTGGGGCGGCCTATTTTGCTCAGTCTTTTACCGGTTTCAAAAGCTGACGGCTGAAATTTTACAACACTTTTATCTTCTTCGGGTGTTATGTCTTCGTAATGTTTAATGGCTTCGGCATAAGGCAAACGGTGGTCGACCAAGGCAGTTACTTTTACTACCCATTTTCTGGCTTCTGTGCGCACATCAAATACATCGCCAACATTTACCGATTTGGCCGGTTTTATAACCACCCCGTTTAGTTTTACCTTGTTACGTTCGCAGGCTTCCGCGGCAATGCTGCGTGTTTTAAATATGCGGATGGACCACAAATATTTATCGGCCCTTATTTTTTCCTTTGCTTCCATTTTACAGCTTCAAACAATTTTGAAGTGCAAAAATAATAGTCATTGGGCCATTTGTCATTAAGTCGTTGTGGTATGCTTAAACAATGTTATCTGTAACATTTCATTGTTAAGTTATTTGGGAAAATCCCAAAAATCAATTTAATCATTTTATCTCGGTTCAGGCAAAAAAATTAGGGCTACTAGAAAGCAGCCCCGCTATTTAACACCAAGAAAACAAAAAGAATTTTAGTACATTTCAATCGCCTTGTCTAGGCTTTTTTTGAAACTATGTGCAATTTATAGACATACGTTGTCATCGGTTGTCAACCTTACATTTATTAATTTATTATTTTGATTTAGTCGCATAATTAGATTGATAATCAAGCGTTTCACGAGTGTAAGTTTCCGTTATAGACTGTAAGGTTTCTATTACCTTTTCTTTTAATACTAGAGGCGCTATCACTTTTACATTATTTAAGAAAAAAAGGATAAACGCAATTAATTCACGGTTTATGCCACAATGCAAATGAATTAATTTATTTCCGTTTCCAAGTTGTTCAAAACTTTGCGTGGTGTGCCAAAACATGGTTGAGATATAATTGCCCATAAAGCCGGCCACTTCAATCGTAATATCATAAATATTATCGTCGTAATTGTGCGCCACACCAAAATGAGTAGATAAATAAGTGGCTAATTCAGCTTGGTATTTGGTGGGGTTAAAATCAATATTGGTGATCGACGATTCCAAAATTGAATTAAAAGGAAGGATTACAATTTTTTCTACATCGGGGCTGTACGTGCAGATATACAACAAACCAGAGTGGTGCAATAACTTAATGGGGCAAACCAGAATATCTTTATCAAAATTGGGTGGAAAATATTGCGGGTCAAAATTGATGGCCTCCACTTTTATTTTTCGGTGGTTTTGGATGGCCCAAATAATATCTTCTAAAAAAACATGGTCCTTTTCGTCGTAAATCGCATCGCGGTAATTGCTGCGTAAAAAGCTGTTATCGTGTACATCTACATTTGTTTGGAACCTGCTTTTGCTAAGTGCTTCGTAAATAACCCGATCAAATTTTTCTAGCGATGTTGCCCTTGGGCCGATTAGCGATTGCGGTATAAAATTCCGGATAAAATAATAAGTGTTGATATCGAACTGGGTAAGCGAATTAGACGATTTGTCAAATTCAATTTTCCAAACCTTTTTATTTTTCTCGCCTTCGTAAACGGTCATCTTTTCGCCTTGGAACTGAACTGTTTTTTCAAGGTCGTCTAAATACCTGTACAGCGATCGTTTTGATATTTTTATGCCCCGTCTTCCTGTCCATTGATACAACACATCCAGCGTTACGGGTGATTGGCGAAGCCTGTTATATATCCGTAACAGGTTTACAGCCTTGGAAGATTGGTTGTCGTTCATATTTTCTTGGTATGTATGTAATTAATTAAGGACATTACCGCAAAAATCACAAACCTTTTATTTGATTTTCACAATTTTCACCTAAAACCACATAGTAATGATATAGTTGGTGTAAAATAAGCACAAAAATAAATTATACCATTGCTAAATAAGGTTAAAGCCATTTCAAGTAATTAGGTAAATAGGTAATTGGGTAATTGAGTAAATGCCCGATCTCGTTCTTAAATTCTTTTAAACTACTTATTTACTCAATTACCCAATTACCTATTTACTTGCCTTTGGCGCTTTCTTAAAAACAGCGATAAACATAGTATCAGCTTTGTTTTCGTAGCCTTTTAAATATTGTTGTTGCAGCAGCGTTAAACCATGCTGTTGCAAATATTTTACTACGCCGCCATTTTCTTTTTCAAAAACCGAGCAAGTAATGTAAATAAAATAGCCCCGGCTGCGCAAATGCGGCAATGCGTTTTTAACGATATTTTTTTGCCGTACGGCAAATGCATCTATTTCTTTCGGGTCGAAAAAAAACAATTCCTCGGGCGTGCGTGCCCAGGTGCCACTGCCCGTGCAAGGCACATCGGCCACAATCCAATCGAAATAACGGTGGGTGGCAATATCGATTGGCTTGGTAAGATCGGCCGTGAAAGACCGGTAATTTTTGATGCCAACAGCTTGAAAACGTTTGTGCAAATTTTCTAAAATGGATAATCGAATGTCAGAAACCGTAATTTCCAACCCGGGATATAAATCGTTCAGCATAATTGTTTTACCGCCGCTGGCGGCGCAACAATCCCAATAAAAAGTATTGAAAAGCGGCTTTTTAATGATTGATTTTACAACTTGTCCGGTTTGCTGCGAACTATAATCTTGCACCACGGCTTCTTTATCCAATGTCAAAATTTCGTCTACCTTGGTGCCGTTTGGTAGTTCCACACAATTATGATCCAGCAATTTAAAATCAACGTTTGCAGCCATTAATTTTTTCATGGCATCGTTAAAACCGGTTGGCCGCAAGCGGATAAATAAATTGGGTTGTTGTAAATGATTGAACGAAAATTTTTCTTTATCAACCTCCGCTCCTATTTCATCCTGAAAAGGAAAAATCAATTCAGCATGTACAACGATTCCGGCAAGTGCAGCTTTGGTATTTAAATCGCTTGTTACTGCTTCATTCCATTCTGGTTTTAGATCGACCAATAAACTGCTGGGGTTATTCTCGCAAATAAAATGCGACAACAAAATCCCATCATTCAACGGCATCTTTTCATGGGTTTTATTCAGCCGAAAGTATTGATAGCACAGCGTTATAACCCATTTTCTATCCTTACTACCAAATTTTTTTTCTTGTGCAAAAAACTGCTTTAAGTAAACCGCCAACGGCAATTTACCATCGTATTTTTCAATGATGGAAACGGCTGAATTAATATAAGAATGATAGCGGGACAAAAGAAAAGTAGTTAGTATTTAGATATTGGTATTTAGACAGGACAAATAAAATTAGGAATTAAAAAGCCGGAGTTTTCACTCCAGCTTTGTGATAATATAAAAGGATTTTTTACTGATAATAATAGGTTGCCTTTCTTGTTGTATTGTCAGATGTATTTTTAATTACTGCCGTTGCCGGTTTATTGGCCGAGTTATAAGTATATGTATAACTTAATGAAAAGTTTGTGGATGATGCTAACAGATTACTGAAAGCCAAAGATGTATTATTATTGACAGATTCTGGAGCCGACCAAATGATTGGCGCATCTACACCGCATTGAACCGGGTTAACATTACTGTCGTAAGTGAAAGCATAATTTGCGATGTTGGTGAAACTTGCCGTAGTAGCACTATAAGAATAAGCTGTCATTGTTGTAAACTGGCTACCGGTATAAGCATAGTCATATCGCAATGCTGGCACATAAGTCGGGCTAATAACATTACTCATTTGATAATGAATGGTTTGGGTAAACTTTCCTGTTGCATCATACACAAATACCGAACTATCTGAATTGCTAATCCCGAAATACGACAATACTACAACCGCATATTTATAATGGCTTGTAGTTGCATCGTAACCAACTTTTGTAACCGTACTGTCTATCCCTTGCTGTGTTAATGCGTCTGCTTTTTCTATCACTTGCGTAATAATTCCATTTGCATTACGGGTATAATTAAAAAGTGTGTTGATGCTGCTTCCTGCTACCGGACTTCCTATAGTTCGCATACTTGTTAAGCGTTTGGCCGCATCATAACCATAATAAGTAATGCTTGAATCGGTAGCATTTGTTCCGCCCCTAATATCAACTTTTACCAATAAGCCATTAGGGTTGCCGGTACTACCGGTTCCGGTTCCACTTGTTCCGGTAGTATCGGTAGTCAATATTTCACTTGAAATTTCCTTTTGGCAAGATGTAAAAAAACTAGCGACAACCATACCCAAGCAGATAATCTTAATCCCAATCTTCGTCATACTTCATTTGTGTTTGTGTTAATCTTAAAAGTGCAAGTGAAGGCTGCTCTCAATAAAGATTAAAAAACGTTTTAAATAATTCTAATTTTTGAACCTTACAATTCCAACAAAGCCTTTACAGGATCTTTACCAAACAACAATTGTTCGGGGTTTTCCAAGTAATTTTTTACGGCGACCAAAAAGCTAACCGATTCACGGCCATCGATGATCCTGTGGTCGTAACTTAATGCCAAATACATCATTGGCCTAATAACCACTTGGCCGTTAATTGCCATTGGTCTTTCTTGAATTTTGTGCATGCCCAAAATAGCGCTTTGCGGAATATTGATGATCGGCGTACTCATTAAGCTACCAAAAACACCACCGTTGGTAATGGTGAAAGTTCCGCCTGTCATTTCTTCGATGCTTAATTTATTGTCACGGGCTTTGCCGGCCAATTTTACCACGGCTTGCTCAATGCCAGCCATGCTTAAACTTTCTGCATTGCGGATAACTGGAACCACTAAACCTTTTGGCGCACTTACGGCAATGCTGATGTCGCAATAATTATGATAAATGATGCTATCGCCATCCAAATAAGCATTTACCGAAGGCCAATCTTGCAAAGCAAAACAAACGGCTTTGGTAAAAAAGCTCATGAAACCTAAGCCTACACCATGTTTTTTAGTGAAAGCATCTTTGTAGGTTTTACGCAGCTCCATTATTTTACCCATGTCCACTTCGTTAAACGTAGTGAGCATGGCGGTGGTATTTTTGGCTTCCACCAAACGACGGCTGATGGTTTTGCGGAGGTTGCTTAGTTTTTCAGGCTTGTCTTCCCTGCTAAATAATGGTTTGCCAATGGCACGGCCAGGGTTTTGCAAAGCATCCAACACATCCTGCTTCATAATTTTACCACGGTCGCCGCTTGGGGTAATGTTCGATGTATCAACCTTTTTATCGGCAATCATAGCTGCAGCTACGGGCGTAGCCTTAACATCAGGGTTGGCAGTTGATGGTTGGCGGTTGGCGGTTTCTGTGGCCACTGGTTGCGAAACGGTAACAGAAGGAGCCGATACGGGTGCGCTTTCAGCCTTAGGCTTTTCGCTTTCAGCTTTTGGCGCTCCTTCAGGTTTTGCTGCCTCGGTATCAATTTCTGCGGCAACATCGCCAATCAATAATGTATCGCCTTCTTTAGCAACGGTTTTTAGCACACCGGCTTTTTCAGCATTTATTTCAAAAGTGGCTTTTTCGCTTTCTAATTCGGCAATCACTTCGTCACGCTCCACATAATCGCCATCTTTTTTCAACCATTTTACCAGCGTTACCTCGCTGATGCTTTCGCCTACCGTAGGTACTTTTATCTCTAGTGCCATTGAAACAGGTTATTTTTTAGTGGAGCAAATTTCAGGAAAAATAACATTGAAATTCAATCTAGTTTTTTTAAAGTGAATAAAAGAACTGTAGTATTTCCATTTCTGAACCCAAAACACCGTATTTTCTAGAAAAAGTTAACTTTTGGATGTTCGCTTAGTGCTTTTTTATATATCCAAATCAATAAAAGTAGCACAAGCACGACTATCGGAATTAAAATGAACAAATAATTAAACGAAGACTGAGCCACCAAACTAATATTATCGAAATAACCGTCGTTATCGCCGCCCACATTACGGATGGAAACCAACTGCACACGGATAAAACGAGTATCAGCAGGTGCCAAAAACGTGTCAGTAACGGGCTGCCATTTACTTATAGACATTAGCGTATCGGACTGGAAGGAAAAAAGTATTTTATTTTTAGATGCATCCAAACAAGCCATTTTCAACACGCCCTGATCAGAAATTTTGCCTTGGTCGAGCGTTTGTTCGTAGCCGCTTAAAACAAAATGTTGCTTTTGTGCATCAATTTTATTGGCAAAACTCGACACATCAACATCTTGTTGCAAAGTGCAAAGCAAGCCATAGCCAGCGAAAAAATATCTTGAGCTGTGTTGGGCAAAGCCAAAATCATGTTTGGCGCTGTCGCCTTCGGCTGATACCCAATTGCCTTTTACATTTGTCCAGCCTATTGGTACACTGTCGAATTTCGGCAATTCCGCATCAGCATTTATTAGCAGGTTTGTTTGGTTTGTGGAACAGCTTACAAACACTGTCAAGCAAATGCACATCAAAAAAATGCTTAATTTTTTCATACATATTATTTTATTCTGGACATATCGCTTTATTCTGGCCTTAATTTGAACTTGGAGTTGAAGAAGATGAATTTCCGGCGCTATTTCCGCAAGAAATGGCGAAAACAGCAAGAAAGAAAAACGCAATAATTGTTAGTGATTTCATTGTTTTATGTTGATTGATTTTTGCAAAATCGACATAGTTCTGATTATTTATTCGGCCGTTTTCTTATAGCCAGCGGGAATTTCAAACAGGTTTTCTGGGAAATTGCCTTTGCTTATTTTGGTAATTTGCGAGATGGAAGAAACATCTTTACCATGCATCTGGAATTTTACGGGGAACCCGACACAGCCCATGTCGGTTAGTTGTTTTGCAACGTTGTTATTACCTAAAGCAGCTCCCATTTTTTGGGTAACAACGTTCATATATTTTTTTGCGGCGTCAGGCATCGGCACATCTGGGCTTGCCCACAAGTCGGTTGTATCTTTAGCATTAAATATGCTGGCTGCATTATTGTAAGTGGTGGTCGCAATAATCTGTGCATGAACACAATTAAAACCGATAATTTTTTCGTCTCCGATTTTGTTTACAGTAAATTTTTTATGACCGTCATCCTTGTAATTACTTGTATCGATCTGATCAACCGTGTATGTTTTTGCGCTATCGTCCAACTCGGTACTTTCATAAGGGTTACTGATATCGCCGATGGCAATAATAGGCGACGAGAGTTTTCCGTTGACGGTCAGTGCCATTTCGTGCCGCACTTTGCCGCTGGCTGCTAAATACATTTTGGTAAGGCCTTGAATTTGCATCTGTTTACCAACAGTATTGTTCGTCATTTCAATGTAAGTGTCATCGCCCGAACCCGAAGTGACAACCGTATTTTCGCCAGAAGCGCTTGTTGAACCAGTTTTCGAGCTATTATTTCCGCAGGAAAAAAGCGCCGTACAAATTATAACCGATGTTAATTTTAATAAGTTTTTCATGAAATATTTTTTAGCTGGTTAAACATTATTCTAATACAGTGTAAAACAATTATTTATATCTATTTTTTTGAAGGACTCATCATGTGATAAAACATATTGTATTGAGATTTTGTATAACCCGCAGGTATTTGGAACATAGAAGCCGGGAAGCTTTTTTGCTGCGCAGTTGTTAGCGCCATCGTCATCGCATAATCTTTGCCTTGCATTTGCATTTTCACTATAAAGCCATCTGCGCCAGCCTGTTGCAATGCTTTCATCATAGCGGGTGTTACATTTTTTAAGCTCATTTTTTTGAACAAAGCATAGCCGGGAACATCTTTGCTCGTCCATACTTCGGTTGTAGAACTAGATTTAAACATGCCGCTGCCAACAGAAGAAATCATTTTTACATGGATGCAATTGTAGCCTTGCAAGTTTTCGTTTCCAATAATGGTAACCTTGTAAGTTTCGATATTTGAGCCGATCAAACCTGTATCAATTACATTTAACGAATAAGTTTTACTTTCCGGGTAAAGCGAAACGCTATATTTTGGCTGGTCGGCGTGGCCGATATTGATCATTGCCATGCTCATAGCGCCAGGAATATCAAAATGCATTTCGGACCGGCCATACCCACTTTCTGTAAAATAAATTGATGAGGTATCTTTGGAAGAACCCTTTTTTGCCGTAGTACTGGTGGTGTATTGAAATAAATAACCAGCGCCGCCTTTTGCACTCATAAAATTTTTTATGGCTGCAGCAGAATCAGCCGCGGAAACGCCACCACCGCCGGTTAACAACCCTAATGCTTTCATGGTAACGTCTGCCGCTGAAGTATCATTAGGATTATCGGCAGCGGCTTTCGCAAAAGCGCCTAGCACAGACTTGGTTGCGGCAGTATCGCCAACATTGCTGCCTGATTTTTGAGTCGTTACTTTATCGATTGCTTTATCGGTTGCCTGACTGGCTTTGTCGTTTGCCTTGTTTTGGCTCGTATTTTTTACCGTGTTGATAATTTGCTTAAAAAATTGTGCGTGCAAGTCATTAGATTTTGCCGTAAAGAACAACACCATTAATCCAAAAACAATTTTAATCTTTTTCATAATCATTTGTTTTATAAGAAGATAAGAATGATTGCCAACAAGAAACACACGATTGAAATCAATAGCAATAAAATGCGCAGCCAATTTAATTTTGCCTTTGTTTCCATGTTTTTGTTTTATTTGCCAAAGATGGGGACACAAAAAAGGGTATCCGCTGGATACCCGATGAACGTATGGTAGAAATCGACAAACGTTTTAAAAAATGCAGTTTTCCATTTTATTTAAGTAGCTGCTAAAGTTTTAAACTGTATTTATTTTATTCTTATTATTCTTTTTTTCCGCCATAAAAGAAATACAATCAACAAAATAATACCTAGCAGTAATAAAATCAGCCATAAATAATTTGTTGGCGCATTGGTAGTATGCAGCACAAAATAATTGCCGGGAAATATTTGCTCTTTTGAATTTTCGAAAGTATAAAATAATTGCAATGCAATTTGATAACGCGGCCCTTGAAAATATTGTAATTTAATAGAATGTTCCGCATCGCTTAATTCAATTTCTTGGCTTTTTGAAACTTCACCATGCAAGCCATCATTATCAATTAACAATTTTCCATCGATAAATAATTTAGAACCATCGTCACTCACCAATCTAAATACATATTTGCCGGCTTTATCGTTTTTAAATGTGCCGGTGTATTCAATTCCAAACCATTCGAAACGGTCTCGCAAACCAGGGAAACCTGCCGACCAGCTTCTACTCGGAACATCCATTTTTTGGGTGTAAACTCGGCTGGTTAAGGGTTTCATCGTATCAAAATCGGGCAGTTTTGTAGTGGTGTTTGGCAAAAGAAAAATTTTGCCCATCAATCCATCGCTAATTGGAATGCTGTCACCAAAAGTATTTTTATCGCTTTGCGCAATTAATTTAAAAGGGAAAATAAATAAGAGAATAAATAAATAGCAGATGTTGATATTAGCCCCAACTGCAGCTTTAATTTTTAATTTAGGATCAATCATATTTTTTGATTTTAAAGTAAATTAATTTTAATTAAAAACAAGAAAAATATATTTCATTTTAAAATAATATTGACAATATTATTTTAAAAATAGCCGCCGAAAGCATGTTTTAAATCGCTCAAAAAAATAAAGCTTTCAATTATTTCCCCAGTTTAAAATGGCCATTAGTGTTGTATTATCTGTTTGCTTAAAAACAATGTTGATATTAATTGCATTGGCTAAATCGTTTGCAATTTGCAAACCCAATCCAAACGATTTACTATTTACATTTTTATTTTTTAATAGACCATTCACAATTTCAACATTTACATTATCCGTTTGGTTAGCAATATGTATTTCACCTTTATTTTCGGCTATTAAAATTGTGCTGTTTTTATTACCATATTTTATTGCGTTTTGCAATAAATTACGAATAATAATCGCAATGAAATTTTCATCGGTTTGTTTTTTAAAGACTGTTGGCAATTGATTATCAACTATTATATTTTTTTCATCAGCACGTGGCTGTAACATGCTTAATTCTTTTTGCACGATAGCCGAAACATTGACTGGCATTAAGTTTGGTGTAAAATTTTGCATTTGGCTTTTACTCCAAAGCAAAAGATCTTCCATGGTTTCCAATACATTTTCTGAAGCAATCTTTAATTTATTTTCATGCCGTTGTTTAGCATCTGCGCTTAACAAATCTGGGTTTTCTTTTTGTAATTCTAGCAATTGAACAATTTGACTAATTGGCGAACGCAAATCGTGGCCGATGATGCCAAACAGCCTTGCTTTTGTTTCATTGGCCAAAGCCAGTTCTTTATTTAATTTTTCCAATTGGTCGTTTTGCTGGTTTAAAATCAAATTAGCTTTTTCTTTATTGCGATAGATAAAATACAATAACAACGCAATTATTCCAATCGCCACTAAACCTACAATTAATAAAACCCGCAAATGCGAAGCAGATTGCAATTCCAAAATATTTAACCGGTTTTCTTTATCAAGCGAAATAATACGCAATTCCTTTTTATTTGTTTCGTAACGCGTTTCTTGGTCGGCAAAATTCCTGGACGTTTTTTCATTGGTCAGCGAATCAGACTGCGCCACGTATTGTTCGTAATAATCGGCTGCGGCTTTAAAATTTCCGGCACCTGTTTGCGCAATGGCCATATAATTTAATCCCTCAACAAATTGTTCTTTATTTATTTGTTTTGCCACCGGCAGCGATTGCGCCAATAATTCAATAGCAGCTTGATTTTTTCCAGCTTTTTCCAAATAACGTGCCATCCAAAGTTGTGCCTGATATATTAAAATAGGCGATTTACTTTGTGTTGCCAATTCACTCGCCTTGCTTACATACGGAAAAGCATTATCGGTTTCATTATGCGCTATATAATATTTAGCGATATTTAAATTGCTCACCACCATCTCAGAAGGAACGGTGGCACTGTTTTTCGTGGCTTTCTCTAGTTCATTTTCATAATACAAAGCAGAATCTATTTTTCCCAACAGCGAATAAACTTCGGTAAAAGCACTTAAATAGCGATTGAAAACCGTTGGCGAAGCGTTGGCAAACGGGTAGCCTTCCTGCAAAATGGCTAAACTTTTCGGGAATAAAACTTCTACATTTTGGTATTCCTTCGACAACATGTAACATTGAATGGCATAATCAGCTTTTAATTTGATGTTTTGGGTTGTATCTATTTCATGTTTACGAAGTTCGATGCCTTTCAATAAATAATCTTGCGCCGTGCTGTAATAAGATTTTTCTTGGTAATAATTGCCCATGGCATAATATCCATCTTCAAGAATAGATTTATCGTGGGCAGTATCTAAAATCAGTTGTAAAATATTTTTGCAACTGTCCACTTTTTGCTGTTGGCGCAATTGGAAGTTTACTGGAATTAGCGCCACGCAAACATTGGTTATTATTTTAGCTGATTTTATTTTTTGTGCCAACGCTAAGCTTTGGTAAAAATAATATTGCGCACTATCAAATTTTACTTGGTAATAATCGCCAATGGCCGCCCAAAAAAAGAATTGCGACCTGCTTTCATCGTCGTTTTTGTCTGCTATGCCCAATCCTTTAATAGCTGCTATTTTTAAATTCCCATAATTGGCGGGCGAATGCGTATTGCTATAACGCAATGAGCTGCAATAATTTAACCATGCTGTTGTTTTTGCTTTAATGTTTGTCAATTTTGACAAATCCGGCTCCTGCGACAAAACAATGGTTGAAACCAGCTGAGTAAAGAGCAAGAAAAATATCAGTGGCAAATACGGCTTATTTTTCATGCAATTCTTTTTATCAGAATATTGCCGCCATGGCGTTTTTATATAATTTACCCAACGGCAATTGGTAGGTTGGCAAATGAATTTTATTGGCGGCCACTTCGGTTATTTTATCGCGATTAACAATATAACTGCGGTGAATGCGCACAAATTGATTGGTTGGTAACATTTTATGGATATTACCTAAGGTTGTCAAAACCAGAAAATGCTTTTTAGTCGTTACAATTTTCACATAGTCCTTCATTGCTTCAACGTAAAGCATTTCATTTAGTGCAATCCTATGTTTATCATAGCCTTGTTTTATTACGATGCAATCCGTTTCTTGCTTTTTATCAAATTCAAAAGCCTTGTTTTTCAATTCAAAAAAATCTTGTAACCGATAAGCACATTTGGCAAAACGTTCGGCATTTAGCGGTTTTATAAGGTAATCAAATGCTTGCAAATCATAACTTTCCAAAGCAAATTCCGGGTGCGATGTAACAAATACAGGCGCTTCTACAACCCCCATTAACTGCGCAATCAATTGAATACCATTTAGATCTGGCATTTCAATGTCGGTAAAAACAATATCGGGCTTAAACTGGCCAATCAATTCAATGGCCTCCAAAGGATGACTACACGATGCCATTTTTCTTAGAAAGGGAAATTTGGAGGCTTGTGCTTCCAAAGCAAGACGATCGATTTCATCATCGTCCACAATCATGTAACTGAATGTTTGCCCGATCAAAATAATGGATTTTAAAAAGATTTAACCAACAATAAAAGTACCAAAAGTATACAACTGCGGATACCGTGTTGAGTATTTACGCTTTTTGGAATAGCAAACTGGTTAAAACTAAAAAAGCCCCACAAAAGTGGGGCACAATAAATTTATTTTAACGGCCTAAAAAATTACTTAGCAGCGGCAGCAGCAAGCGCATTGGTACGCTTAGCAAGCTTGCTTTTCAAGTTAGATGCTTTATTCTTGTGAATAACACCGCGTTTTGCCAAACGGTCTATCATTGATTCTACAGAAGGAAGTTGTTTAAGTACTTCACTCTGTTCTTTAATAGCTTTTATATCGCGAATAGCATTACGTGTTGTTTTGCCGTAGTAACGGTTTCTATCGCGGCGCTTGGCAGCTTGGCGTACATCTTTTTTTGTTGCTTTATGGTTGGCCATGATTCTAATTTCTTCAATCTTCCCAAAATTGGGACTGCAAAAGTAAGGGGGTAAATTTTATTAGCCAAAAATAATCTTAAAAAGATTTGATCTAAAAAGTTATTTGGTAATTGGGTAAATAAGTAATTAGGGATTGAACACTACCAATATAATATCCATAAAAAGCCAATTACTCAATTACCATTTACTTAATTATTAGCTTTGCCCTATGCTACAGGATGCTCAAAATAAATCTTTCCCTACATTGCCCGATATTTTTAAAAGCTCGCTTGCATGAAAAAAATCCTAGTTTTTCTTTTGTCTTTTCTGGTATTTGTTGTGAATATTTTGGCCCAGAACATTGGCAATTACACTTCTGGCTTTAGCAAAAATGGAAATACATTTTCATTCAATACCACAAAAGGAAAAGTAAAAATAACCTTTTGCACACCTGGCATGTACCGCATACAAACTAGTTGGGGCAAAGGTTTTGAGGCCGACGAACCCTGGATGGTGGTAAAATATGATTGGGATAATTTTCCCGTCAACCAAACAGAAGATACACAATCTTTTATTTTTGAAACCAGCGAATTGAAAGTAAAGGTTGTAAAAGAAAATTTCAGTATTTCCACTTTCAATAAACAGGGCGAAATGCTCTCCAGCGATGTTGCCGTTATGCCGATGGCCCAAAACGGCGACACTGTAAAATGCACTAAAACTTTGGCACCCGATGAACATTTTTTTGGCTTTGGCGAACGCATGGATTTTATAGACCAGCGTAATAAAAAGCTCACTTTAAATGTTGGTCGCGGCAATGAGCTGCCTTATATTATTGGGGCATACAATGTGTTGGAAGCCAATTATTGCCCGGTTCCATTTTTTATGAGTACAAAAGGTTATGGTATTTTCTTGCATAATTCATTTGCTACCAATTGGGATATGGGCAACCGAAACCAAAGCCAGTACTCGTTTTCGGCCGTTGATGGGGAATTGGATTACTATTTTATCAATGGCCCAAAATTTCAAAATATCCTTCAACAATATACTTTGCTTACCGGCCGTGCGCCGCTAATGCCGCAATTTGCTTTGGGCTTACATGTAGGCACTTACGCCGGTGGAACTTGGGGCTACGAAACAATGACCAGCGATTTGTATGTGGTGATGTTGGCTGAAAAATTGCGTAAAATGGGCATTAATGTAGACATATTGCACATCGATTCTGTTTGGCGCTTGTTTGGCAAAGAAGGCGGAAAAGGCGCCACCACTTACGAATGGCGACCAACTTTCCGCAATCCTAAAGCTATGTTCGATAGTATTTATGCCATGCATTATAAAATGGTTAGCTTGCACATGCGCCCAAGATTGGACAATGGGGAAAAATATAATTTATTACAACAGGCGCAAGCACTTGGTTTCACTTATCCCGAAAATGGCAAACCGGGCGAATTTATCAATTTTTTCGACCAGAAATCGGTGGATTGGTGGTGGCAAAACGGTGCTACGAAAGTGGCCGGCATCGGTGCAAAATTCTTTAAAACCGATGAAGGCAGCGCTTTTGGAAGTTTGGCCAACGAAAGCGATAAGGTTGGCCCAACTGGCAAAGAAGCGCAAAGGTTGCATAACCTTTTTCCCATAGCCTATGCCAAAGCGCCTTACGAAAAATTTCAACAATTGAATGGCTCTCGGGGGATGAATTTAACCCGCGAAGGTTACGCTGGCATTCAACGCTACCCCTATATTTTTGCGGGTGATTGGCCCAGCGAATGGCAATATTTTCCGGCTGTAATCAAGGCTGGCATTAATATTGGACTTTCGGGCGTCGGCAATTGGGGGCATTGCATGGGCGGTTTTGAACACAATGCGGATCCCGAATTATACATCCGTTGGTGCGAGTTTGGCTTTTTTAGTCCGATTGCACATTTGTTTGGCATGGACCATCCCGGATACAAAGAGCCTTGGAATTATGGCGACGAAGCTTTGCGTATCTTTAAAAAATACGATTCGCTTCGCTACAGCTTGATACCTTATTTATATGCAACCAACTATCAAATGCATGAAACTGGCTTGCCCATAATGCGGGCATTGGTGTTGGATAATCAAAACGATCCCAATACTTACGATATTGCCGACCAATATATGCTGGGCAATAGTTTGCTGGTTTGTCCGGTTACGGTAAAAGGTGCGGTAACCCGCTCCGTTTATTTGCCAGAAGGTGATTGGTACAATTACTGGACAGGAAAAAAATACAGCGGTAAACAATATGTGCATGTGGTTACGCCGCTCGATACGATGCCGATTTTCGCAAAAGCTGGCAGCATTATTCCCATGCAGCCATCCATGGCATATTTGGGCGAGAAAAAAGTAGATGCTATTACGTTGGATATTTTCCCCGGCGCTTCCGGTTCGGCACAATTATATGAAGATGATGGGCTGAGCTTAGATTATCAAAAAGGTTTTTTTTCGACTACTAACATTGTAAGCTCGATGGAAGGGAATACGCTAAAATTGAATATCAGCAAGCCTTCGGGCGCATTTGTTCCGGCAACACATGGTTATTTGGCAAAAATCCATTTAGACAAAAAGCCATCATCGATCACTGAAAATGCCTCTTCATTAAACAGTTTTTCCGAAGCAGATACGGCCACAAAAAATGGCTGGTATTTTGATGAATCGAGTAAAATACTTTGGGTTAAAATGAACGGCAACAATAAAAACGAAATCAAATTGACAGTGAATTTGTAAGCATCCGTTATATTAGCGTCCCAATTTGATGTTTAATATAAAAATCAGACGCAATGAGCCAATATTTGCCTGCCAGCAACCGCTACGATTCAATGACTTACAACCGTTGTGGTAAAAGTGGCGTCTTACTTCCAGCCATTTCACTTGGATTGTGGCAAAATTTTGGTTCGGCCGATGTGTTTGATAACGGCCAAAGTATTATCCGCCGTGCGTTTGACCGTGGCATCACCCATTTTGATTTAGCCAATAATTATGGGCCTGTTCCCGGCAGCGCCGAAGAAAATTTTGGCAAGATTTTAAAACAAGATTTTACAAGTTATTTACGGGACGAGTTGATTATTTCCTCAAAAGCGGGTTATTTAATGTGGCTTGGCCCGTACGGCGAATGGGGTTCCAGAAAAAACCTGTTTGCCAGCCTGCACCAAAGCTTGAAGCGAACCGGCTTGGATTATTTCGATATATTTTATAGTCATCGTCCAGATTTAAATACGCCGCTTGAAGAAACCATGATGGCTTTGCACGATATGGTAAAGCAAGGCAAGGCGTTGTATATCGGCATCAGCAATTACCAAGCCGATAGAGCCGAAAAAGCCATTCAAATTTTAAAAGATCTTGGTACGCCATGCCTTATTCATCAGCCGAAATACAGCATGTTCGAGCGTTGGGTAGAAGGCGGCTTACTGGATGTTTTGGAAAAAGAAGGCGTAGGCTGCATCCCATTTTCGCCATTGGCGCAAGGCATGTTGACTGATAGATACTTAAAAGGAATTCCCGAACATTCCCGGGCTACAAAGGGTGTATTTTTAAAAACATCTGATATTACCGAAGAAAAAATAAACACCATTAAAGCATTGAATGAAATTGCGAAGCTACGCAACCAAAGTTTAGCCCAAATGGCTTTAAGTTGGTTGTTAAAAGACAAGCGCATTACTTCTGTTTTGATTGGAGCTAGTTCTACGCAGCAATTAGACAATAATATCGATTCGCTCAACAACTTAAATTTTACAACTGATGAATTGGCGAAAATCGAAAAGGTTATAAAATAGTCATAGATCGAGGTTGTCAGCCTGAGCTTGTCGAAGGCAATCGTGGCAATCTAACTAGCAATTTTCTTACTCGCACCAGCGAAGGCTTCAACAAGCTCAGCCTGACAACATAAATCTTCAAATCCTAAAATCTTAACTTATAAATGTCTGATCTACAATTATTAAAAAAAGCTTTCACAGAAAAATTCAATACCGAACCCTTGATGGTTTATTCGCCTGGGCGCATTAATTTGATTGGCGAACATGTTGATTACAACAATGGTTTTGTAATGCCCGCAGCTATCGACAAAGCCATTTATCTGGCCATTGCAAAACGTGAAGATAATATCGTCAACATTGCTTCTTACGATTTCGGCACTTCCATTCAGTCATCAATCGACCATTTAAAAAAAACACCCGAAGATTGGCCAGATTATTTGTTGGGCGTGGCCGATGAAATACAAAAATTAGGTAAAAAAATTGGTGGTTTTGATGCCATGCTAACCGGTGAAATACCAATGGGGGCCGGACTTTCAAGCAGTGCCGCAGTAGAATGTGCCACTGCTTTTGGGCTGAATGAACTGTTTAATTTGGGTCTAGAAAAAATCCAAATGGTAAAGCTTTCACAAAAAGCGGAAAACAATTTTGTAGGTGTGCAATGTGGCATTATGGATCAGTTTGCCAGTATGATGGGCAAAAAAGGCCAGGTTATTAGGCTAGATTGTGGTTCATTGGAATACAAATACTTTCCATTTGCTATTGAAGGTTACAAAATTTTACTCTTGGATACGCAAGTAAAACATTCGTTGGCTTCATCAGAATACAATACCCGTCGGCAAGAATGTGAGCAAGGGATCAAATGGATCCAGGAAAAACATCCCGAAGTAAAAACATTGCGCAATGCCACCATGGCGATGGTCGACGAATGCATCAAAGAAAAAGATGCAACCGTGTACAAGCGTTGTAAATTTATTGTGGAAGAAATTGAACGGGTACAACTGGCAGGCATTGATCTGGAAAATGGTGATATGAAAGCCTTCGGCAAAAAGATGTTGGCAGCACATGAAGGCCTTAGCAAATTATACGAAGTAAGTTGTATGGAATTGGATTATATTGTAGAACACATCAAAAATAATCGGGCGGTTTTGGGCTGCAGGATGATGGGCGGCGGTTTTGGTGGCTGTGTGATTAGTTTGGTAAAAGACGAAGCCATTGATGATTTGGTGGCAGACTTAAAACCCGCCTACAAAGCTGCTACTGGATTGGATATGAAAAATTATGTAGCGAATATTGGTGATGGAACGGGGGTAGTAAATAAGGAATAAGAAATGGGAAATGAGGAATAAGGAGGTGCCTTAAAGAAACAAATCCGCAACATCTAAACCCTAAACTTTAAACTTTTTATAAAAATCCAATAAAAATGAAAATCAAAAACATTGCATTGTCCACCGCCGTTCTATTTTCAGTGGCGGTTATTTCTTGCAAAACAGGCGATAAAAATTCAGACGTGAAAAAAGGTACCACCAAAAAAGATTGGGGCCAAGTCGGTAACAGGGCAGTGAATTTGTACACGCTTACCAATAGTAACGGCATGGCGGTGACTATCAGCAATTTCGGTGGAAAAGTTACTTCGTGGATGGCACCCAATAAAGATGGAAAAATGGAAAATATTGTGTTGGGTTTTGATAGTTCCAACGAATATGTTGCTAAAAATCCGCCTTATTTTGGCGCCATTATAGGCCGCTACGGTAACCGTATTGCCAAAGGCACGTTTAAATTGGGTGATAGCACTTACCATTTAGCCACCAACGACGGACCAAACAACCTGCATGGCGGTTTAAAAGGTTTCGATAAAGTAGTGTGGGAAGCCAATGCCGTAAACGATTCCCTGCCAGAATTGACACTGACTTATACCAGCAAAAATGGCGAGGAAGGTTTCCCCGGCAATTTGGTGGTTACCGTAAAATATACATTAACAGACGACAACGAACTGGCAATCGATTATAGCGCTGAAACAGATAAACCAACGGTTGTAAATCTTACCAACCACAGCTATTTCAATCTTAGCGGCGACCATGCCAATACTATTTTAGCAGAAAAATTAATGATCCGTGCGAGCCGATATACACCTGTCGATTCAACTTTGATCCCAACCGGCGAGCTAGCTCCCGTTGCTGGAACGCCATTTGATTTTAACCAACCAACTGCCATTGGCGCAAGAATTAACCAGGTAAAAGGTGGTTACGACCATAACTGGGTATTAGACCGAGCTAAAAAAGATGACCTCGAACAAGTTGCTATTTTAAGCGACACTTCCAGCGGCCGTTCGCTTGAGGTTTATACCACCGAACCTGGATTACAATTTTACACCGGCAATTTTTTGGATGGAAAAATAATGGATAGCAAGGGCAAACCTATTAACCAGCATACCGCTCTTTGCTTAGAAACCCAACATTTTCCCGACTCTCCAAATGAACCGAAATTCCCGACCACTACATTAAAACCCGGCGAAAAATACCATACAATGACGAAATATAAAATTGTGGTGGAAGGTGCAAATTCCAAATAGGAAAATTCCAAATTCCAGTTAAGGCATGTTCCGAAATCTTTCTGGAACATGCTTTTTGTTTTCAACTTTAAAGACTCTTTAAATAAGATAATAATGCTGAAAGCAATTGGAATTTGGAATGTCTTTATTTGGAATTTGGTTTACTTTGCGAGATAAATTTTGAACGAATGACAGATAAGGCATTTATTTTCGATATGAATGGTACGATGATCGATGATATGGAATTCCATGTAAAAGCTTGGAGCGGTATTTTGAACGATGATTTACAAGCCAATTTGTCTAACGCGGCGGTGCGCAAGGAAATGTACGGCAAAAACGATGAAGTGCTGGAGCGTATTTTTGGCAAGGGTAAATTTGGAAAAGAAACCATGAAAATATTATCCATGGAAAAAGAAAACCGTTACCAGCAAGCTTATCTTCCACATTTAAAATTAATAAAAGGCTTGGAGAAATTTATGCAAGATGCAAAAGCAAAAAAAATCCCGATGTCAATTGGCACGGCGGCTATTCCATATAATGTTGATTTTGTGTTGAATGGGTTAAAATTACATGATTATTTTCCAGTGGTAGTTACTGCCGACGATGTAACGATTAGCAAACCACACCCTGAAACATTTTTGCAATGCGCCGAAAAAATGGGTGTTGATCCAAAAAAATGCATTGTGTTCGAGGATGCTCCGAAAGGTGTGGAAGCCGCATTAAACGCAGGCATGAAATGCGTAGTGGTAACAACCATGCACAGCGAAAAAGAATTTAAGCAATATAAAAATGTATTGTTTTATATAAAAGATTATACTGATTTAGGTTTGAAAGAATTACTGGCTTAATGAATCACCTAAGAAGTTGTAGAAAAAATTACAAAGAACATCATCAAAACAAATCACTACTTTTAACTTAAGTGTTCCAAGGTTTCTTAGGTGGTTCAATTTTCCTGCTATGCTAAAGAAAAAAATACTTTGTTTTGGTGAATTATTATTACGCATTTCGCCTGCCTATAATGAGGATTTGGCCGAAAAACAACCCATGTTGCTGTACATGGGCGGTGCCGAAGCAAACGTGGCCACCGCTTTGGCTGCTTGGAATATGCCTGTAAAATATTCCACGGTGTTGCCCGACAATTTTATGAGCCGCCACGTTATCAATTACCTTGAATACAAAGGCATTTTCACTTCATCCATATTATTAGCTGGCAATCGAATCGGTATTTACTTTTTAGAACGCGGTGCCGATTTAAAAGGTAGCATGGTGTACGATAGAGAAGGTTCGTCTTTTGCTAATATAAAAACAGGAATGATAGACTGGGACAAGGTTTTACGTGATGTTTCATGGTTCAATTTTTCAGCCATCAGCCCCGCCTTAAACCAAAATGTAGCCGATGTTTGTTTAGAAGCGGTGGAAGCTGCAGCCAAAAAAAATATCACCATTTCTATTGATTTAAACCACCGTTCCCGCCTTTGGAAATATGGCAAAGAACCCATTGAAATCATTCCTGAATTAACCAAACATTGCGATGTGGTAATGGGAAATATTTGGAGCGCCAACACTTTGCTTGGCACCAAAATCAACGAAAACATCCATGATTTAAAAAGTAAGCAAGCTTATTTAGATCATGCTGAAGCAACTTCTAAGGAAATCATTAGCCTATTTCCAAAATGCAAAACGGTGGCCAACACTTTTAGGTTTGATGGAGAGGCAAACCATCTTCGTTATTTCACCACTTTATTTACTGATAATCAATTCTTTGCAAGCCAAGAATTTAATGCAGCAGGCGTAATCGACCGCTCCGGCAGCGGCGATTGCTTTATGGCTGGTCTCATCTACGGTTTGTACAACCAGCATGCCCCGCAAGATTTGCTGAATTATGCAACCGCCGCCGCTTTTGGCAAATTGCAAGAACATGGCGACTCAACCGGACAAGATGTTTTCACCATTTCAAAAATGAAGGAAGAATTGTAGATGGTAATTAGTAGTTGGAACTTAGACTTAACCATTAACTACAACTTAATTACTTATCAGAATGGTATTATAAAAAGGTTTTTTAGAATACTTAAAACTATTCTTTCCCGTTCCGCCATCAATTTTTGTAGTTATATGTAAGCTATCTTTTGCTAATTCAATTTGATAAACTTTTCTCCAAATCTTTTTTTTATTAACATATTTATCTAAGTATAATTTATCAGTACTAATTTTTCGTACAAACACACTGCTTGAATCGTTTAAAATACAATCGGAAGCGTATTTAGATTTATAGAAATAGTTAACATAAATATTTGTAGAGTCGACCAAAAACTTTACAATTTTAATTTGACCAAATGAAGAATAACATAGTCCCACCAAAAATAAGTATCAAAGTCGTGTATTTCATACCCGAATATTATATCATTATTACCTACTTACCTATTTATCAATGACCTAATGACTATTGACCCAATAACTTTTTTTAATCTTCATCAATATACCGCTTAGTAATCGGCTGATAGCTGTCAATACGCCTGTCACGCATAAAAGGCCAGTGCGTACGGTATTGGTCGGTTTTTTTCAGGTCGATTTCATGCACCATTACTTCTTCTTCGGTATGCGAAGCTTGGTACAAAACGGTTCCAAAAGGGTTGCTGATAAATGATCCGCCCCAAAATTTCATGGCACCGTCTTGTTCAAAACCAACACGGTTTACGCCCACCACATGCACGCCATTTGCTACAGCATGGCTGCGTTGGATGGTTTGCCAAGCGTTGTATTGTTCCACATTCGTCCCTTCGTCTTGTGCGGTACTCCAGCCAATAGCTGTTGGATAAAACAATATCTCCGCTCCCATTAAACTAGTAATACGGGCAGCTTCTGGGTACCATTGATCCCAACAAATCAACACACCGAAGATGGCAAACTTTGTTTTCCAAACTTTATAGCCCAAATCGCCGGGTGTAAAATAAAATTTTTCGTAAAAAGCTGGATCGTCGGGAATATGCATTTTACGGTATTTGCCCAAATATGTGCCGTCTGCATCAATTACAGCAGTTGTGTTATGGTAAATTCCCTGTGCCCTTTTTTCAAACAAAGAAGCAATAATGACTACGCCCAGTTCTGCCGCCACTTCGCTTAAAGCATCAGTTGATGGACCAGGAATTGGTTCGGCTAATTTAAAATTGTCGTAATCTTCCACATCGCAGAAATATAGCGACGTGAACAATTCTTGCAAACAAATTATTTGTGCGCCTTTTGCGGCGGCTTCCCTTGTTTTTTCGATTGCCTTTGCCAAGTTTGCGGCTTTATCCGCTGTGCAGCTCATCTGTACTAATCCTATATTTACTTTATCTGCCATCAATTTTATTTTGCCGCAAAATTAGTTGTTGCAAAAGTTGTCAACCTTATTTTAACGATCGGAATATTAAAAGGCTCGAAAAAGTTGACAACTTTAAACCCAGGGCAAAAATACAAGGCCTGTCAGGGTTGCCTTTCATCCGTTATTATCCCCATTGGTAAAGGTTTTCGTTAAAATTTATTATCGGCAGTTTTTGCTTTACGAATTAAATCGTATGTTTACAAAAATAAAATGTAACAAAAAATATGTTAAAACCGTCTAATCTAAAACCGACAGAAAGCGAACTGGAAATATTGCAGGTACTTTGGGAAAAAGAACCGACCACCGTACGGGACGTGCATGAAACGTTGGCCGCAATAAAAGATGCTGGCTACACTACCACACTAAAACTAATGCAAATAATGCACGAAAAAGGATTGGTAACCCGTGATGACAGCAGCAAAACCCATATTTATAGAAGCAACGTAAGCAAAGAAACAACACAACAACATTTGGTAGGAAAAATGATTACTAATTTGTTTGGCGGTTCGGCATCGCAAATGGTAATGCAAGCACTTGGCAATAAGAAGCCCTCACAAAAAGAACTGGAAGAAATCCAAAACTTGCTAAATAAATTAAAATAAATAACGTTTAGAGGCTTAGGGGTTTAGAAAGTTTAGGGTTAAGAAGAAAATAACGCTAAACTGTGTTTGCAGCGACAAAAAGCACTAAACTTATAAATCCTAAAACATCTAAATTTTTCAAAACTGCTAAACGATTTTGTTTATGTTTTTTTCATTGCAACAATCGGCTTTTTTACACGCCCTTGGCAGTGCCATTGGCAATAGTTTATGGCAACTAGCCGCTTTATGGCTGGTTTTTGCTGCCGTTTCGGGAGTAACAAAAATGAACCCGGCCAACCGTTACCGTTTAGCCGTATTCTTTTCCACTACTGGTTTTTTGTGGTTTATTGTTTCGTTTATAAGTAAATTTATAAACAATGTTGATTCATCAACAGACGCTTGGAATATTTACCAAGGCATTGACAATCCGATTGTTGCAACAGGTTTTTCATACAACATCAGCTTTATTTACCGTTCGTTATTGGCAAGTTTAACCAGCCTTTCGCCTTATATAAGTTGCGCTTATTTATTAGTATGGGCGTTATTGGCAACAAGGTTGGTGAATGGTTTTAGGCAAGTAAAGCAGTTTGGCACACAAGGATTGGGAAAAGTAAATATCGACTTGAAATTATTTGTACAAGAGCATGCCGCTTTGTTGCAAATACAAAAAAAAGTAAAAATATTTACTTCAGCTTATGTGCAAAGCCCACTTACTATCGGCTTTTTTAAACCACTGATATTATTGCCGGTTGCAAGTTTATCACACCTTTCTACCGATCAAGTGGAAGCCATTTTATTGCACGAATTGGCACATATTAAACGCCACGATTATTTGGTAAATATTTTTGTACAAGTGGCCGAAATCACGCTTTTCTTTAATCCGTTTATGCGTTTATTGCTCAAACAAATAAAACAAGAACGTGAAAATTGCTGCGATGATTATGTGCTACAATTTCAATATAACGCAGCAGATTATGCAAAAGCCTTGCTTGGCATTGCACAAAACCGTACGGCTACTTTATTGGCTATGGGTGCTAAAAACAATCAGTTTCAACTATTGAACCGGGTAAAAAGAATAGTTGCCCCACAACCACAAACCTTTAATTACCGTCAGCAATTATATATGTTGTGCCTAATTACCATTTTAGGATTGGGTATTACGATGATTGTTCCAAACTCATCAGCACAACCCAAAAAACAAAGCACTTCATCAAAAACAATTTTCAAAGAAAAAGAATCTATTGTAGCCCCGGTTGCAACAACTGAAAATACCAATCAACCTTTAAAACAACAACCCGCAGCTTTTGATGTTGTTAAAACAATGAATCATTTTGCCAGTTCAGTAGCCAAAATGGACGTTGATTCCATTGAAAATGATGCCGCGGAGATGGAAAGTCATGGAAAAGAAGTGGAACTGCATTATAAACAAATAGCAGAAAAGGCATTGAAGGATGCAAAACCGCAAATTGAAAGGGCAAATTTATTCGCCAAAAAATTTGCTGAAAAAATGGCTTGCCCAGAGAACCAGCAATTATTGAAAGATGGGGATATAGACGCCTATATTTCGACTGTTTATGATAATGCAAATGAAATTACAAAACAAGTTTCATTTCAAACAAATGCTTTGCCACGCCCAACTGTAAGGCCGGTAGCGCCACTGGCACCTACGCCAAATGTAAAAATTAAAATAATGAGGCAAATGCCAGCAGAAAGAAAGGCATTGCTCACTAAAGAAGGATTGGAAGATGAACAAGCAGGTATGAAAAAAACAATGGACAGTTTGCGCTCGGCAATGGCTGAATTGGGCAATGCCAAGTGCCAAGAAGCAATAAACAAAATGCAAGCCACGTTGGCGGCTATTCAAAACAAAGAAAATTGGGATATTGCATTTAACGAAAGCCAAGATCTTAAAACCACTAGCCACATAACCACAATTTATACTACCAAATTGGGCAAAATGATAAAAAAGATGGTTAATAATATTACCGCAGATATAGATATTGATGGTGATGACCTCAATAATATTAAAATAGAACTAAAAAACGAAATGGACAAACTACAGTCCGACAAAATCAATTTCCAATTTATAGACAAACATCAAGAACGGTCTCACCATAAAAGCGGGGCTGTGAATACCGTTACTATTGCCGATGGCAACGAAGAAGACATTTAACACCCCCTTTAACTCGATGTAAATTAAAAGTAAGCCTTGTGCTTACTTTTTTTGTTTTACAATTTTTTCTAAAGAGTTTTTATTTATCGATAATAAATCAAATTCAGCTAATTATATATTTAAAATACAAAAATTTTTATATTTCTGGGTTGTTTTCTGCAAAAAAAACATTTTTGGTAACAATAAATTAATAAACAGTCGTACATTAGCAAAACTTTATACCAAAACTTTGCAAAAATTTTAAAAACTTATGAGAAAAGCACTATTACGTGTGGTGGCAGTCTTTGCCATCTTGCTTAGTTACATTTCTATATTTGCCCAGGAAACGACATCCGAAATGGCAGGGAATGTAAGCGACGGCAAAACTCCATTATCTGGAGCAACAATTACGGCTTTACATACGCCTACCGGTACAAAATATACCACCTCTGCACGGAAAGATGGTCGCTTTAACTTGCCGGGTTTAAGGGTAGGTGGTCCTTACACCATTACGGTAAGCAGTGTTGGTTTCAAAAGTGAAATACAGGAAGGCATCAACTTATCACTAGGTCAAGTATATACTTTTAATTATGTGCTAAAAACTTCGACGCAAGAACTAACTTCCGTAGTAGTAACAGGTACACGCCAAAGCAGCGTGTTTAACAGCGGCCATACCGGTAGCCAAGAAGTTATCAGCAATGCACAGATTAACCGTTTGCCAACCATTAACCGTTCTATTCAAGATTTTACAAAGTTGGAACCAACTTCTAATGGCCAGAATTTTGGTGGCCGCAGCAGCCAGTATAATAATATTACGGTAGATGGTGCCAACTTTAATAACGGCTTTGGTCTTTCTTCAACTTTGGGTGGCCAAACAGGTGCACAGCCAATCAGTTTGGACGCGATCGACCAGATACAAGTAAACGTATCTCCTTATGATGTACGCCAAGGTGGTTTTACGGGTGCAGGTGTAAACGCTATTACAAAAAGCGGTACCAATCAACTAAAAGGTGACATTTACACTTATGTAAAAGGACCTGGAACACAAGGTTATAAGGCAGAAGATGTAACTATTTTAAAATCTCCATTCAGTTACTACACAAGAGGCGGGTCTCTTGGGGGCGCTATTATTAAAAACAAGCTTTTCTTTTTTGTAAACTACGAAAAAGTAAAACAAACTGCGCCAGCGTATAGCGCTGTTGCAAGCGGCGGCCCAAGCGGATTGAGCGCTAGCGCCGGCTCGGTTTCCCAAGCAAATTTTGATACATTGACTGCCTTGGCCAACTTTTTAAAAACTACTAGCAAAGCTGGAAATTATGATCCAGGTGCTTTCCAAGGTTATTCTTTCGCATCGCAAAGCACAAAAATTACTGCACGTATTGACTGGAACATTACAGACAAACATACACTTACCTTAAAATACAACAACTTAAGATCGTATTCTGAGCAACCACAAAGTACAAGTAGGGCGGGCAGTGGCTTTGTTACGGGCCCAGCTGTAAACAATTACACTTATGGATTGCCGTTTAGTGGTAGCAAATATTTGATTAACAACAACTTTGATATTTATTTGGCCGAATTGAATAGCAGGTTTAGCAAAAGTTTTTCTAACAAATTTCAGGTGGGTTATACAAAAGAAAGGGATCCGCGTGCACCAGGTGTAGCTGGTTCTACTTTGCCAATGGTTGATATATTAAATGGTACCGGCAACACTTATGGTACCCAAATTTATACTTCGTTTGGTTATGAAACTTATACTTATAACAACTTGATCAACACCGATGTATACCAAATTGCTGATATCGCTACTTTGTATAAAGGCGCACATGAAATAACATTCGGTACACAAGATTATTACAGGAAATATGCAGATGCCTTTGTTCCAAGTTTTGCAGGTAGCTACCAATTCCCTTCACTTACTTCTTTTTACAATGCAGTAAATGGCGTGGGAACACCAGTTGATAAGTATTATCAACAATGGTCTAACGTTCCGGGTGGCGCATTTCCATTCTATTATGCCGCATCTACTGAAATTGGTGTTTTTATACAAGACAAATGGCGGATCAAGCAAAATTTCACTCTTACTTATGGCTTAAGGTACGACATGACCCTTTACAAACAAGATTTCTTGGATAACCCTTCTTTTGATAAATTAGGTTTTAAAAATGGCACTACGTATAATATTGGACAAGCGCCAGGAAATGCAGTGTTGATATCTCCAAGGGTTGGTTTCAACTGGGATGTAAAAGGAGATAAAAGTTTACAAGTACGTGGCGGTTTAGGTTTCTTTTCTGGCCCACCACCGTTTGTATGGCTGGCTAACCAAGGTGGAAACAACGGTGTGTTGATAGCGGGCAACAACTATACGAACGCTACATGGACCCCGAATGCTATTAGCACACCACCAAGTGTACCAAATGCAACTACCGGTATTTATGCACCAATTAATACAGCGGCTCCTGCTGCTGGATCGCAACCAGTAAGTGCAGCCGCTTATGGAGCTGCTGTAACAGCGCATAATTTTAAATATCCAACCGTAATGAAAACAAGCTTGGCTATTGATAAAAAGTTTGACGGTGACTGGATTTTTACATTGGAAGGATCTTATTCAAAAGACGTCAATGCGGTTTATTTCGGAAATTTGAATTTGAACGAAGAAAGTGGTTTTGCTTTGGCAGGTGCTGATAACAGAAAGAGATATGTAGTTACCCCATATACCGCTACACAATATTCTACAGTAAGTAACAAATATTATTCTTTGGGAACCGATGCTTCGCACCCAAGTATTAGCAGTGCAATCTTAATGGATAATACGTCTCAAGGCTTTGCATATACCCTTACAGGCCGTATCCAAAAAAACTTCCAAAATTTGTATGTAAGCGCAGCTTATACCTATAGCAATTCGAAAAACGTGGCTACTGGTGGTAGCACCGCTTCTTCGCTTTGGAGCGGTAGGGCTGTTGCCGAGGGCGATCCAAATGGCGCTAATCTTTCTTATTCTGATTATTACCAACCAAGCCGCGTAATTGCAACTGCTAGTTATAGAATAGCTTACGCCCAACATGCTTCAACTAGTATTGGCTTAATTTACGAAGCTGCGCCATCTGGTGTTGGTTCTTATAAATACGGCAACGATTTGAACGGTGATGGCAACAATGGTAACGATCTTATTTACATTCCAAGAAGCCAAAGCGAAATCAATTTGGTAAAAGTTGGTTCTGGCGGATTAGGAACCGGTACAAGTACTGACCCAAGAACTGTTAGTCAAATATGGAATCAATTAAATAACTTCATTGTTCAGGATCACTATCTTTATAATCACCGTGGCCAATATGCACAAGCTAATGCGGTTATATTGCCTTTCTTCAGTCACTTGGATTTGAATATTACCCAAAACTTTTACTTCTTTACAAAAAGTGGTAAAGAAACAACCAAACATACGTTACAAGCTGAGTTCAACTTAATCAACGTAGGCAACTTCCTTAACCAAAACTGGGGTTTGTACAAACAACAAACCACTCAAACTCCATTAACATTCGAAGGTATGGCTGCTGATGGCAAAACGCCCTCTTTCTCCTTTCCTTATATTGATGCTACTAACCAAGTTCCCTTGGTTAACAGTTTCTCCAATAATACTGCAATTGCTTCTCGCTGGCAGATGCAATTTGGATTCAAGTATTTGTTCAACTAATATTTAATCTTAAGCAATTTAGCAGCCCGTCGCATTTTGCGACGGGCTTTTTTGATAATTGGTAAATATTTTAAAATAAATTGTCGCCAGCTATAAAACTATTATTATCAGACGAAAACAAAATAAATGTTAGGCTTATTGCTTAATTTGGTCAATATTATTTCAATATAAATAGGCGATAATCTAATGATTCATTTCATATTTTGGGCAGAAATATGAAATGAATCATTAGATTTTATTTGCGAGGCGCATGATAATGTCGCAGATAAGAGTCAACTCGCGTTTATCATTAGAAAAAGAATTATTATGGCAAGGTTTCTCGTAATTACATAGTCTAACGTGAGTTTTGGATAGTATTTACTGATAATCAGACACTTGTTGTTTAAAATTTGTTCGCAGCACGAGACGTTCCTACGGAACGAGCATTTACTATGACGACCACCGACCTAATCCGTTACCAACGAAATGTTCCTACGGAACAATGGGAACACTACTTCTGTTCCGTAGGAACATTTCGTTGGTAGTAAAAATATATTAGATGCTTTGCCCTCGTTCCGTAGGAACGTTTTGTGCCATTAAACCCAAGATATGATCAAGTTGGTGGTCTGGTCAAACTTAACGGCAAAAAAATATTTAAGTATACAACCGCAAGACCCAAAACTCATGTTAGTCTACTTTTTCTTACAATTGGCATTATCGTAAATCCGCAAGATAAAAACGCTAACAGTTATTTCAGCGCCCAAACTTATACAACGATGTTGTCAGTTATGTAGGGTTGGCATCTATCAGCTTTATAGTTTTGACTTTTGTATATCTAAGTTATTGAGCTACTGATATCTTAATCAACATTTTAGCTTCGCCTCCTAATTCTAATATATCTCCATTAGCAAGCTCATGACCTACCCCGGCTACGGTTATTTTTATAATGTTGCCATTTAATTTATGAATTTTTGTTTTATTTCCATTTTCAGGAAGGCCACCTTTATCAGCATAGAGAAGAAACTGATTAGTTTCGGTACTATATTTTATATAAGCGTGATTGCGGCTGACAAATTCATTTCCTGTTGCCGCTTGGTTATCATATCCTTGATCCTTTTTTTCTAAAAAGTAGATGTCGTTTGTGTGCATCCTGCCAGATGCAAGCATTGGCTGCTCACCCCTGCCAATAAAATATTTTTGTTTTAGGCTTCCATCTAATTCATACGTTTTTTCCGAGGTTTGCCCTACCAACGTTGTTAAACTTGCTTTGGCTGAATTATTTCTACCATTATTTTTACCTTTTATTTGAATTTTTAAACCGTAGTTCCCTTCAGTACTATCGCATTTAGGCAACATGTCATAAACAAATGCGCATTCAAAAAACCAATTATCCGACAATTTAAAATAATTATTCTCCAATTCAAGTTTCAAATAATCGTCTCGAAAGGCATCCTTAATGGGCAACACGAGTGCGGTGTTGATCAATGTTTCCGTTTCATTGTCTTTGCAAAGCACATAAAGGCTTAAGCCAGAAATAGCTAGTTTTTTTTCATCTTTAAAAGGTTGAAGGGCATGCACAATAAAACGGATGATTTCTTCACGCTTTGCCGGTGCCATGGGTAAGGAAGATACCTTTTTATTTTTGGGCTTCGGATCTTCTTGCGGTTCAGGCTTTAAAGGCGCTGGTTCTTGCGGTTCCGCATCATCCTCATCCATCCCAAACAAGTCTTTTAGTTTACCGATAATTTTTTTCATGTTGCTTATTAATATGAGCTAATATATCCACGATTGACTAAAATTCCAATTATGTTGTTCGATAATGCAATCGCCCATTTTGAAGTTTCTCCAGATTTTAGGTCTTCAATACGTACACAAACAACGGTGTAAGATTTTTTGTCTTTTGTTGGGGCGAAGAAAACATACCAGGCATCGTTTTTTACGATGCTTCTTTTGCCTTTCCCTTGTTGCTCATCATGTTCTGGCGTGCCGGTTTTACCAGCAACGGCTACTTCTACTCCATTATATAAAATTTGTTTTGATGTTTTGTGGGCTTGCTTTTTCATGAAACCTGTTAATACATCGGCAGTTGCACTATCTTTTAATGCGTGTATTTCATTTCCCAATGCCACTGTGCTGTCGCCTATTTTCAGCACGTAACGCGAGGGCTCAAGTATTCCTTGGTTGGAGATTGCGGACGACATGCGGGCCATGGCAACCGGCGTGGAAGTGAGCCAGCCCTGGCCCCAAGGCAATCCAGAAAAGGTGCTACGGTATCTTCTAATATTGTGAACCCATTTTTTGTTGTAATAAATTTCCCTGTCCCTGTTGTCAAAAATATCTTCCTTCCAATCTTTTAGGACGCTTTTCTTATCTGCATCAGAAATAGTATTCACGTATTTGTATCCTCCCTCAAAATGTACATACATCCCTGTTTCCATATATAGATCAGCCATTTCGTTATCCAGCAAATTATCATTTGCCAACCTAATAAAAAAGATGTTGCTCGATTCAATGATTGCTTTTTCCATATCCACAGGCTCATCGTGTGGTTCTTTTCCTTTGTCGATGGTTTCTTCGAGCGTAATATCGTTGTAAACCACTTTGGAGGCGGGTAACCCCAGTTTGTTTAATGCTGCGGAGGCGGTTAATGTTTTGGCTGTGGAGCCAGGCGCAGTTGCGTAAGTCATTCCCAAATCCCGTTCCGCCACAGGCTTACCTATTTTTTTAAGGTTATTTATTTCATTTTGTGATAAGGAAAAATTTTCGGGCTGTTGCAAATTAGGCAATGGGCAAACTGCAGACGATAACAAATCGCCCGTTTTAGCATCTAAAACAACTACAGAAATGCGCTTGCCTTTTAATTCAGGTTCGGATAATTGGGCCAACTTTTTTTGGAGTTCTACTTGTAAAGCCGCATCGATTGTAAGCTGAATGTTTTTATTCTTATTTTTTAATTTTAATACTTCTTGGTTATTGGTATCAATGCCTGATCGTAAGATTGCTGTCAAAGGGGAATAATCGTATTTTACCAGATCGGTACTTTTAAATATGGGCTTTGTAAACTTGTTCGGCCTGTATTGGGTGGTGATGTAATTGATTTTTTGGGGATTGTTATCAAACCCACGCAATGTGCTTAAATAAGTGTCTTCTGCATTAAAACAATTTGCTTGGCCTTGAAATATTTTGCGATTGTTATCGCCTACCCAAAAAAACATTTGTTCTTCAAATGGGTAATAGCGGCGTTGTTCTCCCTTAATCATTTCATTGAGCTTCGACGCTTCCAAACCGGCTTGTAAAAGTGAATCCATGCTAGCTGTAATTTCTTTTTTGTTGCTGGTAGCTAGTAACAAGCCATTTCGATCATAAATATTTCCTGCACTCAATAGCTCGGTTAATTTATCGATGCGGGGATTACGTGTAAACACTGGCAATCCGTTACGATTAATGGTTCTTGATTGTTTTACGATATATTCATCCCCCTTAACAATCTGGATCATGCATAATTTTCCAATAATGATAAAAATACCCAACATGAAACCTGTGATGCCGGCAATCAATACCGGATCATAATATTTACGGATGTATTCTTTTTGTATGGCTATGCCCGGCCTTGCAGAAATACCTGCAACGATACCGATTGCCGCGATATTGATGATCAGCGATATTTTACCATAACTTAAAAACGGAACAGCAACGCCAGTTAGCGGCAACAAACCAATAGCACCACAAGCAATTAAAAGAAACTGGATGCCTGTGGCAACGGCAACGCCTGCAGAAATATAAAAACTAAATGGCTGGCCTGCCCGCCTAGCATGTAAAAAAATTCGGTGGATAAGGATAATAAACAAAAAGAGAACTGCAATCAAACCCAATAAACCTAATTCTTCTCCGATGCTGGACAATATCATATCGGTATGTGCGGCGGGCAATGTATTGGGATATCCTTTACCCAAACCTTGTCCGGCAAAGCCGCCCGAAGAAAGTGTCCAATAACTATGTGCCAAATGATCGCCGCCATATACATTGTTATCCCATTGGTTCATCCACATCGCTTTTCTGCCCATCAGGCGGTCGCCAACGCCTGGCAAACGATCGCCAAAAGTAAATGCGGCTATGATCAACAACATGATGATCGGTGCTTCGGCAACAATACCAAACCAGCCATACCATTTGGCTGATTTTACTTGCCCGCTTACAACCATAATAATCACCGAAAGTCCAAAAGCGACGGCAGTGGCAATAATACCCGGTAGTAACGAGAGCAATATGCCATAAACCGCACCGGTTAATAACGTAATGGCCAAATTGCCACGGGCGATACTGTAAAAAACGAGAAAAGTGAGGCACACAACAATTGCCGGACCCATATCGCCCATCCAAAGATATAAGCCCAACAAAATGCCAGTGCCCAACATAACCGCCCAATTTATAGCGAAACGCCAACGCACATCTGACAGATTGCGGATGCGTTCTTCATTGGCAGCAAAAAAAGCTGCAAAAAATACCAACAGTAAATATTTGGTTATTTCGCTGGGCTGAAAATTAATGCCGGCCACTTGAAGGTTTACGGTTACGCCGCTCCCTTCCGGACCATTTCCAGCAAATTTGGTAACAAGGGCCAGCAGTAATGCCAGTGCCAACCATGTCCAGCCTTTTAAATGATAAGCATTTTTCTTTTTTAAATTGGCTATAGGATCAAACCACCAACGCGTATAAATTTTACCAACGTGCAACTGCGACAAAATAGTAAAGGCAACAAGACCAATGATAACGCCTTGCAGCGCTTGGCCCGCAAACAAAGTATCTGTTAGTGGATGTTGAATGCAAAAAAGAACGAGAATAGAAACCCCTGTCAACAACATAATAATTGGCAACAAAAACGGATCAGGATAAAACCGAAGAAACACGAAGACAAACTGTACCGCAAAAAAAACAAGCAAGAAAACAATGGCAATCTTCCAAAAATGGGAACGGAAATCGCTGGGAGACCTTACGATAAACGCATTGCCTTCTTTTAGGCGAATAAAATTTATAGGACCGATGATCCTCACTTTAAGCGGAATAGCTTTAAAATTGTACTTAACAGATTTAGATAAACGGTCAGTGCCCTGCCGAACACCAAATTCATAACCGGGCTTTAGCGGCACTACGCTGTAGCCTGAATCTTCTATCAATCCATTAAAAGAAAAATGGCCATCAATATCTGTGCGGGCGTACAACGGAATTTCTTGGTCGGCAGAATCTTCATTTAACATTGCGATATGCTGGCGGAGTTGCACCAACACATCAGGCATTGGTTGGCCATTGTCCATTACTTTTCCTGAAATGCTTAAGTTGCCGTTAAAAGCTTGTACTTGCGCCGGATAAGCTGGTTTTGAAGCGCCCAACTCCTGCTGGTAGGTTTGTGCTGAATCGAAGCCTAAGCGATTCCTTGAAATTAAAAGCCGGCTTGCAAATTCTTTACCGCCAAAATCTGGATCCCAAGCAACGGGAGTATTTACATAAAAACTTCTTTTATTGATAGATCCGAGATTATCCAACGGGCCGTTGCTATTTATTTTGGCCGATAATGAATCTGCCACAAAATCAATGTCTTTTTTGTCGGAAAAATAATCACCACTGGTCAATATTTTTTTTATTGAGTCGGATTGCACGCCGGGCACCAACAACAATGTTTTGCCAGAAGCTATATTTTGCTGTGCCGATTCCAGCGATGGTTTTAAATTGGCGTAGAGGCGGGCAAATAAAACAAGCAAGATACCTGCCGATAAAATCAGCAAAATAAAATGCTCGAGATAACTGGGCTGTTTTTTTACCATTTATTATTTAGGTTGTATTGTTTTTACGGCGTGCCGGTTAAAGAAAAATCATCAAAAGCTACTTTCTGCTTGCTCTCAACGCGGAAACCAAACGTTTTCCCATACAGCTCAATGTTATCGGAACTGTACACGTTTTCATCGTTTATATAAAAATATAAAGTACTTCCTTCTTTTGTAATTTTAAGTTTGTTCCATTCGCTATCTTTTTTTATTGATTCAGAAGGTGTCCAAGCTTTTATGATATTCCATTTATTATCCTTTAGGTATTCAATAATAAAAGATCCATTGGCCGAAATTTCGAATGATAAAAAATTATTGGCGTCGCTATTCGAACAAAAATCTACTCCAAAGCCATTGTCGTTTATACCCGATAACCAATGAACATATGTGGAGAATGTAAAATCCTTATCGGTGTCAATGTCGAACAAATTATCCGAATGGTAACTATGTTGCTCATTCAGCGCTTCAATTACATATTGGTTATCTAAAATACCTATTTTTCTATCATCGGTGGTCTCTGTAATCCATTTCCCTTTGTCTGTACTAAAATCTTCTGAATAAGGCACACTTAAATTACTGGGTAATCTTATGGTGGTGTCCATTTTAATGTAGTCGTTATCACGTGACATTTTGGAGGTGTCGATCAACATTTTAGCACTATCAGGTGAAGAAACTGTTGTGCTGTCAACCGTTGCTGAGGTGTCGTCGTTAGTCGACTTGGATTTAATCAATATCAAGATGACTACAATTGCCATTAAAACAATTAGGGAGATTCCCCAAGCCGGGAACGCTGATTTTTCTTTTTCCTTTTTTTCCTTTTTAATAGGATCGTCTGTTTTTGAAATAATTACAGGCGGTGGCTTTAACGGCTGAGCTGCTTGCGTAACGGATGATTCTGTCTTATTTGGTTGGTTGCCTGCCGGCATTGTAACAATAGGAGGATTGTTATACTGAGGTGCATACGTATTGTGCTGATTCGTTACCGTTTCTTCGCCGGTGATGGCTTCCAATTCAGCCCGTTTTAGCAACCTCAACATTGCCATGTAGTCCTTCACCCTTTTTTCAGGGTCTTTTTCCAACAGGCCGTTTACCAATGTTAGCAGGCTGGGTGGCAGCATGCTGCTGTTTGGTAGTACCAGTGGCGGGTGTGGATATGTTGTTACATTGGTCATATGTGTAAGCAATTTGCCTTCTTCAAGCGCAAAGGGAACCTTCCCCGTTAGACACTCGTACAGCACCACGCCCAGCGAATAATAATCGGTTGGAAAACTTACCTTGTTGGGATCAGAAAAACGCTCTGGCGATGCGTATTCCCAAGTCATCATGTCCTTGCCGGTGTAAGAAACCGCGGCCGAGGTAACTTTCGAAATGCCAAAATCGGTCAGCAGGAAATGTAGTTCACGACTGGTTTGCGTGCGGTAAAGAATGTTTTCTGGTTTTATGTCGCGGTGCACGGTGCCTTTTGCGTGAATGGCCTTCAAGGCTTCCGCCATTTGCAAGCCCAAGCGGATAACGATGTGAACGTCAAGCCCTTCGCCCTTCACCAATAATTTGCGCAAGCTTCCGCCTTCTATAAATTCCATGGCAATGAACGGAATTTCGGCATCAAACTTTACATCTTTTACTTTTACCACAAAGGGATTATCGATCGAAAGCATAATTTCCGACTCTTGCTGAAATCTTTTCAGCGTGCTGGGGTCGGCTGTAAGATCAAAATGCTTGATGGCCACGATTTCGCCAGTTGCCTTGTTTCGTGCTCGCAGCACGCGGGCATTGCTGCGGTCTATTTCCCCCAGTATTTCATATCCCTCAAAATGGTCGTAAAATGATTGGGTCGGCATGGAATTGGAAAATTTTTTGGTAGTGGTTGTTTTTTAGTTTTGCGTTAATTTGAAATCATCAAAGGCAACTTTTTGTTGATCGCAGGATTGAAATCCAAAATCTTTCCCATAAAATGTTATGTTATCAGAACTATATACAAACTTATTGTTTATAAAAAATGAAACGGTATTTCCTGCTTTTTTCACCGTTAGCTGGTTCCAATTACTGTTTTTGTTGATGGCATTTGAACTTTTCCAATTTGCTGATGGAGTTTTACTAAAGGTGGCCGATGTGCTCCAATCTATTGAGTTGTCTTTGATCGTACCTTTTGAATTATTGTCATATATCAAAAAACTTCCATCGTTCAAAATCCTAAACGACAAATGGTCATCGGCCCTAGCATTTGAACAAAATTCCAGCCCAAAAGCTCTTTTATCACCCGACAGCCATTTTACATAAACCGAAACTTCAAAATCTTTATTGGTGTCAACATTAAAAGTGTTGACCGAAAAATACGTGAGCGTATCATTGAAGCCATTTATAATATACTGACCAAAATTATCCTTAACAACACCCATATGTTTGTCTTTGTCGCTCCTGTTAAGCCATTTGCCATCATCCGTACTAAAATCGTCCGAATAGGGCAAGCTTATTCCCAACAGTTTTTCCTTGATTGAATCATCCTTTATTATAGGAGGTACTGTAAATATCTTTGGGGAAGTATCTATAAAACTCGTATTGTTTACGCTGTCCTTTGTAGGGATTTTAGTAACATCGGTTGAATTAGAACGATTACGCACGAAACGGATTAGCAATACCATAGCAATTATAACAACCGCCGAAATAGCTATTCCTAAAATAATTCCATACGCTGGCTTGCCAGTTGTTTTTTTCTTCTTTTCTTCAATTTTTGGAATCTCCTGCTTGTTCAGCAATTTTCTGATTTTTTCAGAAAGTCCGGGATCGGTTGTGCCTTCAAACTCTTCGGAATCAGCCCATTTTAGCAAGGTTTTAATTGTTCTGTTATCAACTAAGCGTTTTTTGGCGTCTTTTACCAAAAGCTCATTTATCAACAGTACCAAGCTGAGCGGCAAAAACGCATTATTTTCTATTTCTATTGGCGGGAATTCTTTTTCTACTACATTTTTTACATGTGTTGCCAACATGCCGTCCTGCAATTTAAACGGCACTTTTCCTGTTAAACATTCGTACAGCACCACGCCTAGCGAGTAATAATCTGTAGCATAACTTACTTTCCCAGGGATCAGAAAATTGCTCGGGCGAAGCATATTCGTACGTCAACATGCCACCGCTTGTTACGGAAATATTACTGTCCCTCATTTTGGCAATACCAAAATCGGTCAATAAAAATTGCAGTTGTCCGGTCGGCAATTTTCTGATCAGGATATTTTCTGGCTTTATATCGCGGTGCCAAATTTCCTTTTTGGCATCGTTTGTTGCTGGCTGAACAGATGATGTGTTTTTATTGGGGCTTTGTTCAGGTTGGTTGTGGATCACTTTTAACGCTTCCACCATTTGCAACCCAAGCTGTATCACGGTGGCTACGTCAAGTCGCCCTTGCGGAGAAGATTTGAGCAAATCCCTTAAATCGCCGCCATCAATAAATTCCATGGCAATAAATGGAAGTTGCGCCGTAAGGTCAACATCTTTAATTTTTACTACATAAGGACTGTCGATGGCCAGCAATATTTCCGATTCATGTTGGAACCGCCTGATCGTTTCAGCATCGGCATTAATTTCAAAATGCTTGATAGCTACCAATTTATCTTCGTTTTTTGTAGCATTCAGGTTAATGGCCTTCAACACCCTAGCGTTACTTTTCTTTACCTCGCCAATAATTTCATATCCTGGAAAAAGATGGTTGTAATGTTCGGTTGGCATAGTGCTAAGGTTTTGAGTTGATTAGCACTATTGCCTTTTTATTACCTGTGTCGGCCTTTACATCAAAAGTAATGGGATGATTTCCATTCGCAAATGTTACGTTTTCTGCCTGGATAAGAGAAGTGATGACCACTCCTGTTTTTAAATTTTTTAGAAATAACGTTTCGGTTTTTTGAGTGCCACTATCCAATTTATTCATTACAAAGGCAAATTGTTCCATATCACTTTTTTGAACAATGAGCGTGTCGGGGATTTTTCCCAAGGTTTTATTGACAAATTTGTTTAAAGAATCTAGCGTTACCGGAGCACTGACATTATTTTTTGGGCCAGCTATATCATTATTTTTTTTGGAAACATTGGTATCGACTGATTTAACAGATGGATTTGCATGTATTGCGGACGAGTCATTTTTTGAATCTGTCAATGGTTTTTGCTGATCTTTTTTCATCCAAAAGAATATTCCGATTGCAATCAGCGTAGCCAACACAAAAATGGACACTAAAATGCCATTTCTTTTTTTATTTGTTTTAGGAGGAATGTCATCGCTTTCTTGAATTGGGTCATTGTTTTCCGACAGATTATTTAGTGAAGCTGGAAGTTCGGCGGTGATTTTTTTATTTGAATTAGCAATTTTTGATTTTACATTATTAATGGCCAATACAACTGTGATATTGTCGTTGCCGCCAGCATTGTTGGCCGATTGTATCAGCAAAGCAACTTTTTGCTGCAGTTCAATTTTCTGCGCAAGTGCTTTGGTGATCACTTGCGAAGCAACCATATCGGAAAGTCCATCACTGCACAACAACAGCGTGTCCATATAATTAAAATCGTGTTCGCCATATTCTAAAAACTCAGGGTCATCAATTTGATGGATGATGGATCCAACTTCCCGCAATATCACATTACGTTGCGGATGTTTCATGGCTTCTTCTTCCGTTAAATCGCCTGCATCTTCGCGTATGCCCACCAAGTGAATGATCTTTCGAGATTTTTTTTAACGTACCGCCGCTAAATAGATACAGTCTTGTATCGCCAACGTGCACATAATACAATTTGTTGGCTTTTGCATTTGCCACTACGGCCGTAAGCACACAGCACATACCGCTAAAACTGCCGTTGCTTTTTTCTTGAACAATTTGGTTATTGGCAAAAACTACCGCTTCTTGCAACATACTAAGTACTTCACCTTTAGGCGTTTGCATGTACTGCAACAGGCTTTCCTTAGCGATGGCTGCGGCTCTATCGCCTCCAGCATAACCGCCAACGCCATCAATAACCGCTAAAAAAGCGATGTTATCGCCCCATAATGGCTGACAGATAAAAGTGTCTTGATTGTCTTTTCTACGTTTTCCAACATCTGTACCACCACTTATTATAATGGGTTGCATGTTATCGGGGAAGTTTTTTAAAATGGTTGAGCAGCAATGCGATCACAAAAAGCAATAACATCCAGCTATAAAACGAATCGTGCATCATATTTTGTATGTGCTTTTAAAATAAAGTGTCACCATTCCGTTCAATAATATTTTGCAGTCATTTTCCAGATCAGACCAAACAGGATTGGTGGGTTCGCTTTTTACCAGAGGTGCGTTATTGTTTACGCGGGTGTCGAACCGGCTAAATGAAGCAATTTGAAATTTACCGGAAGCTTCATCCAGCCGAATGCGGGCATGTGGATTGGACACATATTTTGACTCAACCAATAAATAGTTGGTGTAATTTTGATTGGACGGTTCTTTTCGGGCAATAACGATTTCCCTGTTTTGCATGGTATACGTTTCTTCTTTGCCATCATCCACCACATAAATACCTATTTTGGCAAAGCCCGATGTTTTAGGATCAGGGTCTCTTTTAAATGATTTATCAATATTTTGAGACGACGGAATGTCATTGTTTTCTTGCTTTAAAACGGGATTGTACCGGATGGAAAAAATACCGTTATCTAAAAAATTGATTTGTTTTAATAGATCAAGGTTAATATCCATCCGATCAAAAACATTTGTTGTTTTTGATCGGATGGTTACGGTAGTTTTAGAAGACGATTTTGCATCGTCTTTTATCGGCGTTTCTTTAATACCGGTAAGCATTCCGATTACGTTAATATTATTCTGGGATATTATTTTATTGTCGAATTCAGTGCCAGGACTAAATTTAAAAAGCCAAGTTGAAGCGACAGGAGAAGGCTTTCTAATTTTGTTTTTATTTTTTAAAAAGTTTTGATCGTTTAATTTTTCATAAAAAACATCTACCGCTTCTTTTACAATGGTTGGCATTGCCGCAAGGCGATCTTCATATACTTGTGGATGCAATACTATAATAAAGTGCATGTCAAAAAGCAGGCTGTTGCCTACCGATTCATTTTTGCAAGATTCTACAAAACAGGCAACTAACTCTTCGAGAATCGACTCGTTGGTCACTTGGGCTGTTGCTGCAACTTCGCTGTTGGGAACAATTTTGTTCCTTATTTTTGAAAAAAAGTCATTCGCCATTTTAATTTGTCAAGGATAGGATTAGGATACGGCTAATTGACTTAAAAATAAGATTTAAATTTGTAAAAAACAACTTGGGGTAGTTATATTTTCATATAACATACAACAAATAAAAAAATTCTTGCATAATGTGTTCTGTGCGTCGGCTATTACCGATAGGCTTTGGAAAATGTATACTATTAAAAATATTTTCTTATCATCGGTTTTGTTATGTTAAATGTTCTGATTACTGCTTTTTTTGAATCGGTTAAAACCTTTTTTCCTCCATGCAATTACAATAATTACTGATCATTTATCAAACAACACTATTTATAAATCGGCCAACCAAGTGAGCCATGTTTAAGTTTATCTGATATTTATTTGGTATAGGTAAACCGGTTTCAAACTGATATCCTTAAGTTGTGCATCCAACCATTGGCTGTTTTTTTCGGTCAGCATCTTATCCTCCACGTAAATATCGTAGCCCTTTTTCATCGGCAAAACCTGTAACTGTAGTTTTTGCGACGGACTTGATCTAGCGGACGAAAACCGGTACAGACAATGGTCGTTGTAATTGAACTGGTCATATATCAACGTATCTTTTCTGTACAGCGCCATCACATCGCCTTGATAATCAATATCCAAAATCCAATCTTTTACCAATGCTTTAGGTGATGCATCAAAACTTAAACTATACAACCGTTGCCCCGGTAAATTGTGGAATTTATATTGGTACAAGGGCCCGGGTTGCGATTTATTGAACTGTTTGGAGCTGGCATAATGACGCAAAATAGAATCTTGGTAACTTGCTGCATCCTTTGCTGCCGCCGGGTCTGACAGCGCAGTTTTATTTTCTTGTGTGCTTACCGAAGCCTTCGCTTTTTTGTTGGCTGAAATCGTAAAAGCCGCAAAGGGGGAGGCCGTTTTTGATGGGCTGACTTTGAATGTGCCGGCATTGGGTTGTAATAAAGCCGATGGATAAACAAGCAAATTGGTTGCGGGGTTTTCATCGATATGCTCAAGTACTAATTTGTTACCTTCATATAAAACATTATCCCTGCCGAACACCAGTAGTTCCTTACGTGCCGTTTTTATTTTGGTGGCCTGCAGTGCTTTTCCGCGGGGCAGAACAATAACGGTTGTCTTTTTATTATCTGTTGAAATGACCGTAAAAATAACATCCGTTTTTGTATCGCAACCGACTTTTAACTGCCCGTCGGTTTTCTGTAACCAACTGCCCTGCAGGCATTTTATTTCCGCAATATTTTCTTTATTGAAAACAAATTCAGACTGGCCATCTGCAAAAAAAACAAAGGCCGTTTCGTCAATATTCTTTAAGGTACACAACGGCTGTGCCGTGGCATATTGCAATAAGGCGTTGCCGAGCTGCATATGATATGGCCAAATGGCGTAACTATTAGTAGGAAATAGCACCGGTTTTTCGGGGATATTTTCTGTTTGCCCCGCATTTGTTAGATGCAACTGGAAATTTTTAACTACTGGCAGATCAACAAAACGTTGGTAATTAGATAGAAAAATAAAACCGCTGTTGTTGTGCACCCTCACTGAGGCTTGTACAGTGTCGTAACTATCGTGCGTGGCCACCATTTGTTTGGGGAAGAACGCTTTTTCGGTAGCCAATTGTTCACCAAAATCCTGTACGAAAAGGTTTATCATCCGCAGTTCGTTATAACTTTTTGCAATAATATCCATTGCCCCGACGGGTGCCTGAAAATCGTAATTGATGTAGGGCATATCGTTCGGGTAGCCTGTTGCACGGGATTCGGTCATGGTGGTTTTGCCCACCGGGTTCAAACCACCATGGAACATAAAATAGCCTAATCCGTTCAGGCCGCTGCCGATGCGGGTAACCACGTTGGCACCAATATCCGTTGCACTTAAATCCACCCGGCGGTGATAGGTTTTTTGCATTCCCGAGCCAAGCTCCGCAGAGAGCTTTGGATAAGTATTGCGCACTTTTTTATCTACTTGCCCAAAAAGGTCGGAACCGATATCAGGGTCGGCTTCCAAGGGTTTAATAAAATAAACAGGTTTGTACATTTTTTTGGTATGCGTAGCCCAAGGACTGTCGGGATAACCGCCCATGGTGTACAAAAATTCATCCTGATCGTCCGGCCCCTGCGCAAAGGCGGAATAATATGGAACATCCATGCCCACTTCGATGGCTAATTGTTTCAAGGTTTTCATGTGTGCGTACACTTTCGCATCCTTAAATTCCATCTCGTTTTCAATTTGTACGCCTATAATGGTTCCATTTTGCTTGTAGAAATATCCTTTGCATTGCCCAGCCACCGCTTTAAACCATTTTTTTACATATCCCAGATAGGTACTGTCGTTTTGCCGCAACGGGATATTTTTTTGCATCAACCAGTCGGGGAAACCGCCGTTGCGGGCCTCGGCATGTATCCACGGTCCGGGCCGTAGCCACACGTACATGCCATGTTTTTTGCAGAGCGAAAGGAATTTCCGCAGGTTACGGTTACCGCTCCAGTCGTACACATCCTCGGTTTCTTCGTGGTGGATCCAAAAAATATATACGGCCAACACTTCCACGCCGCAGCATTTCATTTTGATGATGGATTCTTCCCAATCTTTTTCGGCGCATTGTGAATAATGCATTTCGCCCATGATCGGGAACCACGGTTTACCGTTTTTAGTGAGATACATGTTTGTGTACGAAAGTTTTTCGCCGCCAGGCGAAATATTGGTACCCATTTTCAGGAAACCTTCCTTTAATTGATACAATTGGTTAGTGATATCGATGGTATATTGCGGCTGTGCGGACGAGCTGGTAAGCGCCAGTAAAATGACAGTAAAAAGCACGAATGTTTTAAGCATGTTATTTTATTAAAAACTTACTTTAGATATTATATGCCTCAATAATCGGAAACGAAAATTTGTAGGTAATGGTATGTAGGATGATTTTACTTTTTTTTGTTGAACATCCTATACAATTCGGCACCGGCCAATAAAAAAGCGCCCGTGCCGTAAGTTTCGGTGCTATTAAAATCTACTTTGCCAGGAGCGGCGCCAACCGCTTGTACGTAACCTAGCATGCCATTTTCGTGTACTGATGACACCAAGGCCTGCCAGCCTTTGCTGGCCTCCGGCCAATATTTTTTCTTGTCCAAAACACCGTGGTTGATACCCCATAAAAAGGCGTAGGTGTAAAAACCGGTGCCGCTTGTTTCCTTTATCGGATAGCTTCCCGGATCTAGCAAAGAGGCGTGCCAAGTGCCGTCGGGCTGTTGCAAGCCTGCAATGCGTGCAGCCATTTCTTGATACAACTTAATAAATCTCGGTCTATCTGGATGGCCGTCAGGCATGTTTTCCAGAACCCTTACCAACCCGGCCATCACCCAGCCGTTGCCCCGGGACCAGAATACTTTTTGCCCATTGTTTTCCTTTTTACTGAAAAAACTTGCATCCCTAAAAAAAAGGTGCTCGGCTGTATCGTATAAAAAAGCGGTTGTTTTCCACCAAAGCTGGCTGGCTGTATTCAGATATTTTTCATCTTTTGTGGCAGTGGAAAGATAACTAAGTGCCGGTGGACCCATAAAAAGCGCATCGCACCACGCCCATTCCCTATCACTTATACGGTTTTTCCAATCCAGGCTTTCAGCATGCGGTTTGGCTATGATGCTATCGGCTAGGGCAATAAACGGAGCTATCATTTTCTTTTTCTTATATACAATAAACAGGTTGGAATATGTTTGCCCGATGCAATAATCGTCGGCATGAAAGCGGTTGTTACCTGTGTTCCAGTTTTCATCATTGCCAATTCCAACCAAAAATTTTAACCATTTATCCGACTTGTCGATTTTGCTTAATTCAATTAAGCCGGTATAGGCGGTGGCATAAGTCCAATTAGTTTTGGGATTGTTCATTCCATTTGTTTGCCAATCTGTTAACTGCCAGTTGGCCACCTTCTGCATCTGCGCAAGCACATTAGCCGGTTGGTAAAGGCTATCTGTTTTTTGTCTGGCAAAAGCAACAGTCGCAAAAAAACAAACAGCAGTCGTTATGTATTTCACTTGGTAGATCATTTTTACGATATAATAAATTGAAGGGATAAATTACTAATCATTCATTTCCAATTGTGTTCCACGGCATTTGATCGGGAAAAGGTCCCGCAATATTAGCCAACCCATCTAGCTTTAAAGAGGAAAATCGTAAAGGAAACGGTAGAAAATCATAAAAGATTTTTCTTGGTACAAATGATTTTCCTGTTACTTATAGAAAATTGTAAAGATTATGGACAGAGGAAAAAATATTGTTCTAAAGCGATGTAAATTGATTGATGTCAGTGTTATTTGACAGACGGGATTTGATGATCGATCTTCTGTCGTGGGCTACCCTCCTTTTTAAAATACCGTACATAGTCAATAAAATATTTTTGGGGCATGGCGGTTTTGTCCACACCCTTTTCGCCGCCCCAAGCACCGCCAAAGGCATTGTTCAGAATCAAATAATACGGTTTGTTGAAAGAAGATGGATCAATTGGATAATCTTTAAATATGTAAGTAAAATATTTTGTACTGTCATAAAAAAAATCAATTCGGTCTTTATACCATTCAATGGCATACACATGAAAGCTGTTAAATAAATCTGCACCTGCTTTTATTTTTCCGCCTTTACTAAAGTTTGGCTTTGGCGGGTTGGGTGCGGTTGTAAGTGCATGAAGCGTTCCATAAATGGTTAGCGTATCCCAGCCCACATATTCCATAATATCGATCTCACCTTTATCAGGCCATTTGGGCGTGTCGGTACCTACCATCCATATTGCGGGCCAAACACCTAATGCAGTAGGTATTTTGGCACGCACTTCCATTCTGCCGTACATAAAATTTTCTTTGTTTTTGGTGATAAGGCTGGCGGATGTGTATGCCGCAGAATCGGTCTTTTGCCGCCAATCGGTTGAACCCTGTTTATAAGCTTCGTTGTTATGGGTCTCTTTTTTTGCTTCAATTACCAAACATCCGTTTTCGACCCTTGCGTTGTCTTTTTTTCCAACGGTATAGTATTGCAGCTCTTCGTTCCGCACAAAGCCTTCTTCGTAATCCCATTGCGTTGGGTCTGGTAAGCCATCTTTGTCAAATTCATCATGCCAAACCAATTTCCATTCGGTAGGGTTTGAAGCTGCTTTAATAGCTGTTTTTTCTTGTGCCATGCAAACACTTATCGAAAACGAGAAACAACATACACTAAAAATGATTTTCATCTAAATAATATTTTTACAGCTTTAAAAATCCATGTTTTAAAAGGCAACCGACAAACCAATGCCGGTTGCGGTTTTAACCAAATCAAAACAACCCAAGCTTATTTAACCAACTTTGTTGTTGACATTGTTCCATTGTTGTAGTAACCTACTATATATTGGCCGCTGGCCAAATGTGTGGCATCGAACTGTGTTTGTATACTACCCGTTGCCACATTAACCGCTGAGATTACCTTGCCATCCATCGATATAATTTTTAAACATGCGCCGTTAACCGCAATGGCATGCATTATAAGTTGCCAACCCTTTTATGGGATTGGGATAAACAGCCAGCACATTGTTTGGTGATGCCTTTGTTTGCAATACAACACCATCGGCCTTTAGCGATGCGATACGAGAAAACATCATGCCGCTTGGCACGCCGGTCCCATTAAGATCATAAATTTGAGCAGTAAACAAATAAACAATTTTTTCATATTTATCATTCTTTGAATTGAAGATTGGATATCCTTGCCAAAGAAATTTTTAATTTAAAATAAGATAGCGAACCGGCACGGTGGAAATACCGGTATCGGATGGCTTGCCGCATTAGCTTAGTTCACCCTTATCCAAAATTGTTTTACACCCGATTGATTATCGTCTTTCGTTAAGCTAGAATAAGCAAAACTGGCCAAGTAAAGCCCCTTGGTGGGATACTTATAATACCCACCGGTATAGTTAATGCCAGAAAGCGTGTAAACAGGCATGGCCTGTGCAAATTGTTTAAGTGGGCTGCTGGATGGATATAATACGCCCGATGTTGTTGGCAAATCGGGTACTGTACGGTTCACATACATTGGCCGGCTAACAATCCAGCCTACATTATTTGGTGCCGTTGTTGTACCGCCTGTAATTGTTAGCGAAGTGGTTGGCACCCAATTAGCTGACCCGTAAACCTGATTGAATTTGATCCAGTAAGCGGTGCTTTCATTGGCAATATTAAACAACGGGGCGGGTGTACTATCTGCCAAAAGGTTGTTTACAACCAAGTTGGTAATTGTCCAAGTACGCTGAATGCTTCCCGTTATACCTGTGTACTTAAATGCAAAAAACAAAGAATCTGTTGGCCCACTAACAAGATCGGAAAGGTTGATATTGCCTGAAGCAACTGCACCACTACCCGTAGAAAGCACGGCTCGGCTTGTAATATCCGTCCAACTGGCACCAACAATATGGCTTGAATCCATCATCGCCAATTTATCGGTGGCTAAAACCTGCAATGTGTTGGTTTGGGTTCCATTTACCGCATTTGAAGTAAACGACATTACCGGCACACCAATAGCCGTAGTACGGTTGGCATACTGATATTGGTGCGCTATTTCGCCGCTGTAAAACATGATATTGTCAGCATAACCAGCCATATTGAATTTTACAGTATCACCAAGTGTAAAATAAAGCGTGTCGCCCACCGATGTGCGCTGATTATTAATGGTGATACCAAGGGTTGGGGTTATAGCCGAAATTTTTTTGTTGCAAGCCGACAGCGCCACTATGGTAATGAGTGCTGCCGCTATTATATATTTTAATTGCATAAGAATTGTTTTAAATTATGTTTCAGTTATTGCAATACAATAAACTATGGTAAATTACCAGCCGGGATTTTGGGTTAATGCACTGTTCAACTGTAGCTCGGTATTTGGAATCGGAAATAAAAGATGTTTCTGCGATACGTTGTTGGAACTGAATATAATACCATTGGTAGCAGATTGGGAAAAGCCAGAGCCAGCAGGCGCCGATGCAGACGTTAATGTTGCGGTTGCCAATGCATTTATTCCTTTCATATCGGCAACAAAACTGCCCCAACGTATTTCGTCCCATTTCCTGACGCCTTCAAAACAAAACTCACGCATCCTTTCCGCCCTTAGCGAATCGCGGAAAGCACCTTGGCTTAAACCTGCAGGCAAATCACAAACGGCATTGGCTGCTGTGGCAGAAACTTTAAATGCCCTTCTTCTTACTGCGTTTATGGCATTATAGGCATCGGCAGTTGGGCCGGCAGATTCATTTACGGCCTCGGCCTTCATTAAATATACATCGGCCAAACGCAATAGTGGGATATTCATGCCATTATAAGCTCCTTGGCCCGAACCGCCGTTGGCTGTAGACGCAAGCTCATAAATCCTGCGCCATTTACCGGGCTGTATGTACCAACTAGTATTGGTTAGGTTAGTATAAAACGAAAGATTGGTGTTGCTAAGATTACTTGCATCGGCCATGGCAAAAGTGGTGGGATTGGCCTTGTAATAAAAAGCGGGGCAGTTCCAGTTTTGCCTTACGGTATCCCACGGGCCATAAGCATAGTATAATTTTTGGGTAATAAATGTGTTGCCCTGCGTGCCGCCCGGACTGTTTTTCATAGAAACATAATAGGTAAACGATGAACCCTCATTGGCATTGGTACCGTATAAACCAGCTTCCCAAATCGATTCTTTTGTGTCATATTTATCCTGTAACAGGTTTTTGAATATCTGGGTATAGTCTGGATTTAGCACGTGGTTTGGATCGCTTATCAAAGTATTAGCCCAGGTAATTGCATCATTGTATTTGCTAACATCTACCGGGGTACCGGTGGGGCCGGCACTGGCCATTTGCAAACATACTTTGGCCAAATAACCTTCAGCTGCTTCTAATGTCACCTTTTCGGCATAGCCTAGTTTGGTCACGGTAAACTTCCGGAGCGCAAACAGGCTATCAGCTGTTTTCATATCGCTCAATATTTGTGCATACACCTGCGCCTTGGGTGTACGAGCTATGGTCAAGTTTCCGGTTATTGAACCTGTCGGTTGTGTTATCAAGGGCACATCACCCCACAAAGTAACCAGCCAGTCATAAAAATATCCCCTTAAGAAAAGCGATTGACCTTTTATGATATCCCGTGTTGAATCATCGATCGCACCGGGGCTAAGATTATCAATACCTTGGATCAACACATTGTCTAGTTCAATGCCGTTGTATAAAGCACCCCATACCGTTTTTACGCTACCATCACCTGCATCATAAGTATACAGATCTTGGGAATATTGGCCAAGATTGTAACTTTCATCGCAAGTAATGGCAAATGTAAATGCTAGGTCTGTACCATAAGGGCCATACATGCGCCGCACCACTGGTAATGGTATTGTATACACCATTTAATGCTGTTTGCAATTGCGTAGCATTTTGATAATAACTGGTAGGGCTTCCAAAACTGGTAGGCTTTGTATCCAAAATTTTTTTGCAAGATGTTGCTCCAAGTGACACCAGCACTATGATTAAATAATATATCCTAAGTTTCATGATTGTAATTTTTTGTTTTAGAAAGATGCAGTTAATCCTAACACATAAGTTTTAGGGGTTGGATAAGCATTGTAATCAAAACCTGGCGTTAATACAGAATAACTGGTTGATACGTCAGGATCAACACCGCTGTATTTTGTCCAAGTGTGGAGGTTTTGTGCTGATGCGAAAATCCGGATAGTACTTATTTTTATGCGGTGCAAAACACTTGCGGGAATAGTGTAGCCAACCTGCATTGTTTTTAGGCGCAAGAAAGAGCCGTCTTCAACCACCCTTGAATTAAAGGCTGCATAATTGGTACCTTGACCCACGGGTATATTTGTATTTTGGTTGGTAGGCGACCAGCGGTTCACTTCCGTAGCCATCATGTTCAATGCCGCTGGAAAATTATCAACGGGTGCCTCATAAATCATCCTATTGCCATTTAGGATATTGTTACCATAACTCCATTGTAAGAATACGCTTATATCAAATCCTTTGTAAGAAAAATTGTTGGTAAAACCACCTTGGTGCAAAGCGTAGCCCCTGCCAATTATAGTATAATCGCTGGTGTTTACTTGTCCATCACCATTTATATCCTTGTACTTGGCCCACCCTGGTTGCGGGGTGGTGGCACTGACATAATAAGGTACGCCAGGTTTCAATTTATACGTGCCGTTTGGCAGCCTGTCAAAATCACTGTATTGGTAAAGCCCATTAAATAACACGCCATACATTTGGCCGATCGGCTGACCAACGGTAGCGATATAAGGATTAGTGCCGTAAGTATTGTTTTGGCCTAATGTTTGGGAAATTCCGCTGGTAAGGAATGTTGCCCCGTTAGAAAGCGCCAATATTTTATTTCTGGGAAAGGAAATATTGAAGGCCGATGTCCACCTAAAGCTTTTTGTTTGCACATTCACCGTATTCAGCGAAAATTCCAATCCTGTATTCTGCAATTGCCCGATGTTCATGATGGCAGAACTTACACCTGTTGTAAGCGGAACAGGTGCATTTAACAATAGGTTCTTGCTAATTTTCTTGTACCAATCAAAAGTGAAACCGATACGGCTTTTTAACAGGGAAAGATCCAAGCCGAGGTTTGTTTGGACTTGTGTTTCCCATTTTAAACCGACGTTGCCGAGGCTACTGATCGTGGCACCAGTGCCACCTGGCTGGTTGCCGTAATCGTACCCCGTAAAACTGGTGCTGGAAGCAAAGGCCAGTTGGGGCAAATAAGCAAAGTCACCAATCCTGTTGTTGCCCGTTTCGCCATATCCGCCCCTGATTTTTAGATCGTTTATAACTTTAGTTTTTTTCATGAAGTTTTCGTTGCTTAATCTCCAAGCACCGCTAATGGCTGGGAAATAGCCCCATTTGTTGCCTGCTCCAAACTTGGAGGAACCGTCTGCCCGGTAATAAGCTGTAACAAAGTATTTACTAGCATAGCTGTATTGTAAGCTACCATAAAAAGATGCTTGCGAATTGCGTGAGGAGTTCGAGGCAATCACGCTGTAATCTACCGTTGTACTGTTAAAAAGTGTTGGTGCAAGGTTAAGGGCATCCAATCCCATGGTTTCGTAATCTTTTGGAATATGGATGGTAGAAAAGCCATCGTTTTGAGTAGTTGTTTTTGTAAAACTTGCACCTGCAATAGCCGTAATGTGGTGCAGGCCTACAAATGATTTGTTATAGGTAAAATAGTTTTCGTTTGCCCATGTGGTCAGTTGGTTGAACAACATGGAACCACTTACGCCGTTACCTATATTGGTTCTGCCGGGCAAGGTATCGCGGCCATAATATGTTTGCGAATTATAAAAAGCATCAGTTTCGGTATTGCTTTTTGTGATGCTGGCAGTCGTCCTAAAACTTAATTCTTTTGAAAAAGCATATTCTGCATAAAAATTGGCAATAATGTTTGTGGTAAGGGTTTGCCTGAGCTGGTTTTGCAAATCTGTTATCGGGTTAATAGTGGTTGCATCGCCCGGGTCGGTAGAACTTTCCAATGAATAAACGCCATACTTTCCCGAGGTTGGCGAATTGCCCCTTGCCGTGTATAGGGTTCCGGGGCTAGGGTTTGTCGAGCTAAGCCCACCCGCTACACCCGCGTTGGCAATGGGTGCTCCGGTTGCGGCGGTATAAGCATAGTTGGCATTGATACCTAACTTGAATTTATCGCCTAACTTTTGATCTAGCACAACCCTTGCTTGGTAGCGTTTGAAGCCAGACGTAATTATGATGCCCTTTTGGTTGAGGTATTGGCCAGAAACAGAATAGCGTGTTTGGTCGTTGCCGCCCCTAATGGAGAGCTCATTGTTTTGGAAAAGACCGGTTTGAAACAACGCTTTCTGCCAATCTAGCGTAGCTGAATCCTTATAGGAAGCCGAGGACGGTATATAAGAACGTACACTTCCGTTTGTATTTAATACATTTCCCAAATAGGTAGAATCCCAAAGAGCCGGGTTAATAGAATGCAACCAATCCACATATTGGTAGGCATTCATCATTTGTAAAGTCTTTGGATTTTTTTGGATGCCATAAGTTTCGGTAAAAGAAATAATGGGTGGCCCGATTTTTCCTTTTTTAGTGGTTATAACGATAACGCCGTTTGCGCCTCTGGCACCGTAGATGGCAGTGGCAGAAGCATCTTTCAGCACATCCATACTTTCGATATCATCGGGGTTGATGGAATTAAAAGAAGCGTCTTCCAACGGAAAACCGTCCACCACGTATAAAGGTGATGTGCTTTGTGTAAGCGAACCAACCCCACGGATAATGATATTGGGCAATGCGCCAGGTTGACCATCGCTAGTAGCTATTTGTACACCAGCTACCCGGCCTGCAAGTGCATCAATCACGTTAGTTACAGGCGCTTTTTGTACATCACTCATGTTTACAGAGCCAACCGAGCTGGTCAAATCCCTTCTTCTTACCGTATTATAACCCACGTTCACAACGTTCACATCGCTTAGTTCACCAGCCTTTTCTTTCAAAGCAATGGTATAGCTGTCTTGCGTGCCTATGGAAACTTGCCTGTCTTGGTAACCGGTGCGGGTAATTACCAAGTTGGCTCCTTGCGTTACTGAAATGGTAAATTTACCGGCCGCATCTGTTTGTGTGCCCGTTTTAGTACCCTTTACAATTACAGAAACCCCGGGCAGCGGGTTGCCATTCTCATCTTTTACAACACCTGTTATGGTTTTTGTTTGGGCCAAACAAAAGGCAGGTAGCAGGAACAACAGCATCGCCAACGCAATAACGGAGCGTTTTAAAGGCAGCACCCCGTTCAGCAGTCTTTTTTTCATACTCATACACTTGGTTTTGGTTTTTAAAGTCAAATCTTTTTGGTTGCATGCAATTCCTTGGGCAAAGCAATTGGAAGTGGCAAGGGATATAGCTTTTGATTTTGACAATTCAAATATGTCCCCCTTTTTTACTAGCCCAAGGGGAGTTTTCCCCCTTATTATGGGCAAAAGGGGTGAAATTTCCCTTAAAAGGCTATTGTCACCCTTAAAAGGGAATAGCACCCCTTATTTTCACGGTTGAAAGATTTGCACGTGTTTTAGATATCCGACAATACAACCTCTTTCAAACCATTTGCCTGTTTCGCTAAAAATGAATTGAACGTATATTTGGATTGCTATAGAAATATGAAACTGCCGAAGCTTTTTAAACTGCCATTCAACATACTGGGCTTACTGCCATTCGTGTTGTTATTGGCTGTTACAGAAAAAAGCTTGGGGCAAGACCGTCCATTTTATCATTTAACTGTAGAAGATGGCTTATCCAAAAATTCGGTGCTGGCCATTGCCCAAGATAAAATGGGATTTATTTGGCTGGGAACGGCACACGGCCTAAACCGCTACGACGGGAACGGATTCAAGGTATTTAAAAACGAAACACCTAGCACTTACGATGTTACTAACAGTTATATCCATTCGCTTTTTTGCGATAAAAACGGCACACTTTGGGTGGGTACTGGTCTAGGGCTTGAAAAATACCATCCCGATAAAAACGAATTTGAAAAAATAAGACTTAACAGAAACGACACTTCATGGTCGCCCAGCATTACCTGTATTTATGAAGATAATCGTCAACAGCTTTGGGTTTGCACCAACAATGGCCTGTATTTATTAACCAACCGGGAGAAGAACATTTTTGAACAAGTCGGCAAAGTTAATTTACCAGATAGAAGTATCCTTTGCATTTTTGAAGATAAACAAGGTAATTATTGGGTTGGCACCAACAATGGATTGGCTAAAATGGTACAATCAAGCGGGCAATACAAGTTTGAGATTTTTAAACATGACGCCGCTAAATCCGAAAGTATCAGCAACAATTATGTAACTGCCGTTGTGGAAGACCACCATCAAAACATTTGGATTGGCACTTATGGCGGCCTGAACAAATATAACGCTGCTAGTAATGCATTTACTTGCCTTTCTCACTCAAAAAACAATGGCGACAATAGCATTGTTAATAATAACATCCGCACAATTGTTGTAGACAAAGCAGGGAAACTATGGATCGGTACACAGGAAGGGTTAAGTGTTTTTGAGCCGCCCAGCCAACAGTTTACTTCCTACAAGCATGATCCTACCAACAAAAAAAGCCTTAGCCAAAATTCCATCTATAGCATTTGTGAAGATGTCGGCGGCTCGTTTTGGATAGGAACTTATTTTGGCGGGGTAAATGTTACATCTAGCGCACCGGCCCCATTTACGGTTTACCAAAACGGCCAAAGCGGCAACAGCATCAGTAACGACGTGATAAGCACCATGGTTGAAGACGATAAACATCAATTGTTTGTTGGAACCGAAGGTGGCGGCTTAAACTATTTTGATAAGACAAACAATAGATTTACTGCCTACAAAAACATTCCCACTGATACAAACAGTCTCGGATCAAACTTAATAAAGGTGTTGTTTAAAGACAAAGACAATCAGATTTGGGTTGGCACGCGAAGTGGCGGATTAAATTTGTTCGATGGTCAAAACAACCGTTTTAAACGTTATTTTTTTAACGGAAACGATGCCCAAACCCTAAATACCGAAATAACTGCCATTACAGAAAGTGAAAACAATCAATTTTGGGTAGGCACAAGCTATGGTTTAAATGTATATGACAGAATTAAAACTGGCTTAACGCCATCCAAAACCATTAAGCCGGCCATTTTGGCAAACAGTTTTATCAAAGCATTATTTACAGATACAAAGGGTAATGTTTGGATAGGCACTAACCCAAGACTTTGTATATACGCAAATAATAAAATAAATGAACTACATCCGGGTTATAGCATCAATTGTATTGCTGAGGATAAGCAAGGGAATATTTGGGTGGGGCTACATTATGGCGGGTTGGCCATTTATAACCAATCGGCACAATCGTTTACTTTTTACACACAAAAAGATGGGTTGCCCAGCAATGATGTGGTAAGCATTTTGCCCGATAGCAATAGCTTGTGGCTAGGCACCGGTAACGGGTTATCACATTTTGATTTGAACAGCAGAAAGTTCCAAACCTACACCGTTGGAGATGGATTGGCGGGAAACGAGTTTAATCCCAATGCTTGCTTCAAGGATGACGGCGGACGGTTTTTCTTTGGTGGTTATAACGGCCTCACCAGCTTTTATCCCCGCAAAATAGAACCGAACAATTCTTTTGCCCCATTGGTATTTACCGGGCTGCGCCTTTTTAATAAACCTGTATCCATTAACGACCCCGAAAACGAACTGTTGGATAAGGACATGAGCCTTACGCAAACCATCCGTTTCCGCCACGACCAGAATGTTTTTACCATTGAATTTGCCTTGATGGATTTTAAAGAATCGGGCAAAAAAAAATATGGCTACGAAATGGAAGGGTTCGATAAAAACTGGAACGAAGCAGAAATACCATCGGTAACTTACACCAGCTTGCCACCGGGCAATTATACTTTTTTGGCAAGGGCGGCTAACAACAATGGCGAATGGGGCAAGCCAATAGCGTTACAAATAAAAATATTGCCGCCATTCTGGCGTACCTGGTGGGCATATTGTGTTTATATTTTATTATTGGTAGCAATTGTGTTTTTTATGGCCCGTTTTTTCTTTTTGCGTACCTTGATAAAAAAAGAAGATGAGCTTCACCAAGTGAAATTGAATTTCTTCACCAATGTTTCCCACGAAATACGCACCCATCTTACGTTGATAATGGCACCGGTAGACAAATTGTTGGAGTTCCAAAAAAACGATGGCTTCACGAACCAGCAATTGGGCAACGTAAAAGACAACGCTAACCGATTGCTGCGTTTGGTAAGCGAATTGATGGATTTTCGGAAGGCTGAAACCAACCATTTAACGCTAAATATTGCCCAATACGATTTGGTTAAGTTTCCTACAGGACATTTATACTTCGTTCCGAAACCTTTCGCTTGCAAAGAATATCAAAATGTCGTTTATGCACAGCGAAGCGATTATCTCGGCTTATTTTGACAGGGAACAATTTGAAAAAGTATTTTTCAATTTATTGGGCAACGCTTTCAAATTTACCCCTGAAAATGGGGCTATTATTGTAAATATAGAACAGCAAGAAAACAATATTGTGATAACCGTAACCGATAATGGCCGCGGTATTTCGTCGGAGCATATCGATAAATTGTTCAATAATTTTTTCCAGATCCACGATCATGGCCAACAAAACACAGGTTATGGCATCGGCCTTGCCCTTTCAAAAAATATCATTGGATTACACAAAGGAACAATTGACGGTAGAAAGTTTAACGGCTACAAACAATGCAGGGGCAAAAACAACTTTTACCGTAATGCTTTTAAAAGGCAGTAAACATTTCGAAAATAGTAATCATCTGTTGCAATTGGGCTTAGCGGAGAACAATACAGTCAGTTATCCAATTGCACCGATCGCCAACAATCTAAAAGATGTAAATGGGCAAACTATAAACGATCATGCGTTTACTATTTTAATTGCTGAGGATAACCCCGAACTGCGCCAGTTGGTAAAAGAAGGTCTTGAAAAAAATCACCATGTGTTGCAAACAGAGAATGGGTTGCAGTGTTGGGAACTGGCAACGGAACAAATACCAGATTTGATTGTAAGCGATGTGATGATGCCCGAAATGGATGGGTTTGAACTTTGCCGCAAACTAAAAATAGATGCCCGGACCAGCCATATCCCCATCATTTTATTAACCGCCAAAAGCACCCAAACCGATCATTTGATTGGGCTCGAAACCGGTGCGGATATTTATCTTACCAAGCCTTTTAACATAAGGTTGCTTGAATTAAGTGTGCGCAACTTGTTGGCTTCCCGAGAAAAAATAAAGAAATATTTTAGTAAAAAAACAACCGGGATAAATATCCTGGCAGAAGAACCAATTGCTAATGACGAGAAATTTCAACACGAAGAAATTGTTGGAAATGACATTGTAAACAATACCGACAAAGTTTTTTTTGAAGAAATGGTAGAAATTGTCAACAACCATTTGGATGATCCCCAGTTCAGCATACCTATGCTGTGTAAAAAAGTGGCTATGAGCGAAAACGTGCTGTACAAAAAAACCAAGGCATTGACCGGCATGACGGTAAATGATTTCATTAAATCGCTACGTTTAAAAAAAGCCGCCGAGTTGTTACAACAAAAACAATTAAGCATAAACGAAATAGCTTATTCGGTTGGTTATAGCGATCGTAAATATTTTAGCAAAGAGTTTAAAAAACAATATGGCAAAACGCCTACAGAGTTTTCATCAGGATTGATTATCCCCCAATAAATACTACATTATTTGTTTATCCGACCTTGACTTTGACCATTCATTTAATATGATTCTCAATATAATCAAAGTTGCGTGCCAACTCTTATTATCAAATTAGATGGATTATAAACAAACGGTTTTAAGACATTTTCCTACAAAAACAAACAGGTTTTACTGAATGGGTTTCCGACACCATTTTTGACGATTGCTGCCACAGTGGCCAGGTTGTTGTAAGAAACATAGGTGCCTCCATGGCAATCCACGATCATGAATTCTGTGCCGTCTGATTTTCGAAAGTGTTGTAGGCACATGATATCCGCATGCAATTTGCTAGCCTGCGATCCATAGTAGGCAGACCAATCGTTTACCGCTGTCCAATTGGTACCGCTGTTATTGCTGCCGTATGCGTTCACACCGCCATAGCAAACAAATGTGGGATCGTCCATCGATACATCCATTTGGCCCCAAGCATTTTCGCTGAAAAAACCACCTTGTTGAACCCATGTTGCTCCAAGATCGCTGCTTTTGTACACCGCATTTTCGTTCACCATGGCATATAGTGTGGTTACGCCTGCCAGCTTGGTACCTTTAATAACAATGTCTTGATTTATGGATGGGCTGTTGGTAGCATTACAAATAAATGAAGTAAATGTAGGCGTTACTCTTGTGCCGGTAATGCTGTACATGGTGGTATAACCCTGAACAGAAGCGATATCGGCCGCATATAAATCATTAGAATTATATGGGTTGCATAATACAAGCGTCTTGTCGTCGGCCGCATTGGGAAAGGCATACATCTGGGTAAAGGTCTGCCCTTCGTCGGTGCTACGGTAAAGCCAATATCGGGCGCCCCAAATAACAGGGTCCCAAATATGGGTGGTACAGTAAACTGTATTGGAACCATCATTCAACCGAACAATTTGGGCGATATAATTGCCCAGCCACTGAAATGGATAATTGATGCCACTGCAGTTGGTAAAAATAGCCCCGTCATTGTCGCTGTACTGTAGGGTTTGGTTCGAAAACGGCCATCAGTCGGGTACCGCCTGCTATTTTGGTAAATGCCCTAAAACGGAGTGCATCAAACCTTATGTTTTGGTTCTGGAGGCTCCAACTGCCGGTGCCCAGCACACTTTTCCACAACGATCCGCCATTGCTAAGGGTATATAAAGCATTGGTGGCTGGTACATAATCCACTGCCTGTAATGCTGCCCGTCATGTTATTGGCACCACGCTCACTCCATGTCCGTTCACTAAGCCACCTGCAAACGTGGCGTTGGTAGTGCTGCCGTTTGCTCCGTTAAGCACTGCTTTGTTCCTTGCCATCGTTGCTGTATTTTGCATGTTTCCCAACTCTATTGTTTTCCAATCCACTCCAGGCGCTGTTCTGTGCCGTAGCGAGTCAAATTTTTCCCTGAGATCTTCATTTTCTTCACCTTCGGTAGGCTGTGGCAATTTTGATAAACTAAACGTTCTTACAATAGATTTTTGGGGCCTGATAAGAAAAAATAAGGTCAAGATAGCTATAATTGCTAAGGCTAAAAACCAGAACACGCTTTTGGCGGTAAATGCGGTTTTCATATGTAAGTTTTTTGACTTTGGTAAAATAGGGAGTATTGATTGTACTTACAAGTTTTTGGAAGCAAATCAAATAAATAATTAGCCATTATTATCGCTTCAATTAATTAACCCAAGTTGCCAGTTATGTATTATTAAATACAAAGCATGGATTTAATAACTGCGCATCCATTTGGCGGGTTGTTCGGTCTGCAGGATTTTTCAACAGCAAAGCGTTGTAATCAATCAAATAGTGCGCAAGATTTTTAAAAATGAAGAAACATCATCGTCGTTAAAATTGGATGATACTTTTAAAAAAAGCATTGCAGGAGCGCATTGAGGCGCAACTGAAAAAGTAGTATGCATGAATATGAATATGGCGAACGCTGTAAGGTTTGTCGGTTGCAAACGACCAATGCCCAAATCTTTAAAAACAAACATGAAAAGAAGTATCATCGTTGCGCTTGCGGTATTTTCGACCATTAGTGCCATATCGCAGTCTGGGCTTAAAAAAGGCGACGTTGCGCCGACATTTACGGCAAAAGATATTTCGGGCAAACCGATCGACCTTGCCAAGCTGCTTAAAAAGAACAAAGCGGTGGTGTTGTTTTTTTATCGTGGCCAATGGTGCCCATGTTGCAACAAATACATCCACCAGTTGCAAGATTCATTACAGATGCTTACCACCAAAGGCGCCTATGTTGTTGGCGTAACGCCGGAAACGGACGAGAACATCAACAAAACAATCGAGAAAACACATGCCTCGTTTTCGTTGGTGCATGATAACAACTATGCCATCATGAAAGCCTACGACGTAAACTATGCAATGGATGCCGCCATGGTAACAAAATACAAAGGCTTTGGCATTGAACCTTGAAAAGAACAACGGCAATACCGATCACATCCTACCAGTTCAGCAACCTATATTATCGATCAGACCGGGAAAATAACTTTGTCCAGTTTGATAAAAACTATAAAAAACGACCATCCGTAGCATCGCTTTTAGAAGTTTTGGAAAAGCAGCGTTTATTCAAGTGCCTTTTTTGTTGGTAGCCGTTATCATTACCATTTATTATTTTAAACAATCAAAGGCAGCTGAAATTGCTGCCTTTGATTGTTTAAAATAAGCACTACATTTTAGATGGCATCTTGTCCATCTTCATCTTGGGCATCTTTCCGTTCATGTACATGCAATCTCCTTCTTTCATCATCATCGTGGTGCCGTCCTTCATTTTTACGCTCCCGTTTTTCATCACCATGGTCCCGTTTTTCATGGTCATGTCCTTGTCCATCAGCATGGTCTTACCGTCTTTCATCACCATCATCTTGCCGTCTTTCATCATTACGCCATCCTTTTTCATTGGCATCTTTTGGTCCATCTTGTTGTCCATTTTGTCCATCTTGTCCTGGGCAAACAATCCTGAACTAATCGTTGCGGCAATCATCAACACCATTATTTTTTTCATATTATTGTTTTTGTGGACCGTCGGTTATAGCCGATGGTCAGGTTATTAATAAAATGGGACATAGTTATACTATAAAATACCTGGCTGCTCCCAGAATAATTATTTAATAGTCACATTAATCATATTTGGTATAGTAGGCAAAGTGGTGAACGGGTTTGGGTTTGGGACTACTGAAATAGTAGCACTTGTGGCAAGCGGCGTTCCGGCTAAATTAAATTGGGTGATGCCTGCACCTGGAAATTGATTGATAGCGGTGCCGTCATCGTACAAAGCCATGCTGCTGGATATATCGCCTTTCACTGTGGCGTCTACACCATTGCCAGTGGAGGCAAAAAACCAGTCATTTGAAAAGCCGTACATCGTTGCGATCGCGATCCTATCGCCAGTGGTAACTGAAAGGGCCTGGGAAACACTACCTGCCAGCAGCACCGTTAATGATTGGTAACAAAACAGTGGAACTTGCTGCTGGTAATACGTACACATTTTTTACACCGGTAGTTGCCATCAATGAAGCCGCCAACGTACTAGCGTCTCCTTTTTGGGCCAGGGCTGTTAGTCCTTTACCGGCGTCCAATTGCCCAACGGTGTAAATGGGATTGGAAACGCCGTTGTAAACCACCACTAAAATTGGCGAAAGTGGTGTGAAAATACCCGTAATACCTTGAATATAAGTGCTTAATGCTGAATTGTCGCCAGCTTCAGCAATATTGGTAAGGCCATTTGCAGTTGGCGAACCACTGGTATACAACGGAGTGCTGTTCAATAAATTGCCACCAACAATATAAGAAACGGCCCATACGCCCGGACTAAAAGGTGTTTGATTTGCTGTACCGGCAGAAATATTCTGCAGGGTCAAGGTAAAAGTGGAGTTCCCATTATAGGCCAAAGTAGCCTTCATTAAAGCGGAAGCAGCCAAATAGGTATTGCCTTGCGCATCGGTACCGCTTACTTGCGAAATGCTTTTGCTTTCTGCAACGCCCGGATGCGTTACACTTGCGCCCGGTACTTGATTTACCCGGGTTCCATTATCCCACAATTTTACTTGGGATGAAACATCGCCTGTAATTGGATTGCCACTGGCATCATACACTAAAATACCTGGATTGGCCGGCGCAAAAAACAGGTCGTTGGACCAACCGTACATAGTGGCAAACGTAACGGCTTCGCCTTTGGCTGCCGAAAAAGTTATCGAGGTCGATTGGCCAGGCAAGATCAACGCTGGCGACCCTGTGCCTTGGAAGGTACCGGATTCCACCAAGGGCTTGGAGTTCAATACATTTGATACCGTGATTGTTTCTTGCTGGGTAGAGGCAGTTACATCACTTTTTTTGCACGCAACCATTGCCAAGGGTAAAAATGCCAAGGCACACCAATGGTTGATTCTCTTAAAATAGCCCATATTATAGTTTTTATAGCGCAAAACTATTGCCGATATAAAAACGAGTTATCACAGAAGTATAACGTTTGTGTACATAAACAAGCACGGGATATTTCAAAATTATGCTGGAAAGCCATGCAATGGCAGGTCGAAACAGAACACATTTTTACCGCTCTCGGTGAATGCCCGTAGGGAAGTATGGTGCAGGCGGAGTACCCTTTCAACAATCATAAGGCCCAAACCTGACTTGTGTGGCCGCTTCGCAGCAGACGGGATTTCATCGCCCACATGGTTCACCCACTGCAACAAATCTGGCGACAATGGCTTTCCGCTATTTTCTATCCTGAGCGACGCCCTTGAACTGTCCACCGCCATCGACACCTGTATGGTACCTGCCTCTGGTGTATTTTTGATGGCATTGTCCACAAGGTTCTGCACCACCCTTTCTATCAGTGCAACGTCCGCTTTTATCCATACCATATTGTTGGGACCGGAATAGGTAAGGCCGATTTTTTTTGCCGAAGCCTTGGGCTGAAAAGTATCAATAGCGCCATGCACCACCTCCGATAACACGAAAGGTTCCAGCTTTGCCCTAAATTCAACGGCATCCATTTTTGATAGCTCGAACAACTGGTTTGCCAAGTGCTCTATCTGGAATATCTTATTAAGGATAAGCTTCGAATAATGTTCCTGTTCATCGGGCGTGGTTGTACCTTTTTTTAATAATAATGTTTCGGTATATCCCCTTGCGATGGACAAGGGCGTACGCAGGTCGTGTGAGATGGTGGCGATAAAGTTTTTCCGTTCCTGTTCTGACCGGGTCAGTTTATTGATGGAAGATGCCAAGAGGTTTGCCATCTTGTTGAAAGCGTTGGTAACAGGTTCAAGTTCGTCCCCTGGTTTTATATCAAAACGGGCTTCATAATCGCCGTTCTCGAACCGCTGCAATACGTTTATCATGCGCTGATAATTTTTACTGGTCCGCTTTAGGTAAATAAAACTGAACAGGAAAGAAAGCAAGATGATGACCACAAAAGCTTCGGCAAGCAGGTTCATGATGTGGCTGCCGGAAATCATCCCGATAATGCTTTGGGATTTCTTGCTGTCGAGAATAACATAGATGTAGCCCAAAGAACCTTGCGGACCTGGCACCTCTGCCGCTGAAAATATTTTTGGATGGTCTGGGTCTTTCGGGTCAATACCTTTTAGGAAGTCTGCCCCGTTTGAAGCGATATATTGTTGGATCGGCGCAAGGCCAACTTGCCATTCTTTTATTTCTTTTTCGGATGAATGGAAGTAGACGACCTTTCCGGTAGTGTCCAAAAAATATACTTCTACGGTTGGGCTTAACACCATGGCGTCTTGAAACACCGAGTCTGCTTTTTGCTTGTTGATACCCGAGGTTGTAAAAGGTGAAGTAAACTTTGCGATATGTGCAGCCACGTCCCTGTTCAATAATTGGGTACTTGCTTCATGGTAATAATTGGTGGCAAAATAGGTTATTGCCATGAACAACGCCCCCATCACTAGGATAAGCCCGGATATAACGAGTATGAACCGCCGGAATATGGTAGGTTGGCGCTGGTTCATTCGGCAAAGCGATAGCCCGAGCCCCAGGCGGTGAGGATAAACGATGGGTTGTTCAGGTCGCTTTCCAGTTTCAGGCGCAGCCGGTTGATGTGCGAGGTGACCGTATGCTCATAACCCTCAAAAGAAAACCCCCAAACCTGTTCCAACAACTGTTTGCGAGTAAAAATTTTGCCTGGGTTGTTCGCCAGCAGCCAAAGCAGGTCGAATTCCTTTACGGTCAGGTCCAGCCGGTTGCCGTTTAGCACGGCCTTGCGTTTATCCATGTCCAACAACAGCCCGTTAAAATCCACCTTGCTTTTTACTATCACATCCGGCACGTTGGCAGTCCGGCGCATGATAGCCTTTACCCTCGCCTTCAGTTCAAGTATCCCGAACGGTTTGGTCACATAATCATCGGCCCCAAGCTCAAGTCCCAAAACCTTGTCCGACTCCTCGGAGTGGCAGGTGAGCATCATGACGGGTGTTTGTGCATCTTTTGCCCTGATATGCTTACAGATCTCGAGCCCGTTACCGTCGGGAAGCGAAATGTCCAGTATGACAAGGTTATAATCGGAGTTATACAAGTTGGTCATTGCAGATGCAAATGTGGCGCAACTCGTCAGCTTGTATTGCGGCGAATCGAAGTGGAGGTTTATGAGACGTGATATTTCCGGGTCGTCCTCTACCAGCAGGATATTTTGCATCGGGATCAGAAAATGGTCAAATAAAATTGTTGTCAAATCTAGTCATAATAAAAGGATTTTTAGAATAACATACTTACTCCGCAATGGCCTTTGACTCTTTGAAAGTTTTTGTTTTCATCTTCACCACCCTTCCGATGTAATTGTGCGTTCAGCTTGACCATGTTGTCCCCATCCAAAAGCCAGGCGTTCCGGATATCTTTGGGACCAATTTTTATCACTTTGTTAATAAGGTTAAAAAAAAGTCGGATGACCCATAAATGCAAATCAAGCAAATCAAAAGGCACTACAAATGATTGTCGTCAATTTGTTTATTTTACGGCAATTTGGTTTATTGAGTTATGTACAACCTATTTGACCCACTCAACAATCTTGATTTTTTTTACGACCTTGCGTTTATTAAATAATTACAACTATACTGAAAAAAGGTGAACACATTGAAGGCATCCAAATGAACTGCGATTATTGTTTGGGAAAGACAAACAAGCGAATACATTTTTTGAACCACTGACAAATTCATACAAACAAGGATATTGTGACTGGGTTGGTTCTGCCAAACAAGAATTGTCTCGTCCTGAAAAAACCTTACAGATTTTTAGCTTAATCCTGATTTGAACCTTACAGTACTTTTTGACGATTCTGGAATTCCACTGATCTGGCGGTCTGTATCGGTTTCCGGCTTGTTGGTCGGCATCACCGAAGTTGGGCCATCCGGAATCTTCTTGTCCATATTTTCCAACAGCCCTTGGACAATATCTTCCCTGACCCAGGTCTTAAGGGTATTCCTGGCCACCCTGTACTTCCTGCTGGCCTGTTTGAAACCTGTGATGCCTGAGGTAATCTCCCGGATGATCCTGGTTTTGGTTGCACTGCCCAGCCGTTTTGGTGGCTTTCGTTTGGAAGCCAAGATGGGCCTCGATTTTTTCTTTTCGATTGTCATTGAAATAGTTTTGTGTACAGCTATTTCAGGACGTGACAAACTTTTATCTGCAGTATATAAAAAACACCCAGATATTTCCGTGGGCGAAAGTCCCTTATAAATTCTTTGTTTATGTTATACAATAACGAGACGTTTTTTTTGTCGGTCAGGCCGGCCGCATTTTGTGCAATAAACTGTTCAACGTTTTGCCGGCTGTCCAACGTAACCTAGTAGGCATCGGTCCTGCCGAAAACATTGATGTTTCTGTCCAGCGACCAGATGGCGTGCATACAATGGCTGCATGTAACATCGAAAAACAAAAAAGCACCATCCTGTTTTTTGTTACATCCCTGTCGGCAAAGGCTTTTCCATCAAACCTCGATAAAGTAAAGCTGGGGACGGCTGCCGCTGGTTTTTGGGCGTTAAGGACAGCTATCGGAATTCCCAAAAACAGTAAGCCTATCACCAACTTCTTTACTAAAGGTATTTCTTAAAAGTTATAAAATGAAATTATCCCGGTTCTCTCACGGGTTACAAAGTCTTTACCAGATACCTTTCAGCTTGCAATATTCCATTTTGTCGATCAAAAGGGTCGCCGGGGCCTTGATACTTAATCTGTTAAAAGGCTTGGACGGGAAGAAAATTTCAGTCATAACAGAAAGCCCCCCGTCGGCAAAAAGTTCGACCGAACTTTCATCGGCCACGATTGTCAGGTCTATATTGCCGGAGATACCGAGCCTCGGTGCCGTGTGCCTTGCGGCAAAACCCTTTTCAAAGCTGGTATTGCCTGCTTTCGTACGGTCGATAAAGTATCGGTTGCTGGCCTTGTCATACCCTAGCTCGATGTTTTCTCCCAGATCGTTTGAATAAACAATGGAGACGTCCGCCACTGTATCTATCGTTAGATCAAGCCGGCTTGGCAAAAGCCGTCCGTGTACGTTTTTATCGATTTCCATATTTCTTGAAAGGGTGATCTTTTTGTTGATGGTGGGTCCGGTCTGGAGACTTTTCAGTTCATGCACCGGTTCCGAAGCAATGAACATTTCGTTGCCGACGTGCTTAAGTTTCAGTTCGCGGGGGATCGTCATGGCGTTACGCCAGGTACTTGTCGGCACCAATGCCGCATATTGCCAATTGCTCATCCACCCGATCATGATCTTTCTATCGCCCGTGTTAGACCATGTGATACCTGCGTAATCATCGGGCCCATAATCCAGCCATTTGGTTTTTGTATTGTTGGGGGTGAATACTTTCCCATCAAAATCCCCCAGGAAATACTGCGTGCCCGATCCACCGTTCGGTGCTCCGGGGTTTATGTTGACAATCAGGGCCCATACCTTTTTGCCGTTATCGTCAAGCGGGAAAAGATCGGGGCATTCCCACACGCCTCCATGCGCACCCAGTTCCTTACCGAATTCGCTCTCTTTTTTCCATTGCTTTAAATCGGGGGATGAATAGAAGGTTATCCTATCCTTTGTGGCCAATGTCATGATCCATTTTTTGGATGGTGCATACCACATTACCTTGGGGTCGCGGAAGTCCGTGATGCCAGGGTTTTTAAGCACCGGATTGGCGGCATATTTTGTCCAGGTATTCCCGTCATCAATACTATATGCAATGCTTTGGTTCTGGAAATCGTTCCTTTTTTCCTTTTCACGGACAGGGTCATGGTTGGTATAGATAGCAACCAGCGGTGGCCGGCCATTTTTTCCAAACCCGGAGGTGTTGTCCTTATCAAGCACTGCACTACCCGAAAAAATATAGCCCAGCGAATCGGGATACAATGCAGTCGGCTGCTGTTGCCAATGTACAAGATCCTTACTAGTGGCATGGCCCCAGTGCATGGGCCCCCAAACAATCCCATCAGGATAATATTGAAAGAACATATGATAGATCCCTTTGTAAAAAACCATCCCGTTCGGATCGTTTATCCAATGCTCTTTCGGCGAAAAATGTACCTGTGGACGATATATTTCCCCGTAAGGAGCCTGGGCCATGGAACATACGCCTGTACTTAAACAAATAATCAACAAACAAATCTTCTTTATAATCATGACTTTCAATATATCTGCGGAACAGGATAATCCAGCGTTGGCCTTGCTGGACTATCACCCGTTTCAGCTTCGTTAAAAAGGATGGTCGGAATGTGAGATACGGTTATCCCTGATCAATGCTGTAACAATTGTATGTTTTTAAATGTAACCGCACCGTTGGTTGCGTAGATACCCCAGGCATTGTTCTGCATACCGTATATGCGTGTACTCAGCGCCGCCTTGTTATTGATATACAAGGTGGCAATCGAGCTTTCAATGACCAGTTTAAATGTGTATTCCTGGCCCGACGTTATAGCAAACGGGATGGAGGCGTCCATAGAAACATTGTTAGCGGAAACTTTATCGCTTTCCAAATTCCCGTTCATAAAGCCGACCCTGAATGTGTTTGCGCTGGTTCCATCAGATCCCAGCATAAAGCCAAAGCTTTGTGGGATCTGCGAAAAAATAACAGAGCCGCTAACAATATAAGTTCCCGAAACTTTGCCAAGCAACGCAAAACCCGTCGTGTTGTTGGCATTTATCTGATAGGTCGTACCTGATGAAATCACGTCCGCATCTTTGTTGGTCTGCGTAAAAGCCACCGGTTTGGTAAATGCACCCTGTATTGCATCAGGCAAGCCCACGGCCAAGGTGCCATCGGTATTCTGCGTGAGTAGATGGCTGCTCATGTTCCCCGCAAATTCTTTCCCCCCTGCATCCGTAAACCCGCTTTTGGTCGGCACCCAACCGAACAGGTAACGGTTTTTTCCGTCCGAAGCCGTTTTTGCCGCATAAAAATAACGTCCGTCCAATAGGTCGTTGGCAGGCGTGGTCCACGGTCCGCCAAGCGATGTCGCCATGCAGTAATGGGTAGCATTCTGCAGGTTGGTGTCAGAAAAGACCAAGTACCAGTAATTGCCTATCTTAAAAACATCAGGGCATTCCATCATGGCGAAAGAAGGGTTGCTATAAAACGGTTTCTGGTATACCCATGCCGGGTTTGCCAAATCCTTGGTGGTATAATAGATCAATACCCCCGAGCCGTTTGCCTGCGCTGCCACGATCAACCAGTATTCTTGCGTGGCATCGTTGTATATAATGAAGGGGTCGCGGAAATCGTTGATACTGTAACCGCTCGGGGCTTTCAATATGTAATTTGTTTTTTTTGACCATGTGTTAAGGTCGGTGCTGGTGGCATACTCAATGGCCTCCTGTCCCTGCCCAGTACCCAAAAACAGGTAATTATGGCCGGTATAATATGCATAATAGGTATTGCCTGCCTTTATCACGGAACCCGTGCCAAGGGTAAAATCCTGCTCGCTGCTGCTTCCCAGCTCTATCATCTGGCCCTGATAGGTGTAGTTTAAAAGATCCGTTGTGGTATACTTGAACCATGGGTGATAATTCGGCGCGTTATCCCGCCAGTCCTGTAGGTAGAACAAGTGGAAAGTATTGTTGTCATAAAATGGCATCATATCCCCCACATATCCTTTTGCCGGAACTGGGTAAATCGCAAAATTGGTGGGATGGGGGTTGTCCACCGGTTCTATGGCACTGTTTATGCTATCTTTTTTACAGGCCGCCATTAGGGCATTTATCAAAAAGATGACCAATATTTTTTTGAACATACAAGTAGGTTTAAAACGGATACCTGATAGGCATCTTGGATTTATTTCGTTAAGTAATTAAGGCCGTTCAGGCTCATCCTTTTTATGTTGGGCAGGTAGATGTTCGGCGCACTCGGCGAATTTGTGGCCGGGTTCGGTTCGGCATACCAATCATAGGCTCCCATGGAAATCGAAATGGTTTTGCCGCTCCCGTTTTTTGACGGGAACTCTGCAATACTGCACGTGGAATTTCTGTTGTTGTCCCCGTCTACAGTGGCCAGGTCAATCCCGCCGGTAGCCGCCCTCCATCCCGCGGCATCGGTATATCCACCCCAATCGCTCACTTTCCACCACGCCGTGTGGTTTAGCCGTTCTGCGTCCTTTCCCAACAGATAGGCCACACTGTTGGAGGCAAGGGTAAGGCCCTGGAACAAGGGGTGTGTTTCATTGCCGGTAAAATTGATGCCCCAGTCGCCGCCGCCGGTATTTGGTGTTGCATCGCCGAACACGTTGTTCGATCCCTTACCGGGGGGTACGATACCCAATGTGGGCAGATAGATTGCCGCAAAGCTTGTCAAGAAGAAATTTCCCCCTGCGGCGTAATATCCCTTGAGCCTGGTAACCACGTTGTTGTCGTATGCTATGTTCGGTAGGCTTTGTGCGCTATCATAATGCCACCAAATAGCTTTGTATTTTGTCAGCGTGACCGTTCCTGATTGGATATCGTTGAAAGAAACATAATCTGCATATGCATAGGTGGAAAAGAACCAGTCCGCTGCCGCCTTTTCATCCGCGTTCGTGATCCCGGCCCTAGTGGGCGAAGCACCCAGATATGCAAGATAAATGCCGCTTTGGACGTTTACGGTATACTTGAATACCCCGACCGAAGATGTGACGGAATATATTACCGGGCTTGTAAAATTCTGGGCAGAGCCGCTGGCCGGGCTTACCGTAAGGCCAGGTGAAGCTACATACTGCGGAGACAAGGCTGTGAGATTGCTTCCCGGCGGCAAGGTAACGGTGATGGTATGGTTTACATCATCGATCACCCCTGCTACCCCGTTTACCGTGAAACTGGAAAAGGCAGTTTCTACTTTAGCGGTGACGGTATAAGTGCTATAAAGATTGCCGTTGACAACCTTATAGGTAACAGGAACAGTAAAGTCCAATTGGGTGCCGGAGGCCGGGCTTATATTACCGCCGTTAGGCAGGGCAATTATCGGTGCAATACTGCTTAGATTGGATCCCAAAGGCAACAGGACACTTATGGTCTTGGTCGTATCGTTGATGACCCCTTTTGCCCCGTTAGCGGTAAAGGAGATGATAGAAACGGGGCTTGATAGATCCAGGCCGGAACTGTTTTTCTTACACCCACCTGCGGCAATGCACATCAATAAAATCAGTACAATGATCTTATCGGCACCAAAAAATATTTTTTTCATTTTAAGTTTTTTATTTTTTACCAACCGGTATTTTGTTTATAAAGCCCCTTGCTGAAGTTTATCTGGTTCTGTGGGATCGGTAAATATTCATCACGGTTCTTTTTAAAAACGGCATCCTGTAAATGACCGACCCTTGATTTTTCTGCGCTGAAATATGCATTCAGGTATTCCGCAGCGATGCCCCACCTCACGAGGTCAAAAAACCTATACCCTTCCATCGCAAATTCCATCCGGCGTTCGAAGCGCATGGCCTGCCGTGCGTAATCATTCGTCCACGTGCAATTGACGCCGGGCTGGTATGTGTTTATTTTATAGTTGGATGTTGCACCACCGCCAGCCTGCTTCAATAAGCTGGTACTGTTTGCTGCCCTTTGCCGAACTTGGTTTATCAGTGGCAATGCCTCTAATTCACGTCCCATTTCAATCAATGCTTCTGCTTTCATCAACAGGACGTCTGAATACCTGATTATGGCCCAATTTTTACCGCTCGACATGAACGGCGGGAACTTCTTGAAAGATGGATCGTCATAGGCAACCGTTTCTTTCATGCTCAGCAGGGGGCCATATACCTGCGGTGCACGGGACCAGGATGTTTGGTAGATAAAGTCGGTTTTATATTTGTATGGATGGCCGGGGATCGCTGCAGTATGGTCTAGCCTGGGATCGAAGGAACTGGTAAAATAATCACCACTGGTTTCAACATCGTTGTTGTTGAAAGTAGAAAAGAGTGGCAGGCCGTTTTTATCCGTTTGGAAGGCATTGACCAGATTATGACTAGGCACATGGAAACCGCAGCAACCATATTGCGAAACCATTGGGTAATCCAGCGAGTGCCCATTGTCCACACGTCCATCCGGAGTGCCATCATTTATGGAATATTGAACGGCAAAAACCGACTCTTTGCTATTGTCGTACTGGGACAAAAAGTTATCGGCAAAGTCGGGCATCAGACCATATTGCCCAGAATTGATCACATCGTCGCACAATGAATTGACCTGCGTAAGTTTCGCTTTGTCTATACCGGTAACGTTGTTGGCATCATCCTGTGTGTAGGCCTGATAAAGCAATGTTTTTGCCAGATAAGATTCTGCTGCAAATTTATTGGCACGGCCAACCTCACTTTGTACGGCTGGTAGGTTGTTCGAAGCAAAGGTAAAATCATCCTGCTATTTTTGACCATAGCTGGTCACTGGTATATGATTGGTTAAAAACGGTATCATACTGGTCCTTTGATATGGTTTCATCGATATAGGGTACACGCTTGTATAAAATTTTAAGCAGGAAATAGAAATGCCCGCGTAAAAAACGCATCTCCGCCTGGCGGGCAACCTTGTTGGGGTAGTCGGTAACCGCCATGTTATCAATCCTTCCCAACGCATCATTTACCCTGTTTATGCCGACATATAAACGGTACCATGTATTATCGGTCGTTCCCAGGTCGACCCTGTTCAGGGAAAATGTTTCATAGGCATGGAAATCGGCCACATCACCGGTGCCATCGCCGCCTTTATAGGCATCACCGCTCCTGATGCTGCCATAGGCCCACATATCACTGTAAGGCGCGGCCCAATAATCGTTGCCCAGAGCCGAATAAGCGGCAATTACCATTTTATCAACATTGGCAGGCGTGTTCAGCTCGTCGCTGGAGATCAATGCCTGCGGTTCTTCATCGAGGGACTTTTTACAGGATAAAAGCAACAGGCAGGATAACACCGCGGCCATTAAAATATTTTTTTTCATTTAATGTCTTGTTTGGTTAAAATGTTAGGTTGATGCCGAGTGAAGTAATAATCGGTATCGGGAAATTATTGACGGCGTTTTCAGGATCTGTTGCCGTGTAGGACTTGCTCTTGATGGTGAGAAGGTTGTTGGCCTGCAGAAACAGCCTTGCGTTGGTAACCTTTAGGCCTTTGATCGCCTTTCTTAGGTCATATCCAAACTGCACGTTCCGTAATTTCAGATAGGACCCGTTCTCCACAAAGTAGGTCGATCCCACGTCCTTCGTTGTTCCTGTCAACGGTGGTCAAAGCAGGGATGGTCGAGCCGGCATTCTGGGGCGTCCATGCCTGCAATACCCGGCTGCCCCAATTGGCTCCAGGTTGCAGGGAGGTAAAATCAGTCAGCACTTTATAGGTGTTATAAACGCTGTTCCCTTGTACCCCCTGTAGGAAAAAGGTAAAATCAAAAGCCTTATAATGCAAGGTGGCATTAAAACCGTAGCTGAAATCCGGGTCAAAACTCCCGATGTAATCCTGGTCATTGTTATCCACGACGCCATCACCGTTCAGGTCCTTGTACCGGATCCGGCCCAGTCCCTTTCCTGGCTGCACCGAGGAGTTGTCCACCTGCGCCTGGGTAGTGAACAAACCGTCTGCCACATACCCGAAAATAGAACTTACCGACCGGCCAAGGATGGTTTTGGTCGTACCGTTACCAGCATATGATGTCAAAACTGCTGGCGGCAGATAGGTGACCTTGTTGCGGTAGGAAGAAATATTGGCAGAGACATCTATGCTAAAATTACGCCCCAACCTGTTACTGTAGTTTATAACACCTTCAAAGCCAGTGTTTTTCACCGAGGCCCCATTCGCCGTTTGGTTGGCCCCTGCCCCCAATACGGCCAGGTATGCCGGGGTTATCAAAATGTCGGTGGTGTTTTTAATGAAATAATCCAGGGAACCGGTCAGCGTGTTGTTGAAGAGGCCATAATCCACCCCAAAGTTGTTCTGGGTTGCCGTTTCCCACTTCAGGTTTACGTTGCCCTGCTGGGTCTGTGCATATCCCGAGGGCAGCTGACCAGATCCTGCGCCTGTTATGTCATAGGCCGTGCCGTTATCAAAAAGGCCGGTAAGGTTGGTACCATAAACAGCTGCATACAATGTATTTGTTGCATAATTGGGTATTGTCTGGTTGCCGGTCTGTCCCCAACTATAGCGAAGTTTAAGGTCGGACACAACGGGGACTTTGTTCTTGAAAAACGGCTCCTCGCTCAAGCGCCAGCCAAATGATGCCGAAGGGAAATAACCGAACTGGTTATTGGCACCAAAACGGGAAGACCCGTCCCGACGAAGGGTGGCCGATGCCAGATAGCGGTCGTTGTAAACATAATTCACTTTTCCAAAGTAGGAAAGCAGGGCATTGCCGGACCCGTTCCCGCCGTTCAGCACGTTGGTTGTGCCTGCATCAAGGTAGGCATAGCTATAGTTCTCGATAGTATATCCTTGGCGGCTGCCATAAAAATTCTGGTTGATAACGCTTATCTGTTCATGACCTGCCAAAAAATCCAGCTTGCTTTTACCAAAAGCCAGGTTATACGTCAGCGTATTTTGCCACGTCAAACTACCGTCATAGGCCGCATTGGTATTTACAAGGTTGGTGGTGTCATTTAAAAAACCCGATACGTATGCTTTGCGGATGGTACGTGCATAATTGATGGCATAGTCTATGCCGTAGCTTGTACGTACATGAAGGTTTTTCAGGATGGCCAGGTCCGCATAAACATTTCCGAATACCTTCCCGAAGTTGTTCTGGTTCTGCTTGTTGTCCTCGATCAGGCGTAACGGGTTCTGCCTGTCGGCCATCCCGTTCGAGGGACCGCCCCATCCCCCGTTCACCGTGTATACCGGTGTGGCAGGTTCATCGATCAGTGCCAGACTGGTTATGTCGCCCGTAGGCAAAAGCACATCACGCATATATGTGCCGGTAAAGTTTTCACCGATCCGCAGCCTGCCATTTAAAAAGTTATAATCAGAATTGAACCTGGCCGTCATTTTTTGATCCCTGGACTCTTTGATGATCCCCTGGTTGTCATAATAACTTACCGAAAAAAGGGAGTTGCCCTTTTCACTGCCGTGGGATACGCTCAAGTTATAGGATTGCAGAACGGAAGTCCTTGAAATCTCATCGAACCAATGGGTATCCGCCGGTTTGAGCGTATGCAGCGCATCAAGGTATTCCGGCAACAGTACCTTGTTCAGCACCGGGTTGTTGTAGTCACCGTTCCAATCGTATTGGTAAGTACTGTTGTTGTTGGGGTTGGTGCCATCGTTTATTGCGGCCCTCCAATAAGCCTCGCCCCTTTGTTTGGTATTGAGGACATCAAGCTTGTTGGCATAAAATTCCAGTGACGAGGTGGCTGATATATCGATACGATTGACACCTGCCCTGCCCCGTTTCGTTGTTATGATGATTACACCATTGGCTGCACGTGACCCATAGATAGAGGCCGAAGCGGCATCTTTCAAGACCTGTATGGATTCGATGTCCGACTGGTTTATTTCCTGGAGGCCCCTAGTGGTCGGTACCCCATCGATCACGTATAACGGATCGGTATTGTTCAATGTGCCAATGCCTCTTATCCTAACAGACACGCTGCCCGCAGGTGATCCGTCCGTTGAAACCGTGACCCCTGGAACACGTCCCTGTAACGCCTTGATGGCATTACCTGCCGGTATATCCTTTATCTCTTTGACGTTTACAACGGATACGGCACCGGTCAGGTCTTTTTTTCTTTCTGTTTTATAACCCGTGACCACGACTGCATCAAGGTCGTTGATGCCAGGTTCCATAACTACCACGATATTGTTATTGGAAGTAACCCTGACCTGGAGCGGTTTCATCTCGACAAAGGAAAAGGTAAGTATGTCGTTGATGGATGACATGATGGAAAACCTTCCCGAACTGTCCGTGATAACGGTCTGGTTTTTCCCCTTTACCGTTACCCCGGCCAATGGTGCCTGGGTATCCCTACCGGTAACGGTACCGTTGATTTTCTTTTGCTGGGCAAAAGATACGACTGTCATGAACAGCAGCGGCAATAGCAAAAGCCGGTTTCTCATAAGTGCAATTTTAATCGTTAAGTAATGGAATCAAATTTTGTTTAAGGTCGATCCAGGCACTCTTGCCTGTTCGTATTCATAATGTTTATTATGTCCTGCGTCTCATAGTTTGGGCAACCCCCGTGGCATCCTGTTACAAAGGCCCCAAGCGCACTGGCAAAATCAAGGGTTTCTTCGGGAGGGGCCCTTTCGATCATTTTGGAAATAATACCCGCCAAAAAAGAATCGCCACTGCCGACCGTATCGGCAATATTAACAGGGTAACCCTTGTGGTCATAATACCGGTCGCCTACGTTCAGGATGGCCCCATCCCCTCCCTTGGTTACGATAACAGTCCTGATATCGAATTTTTCCTTGATAAATTTGATCCTGTCCCCATCGCTGTCATAATCACAGAACCAGCCGGTTATCAATTGGAGCTCCGCAAGGTTCAGTTTAAGGATATCCGCTTTTTCAAGCAAAGCCTCTGCGGTTTTTTTGTTGAAATATGGGGGCCGGATATTGATGTCCAAGACTTTTTTATTGGCCATTTCCAGACACCGGAAAAGGGTTTTCTCAGAACCTGGGTTTCTTGTGATAAGGCTGCCGAATACAAAGAATTCCGCCTGCCCGATCAACTCGGCAAACCTGTCGTCCCATTCGATATGGTCCCATGCAACATGGTCCACGATATCGTAAAGCACTTCATTGTTCTCTTTTACCTCGGCAAACACCTTTCCCGTAGGAAACCCGACGTCGACCTGAAAGAAAGAGGTGTCGATGCTTTTCGAGCTGAATATCTCGAGCAGTCTCCTGCCGGGTACGTCATCGCCTACCCTTGAAATGACTGCCGGTTTTTTTCTAAGCTTGCCAAGATGATAGGCTACGTTCATCGGGGCCCCGCCCGGCACCTCGGCATGGGGCAGGACATCCCACAACGTTTCACCAAAGCAAACAACAGGGCGGTGATCAGGTTTCACAGTCATAAACAATCGTCTTTAATTTAATGATATGTTATATAAAAAATAGGGAAGGTGAAAATGCGGCCGTCATCAGATGTGCATCAAAATGGTATCGTAAACTAATGCAATACCAATGCTGTACCGATGTTTTCCAGCGTCCGGCCTTTTGTTTCGGGCATCATTTTCCAGACGAACAGCAGCTGGAGGACCATCATGACCGCAAAAAACAAAAAGGTAATACCGCCGCCGAGCCTTTCGGCCAGCACCGGAAAGATGAAGGCGATGATCGCGGCCATTATCCAATGGGTAACGCTGCCAAGTGTTTGGCCTTTTGCCCTTACCTGGTTGGGGAAAATCTCCGCTATGAATACCCAGATCACCGCACCTTGTGAAAAGGCAAAAAAAGCAATGAACATCAGCAGGCTTACCAAAACGGTATAACCCGTAAAGTCGTGTACAAAAAAGGTCCACGAAACTATCCCGAGTGAAAGGATCAGGCCCACGGAACCGATCAGCATCAGGGTTTTTCTTCCGATCCTGTCGATAAACTGGATTGCCAGCAAGGTGAACAGGAAATTGACAAGCCCGATACCGGCCGATGATAACAGCGAGGAGCTTGTCCCAAGCCCCGTCATCTCAAATATCCTGGGCGCATAATATATAATGGCGTTGATGCCCGACACCTGGTTGAACACCGCAAATAAAATAGCCAGCGTTGCGGGTAGTTTATATTTAACCTGGAACAGGCTTTCCTTTACATGCTTCTTGGCGTCCTGTTCGTGCCCATTTATTATGCTTTCAAAATCGTTTTCATAACCTGTTGGGTTGATGATACGAAGTATAGCTTTGGCCTTGTCGAATTTTCCTGCATTCAAGATCAACCAGCGGGGGGTCTCGGGTACCAACCGTACCAAAACCAAAAATACCAAAGAGGGAAATGCCTGGATACCCAACATCCATCTCCAGGAAGATCCGGAGGCTGAACCTATCAGATAATTGGAAAGATAGGATACAAGGATACCGAAAACAACGTTGAACTGGAAAAGTGCGACAAGGCTGCCCCTCTTTTTGGCCGGGGCAATTTCAGATATATACACAGGTGCGGTAACTGATGACGCACCTACCCCCAGGCCGCCCAAAAACCGGAACGCTAGGAACAGGTACCAATTATTTGTCAATGCGGTACCCGCCGAAGCTACAAGATAGAGTATGGCTACAAAAAACAGGGTCTGCTTTCGGCCGAACCTGTCAGAGGGGATACTACCGAACATCGCGCCGAAAATTGTACCGATCAACGCGATCGAAATAGTAAGGCCATGCTGGAAGGACGTCAGGTGCCAATATTGCTGGATCGATTTTTCGGCCCCGGAAATGACGGCCGTGTCAAACCCAAAAAGAAAACCGCCCATCGCTACGACCAAAGACCAGAGTATTACCTTGCTTTTATTCATATGGCAATCATTTAAGGCAATGAAATTAGAACCGTGCAAAATTTTCGGCTTATGATTGCTTATCAAATCCTTTCAATCCTTTATCATTTCATTTAATAGTTCTTAATAAACTAAAAACCAATACTTTATGTTTTTATTTTAATATAGTTCTTTCGAATCTATAACAAGTTATTTCGTTTTTTTATCATCAGTTAGCCTGTTGATGCCTTAACCAATTATTGGTTTAGTTATAACCGGCATTGCTTCAGGAAATAAGGAGGATATTTATGATGGAAATGAAAAAAATGTATCGTTACATTTGCCGAAAGCATCCAAAAGATTGTGTGGCCAAATGTCGACTGCGGCTGTATGGGTGCCGGGAGGACCTACGACGGACATCAAGAAAGCATATGAAAATTTATACAAAAGTCTTATCAAGTACCCGTTCGTACAGATTTGAACGGGTTTTGCTGCCGATTTTTATCCTTTCTCTTTTCTGCATCCTTGTTTCCTGCAACACTAAAAAACCACCAAGATATACCATCGGTTTTTCCCAATGTACAAACTACGACGACTGGAGAAAGACCATGCTCGCCGAGATGAAAAGGGAACTTTCTTTCCATGACGATGTTGCTTTCATTTTCAAAGATGCAGATGGCAGCAGCGAAAGGCAGATCGACCAGGTAAAAGAATTGATGCAGCAAGGGATAGACCTCCTGATCGTTTCGCCAAATGAGGTCAAGCCGCTTTCCCCGATCATCCAAAAGGTTTTTAATAGCGGTATCCCCGTGATCCAGATTGACCGGCGCATCGATTCTACCGACTATACTGCATTTGTCGGCGCTTCAAATTTTGAGGTCGGGCAAAACGCGGGCCGGTACGCGATATCATTGTTGAAGGGAAAAGGCAGTATCCTGGAAATCGCAGGTCTAAAGGACGCTTCACCATTTATCGACAGACATAAGGGGTTTATGGACATCATATCCGGGAAAAAAGAAATAAGGTATCTTGGAAAAATAGAAGACCATTCCAAGACTTATAAGAATGAACTGGAGGCCGCCCTGGGCATCAACGATATAGATTTGATTTTTGCCCAAAACGACTACCTTGCCTATGACGCATACCAGATGTGCAAAAAACTGGGTCTTGATAAAAGGGTAAAAATCATAGGCATAGATGGGCTACCCTCGAAGGGCGGGGGCATGGATATGGTGGCAAACAAGGAGATTGCCGCTACGGTTTTGTATCCCACAGGAGGAAAAGAGGCGATTTTAACTGCCATCGGTATATTGGACCATAAACCATATAAACGCGAGAACCAACTTTTTACCACTGTTATAGATTCTACAAATGTTGGGATAATGAAACTACAGAACGATAAGATGGCCGAACAACAGGTAGACATCGACCGGAGGCAGCATCGGATCGAACAACAGGATACGATAACACGGCACCAGTCCACTGTTATATATACCATCTCCATCTCCCTCGCCCTGTCCCTGGTCCTGGGGTCGGTTTTATTTTATTATCTCAGGGAAAACAGGAAGATCAATGCGAAACTCGCCCAAAAGAACAATGAGATAACGGCGCAGCACCTGGAAATATCAGCTCAGCGGAACCAATTGATCGAATTGGGGAAACGGGCGGAGGAAGCCACCGAGGCCAAGATAAACTTCTTCACCAACATGTCGCATGAATTCAGGACGCCGCTTACCCTTATATTGGGCCCCTTGGAAGAACTGGTAGCAAATCCAAAGATGTCCAATACCGATAAGCGGTACCATGGCTTGATCCAAAAAAACGTATTGAGGTTGCTTAGGCTGGTGAACCAGTTGATGGATTTTAGGAAAACGGAAACCGGCAAGATGAACCTTTCGGCCACCGAAAACAACCTGGTATCTTTCACCGGCGACATAGTCGAGGCATTCAAAGAAACTGCCAAAAAGCGGGATATCGATCTGAGGATGATAAGCAGTGAAAGGGAAATATTGGTATGGTTTGATACCTTTATGTTGGACAAGGTGCTGTTCAACCTTTTGTCAAATGCGTTCAAATTCACCAATAATGGGGGCCACATACATGTCCATTTGAAAAAGATTGTCCAAGAAAACAAAGCGGTGATCATGGTAGAAGATAGCGGTGTAGGTATGTCCGAAACAGTTGCCCAGCACGTTTTCGAACTTTTTTATCAGGGCATGATCACCAGCCAACAGGGAAGTGGGCTTGGCCTTGCGCTTTCAAAAGAACTGGTACACCTCCATAAAGGGGATATAAGCGTCACGAGCCAAAAGGGTGAAGGCACCTGTTTCACCATAACGCTTTTGTTGGGGACGGCACACTTTAAAAAAGAGGAAATGACCGTACAAACACCTCACATCGAAAAGTACGCAGACCAGAAAATCTATACTAACGAACCTGAAAGGACGGTAGATAATACAATAAATGAACCTATGCCTGACGGGATACCGGGTGGACGGTCTGTTTTGATAATAGAGGACAACCGGGATTTAAAGGACTTTTTAGCCGGGGTACTTGGCAATGAATATGAAATACTTGCCGCCGAAGAAGGGCACAGCGGCATCAAACTGGCTTACGAACATATACCCGACATTATCATCTCGGATGTGGTCCTTCCCGGAAAAGATGGTTTCAGTATTACCAGCACTTTAAAAAACGATATAAAGACTTCACATATCCCGATCATCCTTTTGACATCGAAGACGGAAATCGTGCACCAGATTAAGGGGATGAAAAACCTGGCAGATGCATACATCACAAAACCGTTCAATGTCCAGTTTTTAAAAGAAACAATTAAAAGCGTTATAAAGAACAGGCAAATGCTCAGGGACCATTATACGGTGGATGTCATTGGCGGTGCATTGTCCCAGGCCCCCCATACGCTTGACCGTAAATTTATCAGTGAGTTTACCGCAATAGTCGAAAACAACTTTCCTGATGACAAGTTCACCATTGACGATATATGCAAGCAGATGGGTGTGTCAAGGATCCAGTTGCACAGGAAAGTAAATGCCCTGCTCGATTGTAACATAAGTGACTACATCCTTAACGTGCGGTTACAGAAATCCAGGTTTCTTTTAAGCCAGGAAGATCTTACAATTGCAGAGATTGCCTACCGTGTGGGCTTTTCTACGCCTGCTTATTTTTCGACTGTTTTCAAAACAAAGGTCGGGGTAACACCGAGCGAGTTTAGAAACAAAAAATAACAAGGGATGTTTTATCGATCGGGTACCAAAAGCTTTTCTTTCGGCACAATATTATTTAAGCTTTTTACAACATAATTAAAGCGCAACAAAAATGGGAAACAATCAACATTTGGACAGCAAACAACAAGGCATCGTCAGCATTTCGGCATTGACAGCTACCGGGAATATTGAAGCGTTAAAAGTAAAATTGAATGCAGGGCTTGATGCCGGCCTTACCATCAGCGAAATAAAAGAAGTACTGGTGCAATTGTACGCTTATTGCGGTTTTCCGCGGAGCTTGAACGGCATCCTTACTTTAATGGCCGTGGTGGACGACCGCAACGCAAGCGGCAAACACGATGTGGTGGGTAAAGAAGCCTCCCCTATCAATGATCCGAACAAATACCAGACCGGTAAAAAAAACTTGCAAACATTAACCGGTAAAGAAGAAAAAGCACCAGCAGGTGCGAATGCTTTTGCGCCGGCCATCGATACCTTTTTGAAGGAACATTTGTTTGCCGACATTTTTAGCCGCGATGTTTTAACCTATCAGCAACGAGAACTGGTAACGGTTTCGGCATTGGCCGCCATGACGGGCGTTGCAGCACAATTACAGGCGCACATCGGCATGGCCATTAATACGGGACTGACCGGATCGCAATTTTCGCAGGCTTTCAAAATCATCGACGAAACAGTTAACAAAACCCAAGGTGATATGGCAAGGGAAACGTTGGGCAAAGTAGTGGCGGCGACAAAGCAATAATTACCAAACCCTAAATTATCAACTGTTTAGCCTAAACAAAACCACATGAAAGCAAACCATTTTATCTTAATCCCGTCCATTTTTATCCTTATGCTCACCGTAAAATCGAACGTGGCATCTGCCCAGCAAGACAATAGAAAAGTGAGGATTGCCAAGATCGAAATCTTTCCCGAGTTTTTGGAAGCCTACAAAACAGCATTGGCAGAACATGCAAAAAAAGCGGTACAGCTAGAACCGGGCGTGCTGGCCTTGCAGGCGGTGTACGATAAAGCGCACCCGACACAGGTAACCGTATTTGAAGTATATGCCAGCGACAGTGCTTATCAGGTGCATCTGAAAACGCCACACTTCTTGAAGTATAAAACTGGCACGCTGAAAATGGTGAAATCGTTGGAACTGGTGGAAGTTACGCCAATTGCGATTGAGATAAAACCGGAATTGACGGGAAAACAATAAAATGATGATGTGACGGCAAACATTCCAAGATAGATGACGAAACGAGTTTGACCAAGCAGATGATTTTAAATATCATCATCTTTGCGGAAAGACGTTGTTGCATATTGTACACCTACCTAGATTGGGAAAGTGTAATAGACGGCGATTTGTATGTGCATGCCTACTGCCGGCACCGCTCCTCAAGCTTCGTCACACCCCCCGACAGGGTAACCGCTCCTATTGCCGAAACACCAACTTTGAAGGTCATAACCACAAATCAAGGATACTTAGGATAATCATGGCGGGGTAAACCCGCCGGGGTCACTACTTTCGCGGAAGGCATAAGACTGACCAAGGGGATAGTCTGGAAAGGCAAACCACCTGTATTGCAATTTAATCCTGGTTGGGTTCAATTACCTACGCTTTGTTTCCCCAAGGCCTTGATAACTAATTTGGTTTGATCTTTATCAAATGCTATATCTGCGAAAAACTGGTTGGAACAAGAAAGGTTGATGTAGACTGGTAAAGGTTTCAGTGCAAAAAAGCACTTGAATTTTATGTGATTGACTTTTAGGTAAATTCTCAAAAAAATGTACTGAGCCTTAACAGTTTTAAGAATGCAGGAGCAGATTACAGGGAGTTTAGAAACATTATATTGCCACCGCACTTTATTTAATAGGCGTTAAAATGCTTTCCTTTCATCCTTTAAAGTGATATTTTCATCAAACGCATTAATTTATACTTACCATTAATTTTTTTCGTACATCCAATTGTCCACAATTTACTGTAACAACGCCATTTTTTTCATTTGGATCAAAGATCCATTTTTTTGTTGCATGGCCATTTACACTGATGGCATTTGGTTTTTGTTTACCATGCAAATACAGCTTGTAAAATCTTTTTTCTAACATGCCTTTATAGCCGCCTTTTATTGCCGATATGGAAACGGTGATATGTGCAAGTTTTTGTTTTACCGAAATATTCGTGGTTGCAAATACGCCTTTCCGATGTTCCCGGGTTAAACCGTCATCTTCATATAATTGGTAGTTGGTTATTCCATTCGGGTAAATGTCCAATGATAATGTATCCAACGGTTTCTCGCCATCATAATTCATTTTTGGATACATTGGGATGATTGATCCCGCTTTTACAAACAACGGCAACTTATCCAATGGCGCAGCATAATTGTTCAGCCATTGTTTACCGGTAAATATTTTGCCATCCCAATAATCAACCCAGTTTCCTTCAGGCAAATAAATGCTATCACGCTTCCCTTCGCTTTTATAAACTGGTGCAACCAAAAAAGATTGGCCTAATAAATATTCATATTGAGTCAATTTTCCATAAGTAACTGGGTCTTTGGGATATTCCAACACCAAGCCACGTACGGCCGGAACGCCCGTTTGATACGCCTCGTTCATAAGTGTGTACATGTACGGCGTCAACCGCATTTTTAATTGCAAATATTTCCGGTTGATGGAAACAAACGGCTCGCCCTGCAAATAAGGTTGCTTGTCTTTTTTTGCCCAGCCACTCATTACCATAAAAACGGGCGTAAAACATTTCCACTGCAGATCACGCACGTAGGTGGAATCGCTGCCACGGAAAATGCCATCCACATCGCCGGTTGCCGCATTAAAACCGCTCAAACCAGAACCAATCAATGTTGGGATATGGAAACGGATATATTCCCAACTGCCACTTTGGTCGCCGCTCCAAACAGTGGAGTAATGCTGCGTTCCGGCCCAACCCATTACACTCCAAACAAAACCACGGGCATCGCTATTGTCCTCGATTCCTTTGTAAGCGGCCTTGCACGCATCCAACGCATATTTGTAACCTGGTCCAACCCAAGCCACATCTAACTTGCAAATCCTAGTGCCATATTGGCCAACTTCGGTGGCAATTTTACTAACGCCATTCTCCGTCCACAATCCAGTGTGGAAGCCGCGTTTGGCCAATTCCTTTACCACAGAATCCAGCTTTACATAACCACAACCGTAGCCATCGTTTGGTAAGATCCAACCGCGTGGCATATCGTTTTCAACATATTTATCAGCCACCGTTTTAATAACGGCAGGCGTGGTTTGAGGTTGTTTGTTGCGGTCTAATTTATTGTAGCAATTGGCATCGCCAATGCTCAATGCCCATCTTGGCATTAGGAAAGGCTTGCCGGTTACGGTAGTATAATCGCCTAAAATATCTTTTAGTGATGGGCCATACAAATAAATGGCATCAAACCTATTTTCATTGTGGATGAATTTCAGCGTGTCGCGGAAAAAATATTTACCTGCATCAAACGTGTTCCTTAAAACACCGTAACCAGCCGTACTCATGTAAAATGGTGCCGGGTTGGCACGGCCCCCGTCATCCCATCCACCGCCTTTTTCGATCAAGATTTCTTTATCACGATGGCTGAAATAACCATTCTGCATGCCGCATCCATAAAAATATTCATCGGCATGGCGAAGCATCGATTGTGTTGTTTTCGCACCAAATAAAAGCGGTTTGTTTTCTTCCCAAATTGCTTTTGTATTGGTGGCATCAAACATGGCAAAACGCATTGGCGTTTTATAAATCCGAACCACGCAAAGCTTGCTTTGCAGTTTATAATAACCGCCTTCGTCAGTTGTTTTAATTATAGGTTTTTCTGTAGGATAATTAATCGCAATATCGCTGCCTGCTGGATCGGTGAAATTACCGTCTGGTGCTAACCAAATCCTAAAGATATCATCCCGGTAAAAAATTACTTTGATCTTTGAAATACCAGCATCTACAACACTTTCATTGGCTGTGGATTTAAATGCAGTAACATTTCCCAATGCAGTTTCAGTGGCATTTATTTTAATTCTTAAAATATTATTATTTAGATTTTCATCACTTGGATAATTAACATGAAACAATAAATTATGGGTCGGCAATTTGGTTAGATCAATTACTGGGAACCGGATATCCCGTTCTGTGTTCGCAGTAAAAATTCCTTTTGAAGCGGGGATGGTAACTTTCAATAATTCATCGCTATTATCCAATTTACAGGTAACATCAAAATCGGTATCAATATCTTTTGCACCGCTATTTTTTATGCGTAAAATAAATGCGTCGTTCTTTTTAAATGTATTCGATTCTTCGTTGTGGGAAACCAAACGCACCACGCTTACATCGTTGTTGTAAGGCTCGGCCAGTTCGATATCGTCCACCATCCAATACCAACTAAAATATCCCCGCCAATAAAAGCGGATATACACTTTTGGTTGATTAGCGGCCCATTTGGTAATATTCAAATCTGCCTGTATTGGCTGGAACATATCCGTCGCCGCTGATGAATTGTGCATCACGTTTATATCATGCCAGTGAATACTATCGGTGCTGATGCCAACATATAACCCGGCACTATCGGCGGCTTTATAATTGTTGTATCGAAATGTTTGCTGGAAGCGCAACACCACTGCATCTTTATTGCGGCAGTCAATTACTGGGCTTTGGATGTAAGCATCAGGATATTCCTTTTTCTTTTCCCACTTTGGCTGATCCTCATCCACCATATAACCGGCCTGATATTGTAAATGATAGCCGCGGCTTTTTGATGCGATGGGCGGTGCTTGTTGTTGGTATTGATAAGAGCCTGGATATGGTTGGTTTGTAACGATCCACTCGCCCCCTTTTTTTGCGACGTCTACGTTTTTCCATCCTTCGGGTAATTTGTCCGATTTAAAATTTTCTTGCCAAAATACTTTTGGGTCTGGCAAATTTTTATTTTGGCCATTTGTAAATAAACACGCAAACTGGAGCAATAAGACCAAGAAAATATCTTTTTTCATTTTTATTTTTGAAGGAGGACGCAAAGCATTAAACTAATTTAATTAAAACATCTTTTTTTTATATTTGACATGCAATTATATGAATTCAAATTGCTAACGAACAATTAATAATCAACGGCATAATCTTTTGGAAAAGGTTGCCCGGCCCAAGCTTTTTTTGAGGTCCAATCCGCGGCGGGTGAAGACCAAAATTCATCATCCGCAGGCAAACCCAACGGTAAAAATACCAACGATGCAATATACATGCTGCCGGTGCTGGAATAATAATCGGCCAATGCTTCCTGTTTGTCGCCCAACAAACCTAAACGCAACCACCCTTTTTCTGTAAAGGTGGTTGGAATAAAAACATGCTTCATAACCGCAGTTAAAGCCGAACGAACTTGGGCGGGCGAAATATCTTTTGGGAGCTTATTTTCTAAAGCTAATTGTGCCAGTGGTTGAAATACACCCGTTTTGTAAGTTGATGAACGACCGACAACCAAGAAATAACCTTCAGGCGAAATAAACCTTTCTTGAAAGTGGGCGTATCGCTGCATCCGTTTGTAAGCTTTTTCGTATTCTTCCTTTGTCCTACGGCCTTTTTATCCATATAATTCCAATTACTCAAGTCATTTATTAATTGTTGAATTCTTGCAGCTGTAAAGATTTTGTTGCTGTCGAAGCTACTTTTTTATATTGTTTAGGTGGTTTAAATTGCATAAAATTTCTTCTGTCCTTTTTTCTATTTGTGTCGAATCAAAATATCTTTGATTAGTTAAAGAAGATTTTGGATTTTCATGTTCATTGATAAACTCTTTTGACGTAATTGTTATCTCAGAATTCTGAGAAATTTTCCTTTGGCTATTCAACTGTGTACTAGGCTTAATTAAACGCAAACTATATTGAGAATAAAACGGCATTTCTATTTAAACCTAAGCATTATTTTAAACTACAAAATAAAAATTTAACGAAATTCCTACGCTTAATCAGTAAATACCATGACAAAGAATCACAAAAATTATCATAGATACGAAAGTATCTGTAATGCGCAAATAATGGCTCCTTTGAATAATTAAACAGCTTTTGAATTAAAAAAATATTGTCAGAAACATTTTTTTAATTAGACTAAAATGAACAGAACAACATTAGATATTCATTTTAAAACGGCACTCTATCGATTTTTTTAGAATTCGAATACAATTAAAACTGAATCTAAATGCAACTTATTAAGTCTACACATATTTTACGAATTACCTAGAAAACGGATTGGCAATATCCTTCAAAATTTCATGCTTCCGATCTTTCCGTTTAACATCGTATACCTTATTCACCATAGCAACGGATGTATGACTATTGAAATTTGCCGCTACTTGAGCTCCAAGCATGTCTACCACTTCAGTTGTGTTCAAATGCTTTAAAGAATAAAAATCGGCATCAATCTTTAAATCGCCTTTTACATGTCGCTTCCACCGCTTACTGATCTGGTCAGCACGGATAAGATTAGGTCCAGGAATAAGTCCATCACTGAACAGATAATCATCTTTGCTAGCAGCATCTAAAACTTCTTGCCACAATGGTAAGGCTATTGATTTTATCGTCTTCCAAACTTCGGATTTAAAACGGCCGTTTATAATCGTAACTTTATAACGCTGGTTTACTAGGTCTACATGAGATGCTTTTATCTTTAACAATTCTGTACCCCTTGCACCGGAATGAAAGAAAATATTACAGAAGCGCCAGAACGAATAGGTTTTGTTTTTTAGGTGGGCATCTATCAGCACCATTTCTTCGGGCGTTGGCACTTCTCTTAATTTGACGACACAACGCTGTTTAGAAATTTCCCGTAATGGGTTTGTTTCACAAGCTTCGATCTCCATTAAAATATCGATTTATTTCAAAGAATACGTATGCTAAAACAACCCCTTATTTACTGGCAATGTATGGATACAATGGGATTATAAAAGTGTCTTCCAACAATAGTTTTGGAGGCTCTTACATATTCAGTGGAACATACACTGGTGCTACATTTGGGGTTGGGCTTGACACAAGGTAAACTTCATTGAAAAAGGGATATTGGTCGTTTGGGCTTTTGGTTCCTGTTAGACCAGGCTATAACGGTGACTATAATTATTTGAAAAACCAAGGCGTTACATTTAATACACCGTCTTTGCCAATCTTATTTACAGTTGGATATAAGTTTGTACTTAATTAACGCAAATTGCCGGTTTAAAAAATATTACTATTGTTACTGGAAAAAGTTTTGACAGATGACAAACTGAAAAACAGCCATTTGGATTTCTAGGCGCTATCGTCTCAGTAGCCTGTTAAATATGTGTTAAAGCAAGATGACGAGACCGGGCGGATGGCGCATCTTGTCTAATCTTCCATTTAAGAAACCGCATCTTTCTTAAATAGGTTGATCGCATATTAGTAATCCATACCCGTTGCTTATCCAAAACTATAATCTATTAATGGCCCTAAAATCCATGAGCTCAACATCCGGCGATAGGTAGCCTTCCTTTACGGGTTCTACTTTCATTAGGTCCGTACTAAGGTATTTTTTGTTGCTGTCGCAGAATATTGTTACTACGTTGTATTCATTCCCTTTTTGGTTTTGCAATTGTAATGCACCCAAAAAGTTTGCGCCAGATTATATACCAACGGCTAGCCCCAATTGTTTGGCCAGCTTTTGCGCCATTAATATAGAATCGCCATCCGATGCTTTTATGACAGTCTCCAATTGGCCAAGCTGAACGATTGCCGGTATGAATTCATCGGAAATGCCCTGTATCCTATGCGAACCGACCTTTTGACCGGTAGACAGCGTTGGCGATTCGGCGGGTTCCAATGGATGGATCTTGATGGTTGGATTTCTTTTTTTCAGGAACCGGCCAACGCCCATTATTGTGCCGCCCGTGCCAACGCCTGCCACAAACGCATCCGGCGTTATGTCTTCCGATTGCAACTGCATCCATATTTCCTTAGCCGTTGTTTTTTCATGCGCTTCGGCATTGTACAGGTTCTCGAACTGTTTTGGCAAAAAGATGTCGGCAGATATGTTGGCCATTTCTTTGCTAAGGGCGATACTACCCAAAAACCCGCCTGCGGACTTGCTGACGAGGATCACTTCGGCGCCCAAGCTTTTAATGATGTCCATACGCTCTTTGCTCAACCAATCGGCATGATAATCTTTACGGGATGGCTCAATGCCCGGCCGATGGCGCTAAAAGAAATGCCTGTGTTGCCACTGGTTGCCTCAAGATCGTGTCGCCTTTCTTTATCTGGCCCGTGCGGTATGCTTTTTCCATGATGTACAAAGCCATCCTGTCCTTAATGCTCCCGGTAAGGTTATAATGTTCACATTTTACGTAGATTTTCCTGATGTTTTCTTTGTAGCGGTAAGTTATTTCCAGCATCGGCGTATTGCCGATCAAGTGCCAAAGATGGCTGAACTTATTGTCCAGTTTTGAACGTTCGTCCAAATCGGCTCCTTCTTTATTCAATATAGATGTCATGCTATAAATATTTTATTGTTGTTTTTTATAAGCGGCCTTTGCTTTTTCGAGACGGGCAACAAATTTTTGGATGTCGGGGTCGTAGCCATAACCGTCCTCCACCAGCTTTTTTTCGTTACCGTCAACAAAAAAATAATAGGGCTGGGTATTTGCACTGAAGCGTTTAACCTGCATATCTGCGTTCTTGTCGCCTAAGGTCTCCACTTGCTTGTTCAATTCTTTCGAAAAATATTGTTCGCCTGCCGGCAAGTCTATCTGTGTCACATCCACATAAAGCGATACGATCACAAAATCCTCTTTCAGCCTTTTTATTACCTCAGGATCGCTCCAAACCTGGCCTTCCATTTTACGGCAGTTTACGCAGTTGATGCCCGTAAAATCAAGCATCAGCGGCTTCTTCAACTTTCTGGCTGCGGCCAATGCTTCGTTGTAATCAAAATAAGTGACCATGCCATATTTTGTTACTACTTCAGGTTCGTACATCCGCATTTTATCGTAATATTTTTCAGGTTTGACTGCAGTATTTTCCTTTGATAAAACAGCAGTGGCCGCTGGGTTTGAGATGGCGGAAGAAGTAAAATCTTGCGTACCCATCGGCGGCACAAATGCAGAAATACCTTTTAGCGGTGCACCCCACAATCCTGGCACCATATACAACGCAAACACAAAAGCAGTTAACGCCAACAATAACCTGGTAACACTGAGATGGGGAAGGTCGTGATCGTTTTTAGGCAGTTCGTCATCGTGGCTAAGTTTTATTTTGCCCAACAAATACAAACCCAGCAACGTAAAAATCACTACCCAAAAGCAAATGAATATTTCCCTATCCAATATCCGCCAGCCTTTTGCCAGGTCGGCATTGGAAAAGAATTTTAAAGCTAAAGCTAGTTCTAAAAAACCAAGGGTAACTTTTACTGAATTCAGCCAACCACCAGCTTTTCCCAACACATTTAATTTACTGGGGAAAAAAGCAAACAATGCAAACGGTAATGCCAGCGCCAACGAAAAACCGAACATGCCAACAAGTGGACCAAAATAATTTCCCTTTGAAGCCAGTACCAGCAAGTTCCCTATAATCGGTCCGGTGCAGGAAAAAGACACCAGTACCAAGGTAAGCGCCATGAAAAAAATACCCCAAAAACTGCCTGTGTTAGCCTTGGCATCGGTTTTGTTGAGCCATGACGACGGAAGCGCTATTTCAAACGCACCCAAAAACGAAATACCGAACAAAATGAACAGTGCAAAAAATATCAGGTTGGCAATCCAGTTGGTGGCCAAATTATTGAGTGCGGCCGGGCCAAAAATTACCGTGACCAAAAAGCCAAGCAACGTGAATATGAGGATGATGGACAATGCATAATAAACTGCGTTCTTCTTCCCCTCGGCCTTTGTTTTGCTGCGCTTGGTAAAAAAACTGACCGTAACCGGGATCATCGAATACACGCAGGGCGTTAGCAAAGCAAGCAAGCCGCCACCAAAAGCAGCTAAAAATATCCACCACAATGAGCGGTTGGCCGTGAGGCCGGTAACTGTTTCTACCGTTGTTTCTGCTTTTACAAAATATCTTACCGGTAATTCCCCGGTCAGGAATTCATCGCCCTTTTTATAATTATAACTCAATGTTCCTTTCACCAATAAACTATCTGCAGCAGGTAGTTTTATTTTTTGTTGCCATGTTATACTGTCAACCGCATAATGGATGGCCGCACCTAAAGCACTATCCTTTTCAGTAATTACCGTGCCTTTTTCAATCAAACTATCAACCAAAAGTTTAGTAATCGAACTATCGAAACGTATCGTTGAAAACATCAGATCATCAGCTTTTTTTTGGCGGGAAAAAAGCTTGATGCCATGTGCTATTTTAGCACTTATCTGCAGCAACGTCTCGTTATTGTTGATGCGTTGCTGACCGACATGTATCTGCACAACGGTGCTATCCTGCGCCATTGTCCTAACAAAAAACGAAAGGCAAACGGCACAGATGAAAAAACTTTTTATTTTCATCTACCTTTTTTTTGTTGGAATTTAATTTAGCGCTACGGAAAATTTTTGGGTAGATGGCGGCAAACATTCGTGGTCGTTGCAGGCCATAAAATCTACGCTTCCCGTAATATTTGTTTTAACCGCGGCTTTTAGTTTTACCATCTGCACCAGATCGACCTTGTTGGAAAATTGTTTTACATCCACGCCAAAAAGTGGTTCGTGGTGCTGTTCCAGTTTACCGACTTCTTTTGCCGGGCCTGTAATCGTTGCCAGCGGATTGTTCCCAAAACTGACCGAAGTGGGCACCGGGCCGCCTTCGGGCGTGGTTTGCGAATAGGTGTGCCAACCGTTATCGATAATGGCGGTGAGGTGCACCTCGTACACAAGGGTACTTATTTTTTTGGCCGAAAAATGCCAATGTACCGGATTTACTACCTGCGCATTTACAAAATAGCATGCTGTTAAAACAACGAGCGAAAACAAAAATTTTTTCATGGATATCTTTAATGGATGATCGGGATGGATGATGTAAACAGTAACATGTTGGATATAAGACTCCAATACTTTGGTAAAGCTTCCCGCCGCCCAAAGATTGGCACCTTACAAAATTTTTTGTGCTATAAAAACGGAAAATGACACCGCCTATCCGCTTCTTTTGTATGATTGGTTGTATAACGGCGTCACTTCTGGATTAGGCTTAGTGTTAATCGGGAAAAAGCTCCTTCAGTTTATTGTTCAATTCATCTCCACGAATATTTGCCGCGATGATTTTGCCTTGCGGGTCTAATAAAAAATTCTGCGGGATGGCCTGTATGCCGTATAATTTGGCCACCGCATTGTCCCAAAATTTAAGGTCGGATACTTGTGTCCAAGCAAGATTGTCTTTGTAGATTGCTTTTAACCACGCATCTTTTTTGCCGGGCTGATCCAGCGAGACGCCCAACACATCAAAGCCTTTTACATTATATTTATGAAAGGCTTTTACCACATTTGGGTTTTCCGCACGGCACGGGCCGCACCAACTGGCCCAAAAATCGACCAACAAATATTTGCCCCTTAAGCCAGAAAGCTTAACAATGTTGCCTGCGGTATCGGGCTGTTCAAAATCGGGCGCCATTTTTCCGATGGCCGTAATCTTGGCCGCTTCTATGTGTTCAAAAATACGTTTGCCGTAACTGGATCCTTTATATGCGGGCGCAATCATGCCATACATTTCTTCTATTTTGGCGCTTGGTAGCGTATAACTGGCGTTTGACAACAGGTAAATGGAAGCAAAAGACGCGGGATTTTTCTTGATGAAATTTTTCAGCCTTTCAATTTCCGCTGGTTGATCGGCATCAGCCATTGCTTTATAGTCGGCTACCATGTCATTATATTTTGGATCCTTCGTGTCGGGCTTGGCCACAAATTCCTTACCGTACTTTTCGCCCAACTTATCCATCATCTTTTGGCGGGATGCGTTGCCCGATGCCGAGTATTCGTTGTAGAGGCTATTTTCTGGGGCATCGCTTACTTTTGTATTCGTCAAAGTTTCCAGATCAGCATTCATTTTCACTTCCCCAGGTTTGGCCACCAATATGCCATAGGGCGCATAACCGCCTTTTTTTTTCAATTCATATTCGCTATAAAACATGTAGCGGGTCGGTTCCTTATAATCCACGGTTATTTCGAAATGGCCTTTTTTTACATAAGCTGAATCATGGTCTTTTGTAGCCTTATTGTACAATATTACTTTTACGCCATTATAGATTGTATCGGTGGTACCCACAAATCTTACTTTGTTTGCCTGCGCCATCGCAGTACCGAACATAGCAGCGGCAAGGCCAAATGCCATCATTGATTTTTTCATTATTTACTGTTTTGTATGGATCGATATTATTTAAAAATGCTTTGTAATTTTTCGTCCAATCCTTCGTGTCCTTCACCCCCGCCGCCATACCTGGCAATTATGTTTCCGTTCGGGTCTATCAATACCTGTGTTGGCAACGACGATACATTGTATTTTTCGGAAATATCGTTGCTCCGGTCGACGTTCATTTTAGTGCTTGTCATTTCTATCTTCAACCCGCGCAGCACATGCTTCCAGGGAAGTTCGTCTTTTGCGACTGCTTTTTTCCAGGCATCGGGGTTTTTGTCGTCGTCGGAAACGCCAACTATCTCAAATCCTTTGTTTTTGTACATGTTATATAATTCTTTTAAATGCGGGTTGCTTTTGCGGCAGGGTACGCACCAACTGGCCCAAAAGTCAACCAGCACATATTTGCCCTTATAATCGGCCAAGTTCAAAGGTTTTCCGTTTATATCCGTGGTTGAAAAATTGGCCGCAACAGTTCCCGGAACGGCTGTTTTTCTTTTTTCCCATTCGGCAACCATCGCTTTCCCAAAGTTGCTCTGTTTTAATTTATCGGGAAAAGCGGCATAAATTTTTTTCATCGAATCGGTGGAAAGGCTCATACTGCCGGCCATGTATGCGGTAACGTAGGAGGTTGGATGGCTTTTTATGAATGCCGCATCAATTTTATTCATTTCAATGTGGTATGGCCCCAATAGCGAACCCTTCATTTCTTGGTATGCCGCATTGCTCCGTTTGTTTATTGCATTCAAGGTGTCCATAACCGGTGCCCAGCGTTTTTCCACCTCTTTTCTTTGTTCCTCCAGCGGCTGGAATTCTGCCTGTGTGGCAGAACCGGTAATTTTTGCGTCGGTAAAATGGTTACCATCCAGCACCATGGTCATATTGGTAGGTTCCATAAAAAAACGGAAGAAAGCTTGCTTGGCCCGGTTTGCGGGGTTGATGTAAAACACACCCACAGTTGGTTCAGCAATAGGCCCTTGAAAATGGAACGAACCATTTTTTACAGCTGCACTGTCGGTTACCAATTTTCCCGCAGCATTTTGGTAGCGGAGATAAACAAAGTCTGCATCAAGGTTGCCAGACTTGCCGGTGATGGTAAATTGGTTTTTTGCCGGTTGCTGGCCGTTGGCCGATATTGAAGCAAATAGACAAAGGTTGAATATTAAATATTTCACAGAATATGGATTTAGATTTGTAAAAGGTTGTGGTGTGGGTCGAAGGTTTTTGAACCACAAAGGCACGAGGCAAATGAAGGGAGCACAAAGAGTTTGATCTGTTTCGAACAATATTCCATAGGGCGTTATTTCATAGGGCGTTGCCCTATAAATTGGATGTTGCCCTTCAGGGCTTTTTTTGCTTTGTGCCTTTGTGGTTTAATTTTTTTGCCAAAGGCTCAAAGCTCATAGTTAACACCTAATAGTTCTGCGTCAGGTTGGTGTTATAACTGGTTCCGCTTTGCGGGAAGGGGAATATCCACAATGGCGATGTAGGTGTTAATGAATAGGTTGTGGTACCAACCGTTCTGGTGATGGTTTGCTTGTAGGCATCTTCCGTGTTCCAGCGTTTAATGTTCAAATAATTTTTATAGGTGTACAGGCATTCTATGCGGGATGTTTTCATTAAATAAGCCATCGCCTGGGCGGTGGTTGTGGCAGTAAACGGTTGGTAAACGGAAGGATGGATCCTTCGCTGCCTAATGTAATTGATAATGGACATTGCTCCGGCCACATCGCCCGACCTAGCCAGGCATTCAGCTTTTGCACGGTACATATCACTGGTGGTAAGGCCGCCCGTGCTTACCGAATAAGTGGTGGCAGTGTACCAAGCCTTGCTGGTAATACCGGTATTGGTTAATACAAGTGAGCCGGTAGGATAATAGGGCTTAACATAGTCGTTCACGATATTGCCGGGCTCATAATAGTTGTTCAGTATTTCTAGGCTGGGTGCAGAAAATACATAAGGGCCAGTGATGGTGTAACATGCGAAAAAAAGATTGTCGCTGGCTATATATGTTTTGGCAAAGGCGGTAGTTCCCACAGGTGCGAAGGTGCGATCGTCCTGTAGGTTGTTGTTGATGGCCAAGCTGGCGTTTGCGGCTACCAGCGCATCGGTATAATTGCGCATCGATAAGAGCGCCTCTGCCTTTACGGCGTATGTAAAAGCTTTCCCTACCCGCATGGTATTGATGGCAACATCGGGTAAACTGTTCAGGTTAAGTGCAGAATCAAGATCGGACAATATATTGGTGTACACTTCTGCAACGGTGCTCTTTTTGTTGCTCACCGTAATTACATTGTCTTCCTTTACATAAGGTATCCCGCCATCGGTTGCGGCAGTGGCCGGGTTGTACGCCTTTGCATAAAAATTGACCAGCATAAAATGGAAATAGGCACGCAACGTATAAGCCTCGGCTTTTATCCTGTTTGCCTTTACCCGGTCGCCAGTGGCTGCATCCACCTTTGAAATGACCGTATTGGCTACATTGCTGATAATAAAATAAAGCCTTTCGTATTTGATGTCTGTTGCCGTAAGCGTTATCCGGTCCACCGTGGAATCATCGGTAAGAAAGGCGTAATTCAAGGTTTTCAATCCGGAGCTTATCGTGGTGGGCACATTGCCCAAGACAGGCAGGTAAACGTCGTCCACCAACAAATCCACATCATTAAAAGCAAACGCGGTCTGGGCGCTGGTTGCATCGATGGTCGTTACGGGTATGTTTGCGTTAAAAGAATAATTAAAATTTAATAACAAGTCCAGGTCATCTACACTTTTAAGGAGGTTGCTACCCTTGGGCGTAATATCGGTAAATTTATTGCAGGCCGCCAAAAGGAATATCAAGCTTCCGAATGCCAGTCCATATATTGTCTTTATCATGTTTTCTTGGATTTAAAAATTAACATTGAGGCCAAATACATAAGAAGTAAGTACCCGGGCGCCACCTGTTTCAGGGTCTGTATTTACTTTATTCTTCATCCACAAACTTTTTGGGTTGTTCAGTTGAAAATGCAGGTTCACCCGGCTGCTGCCTATTTTGGATGCCCATTGCTGTGGCAGGAAATAACCCAGCGACACGTATCTTATTTTTATAAAATCACCTGGCAGTACAAATGCATCGGAATAAGCTAGGTGACCGGCCGGCGCCGAGGTAGGCGGCGCATAGAGGCCGTTGCCAAAACCAGGGATAATGGTGTTGGTATTGGTAGGCGTCCAACTGTTAAGTAAATAAGATGGCATTGAACCATATGCCGGTGAACCATAATAATCTGGTATTACGCCGCGAAGGTATTGACCGCCGTAATATACCGCCAGTATGCTAAGGCTAAACCCTTTGAAATGAACTTCATTGGTAAGCGCCATATTTATCTTGGGATCTGTGCCGCCCGAATACACCACGGCATTTATATCGGTTATCGCTACCGTGCTCAATGTTTTGCCGTCTGCTTGTAGAAATTGTGGCTGGCCCACAGCATTAAGCCCCCCATATTGGTACGAAAACAGCGAATGCACCGGATAGCCGGTTTTGTAGCCACCGGCAGTAAGCAGTGCAGGTGTATTGCTTACCGCATCCACGTAAGTTATTTTATTGGAATTTTGGCTCACCACCAACATGCTGCTCCAACTAAAACCATTTTTTTTGCTTGGTTTTATCCAATTATAGTTTAGCGCTACTTCAATACCGATGTTCGATAATCCACCATTGTTTATAACCAAGCTGTTAAACCCTTCCGATGGGTCGAGCCGGGTGGTATACAATAAATCGGACGTTATTTTGCGGTACCAATCAAGCGACCCGCTCAATCTGTTATTGAAAAGGGCAAAATCGAGCCCAAGATTAGTGGTAGCCGTTTTTTCCCACCTTAATTGCGGATTGGCAGCGTTTGTAATTACAGATAATGGAAGCGTGGTGATAGGATTGATCTGGCCGCTATTGGCTGTTAATACACTTGTTACGCCTGTTCCAATATTACCGGTAACACCATAAGTAGCTCTGAACTTAAGGATGTTTACCCAATTCGTTTTCGCCATAAAATCTTCATTGTTGATGTTCCATGCCACACCCGTGGACCATAGCGGTTTTCCCCTGAATTTTGGGTCCAACCCAAACACATCGGCATAGTCTTTACGGAAAGAGCCAAAAATATTGTATCGCCTATTATATGTATAAGTGGCATTGGCATAACCCGAATTATAGCGATGGGTAATATCTTGTACCAAACCGATTGCGTTTGCAATGTAGGTGTTGTACAGGCTTGCAACATAGGTTGATGCTGGCTTGAAAAAAGTATTGGAAGTAAGCGCCTGCAGGGCAGGATAACTTACAGCGGTAGTGGATTGCGATTGTAACTGGTCGTCGTAACCCAACAATAGGTTCCGGTTACCGTTGGTCCTGGTCTGGCGGAATTCGGTTCCTGCGATGACATTTATTTCGTGCAGGCCAAACCTACGGCTATAATCGACCTGGCCGCGTGCAGTCCAATAATTGCCGTTTGTTTGCGAAGTGGCAAGTTTGCCACCATTGGTTGGCAACAGGTAAGTATAGCCCGGTGCAGTGGTAGATGTGGCAATGAAGGCATTTTTCAGATACCTCGTAATGTAACTATTGGCTTCTGAATAGGCCGAAACATTGTTTTGGTTGCTTTCGTACTGGAAAGAAGGATTAAAGGTTAAACCAGGAATAATCTTGAAGTTCAGGTTCACGTAATACCTGATATTTTGCGTTTGGGTCTTGCGGCTATCGAGCCCCAGTTCGTCTAAATGGTTTACCAGCATACTTTGGATGGTAGGCGTAGTGGCGCTGGCGGCAGGTGTGGTCGTGTAAATATTATAATCCCCAGTGGTATAATAATTCCGGTTGCCATTTGCATCCAATAACCTTAGGTAGGGCGATACATTGGTGGCACTGGTGGCGAAGCTACTATTGCTGGCCTTTGCCATGCCCAATACCATGTTCACGCCATAATTAACGTCCAGCCATTTGCTTGCGTTGTAGGTTCCCTTGTAAAAAATGTTCAACTGGTTGTTATAGGCGTTGATAATACCTGTATTATCTGTTTTATAATTTAACACCAAGCTTGACTGCGACTTGCCCGAATTGGTGCGGATGGCGAAGTTGTATTGCTGTAGCACACCGTTCAACAAGGCATTGTCCTTGTATTGCTGCCTGAAATTGTTCTGCTTGAAACTATCGAGCCTATTGGTCAGCTGGCTTTGGGTAATGAGGCCCTGAGCCAATTGATAATAGCCATATTGAACAGGTGTTATTGCATTGCCCGCCTTAATGTTGTTTGTAGTGGTTGTAATGGCTGTTGCTGCGCTGACGCCGGTGGTTGTTCCACCGAAATAGGCACCATAAAAGGTACTTTCCAAATCTACCTGTTGTGCGGGGGTAAGCAGGTTATAATCAAGGTTGGGTTTATCGGTAACGGTTACATCACTTGAAAACTCGACAGCGGTGCGCCTGTCTTTCGCCCGTTTAGTGGTTACCACAATTACGCCGTTGGATGCCCTGATGCCATAGATGGCTGCAGCTGCAGCGTCTTTCAATACGGTGATGCTTTCCACATCGTAAGGGTTGATATTGGCAATCGTCCCTTCTATCGGAAGCCCGTCTACCACAACCAGTGCCGCCGTTGAGGCATTGATGCTGCTAACCCCTCGTATCTGCGTTGTACCCCGGTAATTTATCAATCCGGGTATCCTTCCTTCCAGATTGTCTATAATATTTGGCGTATATCTTTTTTCAAGGTCAGCACTTCCCACGGTAACGGTAGCGCCGGTCATTATTTCTTTTTTTACCGTTTGGTAACCCGTGTTTACCACCACCTGCTCTAAGTCGCTCACCTTTGTTTTTAGGGTGATGGCAACTTCGGTCCTATCGTTCAAGTCTATTTCTTGGGTTTCCATACCCACACTTGTAAAAACCAATACGTCCTTGGCTTTATCGGCGCCAATTGTGAATGCGCCGTTATTGTCGGTTATGGTTATTTTTCTGCTGCCTCTGATGCTTACGGTTACACTTTGTGCCGGTTTGCCGTTTTCGTCCAATACCTTGCCGTGTATAGAATCAATACGGGGCGGCGACGCTTGGTAAACATTCTCTTTCGGCGGGGTTGGGTCGGCCTTTTCGGCTTCTTTACGGGTAATGGAAATCGTATTGCCCTGAATGTCGAAATCGAGGTGTTGCTTGGTAAGTACTTCCTGTAGCACATTTACCAAGGGGGTTTCTTTAAATGCAACAGTAATTGGCTTAGTGTCTTTCAGCGTAGCGTTCTCGTAAAAGAACAGGTAGCCGGTCTGCTGTTTTACCACGGCAAATAATTTTTGCAGGGCAACGGATTTAGCTGAATAGGTAATTTTCTGCGCAGTGCCCCTGGCTGAAACATGCAGTGCGGTAACCAGTAACAAAATGGGCATCATTTTCATTGCTAACATAATTTTGGCTGCTAATCCCCTTTTACGCCGCTGGGCATGGAGAACGGGGATGCAGGGCATTTTAATTTGCATACTTTTGTTTTGTTTTGGTTAAATAATGAGCAGTTATAAGCATACCTGTGATTATCCAAAGCATCAACGAAAGCCGGGGAGGGGTCCAATCTGACCCGGTTTTTCATTTTATTGCCTGAACAATTATTTTATGGTAGAATGATCGGCATGTCCAACAGCGGCCTTTCATTTTTTTATGTTATTGTTTTCTTCCCTTGATACTTTCTGCGAACATTTTGGGCTGCGTCGTAAAATATTCAATGCTCAATTCTCAATATTCAATGGAAAACCCATGCCTTTCCCTGTTGAGTATAAGTGTAGAATATTGAGTATTCCCTTTTATTTTCACGGCGTTATAGTGATTTGTTTTCCTTCAATTTGATATTTCACTTTGTTCTTGGTAAGGATTTTTAAGACCTGATCCAAAGTAAGGTCTCGCCCAATTTCTCCAGAAAATTCTTTTTCAGGTACAGCTCCTGTATATTTTACCTCAACGTTATACCATCTGGCCATTTGGCGCATTACCGTTGAAAGGTTGGCATCGGTAAAAGAGAACGCACCATTTTTCCATGCCACGGCTTGTTCCACATCAACATTTTTTACCAGTTTTATATCTGCGGTTGTTACATTTACCTGCGCCTGTTGGCCTGGCGTAAGCAATTGGTTTTTGTTGTTCACACTTACATTTATTGCTCCTTCCAATAAAGTGGTATTGATACTTGCCTCGTCTGGATAGGCGTTCACATTAAAGCCAGTACCAATATCCTGTATTATTTGGTTGCTTGTTTTTACTTTAAAAGGTTGTTTCGCATTGTGGACTACTTCAAAATAAGCTTCACCAGTAATTTCTACGATTCTTTCCTTTCCGTTAAATGCAAGCGGGTAACGGATAGATGATTCAGCGTTTAGCCAAACCTTTGTACCATCGGCAAGCGTTATTTGGTATTGTCTCCCGCGGTCGGTTGACGCTGTGTTATAAACGGGTTCGGTAGTGGCGCCTTCATATTTAATCATGCCATTTTGCTTGATTATCTTAATACCGTTTTGCACAGTAATTAGGCCATCTTTTGCCGTGTCGAGCATTATTTTGTTACCATTTGCCAGAGTAAGCAGGGCACCGTTGTGGCCTGGCGCTATATCGGTTGTATTAGCGATTGCATTAGGCGAAGTGATTTTTTTTTGATTGAAAAAATAAGCCAGGCCTACAATACAAAACAACATTGCAGCAGCTGCTGCCCAACGGGCTATTTGTATAAATGGCTTCTTTTTATATAAAACGATCGGTTGTAATGGAGGTGAAATTTCGGTTAACAACTTTTGTTTGAGCAATGCTTTTCTATCGCTATTTACGGGTATTTCATATTTATCATTTAAAAACCGGGCTTCCAGTATTGATTCGATCTCACTTTTTAAATCGGGTTGGTCAATTGCAGCGACGAATTTTTGGGCATCTTCTGGGGTAATCCTACCTGTAAGCAGATCGTCTAGTAATTCTTCCAAAATATAATTGTGCATACAAGTTAGTGTTGATTGATAATGTATCTTTTGTATAAAGACGTAATATGGATGAGATATAACAGGTCATTTCAAAAATAACTTTAGATATTATTTTATATAATATTTGTATGTATGAAATAACCTAAAATAATTATCATTTTAAAACCAGCATTTGCAATATAGGCTTTCAGAAAATTAAGAGCCAACACGATATGCCAACGCACGGTTGTTTTGGCAATGCCTAATTCGATGGCAATTTCGCCGTTGCTTTTACCTTCTATCCGGCTTAAATAAAAAACATGTTTTTGCTGTGGGGGCAATTGGTCCATCCCCATTATGATCGAGTTATAAATTTCTTTAGACTCTACGTTTTGATATGGAAATTCACTATCTAGCTGAAAATCAGGCACTGGGCCGTTGGTAAGTTCAACCGCTTTTTTTCGCAATCCATCAATCATTTCATTGCGAACCAAAATGAATAAATAGCTTTTAAAGTTTTTTATCGAGACAAGCTTTTGGCGGCTGTTCCAAACCTTTAAAAATATATCTTGGGCCAGATCCTCTGCAGCATGAAAATTTTTGCTGAACGTCAAAGTATGGGATAAAACCTTGTTGTAGTAGAGGTCGAATAAGTTGCCAAAAGCATTCGCATCTCCATTTGACGCTTTAAAAAGCAGCTCTTTTTCAAGATCATTTATATTTTGTTCTTCCTCCGACAATTTATATTAAAATTTTAAATATGGATACATTCAAACTTAGAATTATAATTAAGATTTGCGCTAAATTTATTTAAAAATGGTGAGGATAATACTAATAAATGATTTTTGGCCTGCACGCTTGCTCCAAACACTTCTTCCTATAGTGGATAAAGATGGTGGTTACACGTACAGCAGTGTGGCAACTGCCAACAATAACTGTACTAGTGGAAGCATTGCATTATGGCCTAATCCTAGCAAAGGGTTGATAAATATTGGCGGATTAAATATCGGTGAAACAATTACCATCACCACGGTTTTAGGACAAATGCTGGAAATCCGTAAAGCTGCAAATACCACAGAAATGTTCGATCTTACAACAAAGGCAGCTGGTGTTTACATTATAAAAATAACTGGCTCAAACGGTCAGATCCGGAATACTATCAAGGTTACAAAAAATTGATAGTTAATTCCAAGGATTTTCTTATAAAAGATTTTGCCCGCAGATAGCGCTGATCTGCGCTGATAAAATACCTAAATAACCCCTTAATCTGCGTTTACCTATCTCATCTCGATACTGCTATTGGAAAACCGCTATGTAATAATTCATAGCAGGCGGATCAATTGCCGCGGCCATGGTATTCCTGAATTTTACTTCAACTATTCCCTTGGCGGGAACACGTGCGTAAGCAATTTCTAATCCATCGGCCAAAGCTGTGCCGGGCGATACAAATACCGCCGAACCAACATTGGCACCAGATACAGAAAATGTTTGTATCAAAGAACTATTGGGTGCTATGGATGGGACGTCAATAATACTGGTGGTAGTTTTGGTACGGCCAAAGTAATTGTTTTTGGATTGCTGATGTTGACGATCTGCATAACTATTAGATTTTTGAAGTTTTATTATGTTTTTACAACTCAAAAATCGCTTCTGCAAATACCATTATTATCGACAATTGATAACTGGCAGGTTTGGGCTCATAGTTTGCGGGGTCTTTCAGATATATGGCTGATTATTTTTTTGTACTGATCAAAATAAATACATCTCATTTTTACAAAAAATTATTTTTACAACACGCAAAATAAATAACATGCAAAAAATTGTTGATTATGTAGTACTTGAAGGTGCTTCTCACCAAAATCTTACGGATCTTGTAAAAATTTATTTAGATTTTGGCTGGCAACCAATTGGTGGGGTTGCTTTTGCAAAATTTTCTGATGGTACCACGCCTTTTTGTCAAGCCGTTTAATTAATAGTTTAAGTAATTGACAGACCAACGACCTAGAAAAGCCCTGACAGCTAACATGAACTGAGCAAAAATCGCCGATTGTTTTGATTCTTATTTAAATTTAGGCGAACGCCCAAGTTTAAATGATCCATCGAGCAACCTTCATGGAATGTCATCTAACAATGTCTATGGTGTCACCTACGATGTCAACTAAAAGGGTAAAATGTGAAGCTTCTCTAGATAGCACATGACGCCAAGCCTATGCCAGATGCTTAAGTTTGCCTCATTCCTCTTTAAAAAACTGCGTATGACTTGCTTGTGTTCTAGGATGGTGTGCCTTTTTTACCTTATGCTTTGCATCCATGCAAATGGACAGCCGCATACCATTGATATTTCACATCCCGGCGATAAGCTTGTTACCGGGCATTTGACACTTGGTATCAACCACGATCCCGATGGAAATGTGCTTTCTGCCAACAGTCTTTACTTTACAAAAAACGGTAAGCCTTGGTATCCCGTAATGGGTGAATTCCATTTCAGCCGTTTTCCAAAAGAACAATGGGAAGAAAGCATCCTGAAAATGAAAGCTGCCGGCATCGATATCATCGCTACCTATGTTTTTTGGATCTATCACGAGGAAGAAGAAGGCAAATGGAACTGGACAGACAATTTTGACCTGCGGGGTTTTGTTTCGCTCTGCAAAAAGCACGGCATGTATGTGCTTGTGCGTATCGGCCCTTGGTGCCATGGCGAGGTTCGCAACGGCGGTTTTCCGGACTGGCTGCTAAAAAAACAATTGAAAACAAGAACAAACGATCCGCTTTACCTTGATTATGTAAAAAAATTTTACAACCATATCAGCTTGCAACTGGAAGGGTCTTATTTCAAGGATGGAGGCCCGGTTATCGGCGCACAGATCGAGAATGAATTCCGTTTCAACAATGCGAAAGGATGGGCACATATCACCACATTGCTAGACCTCGCAAAACAAGCGCACATCGATGTGCCGTTTTATACGGCCACGGGATGGCCCGGCAGCAACATCCACCAGAACGAATTGATACCTGTTTGGGGGGCTTATCCCGAAGCGCCATGGGACAAACGCACCACGCAATTACCGCCTTCGCCCAATTACCTGTTCGACACCCTGCGGAGCGACCCGGCCATCGGCAACGACCTGAACGGGAACGCAAAAGATACAAACAATTATGCCGGTTACCGGTACCCCTACGGCACCGCAGAAATGGGCGGCGGCATACAGATAACCTATCACCGGAGGCCGATTATCGGACCAAAAGATGTGCTGGGTTTGGCGTTGGCAAAAATCGGGAGCGGCGCAAACCTTGTAGGTTATTATATGTTCCATGGCGGCCATAACCCGGTTGGGAAATTAAGCACGTTGCAGGAGTCTAAAGCGAGTGCCTACCCGAACGATTACCCGATATTGAACTATGATTTCCAGGCACCGATCGGCGAATGGGGACAATTACGGCCATCGTACAGCTACCTTAAATTGCTGCACTTATTTTTAAATGATCTTGGCGATAAACTGGCCGTTTGCGATACTTATTTCCCAGCGGAAAAAGTCCACGGCCCATCAGACAGCAGTTCGCTCAGATGGAGCGTACGGAGCAAAGATGGCAATGGTTTTATCTTCATCAACAATTACCAGCGCCAAGTTAAGATGCAGCCAATCAATGGCGTGCGGTTGAATTTAAAAATGCCAGCGGGATCAACGATGCAGATCCCTGAAAAATCGGGACTGGATATACCCGCCGATTGCCAGGCCGTTTGGCCCATAAACCTGATGATGGGAAATGTATTGTTGAAATATGCCACTTTGCAACCGCTTTGTATTTTGCATGATAGCGGCACAGAAACCTATGTTTTCTTTGAAAACGAAGATATAAAAGGTGAATATGTTATTTGCGGAAAAGAAATAGCAGATTATGCACCATCAAAGGATGTATTTATTGAAAAAGAAAACGGCTTTTATACCGTCAAACCCATTCATCCAGATAAAAACTGTTTGCTGCGCTTCAACCTAAAAAACGGCAAACATTTACAGATAATTACCCTGACCCAACAACAAGCGTTAGAAGCTTGGAAAGTAACTGTTTGGGGAAAAGAACGGTTGATCCTTTCTAACAATGACCTTATCGTAACGGACAATAAAATACAGCTACAGCAAACCGGCAAGGGTAGATTCCAGTTGGACATTTTCCCAAAACCAACATCCATAGCCATTAATAAAAATGTTCCGTTTACAAAGACCGTTTCGGGCATTTTTTGCAATTATGTTTGCGAGTTGCCAGAAAAAAAGTGCCCGATCAGTTGGAAAGAAAACACATCGCTTGCAACGGGTTTAGATCCGGCAATGCAATCAAAAATTAAAGGTGCTGATTCGGTACATTTTTCAATGCCGCTGTATAACACAACGTTGCAATCCGTTCCGGATGCCCGTTATTACGATGTACATATCCCTAAAAATGCGCTGGATGGCCTGGCAAATGCTTTTTTGAAAATCGATTATTCCGGCGATACGGAAGCATTCTATCTGGACAACAAATTGGTTGCCGACGATTTTTATTATGGCATGCCGGCAACGGTTGGATTAAAATCAATAGATCCCGCACTTTTAGAAAAAAACATTACCATCCTGATCACGCCCTTAAAAGAAGACAGCAAGATATTTTTTGAAAAAGGGCTGCGTGAAAAAGCGGCCCGGAACGGGACTTCAATAAAAAGCATTGAGTTATTGCCAGAATACCAGATGTCGTTTACCGGAAGACGATAACACCATGAAAAACGATGATCACGAAAAATTAAAGATGTTTGTCGAAGGGGACATCAAAAATATACCGATAAATTATTGATTGAAGGTATTCATTATGACCAAAAGCTGATTGTTTTTGTGTCGGTTTTATCCGCTAGCCATATTTTTGCGCAACCGCCCGAAAGCATTGCCGATAGTTTACTTTTATCAAGAAGTATCTTTCTAGACTACAACAGATGCTCAAAAAGCCAGTTGGGGCATTGAATTTTTGATGTTTCAATTCACTGATTTAGTCTACTTAACATATGCCAAATTATAAATTTTTATATTTCAACTTAACATAAATGTTTTGAGATTATCCCGAATTATTAATCAAAAAATCTAAAAGTTACAAGACATTGAATCTAAAAATTGCGGCCTAATATAATCAAATTATATCAACAAAAGGTTGAGGTCTTGGGGACAATATCAAGTAACAAAACCATGGCGTAAATGTTACATTTAAGCTTGGCAACAGCCTGTTCTTTGCAGGGCTACAAGGTTCAAAAAAGAAAGAGCCGGTTATATGTTTTAGGCGGCGAGTTACTTTGTAAAATGGGCTATGAATGGTATTACACCTTTGGCGATAAATATATAAAATTGCGTGGGCTTTTCATTACATTTTATATAAGGCCGTAATTTCGTGGCCATCCATAATATTCAAAGATCAAACCAACGTTTGCATGGCCAGTTACAAGAAAATAAACCGCCGGTCGTTCCTGGCAACCGCAGGCATCGCAACGGCCGCCGCCACTATCTTTCCAAAATATTCTCTTTTTGCCAAACCGGTAGGATCCCATCCCCCTCCAAGTGGTGCAATTTCGTTGGCCGGGGATTGGCGGTTCATGCTCGACCGTACAGATACCGGTGTCAACGACGGTTGGTTTAAGAAAGATTTGATGACAGCCACCGATATCTCCCTGCCCGGTATTTTACAGACACAGGGTTTCGGCGACGAGATTACCGCCGAAACAAAATTCGTTGCGGCGCTCCCGCGGGACATGCGCTGGTATCTGTTGCCGCAATATAAGCCGTACACCGTTCCCGGGAATATACAGGTCCCATATCTCTCACAACCTGTACGCCACTATTTGGGCGTGGCCTGGTACCAGCGGGATATCGATATACAGCCTGCCTGGGAAGGCAAACGTGTTGAAATGTTGCTCGAACGCACACGCTGGCAAACCGATGTGTATCTTGACGATAAATTTATCGGCAGCAACCGTTCGCTTGTTGCCCCACATGGTTTCGATCTTGGTGTTGTGGCACCGGGGCGCCACCGGTTGACGATCCGCATCGATAACCGCATGCTCAGCCCGGCTTACCGTCCGGATGGCCATGCCGTTTCCGACGCAGAAGGATCGACCTGGAACGGCATCGTTGGCCGGATCGAACTTTCGGCGACCCCGACCGTATGGATTGCCGACGCCCAGGTTTTCCCTGACATCGCCGCAAAATCGGCACGTATACGCGTTGTTATCGGCAATATCACAGGCAAGGCAGGCACTGGAGCCCTTTCCGTGGGCGGTTTATCTGTACCGGTTGAATGGGATGAAGCGGGAGGTAGGGCCGAGATAGATGTTCCGATGCCAAAGGCAGGGCTATGGTCAGAGTTTACACCGGAACTCCAGCAATTACAGCTCTCCCTTAAAGGCGGGCAAGCCGATCACCGGCGGCAGGTAACCTTCGGGATGCGGGAAATCAAAACGGACGGCAACCTCATCTTGCTGAACGGCGGGCGGCTACAGTTGCGGGCAACACATGATGGCGGCGGGTTCCCGCTCACCGGCTATCCCGCCACGGATGTGGCCACCTGGAAAAAAATTATCGGTATCTGCAAGGATTGGGGCCTCAACGGCATGCGTTTCCATTCCTGGTGCCCTCCCGGAGCGGCGTTTACCGCGGCTGACGAGCTGGGGTTTTACCTCCAGCCGGAATGCGGGATGTGGAACGCGTTCGACGCCGACGGTAAAATGCTCGCCGTGCTGAACGATGAGACAACCCGCCTGCTGAAAGCGTACGGCAATCACCCATCCTTCATAATGCTTGCTGCTACCAATGAACCGGCAGCCAATTATGCAAAACAACTTCCGGGCTGGGACAGATCATGGAAAACGTCCGATCCCCGCCGTCTTTACACCGATGGTTCGGGCAGGTGGGCGCCACCTCCCGCAGGGCGGGGAACGGCTTTCGCGGCAGATTTTCTCGTTACCGGAAGCCCGGCACGGGGGCCCATGGGTTGGTTCGGTTCCGATTACGAGAACCAGCTTGACACAGTCCGGGGCGGTAGCACAGTTCCATGTATCGGGCATGAGATAGGTCAATACTGCGCCTATCCCGATTTTGGGATCATCGATAAATTCAAAGGGAAACAAGCCAATTATGCAGCATTCCCTGAGGGCATCGGCTCCGGAAAGGTGCCGTATATGCAGCCGGGGAACTATATCATCATGCGGGACAGCGCCCAAAACAAAGGTATCCTTTCACAGAACAAGGCGCTTGCCCATGCATCCGGTAAATTCCAGGTAGCCTGTTACAAGGAAGAGATAGAGGCTCTGTTGCGCACCGGATCTTATTCTGGATATCAATTGCTTGATCTCCATGACTACCTTGGCCAGGGTGGCGCACTCATCGGTATGCTCGATGCCTTCTGGGAAAACAAGGGTTATATTAATTCCAATGAATTCAAGCATTTCAACAACACTACGGTCCTACTCATCCGGTTGAAGGAACGCATATTCACGACCGGTCAAAAACTGATGGCAAGTGCTGAAGTTTCCCATTACGGGCCCGAACCGCTTGATCGGGTAAAACCTATTTGGCGGATATTGGACGGATCCGGAAAAACCGTGATGGCCGCCGACCTACCGGTATGCAACGTTGCCCGTGGCGGGAACCAGACACTGGGGACCATTTCAGCGGGACTTGCCGAACTGCCCGCACCGGCCTGTTATTCGCTCGTCTTAGAACTTGGCGGCACCGGTTTTGGTAACCATTGGTCGTTCTGGCTTTATCCCGAAAAAATAGATCACGATATCCCGCAGGACGTTTTGGTCACCGGCTCATGGGAAGACGCGAGAGCCAGTCTGGCCAGTGGCGGTAAGGTGTTGTTTTTGTCGGGTGCCCCAGAAAAGCCCCCGCCGGATCTGGCATTGACGACATCGCCCATATTTTGGAACCGCTTGATGAACCCGAGCCGTGCATGGATGCTGGGGCTGTTGAATTCCCCTGGCCATGGTGCACTGGCCGGGTTTCCGACCGGAGACTGCTGTGACTGGCAATGGGTAAACCTTCTTCCCAAAACCACGGCAATGCACATGGATGGCCTTCCATCCCAAATAACGGTTATTGTGCAGCCGATCGACGATTGGAACCGCAACCTCTGCCTTTCGATGTTGTTTGAATGTGGAACCGGGAACGGCAAATTAATGGTTACGTCTTTTGACCTGTCTGATAATGCGGTAGATCGGCAGCCGGCGGCCGCCCAGTTACGGAAGTCGGTGACCGGCTACATGGCTTCGGCCGAGTTCAAGCCCAAAGGAAGATTGACTGTGTCCGAAATTGATGCCTGGATACCAAGGCGGTACATTGCACCACAGATATTAACTCGCCCCCTGCTACAGGCGACGTTGCCGATCCGGGGCAGGTAAAACATTGACGATTGAAGGATACCAAGGGGTTATCCTCTTTTTAGTTATAGAATTCGGGAAGCGGCTTTATCTGGTCCGGCACTTTCTTCTTGGTATGACCAGACACAATTTGCCCAAGCACCTGGTGCAAAAACAGGGAGTGTTGCCTAGATCGGAAACACCTTTTCAGGACATTTGCGACCCGGATAACAAATAAGTTTTGCCTTGCTTCAAAATACCGCAAAGTACAATGTCGAATAGTCGATACTATTCTTGCAGCCGTCACATTTTGCAGCTTCCTATTCTTGATGTCGTTCACCACAATCGCAGGCCACGTCCCGTCCCCCAGAAGATGGACATCTATACTGCAATAGCTTTATATTTTGGCCTGCCCCAAACATGTAAAACCGGGTTCTGTCGCTACAAATATAGATTGTATCGAGCAATCCTTCAGGAACCTATTTCTTGCAATTGACAGGCGACAACCAAAACACGGTAAGGGGATTCATCAAACAATAAAACAAATAACAGGTCACGATTAAGGTTTGTCGGCTATTTGCGGGCTTGCCTTTATCGTGACCCATTTAATTAGTACATATTACCGGTTTTAAAGCGATTGATCGACAAATGTTAGTAAGGTAGTTAAAGTGTTGTCCTACAATTTAAATTTTGAGGCAACTCTGGTCGATTCCAGTCTTTTCATGGCTTGGGCATATCGTTTACCCAATTCCCGGGCTGACGCAGTATTGAAATGCAAACTATCACCTCTGTCTGTTAATCCCTTCGCAGAAACCACCGCGGTATACGGCACGTTTTGCGGCAATTGGTTGATAACGGGATTGATATAGTCTGTTTTATTAAAATAACCGATTTCGCCAGCTACAAAGGGCATAGTTGGTTGTTGCAAATCGGTACGGAGACGGAAAACCAACGTGTTCAGCTTTTCCATATAATGGGCAGCATGAAGGGAATCGTTGTCGGACTCGCCTTGGTGCCAAAGGATACCTTTCAAAACTCCTTGCTGCATCGCCAGTTTTGTTCTTTTAACCGCATCGTCATAAGGGTGTGCTACTTTCAGATAAACTGCACCGGGCTCCCAAGCCTTGATTGGCGACCCACCCCATGCGCATGGAATCAACCCGATGCGCATGTTTTTGTTATTGCTCAACATCTCTTTGGCAAAACCGATAGCTGGGCCGACACCTGCAGCTTTTGGTTTATCAAAATGCACGGGGTCAATAGCGGGTACCCAATGGTTAAGCGAATCCAGCATTAATATTTGCGGATTTATTTGTTTGCTTTCTGCATCGGGCGCACCCCTACCGGCCATGTTCGATTGGCCAATCAGCAAGTACACATGGAAGTTTGTGTCCACTATTTGCTGCTGCGCTTGTACCTGCAAAGCAAGCAGCAATAAACAGCTACCTAGAAATGCGTTTGCTATTATTTTTTTCATGTTTTTATCTTGTTTTTAATGTTCCTTTAAGTTATTCCAGCTATTTTAATCCATGACCGGCATTTTTTAGTGCCCGGGCACGAGGTGGGAAACAACAAAATGGATGCGATGGTTGAGAATAATTCTTTTTCACAACAGACCGGTTAAATAAGAATACTTGCGCCGCAAATAACGCACAATCAAACAAACCTTGATTTTCTTCTATTGCAGGCCTACGGCTGTGCTTGTGAAACCGCGGTCAAAGTCTATGAAACCTGCCCTTCTGCTGAACTTTTCTATCAGCTTGGAATTCCACGGTCGCCTTTATCGTTGAATTTAACGGAAAGATTTAAAATGGTTTCCAGTCGTCGAAAATATTTTTTACCGTATAGTGGCTTGCTTCTTCATCTGTCAGCTGATGGCTCCAAGGAAACCTTTTTGAGGCATCGCCGCCTTTTCCGGTGCTTTTATATTCGGCATAATAAGCGGTATGCTCATTTTCGCTTTTGCCCCAATTGTCCCAGCCTTCGGGTTTGATATGTTCACCCATTTGGCAGTTAATATAAACAGTTTTGGCAAAAGGCCGCCATGGCCTGCCCAATATAACCGAAGCTGGCGGCAAATCGGATGTAAGCTTGCAATGTAAAAACACATAGCCAAATTTGCTTGTGTCCGACGTTGATGCAGCTGTAACCATGCCTTTGCCCGGCTTGTTGTGCAGCGTATAATTGTCGAAAACGGCGGTTGCTGCGCCAAAAATAAAGTCCACCGTTCCTTCAATATAACAGTCCTTGTAGTATTCCAAATTCGTTGGTCCCTTTGTGTACAATGTATCTTGAAAGCCTAAAAACCTGCAATTTTTAAACGCAATCCTATTTCCGGTGATATTTACGGCAACAGCCTGCCCCACTGGGGCCCCGCAAAGCCGTCCCCCATCGGCACCAACCTGATATTTGGGTATGTCCGGTAGGGACAGGAGGCCTATTTTGGGGACCCGGCACTTTAATGATATTAAATTTTCGGCCACTTAGCACAATCCAAAACATAAAAATGTTAAAGTCTTATAAGGTAGTATTTAAATTAAAGCCAACTAAAAAGCCTTGCGCTTTCACTAAATTATTTGTCCAAAAACTACAAAAGCCATCAAAATCGATCGTAAGATTGCATCTTAACTCGCGGAACGCCGTAGACAGGTTGTAAATGGCGGCGATAAGGCAATCAAGCAATTGACCATACTCATGCTTTTTATTCGCCTTCGGCCCTAGCGACCCTATTTCCCATCCTGTTCCTTTGGCATGGAAATTAGAGGCGTAGGATAATAGGTAAATTTTTTCCTATAGGGCGGCAGG
>CAWJTH010000080.1:0-22722 GCA_963845495.1 uncultured Chitinophagaceae bacterium
TTTTCAATTCTTACATTTATAGAAGCAAAAGCAGGTTAGTAGCAACTGCGTAAAAGTTTTTAGTCGGCAATAAATGCCGATGTTAAAAAAATATCCACAAATAAGGTTCAATGCCTAACATCCAATGCAATTTATTTGTGTTAGATGTTAGGCATTGAACATTAAAACAACTCTGTCGCATTTGTCCCTGCTAATGTCGGGTTTGGGTATCCATCAATTTATGAAAGAGCATATCTTTGACTCAACTATTAATCAAATAAAATCTAAAAACGATGGCAAGCGTAAGCACTTATTTAAATTTCCCTCGGAATACCGAGGAGGTTTTCAATTTTTATAAAACTGTTTTTGGAGGTGAATTTGTGGGCCCAGGTATCATGCGATTTAAAGACATTCCGCCTATGCCAGATGCGCCGCCAATGGCAGAAGAAGACAAAAATTTAGTGATGCACATAGAGTTGCGCATTTTGGGCGCACATACTTTAATGGGCACCGATGCGCCCGAATCGATGGGCTTTAACGTGAATATAGGTAACAATAGTTTTATCAGCCTTCAACCCGATACAAGGGCTGAAACCGAAGAATTGTTTGGGAAATTAGCGACCGGCGGTAAAGTCACCATGCCATTGCAAGACATGTTTTGGGGAGATTATTTTGGAAGTTTAATCGATCAATTTGGTATACAATGGATGTTTAATTGCAACGAGAAAAAATAAACCGGGTTGATATTACGATTCAATTTTATTGGCAAAATGTTTTTTGAGACGGTGTGGTAAAGAAATTATTTGACAGATGACTTACGGTGTTTTCTGCCCGCTTTAAAAAACATTTTGCATTAACAAATAATAAAGATGGAACATAAACAAATGATTACCGTGGAAACAACCATACTATTACCGGTGGCGGATTGTTGGGAAGCATGGACAATGCCTGCCGATATCATGCAATGGAATAATCCTTCAGATGATTGGCGCACGCCAAAAGTAGAAATAGATTTAAAGAACGGAGGGAGATTTTTATATCGGATGGAACTAAAAGACGGTAGTTTTGGTTTTGACCATTCTGGTAATTACGACAAAGTAATTGTAAACGAACTGATTGAATATACGGTGTCGGATGGCAGAAAATCAATCATCACTTTTCAGGAAAATGCAAATGGTACCACTTTAACCGAAACTTTTGAACCTGAGGCCGAAACGCCGGTTGATGTTCAAAAAACATTTGTGCAAGGTGTATTGAACAACTTTAAAAATTACGTAGAATCTAAACCAAAATAAAGTTTTTTGATTATAATGTGCTGATCATCAATCTGCTTCTAGCTTTGTAATTTTCCAAGTTCCTTGCAAAAATTGTAAACGCATAACTGGCATCGAGCCCGAAGTGGCATTTTGATACACATAACCCAACTTGTGTTTGGCGGCATCCAATTCTATGGCAAAAAAGCTATTATCGCCATCGCCGCTATAGTCAAAACCATCGGTAATATACATTTTCATGGAGGCTGAATAAGCCGCTGTGCCTACAAAGTAACGGTATTGTTCGCCCGGTTTTACTTTGCCAATTGGTTTGCTTTTATAATCCGGCTGACTGTAAATCACATCTTTTCCATCATTTAATTCCGATTGATCCAACACCATTAATTTACCCAAACTGTTTTGCACTTTGTTTGCATCTTTAATATTGGGGATGGCACAAGTTATTTTAGTTTTATTGCCGCTATCAATAGTGTACGGCATTTTTACGATACGTGTTAAAGCTTGCCAAATTTGCGCATCGGGATTATTCAATCCAATTTCCCAATCTTTAAAAAAGGTTTTGTTGGTTTTTAAATTATCAGCCAATAATTGCTTTAATTCATTATCGTTTGGGTGGTTGCACAGGTTAGAAATTTTGGCAAGAAAAGCAGTTAACGCTTGTACTGGATTGGGCTTGCTGGCTGCGGCAGGTTTATTTTGGGCAGAAGAAAAAATGATTATTGTCGCAAAACATATTAGTAGGCAGGCTTTATTGAAATTCATCAGTAATTATTTCAAACAAAAATATCAACGCAATAGATTTTTAATGATGGGCTTATGTTTTAAATGAGTGTTGGTTGTGTTTAGGTTAGTTTCTATTTTTTTTCTATTGTTTTGTCCATACTAATTCTATTGTTTTGTCCATACTAAATAGCAAGTAGCAAGAACCGAGCGCAGATTCTAATCACCAAAAATCAACTTTTATTCTTATCTCTAAATTCTCAACTCTCAACTCTAAATTCTAAACTCTACAACTCTAAACTCACTTATTCATCCCTATAATCGCCTGCAAACCTGTCCAGCCTGTTTGGTGGCTAGCGCCTATTCCTTGGCCCGTATCGCCGTTAAAATATTCGTGGAATAAAATATAATCTTTAAAATGCTCATCCTGTTGCAATTTTTCATTGTCGCCAAAAACAGTTCTTTTGCCATTAACATCCTTTAGAAAAAGTGAATTTATTCTTCTTGATAAATCTTTGGCAACCTCTTTAATGGTTGTATAGTGCCCTGACCCAGTCGGGAATTCTATTTTAAAATCATCGGTGTAATATTCGTGGAACCGGTACAACGACTGGATAATCAAATAATTCAACGGCATCCAAATGGGGCCTCGCCAATTGCTATTGCCACCAAACATGCCCGTATCGCTTTCGGCAGGCAAATAATGAACAGAAAAATCTTGCCCTTCCAACGAATATTTGTATGGCGCATTGTCGTAAACTTTTGAAATAGAACGAATGCCATGCGGCGATAAAAATTCATTTTCATCCAGCATGCGCCGCAGCAAACATTTCATGCGGTGGCCGCGTAGCAGACTCATCAAGTGTTTTTGATCACCACCAGTGTCTTTCCAATTGCTTACCAGCAAGCCGAGATCGGGCCGCTGACTTAAAAACCAAGCCATGTGCGATACAAATACCGGTAATTGCACCAATTTGCTATCTTCAATTACTTCCACCGCAAATAACGGGATTAAGCCAACCAAGGTGCGCAAACGCAAGCGGCTCCATTTTCCATCAGGCATGCGTAACAGATCGTAATAAAAACTGTCTTCCTCATCCCACAAACCTTGGCCTTCCAGGTTGCTCATGTTGCTCATGGAGCCTGCAATGTAAAAGAAGTGTTCGCTGAATTTAATGGCCAAATCTTCGTAAACGTGGTTTGTTAAGCCTAATTCAAGTGCAATCCGCATCATGTTTAGCGAATAAACCGCCATCCAACTGGTACCATCAGCCTGTTCTAAACGGCCGCCGCCGGGCATAGGGGCGCTGCGATCAAAAATGCCGATATTGTCCAGCCCCAAAAATCCGCCTTCAAAAATATTGTTGCCTTCATTGTCTTTGCGGTTTACCCACCACGTAAAATTGAGCAACAATTTATGAAACACTTTTTGTAGAAAAGCTGTGTCTGCTTTGCCATTTTGCAGTTCATCAGCTTTGTACACCTTCCATGCGGCTAATGCATGAACCGGTGGATTTACATCACTAAAATTCCATTCGTAAGCAGGTAATTGACCATTTGGGTGCATATATCGTTCCTGCAGCAACAGCAGTAATTGGCCTTTGGCAAAATCCGGATCGATCATGGAGAACGTGATGCAATGGAAAGCCAAATCCCAAGCTGCAAACCATGGATATTCCCATTTGTCCGGCATCGAAATAATGTCTTCCGCAATAAAATGTTTCCAATCGGCATTGCGGATGCTTTTCCTGCTTGCCGGCGGCTCGGGCTGGCCATCATCGCCGTTCAGCCATTTATTTACATTGAAATAATACAATTGTTTGCTCCAAAGCATGCCGGCAAAAGCCTGTCGTTGCACCATTTTTTCATCATCGTCATCAAGGTCTTTTTGCTTTTCAGCATAAAAATTGTTCGCATTATTTTTTTGGAACGAAACGACGGAATCAAAATCTGAAAATGGATTGGCATTTTTTTCAGCACACAACCTAAGCTTAACTGATACACAACCGTTTGGCGGCACAGTCAATTTATAGTAAATGGCAGCTTTGGTTCCGCTTTGCTGCACGTTTATGGCATGCTCATCGCCATTCACCACATAATTATTAATGCCATCTTTTACATACGGCGATTTATTTGGCGCATTAAATAACCGTTGATTGTTTGTTTCATTTTCTGTAAATAAATAACTTCCGCCGCTTTCCGCGTAGCAATAATAATTGCCAAGATGTTTTGTTTGCGCCATAATGGTGTTGCTATCGATCATACTCATAATCGGCCTTTTGGCGGCATCATCCCAATCAAGCGTGTTGCGGTACCAAAGTGTAGGCAGCAAATGCAGTTCGGCCGTTTCGTTGCTTCTGTTATGCACGCTGTATTGGGCTAAAATATCCCGTTCGCTTGCTTTTGCATATTCCACAAAAACGTCAAAATATTTGTTTTCGTTGAAAATCCCCGTATCGATCAGTTCAAATTCCGGGTCTTTTCTGGTGCGTTTTTTATTTTCATCCAGCAGCCATTGGTAGGGAAATTCTTGCTGCGGATATTTATACAACATTTTCATGTAGCTGTGGCTGGGTGTATTATCGAGATAATAATACAGTTCCTTCACATCTTCACCGTGGTTACCTTGTCCGTTGGTAAGGCCAAAAAGCCGTTCTTTTAAAATGGGATCTTTTCCGTTCCATAACGCTAGCGCCATACAAAGAAATTGGCGGTCGTCGCTAATGCCAGCCAATCCTTCTTCGCCCCAGCGGTAGGTTTTACTGCGGGCCATATCGTGTGTGGTATAATTCCAAGCATCGCCATTGGCACTGTAATCTTCCCTAACACCACCCCATTGGCGTTCGCTTAAGTAAGGGCCCCACCTGCGCCAAGTTTTTACATTGGCCAATTTTTCGTTTTCAGTCATGTGCTTATTTTAATGTTCTGTTTGTGCAATACAATAGTAGTTATTGTATATTATTTCTTAACTATTAAAAAACTTTTTTATAAAAAAAATTATTTGATGAAATAAGCTTTCGCTTGCTTAGACTTAAAAATGTTGTTCCAATAGGTTTTTTAAAGAAGAAAAAAAGCTGTTTGTGGATTGATTTAACAATTAATATTTATTGATGGCATCCTTTTCAAAAATGAAGTATAAGCAACCATTGGATGTTTGCCTATCAAACATTACTTTTGCGCCCAAATAAAGTAAATAAGTAATTGGGTAATTTGGTACTAATTATCTATTAATTACTTATTTACCAATTACCTAATTACTATTTATAAGTAAAACCCATAAATTTCAACCAGCCATGAGCGGTGCATTAAAAGAGGTTCGTAACAGGATTAAGAGTGTGCAAAGTACACAGCAAATTACCAAGGCCATGAAAATGGTAAGTGCGGCCAAGCTGCGCCGTGCGCAAGATGCCATTACACAAATGCGCCCCTATGCTGAAAAACTGCAAGAAATACTTAGCAACATTGTTAGCAATACCGAAGTTGAATCTGGCGGTGCTTTAACCGTGGAAAGACCAATTGAAAAAGTATTGGTGATTTTAATTACCAGCGATCGTGGGCTTTGCGGCGGTTACAATGCCAATTTGGTAAAATTGGCCAAGCTAACCATTGCTGAACAATACGCTGAACAAAACAAAAAAGGCAATGTAACCATTTGGAATATTGGCAAAAAAGGGTATGAAAGCCTTTCTAAATTGGGCTATAAAACCGACGCGGCTTATAAAGATATTTTTCATAATTTAACTTTTGAAAATGTACAATCTGCTGCGCAAGGCGCCATCCAAGCATTTTTAAGGAATGAATTTGATGTGGTGGAAGTAGTGTACAGCGAATTTAAAAATGCCGGATCACAAGCGTTTACCTTAGAAAGGATGTTGCCGATACCAAAGACTAAAAAAGTAGCAGGTGCAACAAAAGCTGATTTTATTTTTGAGCCAAACAAAGAGCAATTGATTGCTGAATTGATGCCCAAAATATTGAACACGCAATTGTACAAAGCCGTTTTGGATGCCAACGCTAGCGAACATGGTGCCCGTATGACCGCCATGGATAAGGCCAGTGAAAATGCCAACGAATTATTGAAAGCCCTAAAAATATCGTACAACCGTGCAAGGCAAGCGGCCATTACAACCGAATTAACAGAAATTGTAAGCGGCGCAGCGGCGTTGCAGGGCTAAAGTCGTAACTAGGTAAATAAGTAATTGAGTAATTAGGTCTTTGAGTATTATTCCATTTTTTGTTATGATTAGTTTGATTGATTTGGAAGTATATAAAGTGGCATTACTTATTGGAGACAAGGTTTATAAAATGGTTGATAAATGGGATTATTTCAATAAAGATACTCTTGGGAAACAATTTGTTCGAGCTGCTGATTCAATCGCATTGAACATTGCAGAAGGTTATGGTCGATTCTATTTCAAAGAAAATAAGAATTTCAATTACTATAGTAGAGGTTCAGCCTTTGAATCTACCGCTTGCTTAAGAAAAGCTTTTAAGAGAAATCTTATTCTTGAAGAAGAAAATAATGTAATGCGTTTACTATTTGAAAAGTTTTCAAGCTTATGAACGGCTATTTGAAATCAATGGGCCAATTAATAGATTCAAGCAAATTAAAGGAAGGTAAGGTTCAATATAATTCTTTGACAACTGACGAAATGGACGAATATTTAAAAATGACTTATTGGAAAGTGACTCCTAGGCTAATTACCTACTTACCTAATTACGTAATTACCACGAAGAAATGGATCTAAGCATCATCATCCCACATATTGAAGCGCTTGTTTTTGCCAGCGAAAAGCCACTGACTAGTTTGGATTTGGTGGAGCTGGTGAACAATGCACTGGGCTTTATTGAAGACCGAGCTTCGCTCGATCAAGTGGAAAGTGCCATTGATGCTATCAAAGAAAAATATAGCAGTGAATTTTACCCGTTTGAATTGAGGGCAAGCGGCGGTGGGTTACAATTTTTAACAAAAAAGGAATACCATAAAACCGTAGCGCAATTAAATGGCGATAAGTTCCTGAAACGCTTATCCACGGCGGCTTTGGAAACATTGGCCATCATTGCTTACAAACAACCTATTACTAAAGGTGAAATTGAAGGCATACGTGGTGTAAACTGCGATTATGCCGTTCAGAAACTATTGGAAAAGGATTTGGTATTGATTACCGGCAGAAAAGAACATGCGCCCGGCCAACCTTTGTTGTACGCAACGAGCAAGGTTTTTATGGATTATTTCGGCATCAATAGTCCGGATGAATTGCCAAAATTAAGCGATATTATCCCGCAAGATTTAATTGACGCCACAACGGTTACCAGTGCAAATCCGGTGGAGCAAGATTTTTTGGAAGAAGACGATGCGCCGAAAGAATTGATTGAATTGGCAAATGAAGGTGTAATAGCAGTGGTGGACGATGAAAATGAAAAGGTGATCGGCGAAATTGAAACATTGCCTAACCATGAAGACAAAGAAATAAAGACAGGCGAGTAAATCAGTAAATTATTATAATCTCATAAACATTTGTTTTTTTGTAGCTTTGAAACAAACGAAATATATGGGCAATGTTGTGATAGAAGAGAAAGGTAACCAATATATCATCAGTATCGATAAAGATGCAGTTGATGCAGGAACGCTACGGAATTTTGTAGACCAGCTACGGTTTGAACAATTATCCCGAAAAGCTGATTATAATGAAATGGAATTACAGGCAATTGGCGAAGAAATAAAGGATGATTGGTGGAGAAAAAATAAATGGTGGATAACGAAAGGAATGGAAGATTACAAAAAACAAAATGGTATTACGGAATGATTGTTATAGTGGATTCAAACATTATTTTTTCTGCCTTGCTTAGCAAAAACAATCATTACGCACAAAAAATTTTTAAAGCTGAACATACCTACACAACCGTTAATTTTCTGATTTCTGAAATATTTGACCACAAAGAGAAAATTATAAAATTTAGCAAGTTAAATGGTGGAGAGTTTAAAGAACATTTTGAATTGCTTTTTGCTCATTTACGACTTATTCCAGATACAGATATTTCTTTTCACAATTATTATTCAGCCTATCAAATTGTATCAAAAGCAGATGTAAAAAACATTGCTTTTGTGGCACTTGCCATGGAACTACGTGCCCAATTGTGGACTAATGATAAACCGATAAGACAAGCAATATTAGAATATGGTGGAGTTGAATTATTTGTACCATAATATTGAACCATAGCAATTACAAAAATGAACAACGAACAACTAATAGAAATAGCGAACCAATTTGGTACACCGGTTTATGTGTATTATGCTGATAAAATAACCCAGCAGTACCAGCAATTGAAGAAAGCATTTGCTAAAACGGATGCCCGTTTTTTTTATGCCAGCAAAGCCTTGACGAATTTAAATGTGCTAAAACACATTAATAAAATTGGTTGTAATATCGATTGTAGCTCCATCAACGAAGTTCGTTTAGCATTATTAGCCGGTTTTGAACCACAAAATATTTTGTACACATCAAATGGCATTGCTTTTTCAGAAATTGAGGAAGCTCAAAGTTTAGGCGTGCATATTAATATCGATAGCTTATCAAACCTTACCAAATTTGGGCAGCGTTTCGGGCATAGTTATCCGGTTGGTATTCGGCTTCGGCCAAATATAATGGCTGGTGGAAACATCAAAATTTCGACCGGACATAGCAAAAGCAAGTTTGGTATTCCTGTTGAGCAAATAGACGAAGTATTAAAAACGGTAAAAGAAAATAATATTTTTATCCAAGGCTTGCACTTGCACACGGGTAGTGAAATAAAAGACGTGAATGTTTTTATTGAAGGCATGGAAGTGTTGTTTAACATCTTACCAAAATTTCCTGAACTGGAATTTATTGATTTAGGCGGTGGTTTTAAAGTAGCTTACAAAGAAGGCGACCATGAAACCGATATGGAATTGTTGGGCATAAAAGTGACGGAGGCATTTCATTTGTTGGATCAACAATATGGCCGCCCATTGCAGGTTTGGTTTGAGCCCGGAAAATATTTAGTAAGCGAATGCGGCTTTTTTGTAGTGCAGGCAACGGTTTTAAAAGAAACACATGCCGCAACAATTGTAAGTGTAAACAGTGGTTTCAATCATTTAATCAGGCCGATGTTTTATGATTCTTATCACCATATCACCAATATTTCAAACCCTAACGGTGAAGAAAAAAGTTATATGGTAACAGGTAATATTTGCGAAACCGACACATTTGCCACCGATAGAATATTGAACGAAGTGAGGGAAGGCGACTTATTGGTTTTCCATAACGCCGGTGCCTACGCTTTTGAAATGAGCAGTAATTACAACAGTCGCTTTAAGCCAGCTGAGGTTTTGGTTGAAAATAATATTCCCAAACTGATTAGAAAAAGGGATGAATTAAATGATTTGTTGAAGAATGTGGTGATGGATTAAATCGTGCAACATAATTCGTCGATTCGTAGTAAGTTCGAAAATCTCACTTTTCAATATTGTTTAACAAAAAAAGAACCCGCTCGAAGGCGGGTTTTCTTATTAGATTGAAGCTTCAATACAATTTTATTGCTGCGTTGGTGTTGGAGGAGGATTTCCACCACCGCCGCCACGACGACCGCCCATTCCGCCACCCATTCTCATTTGCATGGCTTCCAGTTTGGAAATTTGGTCATCGGATAAAAATGCTTTCAATTTGGTTTTCATTTCATCACGGCTAGCTTTCATTTGTGCCTTTTGCTCATCTGTTGGCGGGGTTTGGCCATCGCCACGCATGCCGCGTTCTTTCATTCTATAGCTCATTTGGATAGCCATTACACTATCTGCAACGGTAGGTGTAACGCCTAAACTGTCTACTAATCTTTGTTTCATGGCCGCCATCATTTGTTCGCGGCCCTGGCCACCACCTTGGCCTTGTTGGGCATTCGCTGCCACTGTTGTAAACAAGCAAATTGTTAGAATCGCAAGTAATCTTTTCATGTTTTGTTTTTTAATTTTTTATTGATTGCTGTGATATGAACCAAAGCTAAAAGTTTAATATGTTGAATGCTATAATTACCAACATTATTTAACCTCTATCAATAAATATTTCACAAATAACATGCCAATAGAAATAATTTGCATTATCCCAGACGCATCGATAATTCTTTATCTATAAATTGAAATAAGTCGTCGGGCCGATAACGTCTCCATTCGGGCATACTTTTCAATTCAATCAGCCTGTTCAATTTCTTTTTTATAAAGTCCTGTTGAGTTGCTTCCGGCATATTTAGGCAAATAATCCATCCATTTTCATCAGTTACGTTTTCAAACCATTCCTCATAATATTCCCGGTCGCTGCTATGAAAATTTAGTACATTTTCCGCAATTAAAATAAATTTGGTAATGCCGGTTTCCATCAATTTATCAGTTACTTCACGGCGAAATATCATGATGTCGTTTTCAATGGCATCGTTCCATTCTCCCAATAATTCTATAATGCAATAATGTTGGGCATAATCTGCATAAATTATTTTTAAAAACAGCGTCCTACTGCCCATGTCATCCCACTGCGGATGGATGTAATAATTATAAATGGTGGTACTATATTCAAATTCGCTATAAACTTGTCCAAAAAACGGACTATTCGGATCTTCCTCGCTTGTGTATAAATCCCGCCAACGATAATATGGTTCTATATCTTGCAAATGCTATTTTTTTTATAAAAAAATTGTGCGAATTTAATTAAAAGCTTTACAAGCTTGATATCGGGTTGATTACTTTAAAGTTTTTCACAAAACAAAAACATTTAAAATAAATATTTAAGTTAGCAACTGTAATATTTCTTTCCAATTATTTACACGATGGTGGTTGTTATTATTTATTCCGTAATTATGATGTTGGGTAAATAAAAGGGTTTTGCCGTTGAAATAATCAAGGTTTTTAAAATGGTCATCAATCATAATATCGCCATTTATGATCGTTTTTGATCCACAAAAAACCATTTGTTTCCAAGTAATAAATGGGAAATGCTTATTTAGCCATTCGTATTTTTCTCTTAAGCTATTCGGAAATTCCATGGCAGATGATACTACAAACAAATTATATCGTTCATTTAATATTTTTAGCGCTTCAATGCTTCCTTCAATTACTGGGGCATTAATAAAAAATCCGATTGAATTAACATATTTGTTCACATTTATATAAGCTTCATGTTCAGGTTTGCCGTATAACGCTTCGGTTTGTGGCGCTATTCCAAATTCGGCGATAGCATATTGTTTAAATTGAGCATAAACATCCGCTAAAACGCCATCCATATCAACAATAAGTGTTTTTGCCAAGTGCTATTTATTAGATTATTTGAATTTTTATTACCAAACAAACAAAACGTTTATAGTTGCAAATTGTTGATAATAATTTTCTAAAGGTTAAATGGTGAGAGATGGTTTTATACATCGTACACAGATCAATTATTTTCTTATACAAAACATTTACCACTGCTTATTTTTGGCGGATAAATTAATTTTATGGTGCCTTATTGGATGGCTCGTACGCAAATGCTGCTAGGGGATGAGCAGGTAGGATCGTTGATGCAAAAAAATGTACTGGTTGTTGGGCTTGGCGGAGTGGGCGGTATTTGTGCTGAAATGATTGCCAGATCGGGCATTGGTAAAATGACGATTGTGGATGCTGACGTAGTTGACCTTAGCAATTGCAACCGCCAAATACCTGCCTTACATTCTACCGCTGGCAGGCCGAAAGCTTCCGTGATGGCGGAAAGATTAAAAGATATCAACCCTGAAATACAACTAACGGTATTGGAAGAATACCTTAAAGAAAATAGAATTGATGAGGTGTTGAACGAAGTTCATTATGATTATGCTGTAGATTGCATCGATACACTTGGCCCCAAAACTGCATTTATAAAAGCTTGTGTTGACCGAAAAATCCCTATTGTAAGTTCATTTGGCGCAGGCGGAAAAATAAACCCACAATTGGTAGAAATAACTGATATTTCCAAAACACATACTTGCCGCTTAGCAAAGTATGTAAGAAAACGGCTGCACGAAATGGATATTTTTGAAGGCGTTACGGTGGTTTTTAGTCCTGAGGTTGTTGATCAATCAAAGGTGATTGTTACCGAAAAAGCTTTTCCAAAAAAATCATTGATCGGAACCATTAGTTACATGCCTGCAATTTTTGGTTGCATGGCGGCAAGCGCTGTAATAAGAGGTTTGATGGAAAAATGAGAGGAGATAAATATAAGTGCAAACTTGTTTAAATAAAATGGCCTAAATCGGTTAATGATTTAGGCCATTTTTATTTGGACGATTATCCTGAAAATTAATCTTTTATCAATTTTATCGTGTAAATCCTATCGTTTCCTTTTGTTACGGTTAAAATATACATGCCTTTTGCCCAACCGTTTGTAGGTATCGTTTGGATACCACCAGCTACCGTGTATTGGCTTATCAAACGTCCAATTACATCATAAATTGATACCGTTTGAATGTCCGTTCCAGGAAGCCCAACGGTGAGGTTTGTAATAACAGGATTTGGGAAAATAGTAATGGGTGAATTGGCGGCCAATGTATTAGTTAAAATAAAACTGATTGACGGATAGTTACTACCAATATTGCTTGCAACGGTATAGGTTCCGATGGTTCCGTTAGCGGTAAATGTTGGTGCCGCGGCAACGCCGGCCGAATTTGTGACCACCGTAACGGTATTTGATGAATTAGAAAAAGTGCCGCTTGCGCCTATCGTTGGGGCAACATAAACAACCGAATCGCCAGCTACATTATTGCCAGATTCTGTAACCTTTGTTTGCAAGGCAGTGGCAAAAGCTGTTTTTATAATAGTTGATTGCGGTGTACCACCCGATGCTGCAGTTGCATAATTTACTTCCACCGCACCAATATCTGCCTGTCCGCCAACTACACGTGGTAAGCCGCGTTGATCGGTTCCGGAAGTTAATGCAGTGTTTCCTGCGTTTATAACCGGGCTGTTAGACATGGGTAGCAAAGTGGTGGTGGTGCCGCCATAATTGCCCAATGTCAACAATTTAGGATTGGTTCCAAGCATGTTGCCAGTTGTTGTTCCCGAAATAGTATAACCGCCGGTAAGTTGAATTAGATTATAACCGGCTGATGAAATCAACCCATAAATATCCCTGCCGTTACCTGTTGGGGCTAATGGTGATATGCTACCCCCACCAACAATTGTGTTACCCATGCTAATAAAAGCTTTAGAGGTTGCACCATTATTTAAAATATTACCCCCAGCAACGTAGCCACTATTACCATAAATAGTACTATTTGTAATGGTAATTAAAGAGTCGACAAATACACCGCCACCTAAACCGTAACCGCTCAACAAGCCTGTCGCCACATTTCCAGCAACCGTACTGTTGCTTAACACCATTGTAGCCGTACCCCAATGCGCTATGCCGCCGCCGTCAAAATCAGCCGTATTATTCGAAATCGTACAATTATTAATAGTTACAACACCGGTTCCTTCGTTGTCGATACCACCGCCTTCCGCATAACCGGTATTTGATGCGTTATTATTGGTGATAACGCAACCAGTGATATTAACTGTTCCGCTATTTATTAATATGCCACCACCACCGTTAGTAGCATTGGTTGTAAGCGAACCAGCTTGCGGCAAACCATCCCGAATGGTCATCCCCGAAATTGACACTGTTGAAGTACCCGCCGTGATATTAAAAATCCTTGATAAATTATTGCCACTAACGGTCAATACATTTGCGCCGGTCCCCGTTATAGTAACAGCTTTGTTCACAGCTATTTCTCCGCTTGTAAGCGTAATTTTCGTTACGCTTGGATCAAAAGTTACTGTAATATTAGTGCAAGCGTTGGTAATAATATCACGCAAAGTACCAGGCCCACTATCTGCAGAACTAGTAACAATAAAACTAGAAGCGCAAGTATTTGTTAAGCTAAAGCTTGCAGGGGTTGTAACGCCAGCAACACTAGCTGTTACGGTATAAGATCCAACCGATCCATTTGCAGTAAAAGTTGCAGCGGTTGCTACACCATTTGCATCGGTAACAATAGTATCTGTTAATGCACCGCCGGGGAACGTACCTGAAGCGCCGCTAGAAGGTGCAGCAAAAATAACTTTTGCCCCGGGCAATCCGGTATGGCTGGCATCGTAAACAGTTGCTTTTAAAGCGGTTGGGAACGCAGTGCCCGGCGTTGTTGTTTGCGGCGTACCGGCAGTGGCTGCAATTGACGCGGCGGTAATACCTGTAATGGTTAATGTGTAGGATTTTGTTACAGTACAACCCGTGGGGTCGTTTGCTGTAATGCTTATTGGAAAATTTCCGGCTTGCGTAGGCGTTCCTGATATTGTACTTCCTGAAAAGGTAAGTCCTGCGGGAAGGCTACCTGTCAACACATAAGTAAAAAAGCCGCTACCGCTACCGCCTGTTGCAGTAAATATTTGTGAATAAGCTGTTCCAGTGGCCCCTGTTGCAAGTGATGCAGGTGTAACTGTGATGGTATTACATGTTAATGGCGCTGCACAATTAGCAAGCGAAACATTTAAAGTGTAAGCAGATCCAACAGCATTTAATGAACCTGTAAGTGAATCGACTGAATGCACTACAACAGTAAATGATTGCCCTGCGGGAGCTGTAAAACTGTATGATTCAGGACTAAAAGAATTTCCGCCATCTGCTAAAAAGTTGGTACTAGGGTTCGATGGCACAAAACCTGCATTACTATAAGCTACGCAAAATAAGTTGGCTGCATTTGCACCCGCCAAAGTAACGTTTACACATTGGCTGTTTGAACTGGTATTTTTGAATACATAAGCGTCGTATTGACGAGCGCCTGTAGTACTTGCTAGTCCCGGATTGGTTAGTGGTGAAGCGCAACTAGAAACTTGGCTGGCAGTATTTCTATTAATGCGGCCAGTTTGCGTGCCTGTTGAAGATGTGAAATTTGTGCCGGTTGGTGGAGTTGACCCTAATTTAGACGAAATAGTCCCGGCAGCTTGCGAACCGACTGTAGTCGTAAAGCTAAATATTTGTGGACTAAGCCCACCGGTGAAAGTAACTGTAACATAAAAAGTGACGACAGTACCGCAAGCCACGGAAGAATTAACGGCAAACAAGAAAGGCGTAGCAGTATTTGTTGCATTACCGCCAGATGCAATAGTTCCATAAGTTGATGAACCTTGTGTAATGGTTATTCCGCTTGTATTTGTTGTAAGCGTTGCAGTTACAGCGGTAGCCCCAGCTAGCGAAGGGTTTGATAATTGTACCACTAATTTGCCTAATTCACCCGGCTCTACTGATCCGTTGCCATTTGAGAAAGTTCCCTCTGTAACGGTTGTTGTACCTAACGCTAGGTTTGCAAGCGGGGTTGGGTTTACAGCTTGCATGGCCTGATAAGCTTGTAAAATACCGTTACCACTATTTATATCATATCCTGTTCCTTCAATATCCAATGCGCTATTAATTAAAATAGTTCTGATTTGCGCAGCAGTTAAAGAAGAATTGGCTGATTTTAATAACGCGGCAATAGCCCCTGCATGCGGTGCCGCGGCCGATGTTCCGAAAAAAGGAGTGAAGCTTGACAAGGTTGTAGAAACACCGTCTGCGGCTGTAATATCAGGTTTGTTGCGAACCGCACCACCGCTTGTAGCAAACAGGAAATTATTTGCCGTTATAGCCGTACTATCAGCATTAAAAAACATACGGCGAGGGCCATCAGAAGAAAAAACCTCTACTTTATTGGATGTTGTAAATACACCAGGATAAGGACCGGTTGGCGATCCAGTGCCAAAGGCTCCCGCGGCTGGTGTTGCCGCTACGCAAAATGCATTAACAGCACAAGAGTGGCCATGGGTTTGGCCGTTGGTAGCCAATGTAAGCGTGCTTCCCTGGCCATTTAATGAAAACGCACGTGTGGCGGCGGTGGCGGTTTTGTAAACGACCAGGCGATCGCCAGTGGTAAATGATGTGGTAGAAAGAAACTCGATCGGATCTTGCGACCCACTTTGGGTAGTAGTGGATGATGCCTTTACGGTACCCGCTGAACTAACCAAAAACAAATCATAATCATTTGAGGATTTTCCTAATGGATCAGCCCAAGCCAACGTGTAGTAGTTGGTGCCGGTAGTAGTTTCTGGGGTAGTAATTATATCTCCGTTAACCGGCGCAGCTGTGGTGCCAAAGTTGTGGATGGTGCCGCCTGTTTTAGTGCTGCCACCAAAAGCCAGGGAACCGGTATTATTAAAATCGCTTTCAAAAACACTGGAGGTTCCTTTAACAAGCGAACCTTGGTTCCCGGCTGAAGAAAAATACAATGCACCCGATGCTGTAACCGTATTTACGGCTTGTGCCACAATGCCATCCTGAAAAGGGGGTTCATCAAAATATTCAAGGTCATCTATAATAATATCGCAACCTGCGGTACGCAAAGCTTTAATATTTGTTGCAAAGCTTGCCTCGCTTATATTTCCCGTAGCAAAATATAACTGTGCTTTTGGTGCAATATCATGTACGATCTGTAACATGGCTTGTCCTTCATCGGTGCCTCCGCTTGGATTATCTTGCAATACGGTTACCGGCGTCGTATTGCCAAGTGGATTGCCGGTACCAGGTAAATTTCCGCTTGCAACGCTTGCCGCCGCTGTTCCGTTGTTGTTGTAACTATCTGATAAAACACCTATCTTAATGCCTTGACCCATATATCCATACGCATTCCTGGCGTCATCGGCACGGTGTGGATGGTCGCCTTCTGAGTTGACGCTGCCGGTACCTAACATCATCACATATTTTTCGACTTGTTTTTTTATTTTTTCCCTGCGCTCAATAACCGCAGTTTTATTTGCAGGCAAACCTTTTGTCAATATCGATGGAACCATGCTGACATTTTGTTTCGGGTTGCTGGCACCAACTAATTTTGATAGTACAGCAGGTTGAATAAATTTTACTTCTGAATAACCTGCTATCGTTTCTACTTTTGAAAGTGGAACTGAGGCTCTAAGTGAGTGGAATTCTTTTGAAGGATAAATAATTTCTCCACCCAATGCCCTGATTTTAGACAGCAATGATTCAGTTACATCTCCAGTTATATCTATTTTGATATTTCCCGAGGCATCTTTTTTGAGCACCACCGGGAGCAAGTTCACATCTTTAGCCATTTTCTCACCACGGTTTTCCCTAGCTGCTTGTAATAAACTGGATTGCATTTTGCGTTGGGCGTGTGTACGGGACGTTTTTTCATCTAACAACGATTGTATCTGGCGCATTGTTTCTGGCTTAATTTGGGCAATACCTTTGTTAAAACACAGCGACAACACAATTCCAGCAATAATCGAAATGCAAAAATTTCTTTTCATAAATGAGTTTTGGCCTTTATTTATCCTTTGAATAGTGAAAATAACCAAAAAGATTATTTTCAGGTTGTTTACTTAGATTTATTTATAATTTATTGTCTTTAAACTATTGTTTTGTTGTATCAATCGATTTATACACTTGCGTTCAACTATATATTAATACGTTTCCAACACATTATCGTCTATGCATATTAAGCAAAAAAACTTAAAATTGATGTTGGCGGAAATAATATTTAAGTGCTATTTATTCGTCAGAGCCGATCTAATTAAAAAAAGCTGCCTGTTATGGCAGCTTTTTGATAATTCCCTAAAACATATTAAATTATAACGAGTAATAATATGACTACCCAAACGCCCCAACCAATCCATGTCCATTTTCTTAAGTTGGCATCTTGTGAGAAAATATAAGCTAAAAGCACTCCTAACAAACCTAAAAGTAGCCCTAAAATGAAGCCGCCTAAATTAAAACCTTCGGTTAGGTTTTCTGCTTTTTTAAGTTGTTTTTCCATTCTATGCTGAGCAGAATGGAAAGCAATCCTTTCAAAGAAATTTAATTTTTTCCCTCGCATGTAGCCATATTCAGTGGCACTCATGTGAACGAACTTTTCGGCTGCCATCCGCTGCTCTGTTTGCTGAGAAGCGGTTACTTTTTTTTCGGTGAATGCACCGTAAGAAAATGTGAGTCCTAGAATAAGGACCAAGAAGAGAACGGTTTTTTTCATTGTGGTAAGTTTAGTTTACGACACAATAATAAGAAATATATTAAGAAAGCATTAACAAATTAAATATTTAATTCTTCAAAAATCGCTGGATTTCTCTTTTACCTTCACGGTCCGCAATGGTGTTACGTTTATCATGTTCTTTTTTACCTTTTCCTAAGCCAATATCCAGTTTTGCCCAACCATTTTCAGTGAAATAAATTTTTAGGGGAACGATGGTATAACCTTTTTCTTTGGTTTTGCCCTCCAGTTTTCTCAGTTCTTTTTTGGTAAGCAACAATTTACGTTCTTGTGTAGGCTTGTGGTTGTAAATGGTGCCCATAGCATATTCTGAAATATGCAAGCTTTTTACATACAACTCACCCCTGTTAAAAAAACAGAAAGCATCGTTGAAACTTGCTTTTCCCGCCCGTAAAGATTTTACTTCCGTTCCGCTTAATACCATACCTGCACTGAAAGTTTGTTCAATGAAATAGTCGTGGTAGGCAGTTTTGTTGCTAATGCTCATATATTTTATATTCCTAATAAAAAATTATAATTCTAATGTATCGAAATACTCAATCAAATATTTTTATTAAATTAATATACGGTTTACGAAAATGATATAATTAATCAGCAATAACTAATAAATCTATACTTCAATAAGTGGAAAGTCGGCAAAGTCAGAAACATATTTCCTCAAATTTATACCTGAACAACCAATTTCATTTGTTGAATAGGAAAAATAAAGTATCAAGAAATTATTTAGCAAGGAACCGATTTTATCATTTTGCCAGTGATAGATTAAAATGTCCTGACGGATAATGAGCGGTTTTGTCCAAGCTTCATTATGCCTGACGATGAAAACAAAATGAACAGGGATGTTTGCTATATCCATCAATTGGGACAACGGTATTTTAAATTGACCACTGAAACCGTTTTTCCTAATTGTTGATTTGGAAGTTTTTACCTGAACCCTTCTTAAAGTTCCATCATCGTCCTGAACAACAAAAATATCATCGCCAATATCAACTTCGGGTATGGCAACATTCCAGCCACGGGTTAAAAATTCCGACATTACGGTCAAATGGCCAGCTTTTCCCAAATAAAGGTGATAGTTTTTCTTCACGAACTGATTTCTTGTGTGAGCAGCAACCTGTCTGTTTTGGTGTCTATAAATTGGATTTCTTTTACTTTTTTATTTAAATCTGTTTGGCTGTCAATGCCAAGCAATGCAGGATAGATAAAGGTTTCCAGTTTTCCAAAATGAACCTCAAAATTGCTGTTGGTGTCATAACCTACAAAGATATTGTTTGCGGGATGTGCCTCTGGAAACCAACTTCTAATCATTTGCCGGATGCCTGGTCCGATGCTAAAAGTATAGCCATCCATTTGTTTGCTTACGCCTATTTTTATTGCTTCCATAACTTTTCTTTGCCATACGAATATAAACAAAAAATAATTAATTTTTAACTCCTGAACAAATCCAACACCACCGCCAGTCTATCTTTCAATTCTTTTCGGTCGATAATAAAATCCAAGAAACCGTGTTCCAAAATAAATTCGCTGCGCTGAAAGCCGGGCGGTAAATCTTTTTTGATGGTTTCTTTGATAACCCTTGGCCCCGCAAAACCGATCAATGCGTCTGGTTCGGCCATTATAATATCGCCCAACATAGCGAAACTGGCCGTTGTGCCGCCAAAAGTTGGGTCGGTACAAAGGCTGATATATGGAATTTTGGCGTCGCTGAGTTGAGAAAGTTTACCGCTTGTTTTGGGCAATTGCATCAAACTGTATGCGCTTTCCATCATTCTTGCACCACCGCTTTTATTGATGATCATAAAAGGGATTTTGTGCTGGATGCAATAATCTACCGCCCTAGAAATTTTTTCTCCCATCACACTGCCCAAACTACCGCCAATAAATTCAAAATCCATGCAAGCGGTTACAAAATCTACGCCTTTTAATTTGCCAACAGCTACGCTCATACTATCGTGAAGATCGGTTTTGGCGTAAGCGTCATCCAATCTTTTTTGATAAGGTTTAAGATCGGTAAAACCTAAAAAGTCTTTAGATTTTATATTATCGAATAGTCTTTCATATTCGTTGTTGTCATACAATATTTCAAAATATTCATCGCTTCCAATGCGGTGGTGGTAATTGCATTTGGGGCAAACATACCAATGCTCTTTCAGCTCCATTACCGTACAGGTATATTTACAGTTTGGGCATTTTGTCCAAAGTCCATCGGGTGCATCCCTTTTTTCTGCAGTGGTGGTGGTAATGCTTTTATCCTTTCGTTTCCACCAACTTCTTTTTTCTTTTTCCATGCTTGTCTCCTCGGTTTCCTCGCCACTAAGGTTTATTTCAAAATCGTCTATGTTTTTTAATGGCATTTTTTCAATAGTTAAGTAATTGAATGGTGGGTAGGTAAACCATGCGTAATCTGTTTGCAAAAAAAAGTTCCAAAATAATATCGGATATTAAAAATACGGATATTATTTTGGTAACTAAAATATGCCCAATAGGATTTAGATATTTAATTTCCTGTTGGGCATATTAAATTTTAAGCGTTACGATTGATACAGTTCAAATCTTCAAAAGCAATTTCTAAGCGTTTGCTAAAGTTTTCTTCGGCACCGCGCAACCAAACACGTGGGTCGTAGTATTTTTTATTTGGACTATCGGCACCTTTAGGATTGCCCAATTGGCCTTGCAAGTAAGCTTCGTTCTTTTTGTAGAATCCCAGAATACCTTCCCAGAAAGCCCATTGCAAATCGGTATCGATATTCATTTTGATAGCACCATAACCAATTGCTTCGCGAATTTGGTGTTGTGGTGAACCACTTCCACCGTGGAAAACGAAATAAACTGGTTTAGGACCTGTGCCCAATTCTTTTTCAATATAAACTTGGCTATTATTTAAAATCTCTGGGCGCAATTCAACATTGCCAGGTTTATAAACGCCGTGTACATTTCCAAAAGCAGCGGCAACAGAAAACATTTCACCTACTTTACTTAACTCTTTGTAAGAATAAGCAACATGTTCGGGCTGTGTATATAATTTATCATTTTCAACATCGCTGTTGTCAACGCCATCTTCTTCGCCACCGGTTACACCCAATTCAATTTCAATGGCCATGCCCAACGGTTGCATGCGTTTAAAAAATTCAACAGAAGTTGCGATGTTTTCTTCCAACGGTTCTTCGCTTAAATCCAACATATGCGAGCTAAAAAGGGGCTGGCCTTTTTCTTTGTAAAATTGTTCGCCGGCGTCGATCAATCCACTAACCCAAGGTAACCATTTTTTTGAGGCATGGTCGGTGTGCAATACAACCGGTACGCCATAATCTTTGGCCACGTTGTGGATGTGCAAAGCACCGGAAATACCACCTTTAATATTGCCTTGTAATTTGTCGTTTGGCATGCCTTTGCCAGCAATAAATTGTGCACCACCATTTGAAAACTGGATGATAACGGGCGAATTAACTTTTGCGGCTGTTTCTAAAACCGCATTGATTGTATTTGTACCAATCGTGTTAACGGCCGGAAGCGCAAAGCCATTATCTTTTGCATCATTCATCAAAGCATGCAGTTCATCACCAAACAATACACCTGGGTTGTACTTTTTCATATTTTTTGTTGAATTGTGAAGCCGCTAAGGTAATAGTTTCTGATATATTGGCGATAATGAAAATGCGTTCCTAGTTGGGTGGAACGCATTTTCTACTAAAAGCAGATAAAAGCCGGATTTTTCAATATTAAAAGCGATAATTATCTGTATCAACCTTGCATTAATAAATTACATAGGCGAAATTTCCCTGACTTCCACATTGCCGCCTACCGTTAAAATGGGGCATCCTTTTGCTAATTCGATCGCTTCATCATAATCGTCAGCTTTAATCAAGGAATAACCGCCAATTGATTCTTTAATTTCAACAAAAGGACCGTTCGTTACCACATTTTCGCCTTTTACCACTTTGCCAGTTTCTACTGCTAGTCGCCGGCCCATATCAGAAACTTTATTTTGCGCTGCCAAACCGCCCAGCCAATCCATCCAACGTTTTGTTAGGGCAGCCATTTCCTCTTCTGTCCCGGTTGGTGGAACGGTGTAATCCATTCTGTAAACAAATAAGTACTCCTTCATTTTTTTATGTTTTAGTTGTTAATAATATTTTAAGCAAAAAACAATTCTAAACTCTAAATTCTAAACTCTTAATTCTTAATTTAATGCACCCCATCCCGTTTTGCGATTTTTCTTACTTCTACGCTATTGCCTTCGCCTTGCAAAACCGGACTGCCTTTTGCAAATTCAATTGCTTCTTCAACCGTATCAGCTTTTACAATAATGTAGCCGCCAATTGTTTCTTTTATGTCGCCAAACGGGCCGTTGGTAACCACATTGTTTGGCCAAACCACCTTAGCATCCGCAAACGGCAAACCATTGCCACCACTAAATTTGTTTTGTGCAGCAATGCCACCAATCCAATCCATGGTTTGTTTCATCCAAATTTGCATTTGTTCGGGCGAAGCAATTTTTCCGCCGTCTTCGTGCCTAAAAATCAACATGAATTCGTCCATTGTTTTAATTTTAAATTAGTTTAAATTTTGTTACAACAGAATAACAAACAAGTTGCAACAAATAGGACAAGGGTAGAAAAATATTTGGAAATATATTGATGAGGTGACAATAGTAGCTGAAAAACAA
>CAWJTH010000081.1:0-45546 GCA_963845495.1 uncultured Chitinophagaceae bacterium
CATTCATTTTACGCCCAACACCGAGAGCATGCTTACGACCATTTAATGAGCGAACACGACCACAACATGTTTAAATGGGTCGATTGTTTAATCCCTACGATTTGTATTCCAAAAGTCCTACCCCGCCAAACTGGCAAGAACTAAAGCCCTATTACCAAGCTTTGGTTGATAAATATTTACCCAAGACGCTTAAATTTTAATAGAGTTTTTTTTAGCTGATTAACCACCAAAAACAATTGATTATGAGATTGCTTGTCCAACAATTTGGCAGGAGTACACTTGCTTTGCTCCTAATTTTCTTTGCTGCTTTGCCGTTTAGTGCCATGGCGCAGACAAAAACCGTAAAAGGCACCGTTTCCGATAGCAAAGGTACGCCCATTGCCGCTACGGTCACAGTTAGAGGAACCAAAAATGCAGTGGCTACATCCGCGGAAGGTGCATTTACTATCAACGCGTCGTCTAACGCAGTATTGGTAGTTAGTGCTGTGGGTTATGAAACCTTCGAACAAAAAGTAGGAAACGGGCCTACTGTTACCATTATACTGGCCGAAAAACCAGCCGCCCTTAACGAGGTAGTGGTAGTAGGTTATGGTAAAAGTAGCCGCAAAACATTAAGCAGCGCTATTACAACCATTAAACCCGAAGAATTGAACAAAGGGTCAATTTCTGATGTTGGTCAATTGCTGCAAGGCAAAGTTCCGGGCCTTAACATTACATCAAGCGGCGACCCCAACAGAACGGCTAGCGTAATATTGCGTGGCGCTTCAACGCTTAACAGTTCTCAAGGGGTATTTTATGTTATCGACGGTATCCCCGGTGCTGACATTGCAACCGTTGCGCCAGATGACATCGCATCGATCGACATTTTAAAAGATGCGTCTGCTACTGCCATTTACGGTAACCGTGCCTCAAATGGTGTTATTATCATCACCACAAAAAGAGCGAAAAAAGGTCAGCCTATCCTTAATTATAACGGCTATGTGAGTGCAGAAAAAGTATCAAGCCAGTTAAAAGTAATGGATGCAACCCAGTTACGTGCCTTTGTTACTAAAAACAACTTGGCTTTTTCTCCAGTTGATGACCAAGGTGCAAACACCAATTGGCAAAAAGCCATTGAGCTTAGTACAGCCGTTGCCAATAACCATAATATTTCTTACGGCGGTAGCAACGAAAAAGGAAGTTATGTTGCCAGCATCAACTATTTCGACAAAGATGGTATCATACAAAATACCCATTTAAACCGTGTAATTGCCAGGTTAAATGCAGAACAATTTGCTTTTAACGACAAGCTGAGGCTTGGTTTGAACGTTACAAACTCTTTAAGCGTTTCAAATGACTTGCCTTACCGAAACACCATTTTGGTACAATCAGCGTTGTATTTGCCCATTAACCCAATAAAAAATGCTGACGGTACTTACTTTGAAAACTTTCAAAAACAAGGTTACTACAATCCCGTTGGCTTACTAAACAACGAGCAAAGCAAAACCAGAACCAATCTTTTAATTGGAAGCTTAACGGCACAGGCAAAACTGCCTTTTGGAATTACTTATGATCTGAACCTTTCTTACCAAAGTTCAACCACCTTATATGGATCATATTTAACCAGGTATTTTACCAATAAATATGTTGGCATGTACGATAATCCAGATCCTAGTTATGGCGGCCATACACTGCAAACGTTTGGTGTAAACGGCCAAGCAAACAGAAGCTCTTATCAAAATACAAGCAAAATATTGGAGACCTATTTGACCTGGGATAAAAAATTTGGTGAGCATAGTATTAATGCAGTTGTAGGTTATTCTTGGCAAGACAATGTTTACGGTGATGGTTTCAATGTAACTACCAGCAATTTCCCTGCAGACAATGTTGGTTTCAACAACCTGGCTTTAAGCAGCCCAACTACTTATGGAACCAGCATATTTTTAAGTGGTGATGGTGTTTATCAAGAAAACCGTTTGATATCAGACTTTGCAAGGCTAAAATACAACTACAAGGAAAAATATTTATTACAAGCTTCTGTGCGTAGGGATGGTAGCTCGGTTTTTGGCGCAAACAACCAATGGGGTTATTTCCCCGCAATAAGTGCCGCTTGGCGGATTGGTGAGGAAAGTTTCATGAAAAACCAAAACGTCATCAACGATCTTAAATTAAGAGGCAGTTATGGTGTAACTGGTAATTCATCAGGATTCAGCGCTTATACGGCACAGTTTATTTCTGGAAACCGTGGAACATATAATTACAATGGAACGTTGGTATCGGCTTATGGGCCTACGCAAACGGCTAACCCAAACCTGAAATGGGAAAAAACAGCCACTACCGATCTTGGTCTTGATTTCTCTGTTCTTAGAGGAAGGCTTGCCTTTACGTTCGATTGGTACAACAAAAACACCACGGGTATGATTTATAGTTATACCGTTGATCCAATTTTGGTGCCAACCGGTTCAATAACTGCTAACGGTGGAAGCATCAACAACAAAGGTATTGAACTGGGCATCAGCGGTTCGATAGTACAAAGCAAAAATTTCTCTTGGAGCGTCAACCTAAATCTTGCCCACAATAAAAACGTGATTACCAGTTTAACAAACCCGTTGTTTATTGGTGGCGACTCTATTCCAGTAGCTGATCCAGAAGGCGGAGGCCAATCGGGCAGGCATGTTCAGTTGTTAAAACAGGGGCATCCTTTGGGCCAGTTTTTTACGTTTAATTATGCAGGCAAAAATTCCGCCGGTGTTTCGCAGTTTTATAAGCACGATGGTACAGTTACCACAGCACCTCAAAACGGAACAGATTATTTCTACAACGGCGATGCGCAGCCTAAACTGTTGGTTGGTTTTTCCAACACCTTCAAGTATAAAAACTTCGACCTGAATTTCTTGTTAAGAGGTGTGTTTGGCAATAAAATAATGAATGCCACCCGTGCCGATTTATTTAGGCCTTCAACCGCGGCCAGCACCAATATTTTACAAGATGTTGCTAACGAATCGCCTGCTGACAATAACGACTACATTTATTCATCCCGTTTTATTGAAAGTGGAACTTACGTACGCTTAGATAATGCTACGCTGGGTTATAATTTTAGAAAGATCGGAAATTATATCAGATCGGTGAGGCTATACGTTTCAGGAAACAATCTGTTTGTCATCACCAAATTCAAAGGCGTAGATCCGGAAGTAAATCAGGGTGGAATTGCCCCTGGCGTTGATTATAACAATTTCTATCCTAAAACAAGGGTTGTTATTTTGGGGGCTAACGTTTCATTCTAATATTTAAACAGAAAAATTTTATGAAAAATATATTCAGATTTTTTGTCACAGCACTTATCGTTGCAAGTGCCACCAGCTCTTGCCACAAGCTTGACGTACCGATTACAACAGAATTAACGCCGGATGTTTTCCCACAGGATTCGGTTGGTTATATTCAAGCCGAATTGCCGGCTTATGTAGCATTCAGGGGAAATTTGGCAACGGAATATTTCTTCCAGCAATCATATAGTACCGATGAAAGCATGATGCCAGCCCACGGCGGCAACTGGTACGATGGTGCCCAAAACATGCAAATGCACTATCATACTTGGACGAAGGACAACGGTTATGTTAGCGGCAACTGGAGCTGGTTGGCCACCACCATTGGCACCGCTAACCAAACATTGTCTATATTAAATACCACCATGCCTGCGGGCAGCTATAAAAACTTGAAACTAGCTGAAGTAAAAATGCTTCGCGACGTTTGCTATTTTATGTTGATGGATAACTGGGGAAATGTGCCGCTTGATACAACGTATGGCGATTTTACTCCCCACGCTGTTGTTCCTAGGGCACAGGTATTTAGTTGGCTAGAAAATGATATAAAAAGCGCCATACCTTATTTAAGCACAACGGTAGACCAAACCACTTACGGCCGCATAACCGCCTACGGTGCCTATGCTTTGTTGGCCAAAATGTACCTAAATGCAGAATATTATACTGGTACAGCTAGATATAACGATTGTATCACGGCTTGCGATGCCATTGTAAGCTCCGGTAAATTTAACATAACGGCCATGACGAACTACTTGCAAATGTTTTACCCATCAAATGGGCCAAACGCAGCTGGCAGTAAAGATGAATTCATTTTTGCGATGCCATTCGACGCTGCCGCATCAGGTTTTTATGGTCGGTCAATCAATAACCATTCACGTTATGATATCCCACGGTCAATGGGTTTGGTAGGTACGGGTGCAGGCTATAATTATTTCAATATTCCGTTCGATCCTGCCGGCCCGGCAAGTACCTTACCTGAATATTATGTGAATTTCAACGATGCCAACGACGTAAGGAATAAACAGTGGCTGAAAGGTTTGCAGGTGAAACCCGATGGTACTCCTTTAACCGTTACTACCACCAACATTGGTTACAATCAATATTATACTGGTGGCAGCCCGGCAGCAGCTTTAACTTATCAGGTAAATTTAACGCCTACCGTAGTGTTAAGGCAAGATATTGCTAATGGACAAGATCCTTACAATGGTGTTACCAACAGTTTTGATGTTGGCAACGATGAAATTGCTTGGAACCAAGGTTATCGCAACATCAAATTTTATCCCGATGCAACTTCAAGCAGCAGGAACCAGAACAACGATATTCCAGTCTTCCGTTATGCTGACATTATTTTAATGAAATCTGAAGCAATCCTACGCGGCGGTACCGCTACGCTAAGCCAAACGGCATTGTCGTTGGCCAATATGGTTAGAAGTAACAGAACCACAACTGCTACTTGGACGAATGTAACGCTAGACAGTGTTTACAATGAACGCTGCCGTGAACTTGCTTGGGAAGGCTGGCATAGGAACGATATGATCCGCTACGGAAAATTTGAAGGTGCTTGGGGCTATAAAACAAATAAAGATGTTTATCGCCGTATTTACCCAATACCTACCGCTGCATTGACGTTAAACCCTGCTTTAGTACAAAATCCAGGTTATTAATTAATTGGACATAATTAACAATAAAATCTTCAATTAATTACAATGCTTTTTAAAATTAAATTATATTAGCTGGCAATCTATATCCGGGGCATTAATTGCCTCGGATTTTTTATTGAACAATTGAAACATTAATTTATAATAATCAATTATTTGATATCCAAATTGCACGATTTTATCTAACTACTAATTACCAACACCTAACTACTTGTTTTAAATTCGTAATTAAAAGAAATGCAAAGATTGCGGCCTGCAGATATTATTGTTTTTTTTGTTTATTTAATTGGCGTTTCTGCTTATGGTTATTATATTTTTAAAAAGAAAAAATCAGCAGTCAGCGATTCAAAAGATTATTTTTTGGCTGAAGGATCGCTCACTTGGTGGGCCATTGGTGCATCGCTAATTGCGTCGAATATTTCGGCCGAACATTTTATTGGTATGAGCGGTTCTGGCTTTGCATTAGGTTTGGCTATTTCAACTTATGAATGGATGAGCGCCGCCACTTTAATTTTAGTGGCCATGTTTATTATTCCTGTTTATTTAAAAAACAGGATTTATACTATGCCACAGTTTTTGGCCAAACGCTACAGCGATAAAGTAAGTACCGTGATGGCCGTTTTTTGGTTGCTGGCTTATGTGTTTGTTAATTTAACTTCTATTATTTATTTAGGTGCGCTGGCCATTTCATCTATTTCAAATATCAGTTTCGAATGGTGCATTGCAGGGCTTGCTTTTTTCTCAGTGTTGGTTACGTTGGGCGGCATGAAAGTAATTGGGTATACTGATGTGATTCAAGTAATTGTTTTAATTATCGGTGGATTAGTAACTACTTATTTGGCGCTTACTTTATTGGCAGAACATTTTGGTTTTGGAAAAGATATTTTAAAAGGATTGTCTGTTTTGCGTAAACAAGCACCCGATCACTTTAGGATGATTTTTAATAAATCGGATAAATATTATAAAGAATTACCGGGCATTTCTGTTTTAATCGGCGGCATGTTAATTAATAATTTGGCGTATTGGGGTTGTAACCAATATATTGTACAACGTACGCTGGGAGCGGATTTGCCCACTGCACGCAAAGGAATTTTATTTGCTGCATTTTTAAAATTAATGATTCCATTGATTGCTGTATTGCCCGGCATCACCATGTTTGTACTGCATCAAAATGGAATGTTTCAGCATGAGATGGCGGATGCGGCTGGTGTAATTAAACCCGATCATGCCTATCCAACATTAATGAATTTATTGCCTGCAGGGTTAAAAGGCGTAGCATTTGCAGCATTAACTGCGGCTATTGTTGCTTCTTTGGCTGGTAAAGCAAATAGCATTTCCACCATATTTTCGTTAGATATTTACCGTAAATATTTTAATAAAAACCCCTCCGAAAAAAAGCTGGTTCGTGTGGGTAGATTGGCGGTTGTAGTGGCTATGTTAATTGCCGCAATTGTAACACCAGCTTTAAAATCATTAGATCAGGCTTATCAATTTATTCAAGAATATGTCGGCTTTATTTCACCTGGTGTTTTAGCCATTTTTTTATTGGGTTTATTTTGGAAAAAAACTACAGCAAATGCAGCGCTGGCGGGTGCTTTGGTCACTATTCCAATTTCTACGGTATTAAAATTTTTACCCGTTTGGACAAAAGGATATTTTCCAGATTATCCTTTTTTAGACAGGATGGAAATTGCTTTTTTATTAATTGTGGCATTAATGTTAATTATAAGCTTGGCAAAACCAAACCCCAAAACTGATACGCATGTAATTGAAGTAGATACATCATTGTTTAAAGTTTCAACCGGTTTTATAATTGGTTCAATTATAATTTGTGGTGTGTTAGTGGCTTTGTACACCGTATTTTGGTAAAAGTAAATCTATTAAATATAATGTATAAGATCAATTAAATCTGCATTGTATTCAATCCACCTAAATCTTCAGAAATAACATACCGTTGCATCATCTTAAATTAATAAATCGTTTATTCATAATTAATAAGAATGAAAAAAAAAATAATTGGTTTATTTATTTGCTTTTGTGCTACACGTACAATGGCACAAAACACTTTTGATATCACCACATTTGGTGCAAAAGGCGATGGAAAAACAGCCAATACCACTTTTATTCAACAAGCAATTGATAAAGCGTCTGCAAACGGCGGCGGCACTGTCGTATTTCCTGCTGGGCAATTTCTTACAGGAGTAATTTATATTAAAACTGGTGTTATCATTCAGCTGAATGAAAATGCGGTTTTATTGGGCAGTGCAAAAAGAATTGATTATGGCCTAAGCGATGCTTCTGCCTTAATTGTGGCCAAAGACGCAAATAATATCGGCATAATTGGCAAAGGCACAATTGATGGACAAGGGCATGAATTAATAAAGGATATTTATGTGATGTTAAATGCCGGAACATTGAAAGATAAAGAATGGCAAACGAAAAATCCTTGGGGGCAAATTCGGCCCGAAGAACGTAATCGGCCTAAATTAATTGAATTTAAAAATTGTAAGGGCGTACAAATAAAAGGCATTACTATTAAAGATGGCTTATGCTGGATTCAAGACTACGTTGAATGCACGGATATGATAATTGACGGAATTACCGTTAAAAGTACAACCTTCTTAAATAATGATGGAATTGATTTAGTAGATTGTAAAAATGTAAAAGTTACCAATTGTAATATTGATGCTGCCGATGATGGTATTTGTTTAAAATCATCTAACAGAAATAGTAGTTGTGAAAATATTTATGTGTCTGATTGTAAAATTCGATCTAGTGCTAGCGCTTTAAAATTCGGCACCGCTTCTAGGGGTGGCTTTAAAAATATTTTTGTAAAAAATTTAAATATTTATGATACCTACCGCTCGGCCATAGCATTGGAAGTGGTGGATGGCGGCATAATGGAAAATGTGAAAATAACTGATGTGAAAGCGACCAATACCGGTAATGCTATTTTCTTAAAAATTGGTCATAGAAATAAGGATTCGGTAATAAGCGCCATGCGAAATGTATATATCGGAAATGTATCTGTGCAAGTGCCAAAAGCTAAGCCAGATAAAGGTTACGAGATGGAAGGGCCAGAAGAAAATTTTAAACACAATATATTTCCATCGTCGATTGTAGGTTTGCCAGGGCATCCCATTGAAAATGTAGTTTTAGAAAATATTGATATACAATATGAGGGCGGTGGCAATAAAGATTCTGCTTTTTATCCTTTAAATGACTTAGCCAAAATCCCTGAAAATAGCAATGCTTACCCCGAATTTTCCATGTTTGGCGAATTGCCTGCTTGGGGCTTTTATGTACGCCACGCCACGGGTTTGGTAATGAAAAATATTACATTTAAAACGCAAAAAAGTGATTACCGTACAGCAGCAATTTTTGATGATGTGAATGGTTTAAATTTAAATAAAATTAAAATTGATGCGCCAAAGTCGCAACCGGTTATTGTTTTAAATAATGTAAAACAATATGTTGGAAAAGAATTAATATTACCCGTTCCGGAAAAAGAAGGTGTTATAATTTTAAAATAATTTTATTAAAATGCGGAATTATAAAAGGTGTTTGTTTGCTATTGTTTTATTAGGTTATAGTAAATTAATTATAGCACAGCATTTAATTAATTATGTGCAAACTATGGCTGGTACTGCACCTGCAACTACTGTAAACGCCATAAAACACAGCGAAGGCAGCAGTGAAAAAAATGCCAACACCATTCCTTCCGTTACGCTGCCTTTTGCTATGACGCAATGGGTGCCGCAAACCAGTTTAACCGAAAATAAATGCATTCCGCCCTATTTTTATAACGATAAAATGTTCCGCGGTTTTCGGGGCTCGCATTGGCTTAGTGGTTCTTGCACGCAAGATTATGGCAGTTTTACTATTGTTCCGGTTGTCGGGAAATTAAAAACTAGCGTTTCAGATTATTCGTTGGAATATAACCACGATAATGAAATAACTACGCCGGCTTATTATAAAATTATATTTTCAAACCAGCATTTAATAGCGGAAGTCACGTCCACATTGCGTTGTGGTATGATGCGGTTTACCATGTTAGAAGATGATAGCTTGTATTTATTAATTACACCAAATAGCGACCAGCAGCAAGGTTTTGTAAAAGTAAATGCGGCAAAAAATGAATTAAGCGGTTACAATCCAGCACATCGTATTTACCAAGGTTGGGGTGAACCAACTGGATTTAGCGGTCATTTTTTTGTTCAATCTCAAAAGAATATTTTACAAAGCGGAACTTTTAGCGGAGCAGATATTTATCATTCAGACAGCATTTTAAATAAAAAAGATGCTGGCGGTTTTATTGGATTCTATTTAAAAAAGGGCGAACAGTTAACAATTAAAATAGGTACATCTTTTACTGATTTACAAGCTGCTAAAAATAATTTAAATACAGAAATAAAAGATTGGAATTTTAATGAAATTAAATTAAAAGCAGAAATTATCTGGGAAAAAGCTTTGTCTCAAATAGCGATTACTACTAAAGATGAAAAATTAAAAAGCGTTTTTTATACTTCGTTGTATCATGCGATGCAACATCCACGTTTATTTAGCAACGCAGATGGAACGTATCCATCTTTTGCAGGAAATAAAACAATTAAAAAAAAGGCTGACGGTAATTATTACGATGATTTTTCGATGTGGGATATTTACCGTGCACAATTGCCTTTATTTGAAATATTACAGCCAAAATTAATTAACGAGTTTGTTCAATCAATTATTTTAAAAGGCGAGCAAGGCGGCTGGTTGCCCATTTTCCCATGCTGGAATAGTTATACCGCCGCAATGATTGGCGACCATTCCACCGCATTTTTAGCATCAGCTTATAATAAAGGAATTAGGAATTATAATGTGCAAAGTGCATACAATTTAATGCGTAAAAATGCTTTTGAAACAGCTAATGAAACTGACTATAAAAATGGTATGGGGCGCCGGGCTTTACCATCGTATTTAAAATATGGTTTTATTCCAATGGAAGATAGTGTTCCAATTGCATTTCATAAAAAAGAGCAAGTTAGCCGCACGTTAGAATATGCCTACGATGATTACGCACTCTCGGTTGTAGCCAAATCGTTAAATAAAAATGACGACTATAAAATATTAAATAACCGTGCGTTTAATTATAAAAATGTATTTGATAAAAGCGTCGGCATGGTGCGTGGAAAATATATAAACGGAACTTGGATAAATAATTTTAATTCCGATAAAAGAGCTATTTATATTACCGAAGGAACACCCCGCCAATACACTTTTTATGTGCCGCAAGATGTACCCGGTTTAGCTAAAATTATGGGTGGTGAAAAACAATTAGAAACGGAATTGGATAGTTTATTTGCCAAAGGTGAATACTGGCATGGCAATGAACCTGGTCATCAAATTCCGTTTATGTATAATTATACTGCTACTCCTTGGAAAACCCAAAAAGTAGTTCGGGATATTTTAAATGAAGAATATAGCGATGGCCCAGGCGGCTTAGGTGGCAACGATGACGGCGGCCAAATGAGCGCTTGGTATGCATTTGCGGCAATGGGTTTTTATCCGTTAAATCCAGTGTCAAATAGTTATATAATTTGTTCGCCAATTTTCGACAATATCAGTATTCAATTAGCAAATAGCAAACAATTCCAAATTATATCCCACAAACAAAATAATGATGCTATTTATATTTCAAAAATTGTTTTAAATAATAAAATATTAGACAAAAATTTTATTACCTACGAACAAATTATGGCCGGTGGGAAATTAGAGATTTGGTTACAAAACGAACCAACTAAATGGGGTAGCAAATTAGAAAATAGGGATAAAGGATTATAAATAAAAAAGTAAAAATAGACTGAATAATGTGGAGTTGTATTTTTTGAAGATCAGCTTTGGCAGAAGAAAATGGGTTTTTGTGGCAGTTTATCCTGAGTGTATCGAAGGGCTCCATTCGGGTTTAGTTTTCCATGGCATCATTCACTTAACACAATGGCTCTAAATTTTAGTTAAGTGGTTGAGTGACAAAAAAGAAAATGATGTGGGCAAAACTTATAATTATATTTCTTTCTTGGCCTTTGTGTTGCTTTATGTTCTTTGTGCCTTTGTGGTTCAAAAGAAGTCGCCCAAATTTCTAAATAAAATTTTTAATTGTTGTTTTGACACTTAGTTTAGCAACTCCATATTTTAAATCTTGTTTGCTATGAAGAAAATCTTCGCCTCGGCAATTTTTGGATTGTCCATTTCTTTTTCTTTTGCCCAAAGTACTGCCAAATTAAGTGTGTACGCCGACAATCCCAAAACGCAGATCAGCCGCCACATTTACAGCCATTTTTCTGAGCATTTGGGGCGTTGTATTTACGATGGTTTTTGGGTGAAGGATAGTATGAACGTTCCCAAAAAAGATAGACTACGGTTAGATATTATCGATGCGCTGAAAAAAATCCAGATACCTAGTTTGCGTTGGCCGGGCGGATGTTTTGCTGATGAATACCACTGGCGGGACGGCATTGGGCCACGCAACCAACGGCCCAGCATGGTAAACACCAATTGGGGTAATGTGGCCGAAGACAACAGTTTTGGAACGCACGAGTTTTTAGAACTTTGCGACCTGTTAAAATGCGAACCAATTGTAACCGGGAACGTAGGCAGCGGCACAGTTGAGGAAATGAATAAATGGGTGGAATACATGAATTTTGATGGGCAAAGCCCCATTACCGAAATGCGCAAACAAAACGGTCATCCAGCTCCGTTCAATGTGCATTTTTGGGGAGTTGGTAACGAAAGTTGGGGCTGCGGCGGCAATATGACGCCGGAATATTACGCTACCCAATACAGGCGCTACGCTACTTTTTGCAAGAATTATCCTAACGCACAATTGAAAAAGATAGCGTCTGGTGCAAGCGATTTTGACTACAATTGGACCGACGTAATGATGAAAAGCGTGCCCAATAACATGATGTGGGGCTTATCATTGCATTATTATACACTGCCAACTGGCAATTGGAAAGATAAGGGTTCAGCAACGCAATTTGCTGAAAAAGAATACTTTAGCACCATGCAAAAATGTTTGCGCATGGACGAGGTGGTGACCAAGCATGCTACCATCATGGACAAATATGATCCCGAAAAAAAAGTAAGTTTGGTGGTAGATGAATGGGGCGTTTGGACAAATGTTGAGCCTGGCACCAATCCGGCTTTTTTATTCCAACAAAATAGTATGCGTGATGCGTTGGTTGCCGGAAGCACATTAAATATTTTTAATAACCATGCAGACCGTGTGCGCATGGCAAATTTGGCGCAAACCGTAAATGTGCTGCAAGCCGTTATCTTAACACGCGGCACCGAAATGTTGCTAACCCCAACTTATTATGTGTTCGATTTATACAAAGTGCATCAAGATGCAATGTTGCTGCCCATCAATATTAATGCTCCAGATTATGTAGTAGATGGACAAAAAATTCCCGCTGTAAATGCTTCTGCTTCCATTGATAGTAATAAAGTTGTACATATCACTTTAGTTAATTTAGACGCATCCAAATCAGTTAAAATCAGTACTTCATTTTCAGGTGTTGCATTTAAATCAATTACCGGAAAAATTGTAACGTCAGCTAAATTCAATGATTTCGATACCTTCGAAAATCCCAATAAAATTGTAGAAAAAGAATTTAGCGGAGCTAAAAAAGAAGGCGAAGGATTAACCGCTAATTTGCCGCCATTGAGTGTGATAATGTTGGAATTAAAATAATCCGCGGCTGTCAGGCTGAGCTTGTCGAAGCCATTGCAGGCAATCTATTTATTGATCTTCTTGTTTGCACCATGATTGGCTTCGACAAGCTCAGCCTGACATCAATTTAGGTTATTTAAATCAGTATTAGTTAGTCATCCTTCAATATTTTCCGACTAAATGTATTTATTTAAAATTATTCTCTTTTTTTTTATTTGCAATGCCGCAAAATCGCAGCAATTGCAAACTAATATTCCGGCACACGATCCTGTGATGATTAAAGCAAAAGATAAATATTATATGTTTTGCACAGGCAGGGGAATTAATAAATGGAGCAGTAAAGATTTAATTAATTGGCAACACGAAAAACCTGTTTTTGATTCGGCACCAAATTGGATCAACGGTGCAGTTCCGGCATTTAAAGGCAATGGTTTTTGGGCACCAGATATTGCCTATTTTAATGGTGAATATTATTTGTATTATGCGGTTTCCACGTTTGGTAAAAATACTTCCGCCATTGGTTTGGCCACCAACAAAACATTGGATGCAGAAGATAGCAATTACCACTGGATCGACCATGGCTTGGTAATTGCTTCGCAACAAAATAAGGACCGTTTTAATGCCATCGATCCCAATTTTATTATAGATGAAAATAAGGAGCCTTGGCTAACATTCGGTTCGTGGTGGGGCGGTTTAAAATTAGTAAAGTTAGATAAAGGCGGAAAGCCTGAAACTAACAACCACACTCAATTGTACAGCATCGCTAGTCGCAATAAATCTGATTTTTTAATGCCTGATTCGTTGGATGCAAAAGGCGCAATTGAAGCGCCATTTATTTATCGAGAAAACGGATATTATTATTTATTTGCTTCATTCGATTTATGCTGCAAAGCAGAAAAAAGTACTTATAAAATAGCCGTTGGAAGATCGAAAAAAATTACGGGCCCTTATTTAGATAAAAGCGGAATAGACATGCTACACGGCGGCGGAACAATTTTATTAAAAGGCGATGCAGATTATTATGCAGTTGGCCATAATGCGGTTTGTAATTTTGATGGAACAGATTATATTATTTATCATGCTTACGATGCGCATGACAATGGTAAATCAAAATTAAAAATTAAAAAATTAAATTGGGATAAAGACGGATGGCCCATAGTTGTGGAATTAAATAATTAAAATTCTCATTTAAAAATTTATTAGCGAATTAAAATAGCATCGAAAGCCAAAACACCCTTTAGGCGACAGGGGCCACCCAAACCCAAAGACTTGGATTAAATAATTCTTCTAAAAATAAATCAAATGATTTTATTTAAAAACAGCTTTGCAAATATAATTGCAATTATTTGTTGCAACTCAATAATTGCACAAAATTCAATTACAATCCAAAGTCCCAATAAAAAAATAACTACTAATGTAATTATTTCAAAAGATGGATTAGCCAGCTATTCTATTAAATATTTAAATGAAATAGTATTAGAAAAATCGCAATTGGGATTAACAATGGAAGATGCGGATTTTTCAAAAAACCTCACTTTTTTAAAAGCGCCAGATGTTGAACTAATAAAAGACGAATACAATTTGTTGACTGCTAAAAAAAGCCATATTATTTATCAAGCCAATAGAAGAATAATTATTGTAAAAAATAAGGAAGGCAAAAAAATGGATATAATTTTTCAGGTTTCCAACGATGGCGTAGCATTTCGCTATACATTTAATGAGACATCAAAAGACATAAAAAATATAACTGCTGAAGCCACCAGTTTTCATTTTCCCGAAGGTAGCAAAGCATGGCTGCAACCTAAAACCGAAGCTCAAAGTGGGTGGGAGCACAGCAACCCAAGTTATGAGGCTTATTACATGCAAGATATTCCCACTGGTACACCTTCGCCCGGCAAAAATGGTTGGGTTTACCCGGCTTTGTTCCATGCCAACAATGCTTGGGTTTTAATTACGGAAGCAAGCTTAGGTCGCAGTTATTGTGGTACCGCGTTGCAGCAAGAATCGGCTGGAAACGAGTACCACATTAACTTTCCCGAGGAACCGGAAACTATTCCCGGTAAAGTTCGTTTGCCACAATCTAGCTTGCCCTGGCTTACGCCTTGGCGTATTTTGGCCATCGGCGATTTAAAAACAATTACCGAATCCACACTTGGCACCGACCTTGCCTTTCCCGCCAAAAAAATGGATATGTCGTTTGCAAAACCAGGCAAAGCTTCATGGAGTTGGATTTTAAAAAAGGATGATTCCACAGTTTATAGGGTGCAAAAAAACTACGTGGATTATGCCGCCGATATGCACTGGAATTATTGTTTGTTGGATGCGAATTGGGACACATTAATGGGCTACGACTCGGTAAAAATATTAGCGGATTACGCCAAACAAAAAAATGTAGGTTTATTGTTGTGGTATAATTCCGCAGGTAATTGGAACACGGTTAAATATCATCCAAAAGATAAACTATTAACGCATGAAAGCCGTGTAAAAGAGTTTTCAAGGTTGCAACAAATGGGCATTAAAGGCGTTAAAATTGATTTCTTTGGCGGCGACGGACAATCGTTTATCAATTATTATCAAGACATTTTGGAAGACGCTGCCACCTATCACTTATTAGTCAATTTTCATGGCGCTACTTTGCCGCGTGGCTGGCAGCGCACCTATCCAAATTTAATGACCACCGAAGCGGTTTGGGGTTATGAAAACATTACTTTTCAACAAAAATATGCCGATCAGGAAGCATCGCACTTTTGCATGCAACCCTTTACCCGCAACGTTTTCGACCCCATGGATTTAACGCCGGTGAGCCTTTACAAAATCCCGCATATCAAACGCCGCACCACCAATTGTTTTGAATTAGCTACCTCGGTTTTGTTTTTATCCGGCATCCAACATTATGTAGAATCACCTGAAGGCATGGCAACCGTTCAACCGTTTGTAAAAGAATTTATGCAAAATGTACCGTCTGTTTGGGACGAAATGCATTTTGTGGATGGCTATCCTGGCAAGTTTGTGGTAATTGCACGCCGTGCTGGAAACACTTGGTATGTGGCCGGCATAAATGGCGATAGCACGAGAAAAAAGGTTGGAAATGGATTTATCGTTTATTGCCAAACAAACAACGGGCAGTTTATATTACGACGAAAATGAACCGTTAAAAATGGATGATGCTCGTTGTGATATTTCACCATATAAAAAGAATACAATTACCATGAAACCAAATGGTGGTTTTGTAATGGTGTTTAATAATAAATAATTACCAAACCATTTACTACATTACATTTCAGCCCGTTCTGTACTTTCTTATTTCTTATTTAAAATTCCTTATTTCTTATTTCCTTTTGGGCGCCTATCGGGCTGTCTGTAGTACTCCGCAGCGCCAATTCACTAATCAAAATTATCCATTATAAATTATTCAATTATCCATTAAAGAAGGCGCTTTACGAGGTACTACTGCCCATCCCGGGCGCACGGTCACACCAGTCATTTGTTTTTGCGGGCAGGCAAAGTTGTCAACCTTGGAACGTGAAAATTTGAAATTGATGAAATGTAAGGTTGACAACTTTCTTCGAGAGCGCAGCATCTCACAAAAAGCTTAAATCAATTTATAAGCTAAATTCCGCCAACTGCCGTCCCATCTCACAGCCATTTTGCAAACCAATCCAGCGTCATTTGTAAATGCTCCGGCGTTGAACGGTGCGGTTGGTTTGGCTCAATATCCATTTTTAATTTATCCAACGCATTGATATTTTTATAAGTTTCCATTGCAGAAGCAAAAGCAATTTTAGCCCCTGGTAACGGACAATTTTGGTCTTTTTCATTGCTTAAAACCAACAATGGCCGAGGTGCAAAAAGTCGTATCATCGAAGGGCAATCAAACTCATCGGTAATGTGCGGGATTATTTTATCCCACAATATTTTCACATTTTTTGAATTAACGGCAGTGTCGCCCAGCTCTTTAATTTCCTGTTGGTGCGCTTCCCAAATGGTGTGTGCCCGGCCTTGCCAGCGCTCGTTTTCCAACGACCATTTAAAACTTTGCGCAGCAATATCCAGCACCGCAACTTTAATTCTTTTATCCACTGAAGCCGCCATCCAAGTTTCAATACCACCCATCGAAATGCCCGCCATTCCTAAGCGTTTGGCATCTACATCGGGTCGGGTAATTAAGTAATCCGTCAACCGCCAAAGGTCATAAACGGTATCAAAAAAGAAAGGGTGTGTTTGGTGCGCCATATCAGTATTTTCCCATGCCTTTATAATAGCTTGGTTATATTCTTTTGAGCCATGTGCGCCACCTTTTATACGTTCGCCATGGAAACGGGCGTCAATCGCCACACCCATTATTCCAAGTTTGGTAAAGCGATACAACATTTGTTTAATTTCATTATTATCTTTACTGCCGCCAGTTCCATGCAAAAAAATAACCGTTGGAAATCGTTTGTTTTTGGTAATTGGTTTATAAATTAAAATAGGTACTTTTTCATTCGCTTCGCTATAAATAAATCCTTTTTCAATAATTACAGAATCAGTGGTAATTGAATTAAATGAAGGATTGAAATCAATAGTTGGTCGGTTTAATAGTTGTTTAAAATCGGCTGCAACTTTTTCTAGGCTTGGATGATTATCTTGCTGCGCAAATGATGAACCGGCTATATTTAATGAAAATAGAAAGCCAATAAAATATAGATTGTAGTTTAATTGCTTTTTCAATGGTCGTTTTTTATTTACATAAATATACCACCTTATTTGTTTAATAATTTTTGGCACAATTAATAAAAACATTTTTTAACGTAAAAGCCGTGTTTAATCATTTACAAATGACCAAACACGGCTTTTTGGAATCGAAAAAATAATTATAGTTTATCCAATGCTTTTTTTAGATTCTCTTTATTTTCCATTTCATCTAAAGTGCGAGTAGTATAAACAATTTGTAAGCTAGGGCGCTTATCCATAGAAATTAATTTTATTTTAATGGTCGAATTCGCAGTTTCCCAAACGGCGTTTAATGCTAAATCGCCGTCGGCAACAGCTTGACCATAATTATGTTTTTCAGTAGGTGGCGTATTGTGATTCCAAGTTTGTAAATCGCTACTTGGCTTGCCATATTTTTGAACCAACAATGTTTTAAATTTATTATAATCTTGCAGGTAGAGTTGAGGATTTTCGTATTGTTTTGTAAAAAAATAAAGACCACTTATTAATTTATCATTATCGTTAAAAATATAAAACACATTGCAATGTGAGCCAGCTAGTTGCTCTTCATATTCTAATTCATCATCTTTTATTTTAGCGATAAGTTTTGCTTTTTCACCTGTTTGTACTTGTTCGGCCGAACTGCCCCAAGTAAAGGTTCTAAAATCGTTTGTTTGTGCATAATTTTTACTAACAGCGCAAATTAAAATGCTTGCAGCAAGAAATATTTTTTTCATTTTGGTTGTCTTGTTTTTAGTGATAAAAAAATAAGATAGGAAATTGCTACACAGGTTTAAAACAGATTGTTGTGAGTTGAAATTTAAGGTATTGTTTAACACATGTCATCGTATTTTATATTGCCATTTGTAAAATAATAATGTTTAATTTACAGTATTTAAATACAAAAATTGCCGCACTTCCAACCATGGGATTGAAGATGCGGCAATTAATTTATTGTTGTTTTCTTGGGCTTTAATTCACTTCTATAATTTGCTCAACGCCGTTTTCATTGCTTCTTTATTTTCTAATTCATTTAAGGTATTTGTTGTGTAAGCAATTTGCAAACTTGGAGTTTTATCGGTGCCTTCTAATTTTATTTTAATGGTAGTGTTGCCAGTTTGCCAAACAGAATTTAAGGTAAGATTGCCGTCAGCAATAGTTTGCCCATAACTATTTTTATCTTTATTTTTTGTTTTAATCAACCAGTTTTCTTTTTCGGTTTTTGGCTTGCCATATTTTTCGGTTAGTAGCGATTTAAATTTATTGTAATCTTGTAAATACAATTGTGGGTTATCATATTTTTTTGTAAAAAAATAAAGCCCGCTAATTAATTTGTCGTTATCATTAAAAATATAATAGGCATGTACATCTTGTCCGGCCAATTTCTCACTATATTGTAATTCGTTATCGTTTATTTTAAAAATCAATGGTGCTTTTTCTTCATTTTGAATTTTGTTAATGGAACTGCCCCAACTAAAGCCCCTAAAATCATTGGATTGTTGTGCATGGCTAATGCTAAAAGTTGCAAAAAGAATAGTAGCTGCAAGTAACATTTTTTTCATGGTTATAATTTAAAAATGATTTAATTATACCAATCAGATGTGTTATTACCTGCAAAGTTTAAAACATAAAAAAGTTAACTAATGTTAGTGAAGTATTTTAGCTCAATACTTATAACTTAATATTCATTACTTTATCTTTCGCCATTCCATTCTGCATAAAACTGTTCTAAAAATATTTCCATAAAATGGTGTCTTTCTTCCGCCATTTTTTTGCCGGTTATTGTATTCATTTTATCTTTCAGCAACAATAACTTTTCATAAAAATGATTGATGGTTGGTGCGGTGCTATTTTTATACGCTTCTTTTGTCATGGCCATATTTGGCTCAATTAGCGGGTTATGGATTTCCCTGTTTTTGAAGCCACCATAATTAAATGCACGGGCAATGCCAATGGCACCAATAGCATCCAATCGATCGGCATCTTGTACTACCGCCAATTCTTGCGAATGAAATGTTTTAATAAAATTGCCACCTTTAAAAGAAATATTGGCGATGATATTTTCAACATGAGTAATTGTTGTTTCATCAACATGTAAATCTTTTAAAAACCTAACTGCTTTCTTGGGGCCAATTGTTTCATCGCCACCATGAAATTTGGAATCCGCAATATCGTGTAACAATGCAGCCAATTCTACCACAAATAAATTCACTTTTTCGTTAACCGCAATGGTTTTGGCGTTGTTCCAAACCCGCTCAATATGCCACCAATCGTGGCCGCCTTCGGCACCTTGTAATTCGTTTTTTACAAAGTCAACGGTGGCATTTATTGTTTCTTGTGCTGTCATTTAAAGACGTTTTAATTACGAGCCTGTAAAAATAGAAGATAAATTTTGCCGGGAAGGCGGGAAGACGATAGTGCAAAAGTATATTTCCCGCCTTACCGCCTTCCCGGCAAAAATTGCTTTAATACCAAGTTGTTGAACCATATCAGACATCCAAAAATCATACATCATACATTTCACCTATTTTAGCCGCAAAACCAAAACTTATGGCATCAACAAAAATTACAGTCAATAACAACGGCTCTTTAAAAGTAGACGGAGATTTCGAAATAGTGGACAAAGACGGCAACCCGTACGATTTGGCCGGCCGAACCATCGTTTCCATTTGCCGCTGCGGTTTATCAAGCAACAAGCCATTTTGCGATGGTTCACATAAAGGGCATTTTGAGCACGAAGCTGTAGCTTTTGCTTTGCCGCCGAAGAAAGTTTAATGGATGGCGGTTGGTAGATGGCTGATGGCAGATTTGGCAAAAAAGTAATTATGGGATTCAAATTCAATTTTAAATGGCAAATTTGAAGTCCGCCATCCGTCATCTGTCAACCGTCATCTTAGTATTTTCAGGATAGCGCAGGATGATTGCACAACCCTTTCACTTGATATTTACGGTTTATAATTTGCCCCGAATATGAAAAAAAAGCGATTGTGTTTTGTTGTCATAGTCTTAATTACCAATTTTTTTGGTAGCCGTTTTTTTGCACAAGTAAAGTTACCCGCCATTATTTCTGACAATATGGTGCTGCAGCAAAACCAAAAAATATCGCTTTGGGGATGGGCCGCACCAGGCGAAAAAGTTTCCATTAACCCAAGCTGGACCAACAAATTTGTAGAAACCAAGGCCGACGCTACCGGAAAATGGATCGCAGAAGTAAAAACCGAAAAAGCAGGAGGCCCATATTATATTGATTTTCAGGCTTCTAACAGCGTGCATGTTCAAAATGTGATGTTAGGTGAAGTGTGGTTGGCAAGCGGCCAATCGAACATGGAATTTTTTATGGCGAAAATTCCTACTTCGGGCTCGTACAACGGCGAAATACACGCACCAACCGAAATGCCGCTGGCCAATTACCCCAATATCCGCAATTTTGATGTACCGAATGTGGTGGCCGATGAACCACAGCAAGACACAAAGGGAAGATGGGTGACCTGTTCGCCTCAAACAATCGATAGTTTTAGCGCCGTAGCTTATTATTTCGCCAAAGATATTTTCAAGAAAACCGGTTTTCCCATCGGCATTATCAACTCAACTTGGGGCGGAACGCCGGCCGAAAGCTGGACCAAAAAAGAATTATTGGCAGCCGATCCAGATCTATCGCCTATTCTTACCCGGTATGATCAAGCGGTGGCCGATTACCCCGCAGGCCACGAAAAATTTAGGGGCGAGCTGGAAAAATGGCGGGCTGATACCAGCAAACACAAAGGCTCCGCCCCGGCTGATCCCCTCGGCCCACGCAGCAATAAAAGCCCTTACAAATTATACAACGGCATGATTGCGCCGATCATCCCTTACACTTTAAAAGGCGTAATTTGGTACCAAGGCGAGCAAAATGCACCGTACGCTTATCAATACCGCAAGCTTTTTGCTACCATGATAAACGAGTGGCGCAGCGAATTTAAAAACGACAACATGCCGTTTTATTTTGTGCAAATTTCGCCGCACCGCAGTCAAAATGCCGAGATCCGCGATGCACAACTATATGTTTATCAGCACCTTAGAAATACCGGCATCGTTGTAACCACCGATAATGGCGATTCGCTCAACATCCACCCCCGCAACAAACAATTGGTGGGCGAGCGGCTGGCATTGTGGGCTAAACATTTTGATTATGGCGAGAAGGATTTGGTGTACACCGCCCCAATGTATAAATCCATGAAAGTAGAAGGCAACAAAATCCGCATTTATTTCGACCATTTGGAAGATGGCTTGAAAACCGAAGACAAACTCATTGAATTTACCATTGCCGGCACCGATCAAAACTTTGTTCCCGCCAACGCCAAAACCGATGGCAACACCGTTTTGGTATGGGCCGATAATCTCCCAAACCCAACCGCAGTAAGGTTTGCATGGCGCAACGTACCAAAACCAAACCTGTTCAGCCAATCAGGTTTGCCCGTGTCACCTTTCCGCACCGACGAGTGGAAATTAGAAACGCAGGACAAAAAATGATGGCGGATGACAGATGGTGGATGGCCGCACAAAATGTTGAAACTGCTGAAAATATTACCGCTTTGCATTGACAACCGTCATCTACCAACCGCCCACTGCCATCCGAATTTGGGCGCATCCCGGCCAAAATACAGGGCCGGGTCGGGCTTTCAGCAGTACTCCGCAGCCGCAATTCACTATATTTTATTATTCACTATTCACTTTTCACTTTTCACTTATTACGCGGCTTTACGGGGTACTTGCCTCAATCCCTTGCGCACGGTCACATCAGTCATTACATTTGCAAATATTCTTTTTTGAAAATTATTTAATGAGCAATACTGAAAACCAATAAATGTATTTTCCCGTAGAACTCGTTGGTAGCAAAAACGGTAAATAAAATGATGTTTTTTCGCTCCATCGGAAAGTTTCGTGCTAATTTTTGAGACTGCTCCATGCTTCAATCACACAATGCTATCTTTTTTCTACCAACAAAATGTTCCGTAGGAATATAAAGGTAACTTTATAAAAAATCCCAAACGGGACGATATCCAATAGCAGCGGACAAAGCCCGTTGGAATAAAACGATAATGATGAAAATAACAATTGCTTGTGTTACATTCCTAATAAATATGTCAGCCATTTTTGCCAGCCCACAACCAAGCTTGGAATGGACAAAGAAAGTGGGTGCAAAAACTTTTCCATCCGCCAAAAAGATATACAACGTTAAAGATTTTGGTGCCAAAAACGACAGTAGTTTTTTATCCACCCAATACATTCAAAAAGCAATAGACGAATGTGCCGAAAAAGGTGGCGGCAGCGTTGTTTTTGAAAAAGGTTTTTATCAAACGGGTGCTTTATTCATAAAATCAAACGTTGAATTAAAAATCGGAAAAGGAACAATTATTTTGGGTAGCCAACATTTTGAAGATTACCCCGAAATTGATACTAGGATTGCCGGCATCGAGATGAAATGGCCAGCCGCATTATTCAATATTATCGGTCAAAAAAATGCCGCTTTAACTGGCAATGGTATTGTAAATGCCCGTGGTAAATTTTGTTGGGATAAGTATTGGGCCATGCGCAAAGAATACGAAACAAAAGGCTTGCGTTGGATTGTAGATTATGATGCCAAACGCATAAGAACCTTACTGGTACAGTCTTCCAGCGATGTTACCGTAAAAGGCATCACCTTTAAAAATGCTGGTTTTTGGACATGTCAAATCTTATATTCCAAGCAAGTTACGGTTGATGGCATTATCGTTCGCAACAACGACGAAGGCAAAGGGCCTAGCACCGACGGTGTGGATGTAGATTCATCTTCTTGGGTGCTGGTGCAAAACTGCGATATTGATTGCAACGACGATGATTTTTGCTTAAAATCTGGTCGCGATTGGGACGGCCTTCGAGTAAATAAACCAACTGAATATGTTGTCATCCGCAATTGTTTGGCAAGAAAAGGCGGCGGCTTGCTTACGTTGGGCAGCGAAACTTCTGGCGGCATCAAGCATGTGTTAGCCGAAAATCTAATCGGAAAAGGAACTGGCAATGGTTTCCAAATTAAATCAGCCACCACTCGCGGCGGCACGATCGACGATATCCATTTTCGCAACAACCATTTGGATAGCGTAACAACGGCTTTTCAAATTACCATGAACTGGAACCCAGCTTACAGTTATTCTACTTTGCCCGCAGGTTACAACAAAGATTCCATTCCTGCGCACTGGAAAGTAATGTTGAAGCATGTGGAACCGGCTTCAAAAGGAATTCCACATTTCAAAAATATTTTTGTGAGCAACATTACCGCATCAGGCATCAAAAAGATTTTTAATGCTGCCGGACTGGAAAACTCCCAGCTTGAAAATTTTCAATTTAATAACGTACATATTTCCGCGGCAGCGGCTGGAGAAATAAGCTACGCAAAGGATTGGCAATTTAAAGACGTACAGCTTAAAAACACCGACAGCAAAGATTTGAGCATCAAAAATTCTGATCCGTTTATTATTAGGAGATAATTTGATCAAATAATTTTTTGAAAATTCGTCAATTTGGGGCTGTCAGCCTGAGCTTGTCGAAGGCACTTGTGGCAATCTAATTGTTGTCATCCTGAGCTTGTCGAAGGGTTCTTGTTCTTGCCTAAAATGGCTTCGACAAGCTCAGCCTGACAGTCCCCACTCAGCCTGACAGCCCTCACTCAAACAATCAGTCAAGAGAAAAAAGCAATCCAATCCTCATAAAAACTAAATCAATATGGCCTTCCTTTCAACAGCAAAAAAGCTAATCGCAATCCTAACAATCACCGTTTTGTTAATAACCCAATCTTTTGCGCAGCGCACAACCCTCTCTTTCGACGATGGTTGGAAATTTTTGAAAGACGATGCAACCGGTGCGGAAAAGAATGATTTTAATGATGCCGCTTGGAAACCAGTTTCCGTGCCGCACGATTGGAGCATTGAGGGCCCGTACGATAAAGCCAATACTTCTGGTCGTGGTGGAGGTTATTTGCCAACCGGCATTGGTTGGTATAGAAAAGCTTTTACGCTAGACGATGCAGATGCTAAAAAGCTTGTCAGCATTACATTTGACGGCGTTATGGCTAACAGCGATGTATGGATAAACGGTTTCCATTTGGGTAAGCGGCCGTATGGCTACATCAGTTTCAATTACGACCTAACCGGCCATTTAAATTTTGGAAAAGGCAAAACAAATGTAGTGGCAGTTAAGGCTGATAATAGTGTTCAGCCAGCTTCACGTTACTACACGGGTGCAGGTATTTACAGGCATGTTCGGTTAGTGAAAACGGAGCCGGTTCACATTCAACAATTGGGTGGCGTTTATGTAACAACACCGGAAGCAACTGCCGATAAAGCAGCAATAAAAGTGGAAGTACAGGTTCAAAACCAATCTAAAACAGCGCAATCGATTATTGTACAAACAGCAGTTTTAGATGCCAATAATAAATCTGTAGCAACTGTTGAAACCACACAAACCATTGGTTCAGAGAAAGATGCAATGGTTCAACAACAGACAAATTTGGCAAAACCTACTTTGTGGGATCTGGACACCCGACAAATGTACCACGCCGTTACAAAGATTTTGGTTGGTAAAAATGTGATGGACGAAGTGACCACGCCATTTGGCATCCGCAGTATAAAATTTGATGCTGCTACTGGTTTTTGGCTCAACGATAAAAACATCAAATTAAAAGGTGTTTGCTTGCACCACGATGGCGGCGCAGTTGGTGCGGCCGTTCCGCTGGCCGTTTGGAAACAGCGTTTTGACCTGTTGAAACAAGTAGGCGTAAATGCCATCCGTACATCGCACAATCCTGTAGCGCCTGAGTTTTTAGACCTTTGTGATGCCTATGGATTTTTAGTGATGGACGAAACTTTTGATACTTGGACCGCTGCCAAAAACAATGGCGAGCAAGGTTACAACCGCTTTTGGAAAGATTGGTGGGAACGTGATACCCGAGACATGGTGCTCCGCGACCGCAACCATCCCAGCATTGTAATTTATAGTGTTGGCAACGAAATACACGATAATTTAAACGATGCCGAAGGCCTAAAAAAATATACCGATCAACAAGATTTAGTGCATTCGTTAGATGCAACAAGGCCGGTGACGATGGCACTATTCCGCCCGGCTTTAAGCCATGTGTACGAGAATGGTTTTGTGGAGAAAATGGATGTAACGGGTCAAAATTATCGCGAAAATGAGTTGGTGGCTATCCATAAAGCCAAGCCATTTTTAAAAGTAATCGGAACCGAAAACGGCCATACGCAAACAGCCTGGTTGGCTTTGCGTGATAATGCTTTTATGGCTGGCCAATTTTTATGGACAGGTTTTGATTATTTGGGAGAAGAAGATTGGCCCAACATCACCAACAGCCAAGGTTTGTTTGATAGGAGCAATGGCTGGAGGCCGCTTACTTACCAACGCCAAAGTTGGTGGAGCGAAAAGCCGATGGTAAAAATTGTAAGGCATGAAGAAAATGCCGGCGTTGGGCCGATGGTTGCTAATTGGACACCTACTGATTTTGATACGTACGACGATGCCCGCGTGCAAGTGTACAGCAATTGCGACGAAGTGGAATTGTTCTTGAACGGCAAGTCGCAAGGCAGCAAAACTAAGCCTACAGACGATTCGCCGAGAAGTTGGGAACTGACTTTTGAAAAAGGCGACATTAAAGCGGTGGGTAAAAACAAAGGCGTGGAAGTAGCTTCCGACGAAATAAAAACGGCCGGTGCACCTGCTAAAATAATGTTGACCGTTAGCAAATCAAAAATCCAAAATACTTGGGACGATTTGGTTTTTGTAACCGCAACCGTGGTGGATGCAAACGATATTCCGTGCCCTAACGCCGACAACGAAGTAGCTTTTTCAACTGCCGGCAGCGGCGTAATTTCCGCGGTTGATAATGGTAATATTGCGACAACTGAATTATATCAAACCAATAAAAGAAAAGCCTACAAAGGCCGTTGCATTGCGTTGGTAAAAGCCAATGCAGCGAGTGGAAAAATTACCATAACGGCAAGTGGAACTGGATTGAAAGATGGAAAAGCGGAGTTGGTGGTAGAATAATTTTATAATCGCCGGAGGCGATAGAATAGCTGTACGAGGCGTCTTTCGCTTCGTACAGCTATTGTTTTTTCGGGATGTTCAATTAAAAGAAAAGACGGCTCAATTTTCTTGAATTTGTTTAAAGGTTTTTCTTTTAAAGTTTTCGTAATTTATCAACTAAATCATATTTGTTTTCATACTAATTTTACCAAATAAATTAGTATTTAAAACAATGGAATTGACCAAAGAACAACACGCCATTATTAACTCAACGGGCAACATCAAAATCAATGCAGTAGCGGGTTCTGGCAAAACTACTACCGTAATTGAATACGCTAAAGCCAGACCGAAAGAAAGCAAAATATTATATCTCGCGTTTAATAAATCTGTAAAATTAGAAGCGGCAAAAAAATTTGCTGATAAAGGTTTGAACAATGTAAAGGTTGAAACGGCACATTCCTTGGCTTATAAACATGTTGTTTTTTACCACAATTATAAAGTAAGGGCACAAGGTTATAAAACAAACGAAATTGCAGAATTGCTACATCTAAAAGGCAATGGCGAAAAACATGCGGAATATATTGTGGCCAATCACATCAATAAATTCATCGCTTATTTCTGCAACAGCGATGTACAAAAAGTACAAGATTTAAATTATTTGGATTTAGTGGTAGATGCAAAGGCAAAGTCATTTGTAAGAAATTCTTACGCTTACATTGAAAAGCAAACCCGCACTTTGTTGGCCAAAATGGACAAAGGGGAAATTGAAATACCCCATGATTTTTATTTAAAGAAATTTCAATTATCCAATATCCAACTCGGTTTTGATTATATTTTGTTTGATGAAGGCCAAGATGCTTCGCCGGCGATGTTGGATATTTTTTTAAAGCAAAAAGCTACCAAGGTAATTGTGGGCGATACGCACCAGCAAATTTATGGCTGGCGCCATGCGGTGAATGCGCTTGAAAAAGCCAATTTTAAAACCTATTATTTATCCACCAGTTTTAGGTTTGGGCAAGATGTGGCTAACCTTGCGATGAAAATTTTAACCCTGAAAAAGGAATTAGGTGATTACAACGAAATTAAAATAACTGGTAAAGGAAATAGCAACGGCGATAAAACCAAAGCCGTTTTGGCCAGAACCAATTTGGGATTATTATTAAAAGCAATTGAATATGTGACCGAAAAGAAAAAAGTACAGCATATTTATTTTGAAGGGAATATTAATTCGTACACATATGCAGATGATGGCGCATCACTGTACGATGTGTTGAATTTGTATAACGGAAAAAGGGATTTAATTCGGGATAATTTAATTAAAGCCATGAAAGACATGGTTGAATTAGAAGATTATATCGAAAAAACCGAAGATGTGCAATTAGGCATGATGGTAGAAATTGTAAAAGAATATGGCAACGAAATTCCGGGGATTATTAAAACAATAAAAGATAAGCACATAGGCAACGATGATAAAGAAAAAGCTGAAATGATTTTTTCGACCGTGCACCGCTGTAAGGGAATGGAATATGATGCCATTCATTTGGTGAATGATTTTATGACCGAGGAAAGATTAAAAAAACAAATTAAAGAAAAGAAAAACGAAGAATTAAATAAGCCAAAATTATACGAAGAAATAAACTTATTATACGTTGCTATTACTAGGGCAAAAAATATAATTTATATTCCTGAAACATTGATGCCGCCTGCGTTTCCTGTTTCTAAGCATATTAATTTAATTAAAGTGGTAAGTGAGGAAGACAAGAAAAAGGCTAAATTAAATGCAAGCAAACCAATTATAGATCATCCAAGCGCCATTTATAATCCCAAGGCTAGAAAATCAAATTTGGAGGCAGAGAAAATTTATTCGGGTGAAAAAGTAAGGTCAGCTTATAAAGATGCTTATCAGCCTTGGACGGACGAATTGGATAAAGAATTAACCAATTTATATTGTAAAGATGTAGATGTGCAAGAAATGGCCAAACATTTTGGTCGCACAAAAGGGTCGATTTTGGCAAGAATTAAAAAGCTGGATTTATATGAATTATATGGATGAAAAATTTCAAATCTAATTTCCCGCAGATTTTTGTTGATTTAAAAGCCGCAGATAAAAGAAGATATGAAGCTTGAGTATCTATTAAAATCTGCGTTGTATCTAATCTGCGAAAATCTGCGTGAATAACACATTAGTTAATTAAAATGCCAAGAAACTATTTAGAGATTTGTAAAAATATTTCATAAGTGAACGAACATTCATTTATATTTGCTTTTGAAATGAGAATTAAAGACGAAAATAAAGAAAAATCGATACGAAAAAAAGCACTTGAAATGTTGGTGCGGGTTGGTTTTCAAGGATTTAGCATGCAAAAATTGGCGAAAGAAGCAGGGGTTTCTCCAGCCACCATTTATATTTATTTTAAAGACAAGGACGATTTGATAATGGCGCTTTGCGAAGAGGCAAAGGAAAGGATGACCGCTACTACACTCGAAAATTTTGATCCCAATATGGCATTTGCAGAAGGCTTAAAAATACAATGGCAAAATAGGCTTAAATATTGTTTGGAGTATCCTGAGCAGATGCAGTTTTGGGAACAGATGCGCAGCTCTCCCGAACAAGAAAAATTAATGGGCGTAGTTGATAAAAAATTTAAGGCAATTTTGGGTCTGTTTGTAAAAAATGCGGTGGCCAAAAAAGAATTGGTAGATGTGTCGTTTGAAGTTTATTGGTCTATTGCATTTGCGCCGTTGTATAATTTAATAAAATTCCACACATCTGGGCAAAGTATTGGGGGAGGGAAATTTATGCTAACCGATAAAATAATGACAGACACATTAGCAATGGTAATTAAAGCATTAACGCCGCGATAAAGCAGTTAGATATTAGTACAAAGTAATTAGATATTAGTAATTAGTATTTAGGTATTAGTAATTAGTATTTAGACAGAAAAGTAAATCTATTTGAGTAAGATCAATTTAAATGCTAGTTCCAATACTTTTAAATAATTTAAAGTAAAACCCACATCAGCAACGTCTTTTAAAATATCCAATATTTTAAATAATACCATCCAAACTTTAAATGCTAAATCATATCACATTTGAAAAGAATACAACTATGCATGTATTAATCTTCAAGACGAACATTAAATTAAAGCAGGATTTGAAGAAACTGCAAAATTTCTTCAGTAAATACCCATTTATCATCCGTTGGAACGTTGACAGGACCGACATCGATAAAGTTTTACGAGTGGAAGCCGTTCATCAAAATACGGCTGAAATAATGCATATTGTACATAATGCCGGTTTTTTCTGCGAAGAATTAGCAGATTAAATAATCCTTAATTAAAATAGTAACAGAGTAACGTTTAAATAAAAAATAATTAAAATAATGGAAGATATAATTACTATAAAACCAACCGAAAACCTAATTGAAACCCCCGTGCTTAGCAAATTTACACCTTACCAAATTTTGGTAATTGTATTATTGGCAATGACGCAATTTACTGTGGTGCTCGATTTTATGGTAATGTCGCCTTTGGGCGATATGTTGATGAAATCGATGAATTTAAGCACCAAACAATTTGGCATGGCCGTTTCTGGTTATGCATTTAGCGCAGGTATTTCGGGCTTGCTCACAGCGGGATTTGCTGATAAATTTGACCGTAAAAAATTACTCTTGTTTTTTTATATCGGGTTTATTTGCGGTACTTTATTTTGCGGTTTATCGCACAGTTATTACATGTTGCTGGGCGGCAGGATTATTACCGGTTTGTTTGGCGGCGTTATTGGTTCCATTTCCATGGCCATCGTGGCCGACCTTTTTCCACTGGAGAAACGCGGCCGCGTAATGGGTTTTATGCAAATGGGTTTTGGCGCTAGCCAGGTGTTAGGCATTCCCATAAGTCTTTATATTGCAAACGCTTGGGGCTGGCAATCTCCGTTTTTAATGATTGTTGGTTTGGCCACCATTGTTTGGTTAATTGTAGTGTTTAAATTGGAACCTATTAACAAACATTTGGCTATAAAAAGTGAAAAAAATGCTTTCGAGCATTTGCTGCACACCATTGCCCAAAAGCGCTACAGGGTTGGGTTTCTGGCCACAGCCATTTTATCGATGGGCGGTTTTATGATGATGCCTTGGGGCAGTGCATTTGCAATTAATAATTTACATGTAACGCCAAAACAATTACCGCTTTTGTTTATGGTTTCTGGCGTAGCGTCGCTTGTTGTGATGCCATTGATTGGCAAATACAGCGATAAAATAAATAAATTTAAAATGTTTGCGATTGCTTCGGTTTGGATGATGGTGATGGTATTGGTTTACACTAATCTTACACCTGTACCGCTTTGGTTGGTGATGATGTTGAACATATTTTTTATGGCGGGTATTATGAGCCGGATGGTTCCCGCAATGGCGCTTACTTCTGCGCTTCCACAAATGCAAGACCGCGGTGCTTTTATGAGTATCAATGCATCATTGCAACAATTTGCTGGCGGGTTAGCCGCTGCGGTTGGCGGAATGATTGTGATGCAAAAGACCAAGTTCAGTCCGCTAGAACATTATAACACATTGGGTTATGTAATTGTGGGATTGAGTATTATTTGCGTTTTTCTTGTTTATAGAGTGAGCAAATTGGTGGTTAAGCCGAAGGTTTGAAATTCCAGTAAAAAAATTCCAAACTCCAAATTCCAAAATCCAACGATTTTTGAATACTCTTATTATTTAATTATATATAATTGATTACTAGCCAACGGTTTGAAGAAAAGGATGACTGACTGTGGTTTGCGTGAGGGATGGGAACAAGTACCCCGTAAAGCGCCATAATAAATGAATAATGAACAATGAATAGTGAATAATAAAATAGAGTGAATTGGCGCTGCGGAGTACTTGGGACAGCCCGGCCCCGCTGGCCGCAAACAAGGCGCAGCCGTAGTTTGGGGTGCCAGCGGGGGCACGCCCAAGAAAAGTAAAAAGTAAAAATCCAAAAGTAAAAAGTAAAAATACGCAAGGGCTGACCGCAAAAACTGCATAAACCATTGTTCAATCTTTATTGAGTTTAATGAAAGTTGGAATTGGGTTAAATATTGTTATAAGATTAGAATTTTTACTTTTTACTTTTGAATTTGAATCTATGTCATTTTAGTGTCCTTTTCCTTATCTCGCAAGCCTCAACGTTGCAACATTGGCTTTGAACGGTTACTTTTGCGTTACAAATGCCCGAATCACTAAACATATTAAATGAAGCCGTCCAACAACAAGTGATGGTGCACGAGCTGGAACTGCTAGAACACACTGAAAGAAATGTGCCCAACAGCGTTCGGTACGAAATGCGCCGTTATAAAAAATTGTCGGGCTGGGAAGCCAACGATGTGGGCATGGTGGAATACAATTATGTGGGCAAACAACATGCTAACAATGCGCTGGAACTGAAATTTTGCATTGCCTCCGGCAATTATTGTGAAAACGATGAATGCATAAAAGGCCGCTCGTGCAAGAAAACCGGCTTTACCAATTGCAAAGAAAAAACGCAGACCGTTGATGTATTTGGTTTCCGTTTTACGCCCAATTATTTAAGTCAATTTTTGAAAGGCTCGCAGAGCGGAACCAAGGCTGAGCAAGTGCTTGGCTTTACTTATAAGCAAGCCACCACGCATATTGTGCCGCTTTGTTCTAAAAATAAAACGGTGCTGGAAAGCTTGTTTAACCACAACTATACCGATAGTTTGGAAAACATCCACATTAACTCGCAAATACAAACTTTGCTGCTGTACAGCTTGGAATGTTTGTTTACAGAAACGAACAAGGAGGAAGTTTTTCAATGTAAATTTTTGGCCAACGAAGAAAGCCGCGACCGCATTGCGAAGGCCCGTGAAATTTTACTGCAGCATATTGGCGAACCGATTACCATTAAAGAACTGGCTAAAAAAGTAGCGACCAACGAATGTTACCTGAAAAAAGGTTTCAAGGAAATGTTTGGCACCACTATTTTCGATTTTTATCAAGGCCAGCGCATGGAACACGCTAAGTATTTGTTGTACGATAAAGGGTTGAGTGTAACCGATGTTTCATTGTTATTGGGTTATTCCTCCATTTCGCATTTTTCCACAGCGTTTAAAAAACATACCGGGTTGAAGCCTTGTGAATTGTTAATGCGGGCATAATGTGCTAATTAGCTGATTTGCTAAAATGCTAATGGAATACATTTCAAATTTGAACGTTGCTTTTTGGCAAAGCGATTTCCTTTATTTTTCTAATCTTCTTGAATTTCTGTTCAGATTTTTTTTGGCGACCAGCTTTGGAAGCAAGGATTGGGCTTTTGTGGCGACGCTCCATTCAGGTGAGGTTTTCCATGGCGGCATTCACTTATAATAAGCCGACATTGTAACTTAGAACCTTCTTGCCTTTCTATTTCAATCTCTAAAATAAAGATTCAGTCTTTTTAAAACCCTGACAGGGCGAAAGCCAAGCCCTGTCAGGGTTTCATCAATTTTCTATCTTATTGATATTTGATAACTTTTTAAAAGTTGTCAAATTATGCAACCCCAAAAAATCTTTTAATCTTCATTAATCCAGGTTCAGACAGTCTCCACCAGTTTCAGGAAATCAGTTTCATTCAAAATCCTGATGCTAGTAATTTTTTTGGCTTTATCTAATTTGCTGCCGGCATCTGCACCAACAATCAAATAATCCAATTTACTACTTACGCCGCTTAATAATTTCCCGCCTTTTGCTTCCACCATTGCTTCGGCATCGGTACGTTTCATTTCCAAAGTGCCGGTAAATAAAAATGTTTGTCCGCTAAAACCGCCTTCGGCTGATGTGTTTTTCTTTTCATGTTTCATGTTCAACCCCAATTCTTCCAATTCTTTTAGCATGGCCAAATTATCGTCGTTATGAAAAAAATGAAAAATACTTTGGGCTACTTTGGGGCCGATGTCTTCAATCCGCATCAAGTCATCTTCGGTAAAATCTTTCAGCTCATATAAATGTGAAATTCGTTGCGTTAATGTTTTGGAAGTGCCTTCACCTGCATGTCGGATGCCAAGGCCGTAAATCAGCCGATGCAAAGGTTGTTGCTTGCTAGCGTCAATGGCAGCTTTTAAATTATCGATTGATTTTTTGCCAAAACCTTCCATTTTGCCGATCACTTCCATATCCATTTTATAGATGCTGGGAATATCTTTTAGCAATCCCATTGCATGGAATTTGCGGACGTTGGCTTCGCCGAAGCTTTTTATATCTAGCGCATCTTTACTTACAAAATGGATGATTCGTTCCACTACTTGCGCAGGGCATTCAATATTGATGCAGCGCCAAACGGCTTCGGCTTCTTCCTTAAATAATTTACTGTCGCAAACAGGGCAATTGGTTGGAAACACGATGAGTTGTTCGCTACCGTCCCTTGCTTCGGGTAAACTTTTCACAATTTGGGGGATTACGTCGCCAGCCCGTTCTATTAAAACCTTATCGCCAATTTTTAAATCTTTTTCGCGGATATATTCTTCGTTATGTATTGAAATGCTAGAAACCGTAACGCCGCCAACACCTACGGGATCGAGCTTCGCAACTGGCGTAACCGCACCAGTGCGGCCAACGTTAAACTCAATACCACGCAAGGTTGTAGTGGCTTGCCTAGCTTTAAATTTATAAGCAATTGCCCATCGTGGGTGGTGGCTGGTTTGACCGATTTTATCTTGTAATTGCAGGTCATCTACTTTTATTACCATGCCGTCAATTTCATAAGGCAATTCATCGCGAAGCGCTTCAAAATCGGTAATGTGGTCAATTACTTGTTCAATGCCTTTAAAAACTTTGGCCTCTTTTATGGGGCTGCGGAAACCACAATCCCACAGCATTTTTAGCATGGAAGAGTGATTGGATGGCGGACGGCGGATGGCGGATGGTGGTTCATCCCCATTTATTTCTAAAGTTTCGCCTGTCAATAAATTCTCATTGGTTTTTTGCCATTTGCCATCCACCATCTGCCATCCATCTGCCTGTACAAAATATGCTACGTGATATAAAAAGGCTTCCAAATTTCTTTTGCCAACTTCTTTTGGATCCTTCATGCGCAAACTACCTGCGGCAGCGTTGCGTGGATTTGCCAATGGCGGCAAACCCTGTTCAGCTAATTGGTCGTTATATTTTTTAAAGGAAGACTTGTTCATCAGCACTTCGCCTCTAATTTCTATTTGCTGTAAGCCATAGTCTGAAAACTTTGCCGACAATGGTATATTCCTGATGCGTTTAATGTTAGTGGTAATATCGTCGCCCTCAACGCCGTCGCCGCGTGTGGAGCAGCGATACAATTGGTCGCCATCATAAATAATTGAAATACTGGCACCGTCAAATTTTGGCTCCACGCAGTAAGTTATTTCAGGCAGGCCCGATAATTCCCGGCATTTTCTGTCCCAATCGTACAAGTTTTCTGCGTTGTAACTATTTTCCAGACTTAGCATCGGCACTAAGTGCTGCACTTTTTTAAAGTCGCCATTTAAGCTACTACCCACCCGCTGCGTTGGGCTATCGGGTGTAATTAAATCTGGATTTTCTTTTTCAATTTGTTCCAGCTGTTTGTACAATTGGTCGTATTCAAAATCGGAAACCAGCGGGTTGTTTTGGATATAATATTGGTTTTCATGAAAACGTAATATATCCCTTAGCTCTGAAACTGAGGCTGGGCTTATGTTTTTTTGTAAGAGCAGTTGCTGCGTAGCGGCCAGTGCTTTTTTGGGGTCAGTAAAATGCATGGTTATTTTATTTGTTGCGAAAATAAGGGTGCAAAAAGGAAAATACAGGCAAGAAAACAAGACATATTATCATACATTACCTTTAATCCTAGCTCATTTTACTTTATTTATATGTTCCAAACCAACGGCGTATCTACAAAAAATGTTTTTGGCTCAATATCTTTTTTTTCGATTAAATCAAACAAAAGCGTGGCTGCTGTTTTACCCAACTGATAGCCGGAGGTGTAAATATATGGTACGTTAAAATTGAGAACTTCCGGGATAATCCCATCACTCATAGCAACCATTTTAAGATCTTCAGGCACGCGGATGTGTTGCTTTTTTATAATCTGGCAAACGCCGGACAATAATTCATCGCTCATTACAAACAAAGCGTCAGGCTTATTGGATGAGTTGTATATTTTTTCAAATTCGTAGGCGGCTGCTAAAGGATTATTGGCAAAAATCACGTTATTTGATGCCTCATTGCTATATTTTTTCATAGCGTTTGTGAACCCTTCCAAGCGATTTTGGGTTATCGACAGGCGCTTGTCGCCAAATACACCCAATACTTTTTTGGGTTTTTGACCATCGGCAAATAAATGTTCAATTGCATCAAAAGCTGCTTGTTCGTCACGAATTTCTACATTATAATTTTCCGCATTTTGCAAAACCTTGTCAAAATATACTATCGGTACATGGTTGGCTGATAAGTTACTAAAATGGTTAAGGTTTTTTGTTTCTTTACTTAGAGAAACCAGCAGGCCATCCACCCCAGCGGTGGAACAAATATGTGCATTTTTTATTTCTCGTTCCAAACTGTCGTTACTGTGCAACACCATTAAATGATAACTCTTTTCGTGGGTCATTTCTTCTACAGCTTGTATTACCGACGGGAAAAAATACATCGAAATTTCGGGAATGATGATGCCGATTGTTAAGCTTTTTCCTTTTCTAAGGTTAACCGCAAATTCGTTTGGTGTATACCCTAAGCTTTCAGCAAAAGTCTTTACTTTCTCCTTGAGCGGCTTACTAATGTCGGGATGGTTTTTTAAAGCACGTGATACAGTTGAAATATTTATATCCAGCGCTTTGGCAATATCTTTTATAGTTGGCTTAGACAAGGTCGTTTTTTAAGGTGTTAAAAGTAATTGTTAAAAAATTGTCAACAACAAACGTTTGCGGAAACGGTTGTTAAATTTTCGTTGATTTTCAAATATAAAACTAAATCTATTTTCACTGTGCCATAAGGAATTGCTATATGAAATCTATGTACAAAGTACACAATCAGTCAATAACTTTTTATTGCATTCTAATAGGCTTCACTCTTCTAGTCTATGTATTATTCACATTAAGTCAACTTTAATTATAAAACGAAAGCTTTTAATAGTCAATTATTTAACCAAACAAAACAATTAAATGAAAAAACGATTGCTTAGCATGTTAAGGCAACTACCCATCTGGTTGCTTTTTGTGTTGCCATTTGCAGCATTCAGCCAAGACAAAGTAGTAACAGGTAAAGTTACAGATTCGAAGGACGGTTCACCAATTGCTGGTATTTCTGTTTCAGTAAGCGGTACAAAAAGAGGCACGGTTACAGGCGCAGACGGTTCATTTAAAATTGGTTTGCCTCCTGGTTCATCCAAACTTACATTTAGTGGAGCATCTTTTGAAAAACAGGAAGTAAACGTAGGCGGCCAAACAGAAATAACAGTGGCAATGGTAGCCGCAGCAAATACACAATTAGATCAAGTGGTTGTAATTGGGTACGGTACAGCCAGAAAGAAAGATTTAACTGGTTCCGTGGCATCTTTAACTCCCAAAAGCTTTAACCAAGGCGCTATTAATGCACCGGATCAATTATTACAAAACAAAATCCCAGGTTTGGAAGTTACATCAAACAGCGGAGCACCAGGAAGCGCAAGTACTGTTAAAATACGTGGTAATAACTCCATCCGTAACTCTGCCAACCCATTATATGTTGTAGATGGTGTGCCTTTGGATGGTAGAACAGCACGCCCAAGTGCAGACTTAGGAGCCAATGGTTTGGGTTTCGGCACTACTCCAGATGATAACCCACTATTATATATTGATCCGAATACAATTGCTCAAATTGATGTATTGAAAGACGCATCTTCTTCAGCCATTTATGGTTCACGTGGCGCCAACGGTGTTATAGTTATAACAACCAAAAAAGGTGGAAGCGGTGCTCCAAAATTAGAAGTTGGTTCCTCGATCGGTATTGCAGGTTACATGAAAAAATATGGTATTTTAAGTCCTTCGCAATTTAGAAGTGAGATTAAAACTTACCACCTTGATACATTGAGCAACAATACTAACCCTTACGATCACGGCTCTTCCGTTGACGCATTGGATGCTATTTCACAAAACAAAATTTCTCAAAACTATAGTTTGGCAATGAGCGGCGGTTCAGAAACTGGACACTACAGGGCTTCATTTTTAGCATCTAGCACACCTGGTTTACTTAAAAAAACATCTCTTGACAAGTATTTAGCAACTTTTAACGGCCAATATAAATTTTTGGATAATAAATTAAGCCTTGACTTTAGTTTTATAGCTGGTCACGTTTTAGAAAATGCGACCAACGTTTCCAATACCGCAGGTTCGCAAGGTAACCTTATCAGCGCTGCATTAAACTGGAATCCAACACAAGCTTTCAGAGCTGCTAATGGGCAATATAATCTAAATGTAAACTCTGTTGTAAACCCATTGGCTTTGCAAGATGCATTTAGCGATGCAGCAATCCAAGATCAAATTCTTGGTAATATTTCTTTAGGTTATAAGCTTACAAAAAACTTAGATTACAAATTTTTGTATGCCATTAATAATGGAGTTGGTAGCCGTCTTATCAATGTTGAAGGATTTCTTACTGGCTTAACAAACCTTTCTGGCTTGGGTTATGCTGTAAAAGCAAATGCTGCGATTACTTCACAAACATTTACTCATACGCTTAATTATAGGGTCGATATCTCCAAAGATTTTAGTATGACAGCTTTGGTTGGTTATGAATATTGGAAAACAAATTATTCAAGTTCTAATATTGCTGGTACCGGATTTAATACCAACTTAGACCAAACACAAAGAATTCCTATACCATACACTAGCATTTTCCAAAATGCCAAAGTACAATATCCGAATTTTACTTCTGTCGATCCAACTGTTGAATTACAATCTTATTTTGCAAGGGTCGGTTTTAATTACAACGATAGATATTTAATTACAGCCACTTTGCGTGATGATGGATCTAGCAAGTTTGGTGCAAATAATAAATATGGCCTTTTCCCATCAGTTGGTGCAAGGTGGGTGTTGAATAACGAAAGCTTTATGAAAGGAAGCAAAGTGTTCAATCAATTGGCTTTGCGTGGATCATGGGGTATTACAGGTAGCCAAGATTATCCTGCTGGTGCTTCGCAGGAACAATTTGGCTTAACTGCTTATAACCAAGCTGGCCAAACTATTGTTGCAAACCCTAGCTTGAAATGGGAAAAAACCACATCTACCAATTTTGGTGTTGATGTATCTGTATTAAAAGGAAGAATTTCTGGATCAATCGATTATTATTACAAAAATACCTCTAACCTAATTTATCAAGCTACCGCTATTCAACCAGCACCAAGCTCAGTATACTATATTAACTTGCCTGCTAACCTGATTAACCAAGGTGTGGAATTTGCAATCAACGCAGGTATTGTCGATAAAAAGGATTTTGGATGGGATGCAAATTTCAACATTGCTTATAATAAAAATATTCTTAAAAATTTCTATGATTTAAATACCGGTAAAGCATTGTCAATTCAAACGGGTTCAGTAAGTGGCCAAGGTGTATCAGGTACGTTGGCGCAGATTATCACTAACGACCAACCAGTAGATGAATTCTATTTGAAGAAATTTAATGGCTTTGCAGCAGACGGAAGTCAAAAAATTGACGCTAACCCAAGTTATGCTGGTGATCCAAATCCACATGTATTAATTGGTTTCGGTACTTCTTTCAGGTACAAAAAATTGTCTTTGGCAATAAACGCTGGTGGTGCAACTGGTTTCATGATCCTTAACAATACCGCAATCTCTGTTACCAATATTAGTAACCTAAGTTCTGGTAGAAATATTGGTTCTGATTTAATTGGCTCACCGGAAGCTTTAAGTAGCGGTGCAGCAGCCTCTACCCGTTATTTGGAAAGCGGCGACTATATAAAATTACGTAACGCAACACTTCGCTATGCAGTAGGAAACGTAGGTAAATATGTAAAAGGATTAAGCGTTTTTGCAAGCGGCACCAACCTTTTTGTAATTACAAAATTCAAAGGATTTGACCCAGAAGTAAATGTTGACAAAAGCAATAATGGTTATCCATCAAGGTCTATCGAATATATTCCTTACCCAACCCCAAGAACATTTACTTTGGGATTAAACTTCTCTTTATAATTATTTTAAAAAAATCAAGTATATGATAAAGTACAATAAAAGCAAGATATGCCTGCTGGGGGTATTGATAGCAATGGGAGGATGTACGAAGTTGGATCAGAATCTAAATAGTACGTTGACAAGTTCACAAACATCGACAGCGCTTGGTGCAAACGGTACGCAATTATTGCTCCAAACAGCTTATGCGGATATCGCTACGCCTTTTACAGCTCAAGACAATGTTTTTTCATTGGAAGAAAATTCAACAGATGAATCATTGGTGCCAACACGTGGTGGCGACTGGGATGATAACGGCGTTTGGCGTGTAATACACAGCCATTCTTGGAATGCGGATCACGGTCAATTGTTGACAGTTTTTAATAACTTGAACAAATTGAATTTTGATGCGACGAATGTGTTGGCATTTAATCCTTCAACCGAACAGGCTGCTGAAGCAAGATTTTTAAGAGCTTTTGCTTTATATCAATTGTTGGATTTGTATGGTCAATATCCTTTCAGAAATCCTGGAGATAATTTGTTGAATCCACCGGTTGTAAAATCTGGTGCTGACGCTATCAATTTCATTATTAGCGAATTAACTGCGATATTGCCTAACTTGGCCGCAACCAATCCAAATACCATTGCAAATCCTGATGCGGCTCGCACTTTATTGATGAAATGTTATTTGAATAAAGGCGCTTTTGTAACAAGAACAGCACCAACCTTTGATGCTGGGGATATGGCTCAAGTAATTACTTTGGGCAACACTATCATAAATAGTAATAAATATTCATATACGCCTAAATATTTTGATAATTTTAGTGTTGACAATGGTACTAAATCAAAAGAAGGCATTTTTGCTTATCCAAATGCAACGGGTGTATCTGTTAACAACAGTGCTCCACAAGCCCGTTGGATGATGACCCTTCACTACAACTCTTATACGCCAGCTAATCCTAACTCAGGATGGAATGGCTTCTCGACCACTGCTAATTTTTATAACTCTTTTGGTGTAAGCGGCGCTACTACTAATACGCCAAAAGATACTTTGCTTGATCCAAGGTTGGGCGGTAGATACTATCAAGGTGCTACTAATGTATCTGGTATCCGTCCTGGTTTCTTGGTTGGCCAACAATACAATGAGGCTGGGGTAGCTATTCAGGATCGTAAAGGCAATCCATTAGCCTATACGCCTACTATTTCATCTACCATGATCGAAACAGGAAACAACCTTGAAGTAACTGGTATCCGCGTTGTAAAATATGTACCTGACTATACAACAGGCGCAACCAATTATGCAACAAGTGCAGGTAACTGGATTATGTTATATAGATATTCAGATGTAGTATTGATGGTGGCCGAAGCTAAAATGCGAACTGGTGATAACGCCGGTGGCTTAGCTTTAGTTAATGCCTTGCGTACTGCAAGGGGCACATCTACAATGCCTTCCATTTCTTTGGTAAATACTGCAAATGTGAACGATCCAAATACCTTACTGTCTGAAAGAGGCCGTGAATTGTATTGGGAAACGCAACGCCGTATGGATTTGATCAGGTTTGGCGTATTTACAAAAGCTTGGGATTTGAAAGCCGCAGATGCTGGAACCACTTATTTGGTTTACCCAGTGCCTAACCAAGCATTGGCTGCCAACCCTAACTTGGTACAGAATCCTGGATATTAAAATATAATCTTATCTCGTTTACCAAAAGGTCATTATTTTTAATGGCCTTTTGGTTTTTTTAATGTTCAAATTAGACGGTTGCACAATGAAGGGTTTGGCCAATATTTTTTTATTAGCATGCTTATTGTTTTTTTTCTCTTGCAATAAATCTGAAAAACAACCACCCGTGTTGTTTCAATTGATGGATAGTACGGGTATTGATTTTAACAATAAGGTTGAGGATCAAAAGCTGGAAAATAGTTTTCTGTTCCGTAATTTTTACAATGGTGGTGGCGTTGCTATTGGCGATATTAACAACGATGGTTTGGCGGATGTTTTTATGACATCAAATATGGGTGACAACAAATTGTACTTAAATAAGGGCAATTTTAAGTTTGAAGACATCACAATAAAAGGTGGCTTTAAACAAGATAGTATGTGGAGTACCGGGGTTGTTTTTGTTGATATCAATAACGACGGTTGGCTGGATATTTATGTTTGTAATTCGGGCCACATGAGTACAGGCAGGCGCAAGAATAAACTTTACATCAATAACCACGACCTTACTTTTACCGAGTCAGCAGCTAAATACGGCTTGGATATTTCTGCTTACACTACGCAGGTTTCTTTTTTTGATTATGACAACGACGGCGATTTGGATTGTTTCATGATCAATAATAGCCCTGTTCCGGTAAATACGCTTAACAATAGCAATCGTCGGGATTTGGCCGATTCTGCTTGGCCGGTAGCCCAATTTTTAAAGGGCGGTGGCGACCATTTATTTAGAAACGACAACGGCCATTTTACCGAAGTAACCCAAAAAGCCGGTATACATGGCAGCTTGATCAGTTTTGGATTGGGTGCTTCAGTTGGCGATATAAACGGCGATGGATATTTGGACATTTATGTTTCGAACGATTCCTATGAACGAGATTATTTATACATCAACCAAAAAAACGGCACATTTAAAGATGAATTGGAACAATGTATCGGCCATACCAGTTTTTCTTCGATGGGTGCCGACTTGGCTGATGTAAACAACGATGGTTACCCTGATATTTTTACTACGGACATGTTGCCAGGCGATGATTATCGATTAAAAACATTAGGTGCTTTCGACAATATTGATTTGTACAAAGGCAAGGAAAAAGCAGGGTTTTATCATCAATTCATGCAAAATTGCCTGCAAGTAAACAATAAAAACGGCAAGTTTATGGAAGTAGCCAATTATAGCGGTGTGCAAGCCACCGACTGGAGTTGGGGCGCTTTAATGTTTGATGCCGATAATGATGGACTAAACGATATTTATGTTTGCAACGGCGTGAACCGCGATGTGACGAATTTAGATTTCATGGACTTTTTTGCCAACGATGTTATCCAAAAAATGGTAATGACCGGCAAAAAAGACAATGTTGATGAAGTGTTGACGCACATCCCTAAAAAACCGATGTTGAACAAAGCGTACCAAAATAAAGGCAATTTGCAGTTTGAAGATGTTGGAAAAGTTTGGGGTTTTACGCAAGCTTCTTTTTCAAACGGGGCTGCTTATGGAGATTTGGATAACGACGGCGATCTCGATTTAATTGTGAACAATGAAAATCAACCAGCTTTTGTTTACAAGAATAACGCACGTGAAACAAACAACAATAATTACATAAGTATTTTATTAAAAGGTAGTGCAAGCAATACTTTTGCTATCGGAAGTTCCATTAAAATTTATAGCGGCAACCAAATATTGAGCCGCGAAGTGGTGCCAAGCCGAGGTTTTCAATCTTGCATGGATTATAAAAATGTGATTGGGCTTGGACAGTTGAAACAAGTTGATTCCATGGTAATTCGTTGGCCCGATTTGACTTATTCGGTGTATAAAAGCCCAGAAATCAATAAATTATACACCATCTCCAAAACAGATGCGCCAAAAACTAATGTGCCGAGTGTTAAAGAAACATCAGGCGAAACAATGTTCGGTAAAGTGACAAGTAATTTCGACAAACACCAAGAAGACGATTACATGGATTTTTACTTCGAAAGAAATATACCTGAATTGCTTTCCCGCGAAGGGCCAAAGGCCGCTGTGGGCGATGTAGATGGAGATGGGCTTGAAGACGTGTATATTGGCGGTGCTGCCAATCAAGGCGGGCAATTGTATTTGCAAACTGCTGACGGCGGTTTTGTGAAAAAGCCAGAAAAAATATTTGAACAATTTGCTGCCTTTGAAGATGAAGCTGTTTTGTTGTTTGATGCCGACAAAGACGGCGACCTTGATTTAGTGATTGGCCCAGGCGGAAACAACCAACCACCAAACAGTAGGGAAATACAACTGCGGTTATATAAAAACGATGGCAAAGGAAATTTTACTTTAGATGCCAATGCTTTCCCCAAAAACAGTGCAGATATCGGCGTAATTGCCGCTTACGATTTTAATGGCGATGGGAATCTGGATCTTTTTATAGGCGGAAGGAATGAGCCGCGAGATTACGGTACGTCGCCATTGAGTTATCTTTTTGTAAACGATGGGCAAGGGCATTTTAAAGATATTGCTGAATCAAAAAATCAAGATATTGCACACATTGGGATGGTTACCAGTGCAGTGTGGGCCGATGTTGTAGGCGATGCAAAAAAAGAACTGGTGATTGCCGGCGAATGGATGTCGCCACGCATTTTTTCTTATCAGCAAGATCATTTCATAGAAATAAAAAGCAACCTTAATCCATTGTTTGGTTGGTGGCGATCAATTGCCGTTGCTGATGTAAACGGCGATGGAAAACAAGATTTGATTTTGGGAAATATTGGCGAAAATTTTTACCTAAAGCCCGATTTAGCCAATCCAGTAAAATTATTTATCGGCGATTTTGATAAAGGCAATGCCGAAATGGAAAAAGTGCTTGCCCGTACCTACGATGGAAAAGATGTTCCGGTGTTTTTAAAACGTGAAATGACTGATCAATTTCCGATACTTAAAAAGCAAAATTTAAAACATGGCGATTATGCTACCAAAACCGTACAAGATCTTTTTGGTGCGGATTTAATAAATAAATCGCAAGTGAAAATCTTCAATTATGCCAGTTCTATCGTAGCTATTAATATTGGAAATGGGCAATTTGAAATTCAAGCGTTGCCGGTCGATGTGCAATTATCTTCCGTAAATAGCATTTTGCCGATTGATTTAAATAACGATGGGAAAATGGATTTAATTATTGGTGGAAATGAATCGGGTTTCCAACCGCAATTTGGTTGTTTGGATGCTAGTTACGGCAGCGTTTTGTTGAACAATGGAAAAGGCAGTTTCAATTTTGTTGACCAAAAGAAAACTGGTATTGATGTGATAGGTCAAGTGCGTGATGTTGCCGGTATAAAAACAAAAAATGGAACCGATATTTTGTTCTTGCAAAACGATGATTTTCCCGTTCTATATCAACAAAAAACAATAACCAACAAAACGATCGTTAAGAAAAAATAGTGGAAAAGTAAAAGTTAGTATGCCTAAAATGTTTAAACCGTCTCTTAAATTAAAATATTTTTTTCCGCTGTTAGCTTTGTTGCTGGTGCTTTTTTTAAATTGCTGCAAACCAAAAGAAGCAGATTTACCGCCTTTGTTTGAATTATTGGAAAGCAACCAAACGGGGTTAAATTTTACCAATAAATTGACTTCGTCCGACAGTTTCAACATGTTTAAATACATGTATTTCTACAATGGTGCTGGCGCTGGTGCTGCTGATTTTAATAATGATGGGAAAATAGATTTGTTTTTTGCCAGTAACCAAGGCCAAAATAAATTATTCCTAAACGATGGTAACTTAAAGTTTAGAGATGTAACCACGGCTGCAAAAATCCCTTTTGATAGTGGCTGGAACACCGGCGTAAGCGTTGTGGATATTAACAACGATGGATTGCTGGACATTTATATTTGTAAGGTTGGCAAATATGAAAGCCTGCACGGCAAAAATGAATTACTGATTTGCCAAGGTATCGATAAAAATGGGGTGCCGTTTTATAAAGATATGGCCGCAGCTTATGGTCTCGATTTTTCAGGATTTAGCACGCAGGCAGCTTTTTTTGATTATGATGGCGATGGCGATTTAGACATGTTTTTATTGAACCATTCCGTTCATCAAAACGGCACTTTTGCCGAACGGAAAAGATTCCTTGGCACTTATAACGATTTATCGGGCGACCGTATTTATCGCAATGATGGCAATAATCATTTTACGGATGTGACTCGGCAAACCGGCATCAATAGCTCTGCAATTAGTTATGGCTTAGGCATTTGCGTGGCCGACATCAATTTGGATGGTTGGCCGGATATTTATGTTGGCAACGATTTTC